>JAUIGL010000070.1 GCA_030430165.1 bacterium | reverse complement strand
GGAGAATCGGTATCGATGGCGTAGTCGACCAGCGGCAGGATGATGATCTCGGCCAGCCCCTTCATGTCGCTCGGGTTGGCGCGCTCGAGAAACCTTTCGATCATGCCGCTACGACTCTGATTGATCCCCTGCATGCGGCGGCGAAGCACCTCCTGGACTACCGCTTCCTTGTTGCCGAAGTGGTAGTGCAGAGCTGCCGGGCTGAGATTGGCGGCGGCGTTGATCGCCCGCGCCGACGTAGCTTCGATCCCCTGCTCGGCAAACAGCCGCTCGGCCGCATCGAGCAGCCGGTTACGACCGGGTGGATCACTCATTCTGAAGCCGCTACTGCGTTCTCGACTCCGAATCAAGGATCGCGAGTGACCGCCGCCACACCCGCCTCCTCGCCGCGCGTAGCGCGAACATAGCGGCGAACCGTCTCGTCCAGCCCCAGATACAGAGCGTCGGCAACCAGTGCGTGGCCGATCGACACCTCGTCGACCTCGGGAACCGCGCGCGCCAGGGTCGGCAGATTGGCGAGGTTCAGGTCGTGACCGGCATTGACGCCGAGACCGGCGGCAACCGCCGCCCGCGCCGTGTCGCGAAGGCGAGTGAGCTCGACATCACGGCGGTCGGTCGAGAACGCCGCCGCGTACGGTTCGGTGTATATTTCGACGCGGCTGGTACCGGTCGCGGCGGCGGCGGCCATCGCTTCGGGCACTGCATCGACGAAAATCGAGGTGCGCACTCCAACCGCCTTGGCCGTCGCGATGACCGGAGCCAACTGGTCGAGATCGGCGGGCAATGACCAGCCGTGGTCGCTGGTGATCTCGCCGGGCGTGACCGGCACCAGCGTCAGCTGGGTCACGCGAAGCTCGAGCGCGAGATCGACGAGCTCCCGGCGCAGGTCGCCCTCGAGGTTGAACTCGGCGCCGAGCTCGGCGGCGACCTCGCGCAATCGGCGGACATCGCTCGCCAGCGTATGGCGGTTGTCTTCGCGCCAGTGCAGGGTGAGGCCGGCGGCACCGGCGGCGATACAGGTCCGCGCCGCCTTCTCCGGCGATGGGTTGTCGCCGCCGCGCGAATTGCGCAGCAGCGCGATCTTGTTGAGGTTCACTGAGAGCTTCATCGGAGCCCCGCCAGCATATCCGCCGCTCCGGGCCGACGCGACCGGAGCGTTTTGCGCCGCCGCCGCTGGCGCGTAAGCTACCATCAGCCGTGCCACAGGAAACGAGCGCCGTGCAGACCCGCTTCGAGCCCCAGCGCCCCGTCCGACCGCCGGGGAGATCGACGACCTCCATGCTGGCGGCGGCGTTCGGCCTCGCCCTGCTGCTGGTCGGCTCCAGCGGCTGCAGCTCCACCAAGACGCGCACCCTCGAGGTCACCGCGTACTGCGCGTGCTCGCAGTGCACCGACTGGGAGCGCGGCAGTTGGAAGTATTTGAAGCTCGACTTCTGGAATCGCTACGTCAGCAAGGGATCGGCGAAGGGCCGGCGCTACACCGGTAAGACCGCGAGCGGAACCGATCCGCGCGAGCCGCATCCCGGCCTGTTCTCGTCCGACACCCTGACCCACCCCTGGGTCCTGCCGTTTCGCCTGCTGTTCCCGTGGCTATGGTTCGCCCACGACGGCACCATCGCCGCCGACACCGACTACTACCCGTTCGGCACCCGGCTGTACGTGCCCGGCTACGGCAACGGGGTCGTCGAAGACCGCGGTGGCGCGATTCGCGGGCCGCGCCGGCTCGATCTCTACTTCGACTCGCACCAGGACGCCCGCCGTTGGGGGCGGCGCGAAGTCGAGGTCGAGATCCTCGACTGATACGGCTGCGGCGGCTTCGCGAGATGCGGCAATTGCCGCGTTCCAACGACGGGAAACACCCCGACCTCAGCGCCCGATGGCGCGGATCTCGGCAGCCGCCGTTGGGCCCGCTCGCCTCCTCTTGCATTGCCCCAGGCCGTCTGCTTTTTCAGCAGCCATGAAAATCCTACGACTCGGTACTCTCGTATTTTTCTCCCTCGCCAGCGTCGGCCTCGCCATGGGCGACGAGCCGCGCGGAGTCGGCGAAGCGACCTTCGGAATGAGCGCCGCCGAGGTGAAGCAGAAACAGTTCTCGTCCCTCACGCCGCTGATCGGAACCCAGAAGGAACTGGCCTACTACAGCGCCGGTGAGAAAGTCTCCTTCGACGGAATCGAGAACTGCAACGGGACCCTGTCCTTCATCGCCGACCGCTTCTATCTGATGGGCTACAAATGCCCCGAGGCCAAGGACGTCGCCAAGAAGCTCGGCGAGCGATTCGGCGAACCGACCAAGAAGTGCGACGGCAAGAAGGGCGCGCAGACCTGGGTCGGAGCGAAGACGACGGTCACGATGAGCTGCAGCATGAACGCCAGCTTCGGCATCAGCGACAACGAGCTCAGCAAAGAAGTGGCCGCGAAGGTGGCCGAGCAAAAGGCCAAGATGAAGGGCGCCGCCGTCAAGAAGAAGAAAGAGAACGAGACGGAGAAAAAGTAACCCCTGCACGGGGACGAGCTGCTCGCCGGAAAAAGGGCGGGTCGGGCCGAGCCCGACCCGCCCTTTTTTCATCCCATCTGCATACCGCGAACGCTGCTGCCGAAGATCTCGGTGTTGACTGCTTCGCCGATCTTGTTGGCGTCCCAGCGCTCCGGCTCCTTGCCCGCCTTGACCGGCGTGCCGACTCGCCACGGGTGGTAGTAGGCGATTTCGTCGCCGACGGCTCGGAACACCTGGCCGGTCACGTGCAGCGCCTGGTCGCTCGCCAGCCAGGCGACGATCGGAGCCGAATTGCCGGGATTCATCCGGTTGAACTCCTCACCGACTTCGTTCGCCTCGACCGTCTGCATCTGCGGGAAAATCTCGGTGACCATGCGGGTCGCGCCGCCCGGCGCGATCGCATTGGCGCGCACGCCGTAGCGCTTGCCCTCGAGCGCCGTGACCATGGTCAGGCCAGCGATGCCGGCTTTCGCCGCGCCGTAGTTGGCTTGCCCGCGATTCCCCTGCAGACCGGCAGAGGAAACCGTGTTGACGATCGCGGCGTTTCGCTTTCGTCCCGCCTTCGACTCGGCCTGCCAGTAGGCACAGGCGTGGTGCGTCATGTTGAAGGTTCCCTTGAGGTGCACCGCGATCACCAGGTCGAAATCCTGCTCGGTCATGCGAACGATCGACATGTCGCGCAGGATCCCGGCGTTGTTGACGACGATGTCGAGGCCGCCAAAGGTGTCGATCGCCTGCCGCACACACGCCTCGGTGTCGGCCCAGGACGAGACATCGCCCGAGTTGACGACGGCATCCCCGCCGGCCTGCTTGATCAGCGCCACCGTTTCTCCGGCCGGACTGTCGTCCGCCCCCTCCCCCTTCGAGGACGTCCCGAGATCGCTGACCACCACCTTGGCGCCGTGCGACGCCAGCTCGAGGGCCTCACCGCGTCCGATGCCGCGCCCGGCCCCGGTGACGATCGCTACCTTCCCTTCCAAAAGTGCCATTCTGTCTCCTACGTCAAAGATCAAAAGAAACCACGGATAAACACGGATAATCACCGTGGCGTTACGAGTTGAGCGGCATGGGCATCCGTCAAAACAGGGTCTTTCAAAATGAGGTTGAGATGATTCCGGGAATGCCCCTTGGTCGATCCGCGTTCATCCGTGGCTTTATTTTCCTTCGAGGCTAACTCCCGATCGATCGCTCGTGCCGCCCACTCGCGATCCGTATCCGGCACCGGTCTCAGCCGGCGACCACGGCTGCGCTGCCGGACACCTTGGCCTCGCCTTCCTGATTGAGGAGCTCGACGTCCGCCCGAATCAACTTACGTCCGTCTTCCTCTCCCTTGCCGGTGACGACGATGCGCGTGCTCAGAACCTCACCGGGCCAGGTCTGCTTGGTAAAGCGAACGCGATACTCGGCGAGGTTGCCGACACCGGCCCAATCGGTCAGAGCGCGGCCGAGCAAGCCCATCGAGAACATGCCGTGTCCGAACACACTCGGCAGCCCCGCTTGCTTGGCCGCGACTTCGTCGGTGTGCATCGGATTCAGATCTCCTGAAGCACCGGCGTAGGCGACCAGATCGGTGCGGGTCAGCGCGTGACTCACCACCGGCGCCTCGTCCCCCTCCGACACCTCTTCATAGCTCAGTTTCTTGACTGGATTCGCCATCGTCTACCTCACTTGCGGTGGATCAGGTTGAAGCGCTCGGTCACGACAGGCTCGCCGGCATCGTCGCTGAACACGGTCTCCATCACGAGAAACGTCATCTTCCTACCCTTCGACTCCTTCTCGTAGAGATCGATGATCTTGCTGTCCTTGCGCAGCACGTCACCGGCCTGCACCGGCTTGTGGTAGGTGAACTCCTGCTCGCCGTGCAGCACCAGCCCGCCCTCGGCCATCAACGAGGCCATCACCTCTTCCATGTAGTTTCGGCCACCGGTCGGATCGGGCGGCTGATCCTCGGCGAAGGTCCCGCGGCTCGACGCCGCGAAGGTGAACGTCGGCGGTGCCGGGATCTGGTCGAACCCCGCGGCGCGCGCCGCGTCGAGATTGCGGTAGATCGGGTTGTCGTCGGTCACGGCCGCGGCGAAAGCCGAGAGCGGACCGCGCTCGAAGTGGACCTTGGCGGCGGCGATCGGCTTGCCGACGACGTCTTCTCGCTGGACGGGCATTCGTTCTCTCCTTTCTTCGTTTCAAACCTTCGCTGCCGGACCACCCGCCACTACACCATCGGAGGCGGCAGCGATCCGGGCTTGGCGCAACTCCCAGCGACGCACCTTGCCGGCGTCGTCGCGCAGCGGCTGATCGACGATCTCGATGCTGCGCGGGAGCATGTATGCGACCAGATGCTCGCGCAGGTGCTCCATCAGACGCTCCTCCGCCAGATGGTTGCGCGCCTGGACGATCGCGTGCACCCGATTGCCCATGTCGTCGTCGGGAAGCCCGATCACAGCGCTCGACAGCACATCCGGGTGGGCGTCGATCGCGGCTTCGATTTGCGCCGGATAGACGTTGCGTCCGCCGACCAGGATCATGTCGGTGCGGCGGTCGGCGAGGTAGAGGTAGCCATCCTCGTCGAGATACCCCATGTCGCCAACCGATTCCCATCCGCCGTCGGCAGCGCGCGCCTCCGCGCCGACGTAGCGGTAGGTCGACCCCGGCCCACCGGCTGGCATCGCGTAGATTTCTCCGACCTCACCGGCGGGCAGATCCCGACCGGTCTCGGGATCGAGGATGCGGACCCGCGCACCGAGCGAGGGTTTGCCGACCGATCCCGGATGCTCGAGCCATTCGCGGCCGGTGATCAAGGTGCCGCCAATTCGCTCACTCGGGCCGTAGACCTCGTGCATGACATCGGGTCCGAGCCAATCGATCCACTCGCGCATCAACCAACCGGGGCACGGCGCGCTGCCGGTGAATACGACCCGCAGCGAGGATACGTCGCTCGCCGCGCGCTGCTCCTGCGGCAGGCGCGAGATCCGTTGCATCATCGTCGGAACGAACAGAATCTGCTCGACCCGGTGTCGTTCGATCAGCTCCAGGCAACGCGCCGCGTCGAACCGTCGCATCAGCACCAGCTCGACACCGGCGAGAACGGCCTGCGTTGCCGAGCCGAACGGCGCCGCATGGTACATCGGACCGGGCACGAGCACACAGCCCTTCGGAGCGAGAATGGAGGCGGGTCGGTCGGTATCGTACTCGGGTTTGATCGACAGCAGGATCAGTTTCGGGCGTCCGGTGCTTCCGCCGGTCGTCATCGCCCGCTCGTGCGGCGAGGTACAGTCGGGCAACGGAGCGTCGTCCACCGCCGAGTCGGCGGCAAAGCCGGCCGCGAGGTGCGGGTACGGCGAGTCGGCGAAGTCGTCGAAACCGATCACCAAAGCCGGGTCAGCGAGCTCGAGAATCCGTGCACGCTCCCGCGGCGGCAGCCTCGGCGACACCGGGTTGGGAACTGCGCCGCACTTCCAGGCGGCGAAACACGCGGCAATGAACTCGATCCCGTTGGGCAAGGCGATCGCAACCAGGCGTCCCGGTTCCACCCCGTGATCGAGAAAGACGCGCGCCAGACGGTTCGCTCGCTGCTCGAGCGCCTGGCGCGTGACGCTCTCGTCGTCGACGCAGACGGCGACCCGCTGCGGATCCGCGGCGGCGAGATCCGTCAGAACGCGGCCGTAGGAAATCTTGCTCATTCGATCGGATATCCCATGTCCCGATTTTCAGACGTTCCGATTTCCATCTCCCGGCGGCGAAACGGCGACTGCCGCCGGCGCCGTTCGTCGAGTGTCTATGACAGTTCCCGGTGCACCGAATCAACGAGCCATCCTGACCCGCCGGTTAGAGCTCGGTCCGCGCCGCCGAGCTTCGCTTCCGCAAACGCCGCCTGCGCACACGCAACGGCGGCTCGCCGGCGCACTCACTGTGCGTAGCGGCCGACCCGAACTCTGCGGAACTGGCGCGCCTCCTGCGCTCGCCAGCCGGCGGCGACGACCGCTCGTTGGACCCGGTCCGGCCGGCTGCGGTCGCCGACGCGGCAATGCCCCTCGATCAGCCAGAGCTGACCATCCCCCGGCGCCGGAAGTCGCACGGGGGATTGCGACTTCGGCTGCCAACGAACCCGCGGGTAGGCGCGCGCCCAGGCGAGCTGCCCCTGGCGGAGCTCGTCGGTTCCGATGCTCCATCCATACACAGTGTCGCCGCCGGCAATCCCGCCGGCGTAGTAGAAGAACACGCCGGAGGCGTAGTCGGCGCAAAGGAGGTAGGAGTCGCCCGGTCTCGCCGCCGACGCGACATAGGCAGCAGCGGATTTCCAGTCCTCGTTCTGCGCCGTATCCAACGCGAAATAGACCCGCGTACTCTGCAGACCGAGTGCGGCGATGAGCAGCCACACCGGCACCGCCTTCGTGCCGTCGATCGAGGAGACCCCGACACCGACCAGCACGGCGGAGAAGAGCGATCCCCAGAGGATCGTACGGAAGAGGAACACCGGCTCGACGAAGCTGGCCAGCCACATTCCCAGAGTCGAGCTCAGGAGAGCGGCGACGAGGAGAACCACCACCGGCCGATCGCGCAGCCGATACAGCCCGAGGCACGCCAGCCCAACCAAGACGAGATCGGCAAAGGGCTGACCAGTCCACACGCCGCGATAACCGTGAACCGAGCGCACCGTCGACCATGCCTGCGCAGCACTTGCCGGACGCAGCCACGTCAATCCCCTTCCCTCGTCGAGAATCTCTAGCGACGCGCGCAACCACGGCAGCCAGGCGACGAAGACGATTGCGTTGGCTGCAACCCAGAAGCCCGCACAGCGCCACTTCGCTTCGCCCTGGCGAGCACAGAGGAACACCGCGAAGACCTGGCACGCCGCGATGAAGAAAACGGCGGCGTTGTGCGAGTACAGAGCCGCGACCGCCCCGAGGACGAACAGGGCGCCACCGTTGGCGAGCAGCTCGCGATACCCGAGCTCGGCCGGGCGACGCTCGAGCAAGGCCGATAGGCGAACCAATCCGAGAAAGGCGACGCTGACGCAGAATCCGAGCAGCGCGTACGCCCGCGCTTCCTGGCTGAACTCGATGTTGGCCGAGGACAGCGTCAGCACCAGCGCAACCGCAACGCCCGCCTTGAATCCCGCCAGCTCGGCAGCGGCGCGGTACATGACCCAGATCGTCAACACGCCGAACGAGGCGCTGGGTAGCCGCAAAACGAGCTCGCTGTGCCCGAATACCGAGAACAGCTTCTCGATCGTGTAGAACAGGGGCGGCGTAGAGTTGTAGGCCGACACCCACAGTACGGAAAGCGGTAACTCTCGGGCATAGAGGGTCCCGCACTCGTCGAGCCACAGGGATGCGTCCCCCAGGCGAGACAGACGAATCGCCGCCGCAGCGGCGAGCACGCTCAGCAGAATCGTCGATCGGCGGGAGTCGGTTGCCGGTTCGGGCATCGTGCTCTATGCGCCGCGGACCTCATACGGATCAAGAGCCAGGACGACTCGCACCGCGCCCGATCCCGCCAGCCTGATCGAGAGCAACGGCTTTGCTGATCGGATCGAGAAGCGGCGGTTGCTGATCAATCGGGCAGCTCCGCCCGATTCCTGAGCACCGGAATCACGGGGGACTGGCCGCGCGGCATTCGAGGATTCCACAGATTCACCAAATACAGCCCACAACTGGAGCGAATGGCACCGCGCTTGCTAAAGGTCCCCTCGAGGCATTCATTCATCAAACGATCGGCGGCGACGGTCGGTAGAATAAGCAAAGGGGATGGTGCGAGGCATGAAGAAAGACCGAATCGATGGAGTGTCCGGAACGATCCGTTGCGGACTGCGCCGGTTGGCTACGCTTTCGATCGCCGCAGGCCTCAGCCTGACCGCCGGGCTGCTGGCCGCGCCCGCCACCGCGGCGACGATCGACACCGGCCTCCCCGGCAAGCTCGACCTCTACGGCAACCTGCGCACCCGATGGGAGCTGTGGAACTTCTTCGAGCCCAACAACGGCGCGAACAACGACTACACCTTCCTCGGTATGCGCGGCCGCTTCGGCGGCGAGTACGACTACGACAACAAGATTCACGTCAAGATCGAGGGCCAGGCCAACGGACTGATCGATCTGCCCTTCAACGCCACCGACCCGATGCTCGGCCCGCTCGGACTAGGCGCCGTCTACCGCGCCCACAACAACGCGGCGAGCGACGGGTCGGTCTTTCTCAACCAAGCGTGGATCGGTATCCGCGACCTCGGCATCGAGGGAATCCGCGCCCAGGGCGGTCGCTTCTCGTTCTCGGAGGGGCGAGAGGCGCTTTCCGGCGACCCAGGGCTCGACTGGGTGTCCAAGTTCCGTATCTCGGAGCGCCTGATCGGCCCGTTCGACTGGTCGCAGATCGGCCGCACCTACGACGGCGCCCTGCTCGGCTACGATGCCGGGGAGGTCAAGCTCAACGCCACCTACCTCAAGCCGAGACAGGGCGGCTTCGACCTCGCCGGTAACAAGCAGATCGACGGCATCGATGTCGTCTACGCGTCGGCGAACGTGGTGCGCCCCTGGTTCACCGACACCGGCGCCGGCCGACTCTTCTACATCTACTACGGCGACCAGCGCGGCCTGGTGCCGGCCGACAACCGACCGAGCGACGTCCGCAGCGCCGGTGCGCGCGGCATCTCGATCTCCAGCTTCGGCGGCAACTGGACCCAGATCATGCCGACGGCCATCGGCCCGATCGACGCGATGGTCTGGGGAGTTCTCCAGGACGGAAGTTGGGCGGCGCAGACCCATTCGGCCTGGGCCTACGCGATCGAGGGCGGAATTCGCCCCAACGCGCTACCGTGGGGGGCGTGGATCCGTGCCGGGTTCAACCGCAGCTCGGGCGACGACGACGCCGACGATTCGCGCCACGAGACGTTCTTCCAGATGCTGCCCACCGCCCGCCTCTACTCGTTCTCCACGGCGTACAACCTGATGAACAACCAGGACATCTTCGGCCAGCTGGTACTCAAGCCGATCAAGGGAATGGTTTGGCGAACCGACCTGCACTGGATCTCGCTGACCGAGCGCAACGACCTCTGGTACTTCGGCGGCGGCGCGACCCTCGAGGACAGGCAAACCGGTTTCGGCTACGGCACCCGCTCGTCGGCCGGCGCGCGCAGCCTGATGACCGCCCTCGACACCCAGCTCGCCTACCAGGTCAACGAGCACATCTCGTTCGTCCTCTACTACGGTCACCAGTTCGGCAGCACCGTGGTCGGCCGCCTCGGCAAGGAAAAGAATGCCGACTTCGGATACATCGAGGTCACTCTGTCGATCTGAGCCCCGGTCACGACGACGGCAACACGATCCGGCCACAGCCGATGTCGCGGCAGCGGCCGCGCGTCGCGCTGCGGCCGCCCTTGCCAAGCAGACATCGGAGCCACTATCACCGGTCGTCGGAGGTAGTGACTCGTGTCTAGAACAGGCATCCTGGGAGTATTCGCGCTCGCCATTCTCGCCGGTCTGACGGTCGCGCTGATCGTCACCGGCGCCGACTATCCGGCGCAGGCCGAGCTGCCGCGGTTTCCCGAAGATCTCGCCGAGCTCTACGCCGCCGACCCAGCGCCCTCTTCTGCCGAGCGACGAACCGTCGTCGTCATGGTGTTCGACGGACTCGCACCGGCACTGGTCGAAGCGGTCGACACTCCGACCCTCGATCGCATCGCCCGCGAGGGTTCGTGGACCGATCGCATGGTCCCGCCGTTCCCCACCATCTCCCTGATTTCCGGATTCACGATCAGCAGCGGCTGTTGGCCGGAGCGCCACGGAATCGTCAGCAACCGCTTCCTCGACCCCGAGCGAGGCTTCTACGATCACTCCAAGGACCAAGCCTGGGTGATCGAGTGCGAGCAGCTGCACGAGGTCGCCGAACGGCAGGGCGTGCCGACGGCGACGCTCGACTGGTACGGAGACGTCTCGTCGTCACGCGGCAAGCTCGCCCGCAGCGTTACCCTGAGCCCCACCTGGGACGAGTTTCCCGACGACGCCGGGCGGGCGCGCCAGGTCGTCGAGCTGTTGCAGCGCCCCGCAGAGCAACGCCCGCAACTGATTCTGGCGTACTTCAAGGGGCCGGACGGTTCGGCTCACTTCCAGGGGATGGACGCCGAACAAACCAAGCGGGCCGTCGCCGGCGTCGACCGCGCCGTCGCCAGCGTGATCGACGCCATCGAATCCAACGGCCTGCGCGAGCGCGCAGCCGTCATCGTCACCACCGACCACGGCATGCTGCCGATCACCCACATCGTCAACGTCGAGTACATTCTTCGCTCGCGCGGAATCGAGGCGCGTGTGATCGCGACCGGTACCACCGCGTTCCTCTACTTCGACGACCCGGCGACGGTCGACGCAGCGGTCGCCAAGCTGAGCGACCACGAAGCCTTCGACCTGATTCGCCCGCACCAGCAGCCGTCGTGGTCGCACCTCGGCACCGGCCCCCGGGTCGGCGATCTCATCCTCTCCGCCAAGGTCGGCTACGCGATCGAGGACCGTGGCCAGTGGCCCTGGTACCTGCGCTGGCTGGCGTGGACCGGTCCCGAGTACCTCGACACCAGCCGCTCGCTGAAAGCGACCCACGGCTATCCGCCCGACACCCCGGGGGTAGCCGGGGTCCTCTACGCGTGGGGCGACGGCATCCGCGCCGGCAATCGAGTCGACCGCATCGACGCAATCGACATCCACCCCACGGTGACCCGGCTGCTCGACATCGCCCCCGGCCGACCGGTGGACGGTCAGGTGGCAACGGCGCTGCTTACGCCCTGAGCCTTCGATCAACCGCAGCGCGGCATCGTCGGCGACGCCCCCACGAGAAGCGCCGGTCCCTCGAGATCAATTCGGGCCAGTTGCAGCGCTCAGCCACAGCCGGCATCGTCTGGCGACGATGGACGACCTCCTCGGCGCGATTCAATCGGCGATCCGGTTGATGCTGACTCTCGACCCCGATCTCATCGAAATCGTAGCGCTTTCGTTCGAGGTGGCGCTGCTCGGCTTGGGCCTGGCGGCGCTCGTCGGCCTCCCGTTGGGGGCGGCGCTGGCTCTGTTCCGCTTCCCCGGTCACAACCTGGCCGTAGTCGCCATGAACGCCCTGATGGGGCTGCCGCCGGTGGTCGTCGGCCTCTTCGTGTACCTGCTCCTCTCACGCAGCGGGCCGCTCGGCTCTCTCGGCTGGCTGTTCACCGCCAAAGCGATGATCCTGGCGCAGTTCCTGCTCGTCCTGCCGATCATCGCCGCGCTCACCAGGCAGGTGGTCGCCGACCTCGCGCAGGAGTACGACGAGCAGCTGCGTTCGCTCGGCGTCGGGCCCGCGCGGGCGATTCCCACTCTCCTGTGGGACGGACGCTACCAGTTGGTCACGACTCTGCTCGCCGGCTTCGGGCGGGCGATCGGCGAGGTCGGGGCCGTCCTCGTCGTCGGCGGCAACATCGCCCACGTCTCCCGCGTCATGACGACGGCGATCACGCTCGAAACCAGCCGGGGAGATCTGTCGCTCGCCCTCGCCCTCGGCATCATCCTTCTCCTGATGTCACTGCTGGTCAGCGCAGCCGCCACCTTCGCCAGTCGACTCGCCGCGACGATCGACGGATGAGTCCGACGGCATCGATTCTGCCCCTCCGTTTCAGCCAAGTCGGGTATGAAGCGGGCGGCAAGCTCCTGCTCGACGACATCTCCTTCGAGCTGGAGAGCGGGCCGCGCACCGTCATCCTCGGACCGAATGGCGCCGGCAAGAGTCTCGGGCTGCGCCTGGCGCATGGGCTGATCGAGCCGACCAGCGGGGCGATCGAGTGGTCGTCCGCCGATCCAATCTTCTTGCGCAGCAAGCAAGCGATGGTGTTCGAGCGGCCGGTCCTGCTGCGGCGCTCGGCCGCGGCGAATATCGACTACGCACTCAGCATACACGGAACGCCTCGTCGCGAGCGCGAAACGCGGGTCGAGGCAGCGCTCACCAAGACCGGGCTGTCGGCGCTTGCCGAACGCCCCGCCCGAGTCTTGTCCGCGGGCGAGCGGCAGCGCCTGGCGATCGCCCGCGCCTGGGCCACCGAACCGGAGGTGCTGTTCCTCGACGAGCCCACCGCCGCGCTCGACCCGGCGGCGACGCGCGCGATCGAAACCCTGATCTGCTCGATCGCCGACTCCGGCACCAAGATCGTCATGACCACCCACGACCTCGGCCAGGCGCGACGGCTGGCCGACGAGATCCTCTTCTTTTCCGCCGGCCGACTGCTCGAGCACACGCCGGCAGCCGACTTCTTCGCCGAACCCGCGACCGGCGCCGCCAAAGCCTTCTTGCGTGGAGAGCTCACATGGTAATCCCAACCCTGGCGCGGCTGTGCCGCGCGGCGATCGTGACGGCGCTCGTCGCCCTATCGATGAACGGCGAGCGAACGCTTGCCGGCGACCCGCCGTTCATCACCCTCGCGTCGACGACCTCGACCGAAAACTCGGGTCTGCTCGCCTACCTGACGCCGAAGTTCCGAGAGGTGACCGGGATCGACGTCCGCGTCGTCGCCGTCGGCACCGGTCAGGCACTGCGCATGGGACGCAGCGGCGACGCCGACGTCGTGCTCGTCCACGACCGCGCCTCCGAGGACGCGTTCGTCGCCGCCGGATACGGCATCGAGCGGCGCGACGTCATGTACAACGACTTCGTCATTCTCGGCCCGCGCGACGATCCGGCATCCATCCGCGAAACGTCGAATGCCCCGCGGGCGCTCGCCAAGCTGGCGGAGGGACGCCACACCTTCCTGTCGCGCGGCGACGACTCCGGCACGCACAAAGCCGAGATGCGGCTGTGGGCTCTCGCCGAGGTCGACCCGCGCCCGGCATCCGGAACCTGGTACCGCGAGACGGGAAGCGGAATGGGGGCCACGCTCAACACGGCGAGCGCGATGAACGCCTACACGCTCAGCGACCGCGGTACCTGGCTATCGTTCCGCAACCGCGGCGATCTCGAGATCCTGGTCGAGGGAGATCCGCCGCTGAACAACCCGTACGGGGCGATCCTGGTCAATCCCGAGCGACACCCCCACGTCAAGGCCGAGCTCGGCCGCAAGTTCGTCGAGTGGCTGGTGTCGGACGCCGGGCAAAAGGCAATCGACGACTTCCGCATCGACGGCCAGCAACTCTTCTTCTCCAACCGCAACGCGGAAAAGTGAGCGCACTCGCAAACAGCGATCGGTATCACTCAACTGCGATAAGAAGAGCGATCGGCAGTGGCTCATTTTTTTATCCACAGATTTCGCAGATTACGCCGATTCGGCTTCACACTACGGCAGTGAGAACCCAGAAACCCAATCTGTGAAAATCTGCGTAATCTGTGGATAAAAACAGCCTGAACGCCCGAAGTCGCAGAGCCCCCTACGAGCCACGGCCCTGTTTGGCTGCCAGCAGCGCGATCAGAGCGAGCGGCGCGAAGTAGTCACCGCCGCGCTCGATGAACTCGAAGACGTCCATCGGCTGGCCGGCGATCGGATAGAGCAGCTCGGTGGCGACCTTCCACGCCGACACGGCCGCCAGCAACAACGTCGAGCGCGAAAACAGGACGGCGACGCCGGCGGCGATCTCGGCCCAGCCGATCGCCGCGAGGGCGCTCGGTCCGACGTCGATCCCCACCGCGGCCCAGTGCCCCGCCAGGTACTGCTTGGCTTCGAAGGCGGCGAAGCCGCCGTGGCCGATCAACAGGCTGGCGATGCCGAGTCGCAGCACCAGGGCGGATCGCTCGATCGCGCGGCGATCCGCGACCGCGCCGATCTGCTCGATCCGCGCCCACCACGACTGCCGACTCCCCGTGCCCGCCAAGGCCAGCAGAGCGAGCGGCGGCGCGTAGTTTCCGCCGCGCTCGAGGAACTCCCACCAACCCATTCCGGCGATCGGACGCAACAGCGCGGTAAACAGACACCACACCCCCATCCAGGCGAGCAATGCGCGGCTGGGGTAGACGAGCGCGGCGATCCCCAGAGCGATGTCGTGCAGTCCGATCAAGGGCATGGTCGGCCAAGCGACGGAATCGGCGATTCCAAACGCATGGTAGAACGGCAGCCAACCTTCCTTCTGGTACAGCCCCCAGGCGCCGTGGCCGATGAAGCACCAGGCGCAACCGATGCGCAGCAACCACTCGGCGACGACCGCGGCGTCCCAATCGGTCTCGGCGACCGCGCCGCGCGACGATGCCGTCACCGGCACGCGCCACCGCCCAACAGTTGCACCGGCTCGCAGTCGTAGATCAGGCGGCCCGCCTCGCCGTGTTGCCAGTCGATCAGCACATTCGGGCGATCGAGCGCCGCCGCGGCCGACACCGAAACGACGAAACCAATGACCGCAACGATCGCCCTACGCCAAACCCACACGCGCGAAGCCCTCCTCGTCCGACATAGCGAACGAAACGCGGAGGTTCAAAGAAGCGGCGCGTCTCGCCGATCAACCGGCGCACGGCGACGCAGCGATCGCGGATGGATGACGATTTGCAGCTGGAGTCCATTTTTCGGCCAGGCCTCTAGGCCTGCTTGGTGAAGTCGCGCGAGAACCAGCGCTCGGGGCGCATGCGGATGACCACCTCGGGGGTGGTTCCGTCCGGGCGGGTTGCGTCGACGTAACCGTCGCCGACTTCTTTGCCGAGGTAGCGATGCGTCAATGGCCGGACGTCGCCGTCGACCTCGGCCTTCTCGATCGACACGATCGGCCCCTCGACGCTGACGTACTTCGGCGGAAGCTCCTCGGTTTGAACGCAGAATCCGATGCGGGTTCCGACCTCCATCAAGCGGCCCTTGCGCGAGTCGGGCGGAGTGATGAGAACGACCTCGCCGCCGGGTTCGTAGAGGTACCAGATCGGCACCGTGAGCGGACCGCGCCCCGGCTCGGCAACGCTGACGATGCCGACGTGGACGCCGGCGAGGAACTCTTCGCGCTCGGCTTTGGTCATCGGTGCGGGCATGGACTCTCCCCTCCTGTCATGGAAACGCGCGCAGGGTGGCTGACCCCGCGCGGCATTGCAACGGCGCCCGCGCTTGCGTTCCCAGATCGGTTGCGATTGCCTCGACCCGGCGCCGACTCGAGGTGAGTCGCGACCGATCTAACGGAGGAAGCGCGATGGATTTCGAGCATTCTGAGCGTGCCCGCGAAGTGGTGGACCAGGTCCAACGCTTCGTGGTCGAGCGGATCGTTCCCAACGAGCAGACCTACACCGACCAGCTCGTCCACACAGACGACTGGCGCAAGTGGCGCATTCCGCCGATCCTCGAGGAGCTCAAGCAGGAGGCGCGCCGTCTCGGTTTGTGGAATCTGTTCCTGCCGGACGAGGAATACGGCGCCGGACTGAACAACCGCGACTACGCCGCCGTCGCCGAGGTCACCGGTCGCAGCTTCCTCGCGCCGGAGGTGTTCAACTGCAGCGCGCCCGACACCGGCAACGCCGAGGTGCTGATCAAGTACGGCTCGCCGGAACAGAAGAAGCGCTGGCTCGAGCCGCTCCTCGCAGGCGAGATCCGCTCAGGCTTCTCGATGACCGAGCCGGCGGTCGCTTCGAGCGACGCGACCAACATGAAAGCGACCTGCGAGGTGGTCGGCGACGAGATCGTCATCAACGGACAGAAGTGGTGGACCAGCGGCGCCGGAGACCCGCGCTGCAAGTTCCTCATCTTCATGGGCGTCACCGACCCCGAAGCCGAGCGCCACCAGCGCCACTCGATGGTGCTGGTACCGGTCGACACCCCGGGGGTCGAGATCGTCCGCATGCTGCCGGTGTTCGGCCACCTGAGTGAGCCGCACGGCCACGCCGAGATCGTCTACGACGACGTGCGAGTTCCACTCGACCACGTCATCGCCGGCCCGGGCCGCGGCTTCGAGATCGCCCAGGGACGGCTCGGTCCCGGCCGCATCCACCACTGCATGCGCGCCATCGGCGCCGCCGAGCGCGCCCTCGAACGACTCTGCCTGCGCGCCGTCGACCGCGTCGCCTTCGGCAAGACCCTGGCCAACCTCGGCGGCAATCGCGACATCATCGCCAACGCCCGCATGGCGATCGACCAGGCGCGTCTGCTGACCCTGAAGGCCGCCTGGGCCCTCGACACGCACGGCACCTTCGGCGCCCTGGTCGACATCTCGGCGATCAAAGTGATCGCGCCAAACGTCCTGCAATCGGTGGTCGACGCCGCCATCCAGATCCACGGCGGCGAGGGCGTCGCCGACCGGGAGCTGACCATGCTGATGGGCATGGCCCGCGCCCTGCGCCTCGCCGACGGCCCCGACGAAGTGCACCGCGGCATGGTCGCCCGCCTCGAGTTGGCAAAGTACAAGGACCGGTAGCCTGCGACAGAAGTGACTGGTGATTGGTCCGGCGGGCAGGCGGCGGTGCCAATCGCCAATCGCCAATCACTGAGCCTAGCGGATCGGCACCGCGCGCAGACGCAGGGCGTCGATGTCGTCGTTGGCCGATACGCCGCGCATCCAGAACGAGAACTCGCGACGAGTCGGACGCAGGATGTAGCGGTCCTGCGGCGGTAGTCCCCACGAGTTGTCGCCGCCGACGCCGCGCTGTGCCTGGTCGACGTGCAGGTGGATCAGGCCGTCGCTCTCCAGCTCGTAAGCGTGGCTGGCGGCGTCGATCTCTTCGACGCTCCACGGAGAAGCATTGAAGGAGAAGTAGGTGAAGGGCCGCGCAGCGACGACAAGCAGGCGGCGCTCGCCGCTGCCGAAGGTTGCGTAGCGCACGTCCGCCTTGGCGCCGCTCTCCTGCGGGATCGAGTAGGGAACCGGCTGGTCGGCTACCGCCCCGGCATAGACACCGACCGGCTGCAGCTTGCGATCCGAGTAGGTGGGGTCGGGACCCGGACCGAACCACTCGAGGCGGTCGAGGTCGCCGGGCAGGGCCGCGCGCAGGCCAAAACGCGGCAGCTCGGGTAACGCGTCGGCGCCCGGCTCGAAGGAGAGCCAGACAGCGACCTCGCCACCGGCGAAAATGCGCAAGCCGAGATCGAACGAAGCATCGATCGACCGCGCGCTGCACTGCATGTCGATTCGGACTTCTCCCGGGCCGCGCGACACCACCGTTTGCTCGGCTGCCAGCGGACCGAGCTGCCGCCAAACCGCGGCGCGGTTCGCCAAAGCGCCACCGCGGTCGTTGTCGGTCGAGGCGCGCCAGAAGTAGGGCCGCAGCGGCTGCGCCAGCAGAGGCTCGCCGGCGAACGCGTAGGTGCTCAACTCGCATCGGTCACGCTCGACGGATAGCGCGAAGCTCTCGCCCGAAACGACGACCTCGGTCTCGTTCTCGACGACTTCCAGCTCGCCACCACCAATCGTCGCGGTCGGGAACAGCCCGTGGGCGAGCGGCAAGTCCAGCCACGCGACCTCATGACCCGCCGGCGCCCAGGGCGCGTCCTCGGCGAGCTCGAAAGAAACGAACAAGTGCGCTTCTCGTCCCAGTTCGATCGGCGGCAGGAAGTAGTCGATCTCGACCTCGGTCGACTCCCCGGGCTGCAGGCTCGGCACCTCGAAGGAACCCGAGTCGATCGCCGCGCCGTCGATCTCGAGCCACCACGCCGCGACCAGGTACCCGGCGGGATTGCGGTGGTCGAAGCGATTGCGCAGCAACACGCGGCCGAGCGCCGCATCGATGACCTCGCCGGCGATCGGCTGCATGTTGGCCTTCGCCGTGCGCAGACCGGGGTGCTCGTTGCGATCGGCGCCGATCAGACCGTTCATACAGAAATTTCGGTCCGATATCCTGGGCCCGACATCACCGCCGTAGCCGATGTAGGTCTCGCCGGGCTCTCCGTCCGGCAGCGGCAGCCGGATCCCCTGGTCCATCCAGTCCCAGATGAATCCGCCCTGCGCCTGCTCGTACTGGTGAAACAGGTCCCAATACCAGTCGAAATTGCCGGTGCTGTTGCCCATCGCGTGCGCGTACTCGATGAGAATGATCGGCCGGTCGTGCGGCTCCTGCAGCCACGCTTCGACCTCGGCCGGGGTTCGGTACATGGGGCAGTTGACGTCGCTGTGGGCACCGACCTCGACCAGCGAGCCAAACGCACCGCCCTCGTAGAACACGGGGCGGCTCGGATCGCGCTGGTGGATCCAATCGCTGATCGCGTCGAAGGTCGGCCCGCTGCCCGCCTCGTTGCCCATCGACCAGCCGATGATCGACGGATGATTCTTGTCGCGTTCGATCATGCGCTCGACCCGCTCGCGGTGCGCCTCCTCCCACTCGGGCAAAGTCGCCGGCTGAACGCCGCGACCGAGCCAGAGGCCGTGCGTCTCGATATTGGCTTCGTCGACGACGTAGAGCCCGTACTCGTCGGCGAGCTCGTAGAAGCGCGGCAGGTGCGGATAGTGCGCCGTGCGTACCGCGTTGAAGTTGTGCTGCTTGAGCAGCAGGACGTCGGCGACCATGTCCTCTTCGGTCATGACGTGACCGCGTTCCGGGTGGTGCTCATGGCGATTGACCCCGCGAATCAAAATCGGCCGGCCGTTCACCCGCAACACACCGCCGTCGATCTCGATTCTGCGAAAACCGACCGCCTGCGGGATCACTTCGAGCACCTGCCCTCGGCTACCCCGCAAAGTCAGCTCCAGACGATACAGATTCGGCATCTCCGCCGACCACAGTTGCGGCGACTCGACCTCGCCCTCGAGCTCGACACGCGTCTCGCTGCAAGCGTCGAGCGCAACCGACTGTTGTCGCAGGCGCGCCACGGTATCGCCGGCTGCGTCCTGCAACAGTGCATCGACCGAAAACGTGCCCGGAGTCGAAACCAGGCGCCGCACATCTGCGGCGAGCGAGAGAGTGCCGCGCTCCAGACTCGCGTCGAGCGCGGCGCGCACCTCGAGGTCGCGAACCTGCGACTCGCCAGCGGACCACAGGTACACGTCGCGGAAAATGCCGCTCATGTTCCACATGTCCTGGTCTTCGAGCCACGATCCGTCGCTGAAGCGGAACACCTGCACCGCGATCACGTTCTCACCGGGGCCGACGAAGCGCGTGATATCGAACTCGGCCGGAGTGCGACTGCCTTGGCTGTAGCCAACTCGCTCACCGTTGACCCACACGTAGAACGCGGAATCGACGCCGGCGAAGTGAACGAAGACGCTGCGCCGGTCCCAACCGGCGGGCAAGGTGAAGCTGCGCCGATACGAACCGACCGAGTTGCCGTCGAGCGGAACATCCGGGAACTCGGTGCGCTGCTCGAACGCATCGAAGGGGTAGCGGATATTGAGGTAGATCGGATCGCCGTAGCCGAGCATCTCGACGTTCGAGGGGACCTCGATCGTATCCCAGTCGGCATCGTCGAATCCGGGCGAAACGAAGTCGACGGACGCCGCCGCAGGCGATTCGGCGTGGTGGTAGCGCCAGACACCAGCCAGGCTCGTCACCCAGGCGCCGTCCGGGTCGCGCTCGACGGCGGCGCGCCGCGTAGCATAGCTGGTGAACGTCGCGCGCGGTCGCTCGCGGCCAACCTGGAGGACCCCGACGTTGGACCACAGAGGCTCCTCGGCATCGGGCCATCGCAGCGGGTCATCCAGGGTCGAGCACACCGGCGCCGGCGGGGCGGCGCGGCCATCGTCGTCGTCACTACACGCGGTCACACCAAACACCACAACCAAAGCCAGGACTCCACCGAGACATCGCATCGCCATCGCCCGCCTCAATCACCCCACCCCGGCGCGGTCAAGCCGTCGTGCCCCGGGCGCCCTGCAACCGCGGCCGCCCGGATGAGGTCACCAAGACCAGGCGACCTTCTTCAGCGCGCGCCCCGGCGCCGGCGACGGATGAATGTTGCAGCGAATCCAACACGGCTGGCCGCACCCCTGCTCGGAGAGCCGGCGGTAGAGTTGCCATCGTTCGGCCGAGCTCCACACGTCCGCCACGCTCTCTTCGGCGAGGCTGTGGCCGAGAGGATAGCGGCAGATGTAGGCTTCGCCGCGGTCGCGGACGGTCAGCGTATTGAAGATCATCGGCATGCAGTGATCGGTGGCGAGGTGCTGCATCGAGTCCGGCTCGAACAGGAAGCGCTCGAAATTGCGATAGAAGCCGTCGTCGAAAACGCCGCCATCGGACACCAGGCGATTGAGCTCGCGGCGGACGGCGGGGCGATCCTCGCCCGAGAAGGGTTGCGCCCCTGCGGTCGCCAGGAGCCCAGGACTGTCGTGCACGGGCTGCAGCTCGACAGCGTCTGCCACCTCGTCGAAGCGCTCGACCAGCTCTCGCAGGTGCTCGAAGTTGTCCTTCATCACGGTGGCGCAGACCGACACCTTCGGAATGCCGCTGCCTCGCAGGCGACGCACCCGGTCGATGCCGCGCAGGATCTTGTCGAACGATCCATGCCGGCGGCGAATCGAATCGTGCAACTCGGCGGTGTGCCCGTCGACGCTGACTTGCACGTGGTCGACACCGAGTCGCACGACCCAGTCGGCGTTTTCCTCCAGCAAGTGACCGTTGGTGTTGATCGAGACTTTCTTCCCCGCGCTCTTGAGGCGCTCGACGATCGGCTCGAGGGTCTTCACCATCATCGGCTCACCGCCGGAGAGCGCGACGATCTTGGTTCGCGCCTGTGCGATCTTGCCGGCAACGACCTCCAGCATTGCCAGATCGATCGGCGTTTCGTCGCGCCACGAATCGCAGTGCGAGCATTCGTAGAAGCAGCGTCGCGTCAGCACCCAGATGATCGCCGGCGGGTGCGTGCGCTTGCCCACGAGTCCGAGCAGATTGGAACCGGCAAGGCCGTAGAGAGACAACTTCTCCGTGTTGGACAGTTTCATATCGACGCCGTCGCTTCGAACCGGCCTGCCGGCGGTGCCGCCCGGCCGGAAAATGCACCCGTCTCTATTCAGCTCGGGCCGATATTGGCAGAAACGCGTCTGCCCGTGCTAGCGTCCCACCGCACTCAGCTCATGCAAGGTAAGGGGGAACGATGAGCGCGGCGACAGTGAAGCCCGAGGAAGCGAAGCAAGCGCGCATCCACAACGCCTCACCAGGACGCACTTCGCCCTCGCTGAGCCACCGCCTGGCGTTTCCCCTTTACCGGGCGCGACGCGCCCTCGCCGACCCGCGACGCCTGGCAAAGCTGCACTATTCCAGCGTTCTCTCCACTCTGCACTCGGTCGCCGAGACGGACGATTTCGAGCTGCTGCGGCGCTACTTCGACCTCGACGCCGCGACGTTCGAGAGGATCCGCGGCGAGTTGAACGGCGATCGGGAGTTCGCGACGGAGATCGAGGCGGCCCACCAACGCGCCCGCGGCGCGGGAATCACCCTGATCGGCCATACCGCCGCCGGCGACCACGAACCCGGGCTTCGCTTCCTCTACTACCTGACCCGCTTACTGCGCCCGTCGGCGGTGGTCGAGACCGGGGTCTTCGACGGCTTCAGCTCGGCCTTCATCCTCAAGGGCCTGCGCGACAATCGGCACGGACACCTGCATTCGATCGACCTTCCGGCGCGCTCCGCCGTACGAGCTAGCACCGACAAGATGCGTTACGAGGCGCTGCCGGCGGGAAGAGATCCCGGCTGGCTGGTTCCCGGCGAGCTGCGCCGGCGGTGGACGCTTCACCTCGGCGAGAGCTGCACCTTGCTCGCACCGGTGCTCGCCGAGCTACGGCAAGTGGAGCTGTTCTTTCACGACAGCCTGCACACCACCGAGAACATGTCGGCCGAGATGGAAGCCGCGTGGCCGCATCTGAGCGGCGGCGGCTTTCTCCTAAGCGACGACGTCTTCTGGAATCGCGCATTCTGGCGCTTTCAGCAGCGCCATCACACGCGCGGCACCGTCTTCAAGGGCATCGGCGTTGTTCGCAAACCAGAGGCCGCGGCGTCTCCCGATCGGCGGACGCGATGACCTCCGATCCGCGGCTGCCCGACTTCTCGATCATCGTGCCGGTCGGCCCGCAACGAGACCCGTTGGTCCTGGGCTCGCTGCAACCGACCAGCCATCCCGGTCACACGCACGAGGTCCTGGTCGGCCGCGGTCCGAACGCGTCCCGCAACCGCAACCACTGCGCGCGCCGCGCACGCGCCGCGGTACTCGCGTTCACCGACGACGACTGCGTCGTCTCGCCCGATTGGCTCGCCAGGGCCGCCGCCTTCTTCCGTGCGCATCCCGAATACGACGCGGTGGGGGGTCCGCAACTCAACCTCGACGACGAGCACGCGTGCGGGAGGGCGATCGGTTACGCCCTGGGATCGCGGTTCGGATCGCTCCGCACCTACCGCCGCTTTCGCAGGGCGCCGATCAAGCTCGACGCGACCCAACTCGACCTGACCTCGGCCAACCTCTTCGTAACCAGGAGAGCGTTCGATCGGTGGGGCCCCTTCGACGAACGGCTATGGCCCAACGAAGAGACCGCGCTGCTGCATCGGATCGAGCGCGGCGGCGGCAAGATCGCCTACGACCCGGCGATCGTCGTCGGCCACAGACGGCGCCCGTCGCTGCGGTCGCTGGGGGCGCAGTGCTTCGGCTATGGGCGCGGGCGGGCGCGCCAGACCCGCATCGAGCAATCGGTGGTGCCCGCGGCGACCCACAGTTTTCCGTGCCTCGTCCTCCTCTACTTCGCGCTCTCGCCACTGGCGCTGTGGTGGCCCGGACTGGCACTGCCGCTGCTCGCCTACGCCCTCGGCGGCGTTGCGATCGCCGTCGCAACCGCAGCACGCGAGAGGGATGCGGCCGCACTCCTCATGCCCGCCGTCTTCCCGGTCATCCACACCACCTATCCCGCCGGGCTCCTCTTCGAATCGATGCGCAACGCCTTTCGCCCCAGCAATCACCGGCGACCCGGCGCATTCGAAGCTCGCCCCGGCGCCTGGTCCGGCGTGGTTCCGCCGCGGAGGCTACGCCGATGAAGATCACGATCGGCTACCCCCCGCTCGAGAGCCCGCGCGGCCAGCCGACCCTGGGCCAGAACCGACAGTTCGAGTGGTTCTCCAACCCGACGTACATCTACCCGATGGTCGTGGCCACGGCGGCGACCATGCTCGCCCACCGCGGCCACGAGGTGATTTGGGCCGACGGCGTCGCCGAGGAGTGGAGCTACGAGGAATACCGCGCGCTCGTCGAGCGCGAGCAACCCGACCTGCTGGCGATTGAGACCAAGACTCCCGTCGTCAAGCAGCACTGGCGGATCCTGCGCGATCTGAAGTCGATCGCCCCACGCACCAAGCTCGTCATCATGGGAGATCACGTGACGGCGTTCCCGCGTGAGAGTCTGGAACGGTCGCCGGTCGACTACGTGCTGACCGGCGGAGAGTTCGACGCCGGGCTGCTCAGCATCGCCGAGCACATCGACGGGACCGGACCGCTCGTCCCAGGCATCTGGTACCGCGACGACGACGAGATCCGCGACACCGGCGTGTTCGCGCTGGGCAAGCGCGACTACGGAGATCGCCCGTTCCTCGACCGCGAGCTGACCAAGTGGTGGCTCTACGCCGAGCACCTCTACTACAAGCCGTGCACCTTCACCATGGTCGGCCGCGACTGCTGGCATCCGACGTGCACGTTCTGCAGCTGGACCAGCTTGTGGCCGAGCTTCGGCACCCGGCCCGCATCGTCGCTGCTCGACGAGATCGGCATGATCCTCGAGCGCTACCAGGTCCGCGAGATCTTCGACGACACCGGAACCTTCCCCATCGGCGCCTTCCTCGACACCTTCTGCAAGGGGATGATCGAGCGCGGCTACGATCGCGAGGCCTACTTCTCCTGCAACATGCGAATCGACGCCCTGCGCAGGCGGGACTACGACAAGATGGCCCGGGCCGGCTTTCGCCTGCTCAAGCTCGGCATCGAGTCGGCCAACCAGCACACCCTCGACCGACTCAACAAGGGAACCTCGGTCGAAGCCATGGTGCGCGGCTGCAAGGAAGCCAAGGAAGCCGGTCTGTGCCCGCACCTGACGACGATGGTCGGCTACCCCTGGGAGTCGAAGGATGACGCGCGCCGCACCCTCGACCTGGCGCAGCAGCTGTTCAGCGACGGCTACGCCGACACGATCCAGGCGACGATCGTCATCCCCTACCCGGGCACACCACTGTTCGAGGAGGCGCGGCGCGAGGGCTGGCTCAAGTTCGGCGACCAGTGGGAAAAGTACGACATGACCCGCCCTGCCATGCACACGCCGATCGCCGACGACGAGCTGATGGAGATGGTGACCGGCCTGTACAGCGTCTTCATGTCGCCGCGCTTCATCGCCCGCAAGGTGCTCTCGGTGCGCAGCTGGGAAGACGTGCGCTACTACGCGCACGGAGCCAAGATCGCGGTCGGTCACATGCTCGACTTCCGGCACGGCGGCCGCAGCCTGGCGGACGCCGCAGCGGAGGACGCCGGCTCGTGACCGGGTCTCCGGGCTGCCCGCTGTGCGGCACCCCCGAGGCAGCGGAACCCGTGCTCGACCTGCGGGCCACCGACACCACCGACCACTTCACCATCGAGCGCTGCCCCGACTGCGGCGTGCGGCGCACCGCTCCGGTTCCGGCCGACCTCGCGCCCTCCTACGCGACCGATCTGGCGAGCACGATGACGCAGCACGACAGTGTTCTGTTCTCGTGGTTGCGATCGATACAGCTCGGCCGCGAGCTTCGTCTCGCCGCCCGCTACTCGGATCGCGCGACCATCCTCGACGTAGGCTGCGGCAGTGGCGATTTCGCAGTCGCCGCCAAGCGCGCGGGCCACGAGGTCGTCGCCGCCGACGCGAGCAACGCCGTGCCGGCATCCCTGCGAGACGGCGAGCTCGGCATTCCCTACGTGCGCTTCGACTTCGAGTCGTTCCAGCTCGACCAGCCCCCCGCCCCCAGCCCCTACCTGGTGGTGTTGCGCCACGTCCTCGAACACGTCCGCGACCCCGTCGCAATGCTGCGCCATCTGGCAGGTTACGGCGCGAGCCACTTCTACATCGTCGTCCCCAACGTCGACTGCGTCGAGCGACGCCTCTTCGGCCGATCCTGGTACCTCTGGGACCCGCCGCGGCATCTCTGGCACTTCGATCGCGAATCGCTGCAGCTGCTGTGCGAACGCGCCGGCCTCGAGCTCGTCGCAGGAGGGAGAAGTACCACGGCGACGCTACTTGCGAACCTCTACCGCTACTTGCGGGTCAACGGGTATCGAGAAGCGACCTACTCACCGTTCGGTCCGACGACGGTCGCTACCGCCCTCGCCGCACCGCTCAGCCTGCTGATCCCCGGCAACGTGTTGTGGGCAGTTGCGCACCCGAAGTGACATCGGGGCGGCCCGACAACGAGCCATCCTAGAAGAACTTGGCGACATCGAGGATCGGGCGCTTCGACCTTCGCACACGAGCGAGCACCAGCGCTCCTTCCATCGCCGCGACCAGGAACTGGGCCTGCTCGCGCGCCCGCCTTTTCGGTAGACCGTCGGAGACGAAAACGCCGGTAATCGTCTCGCCCCAGCTGTCGAAGACCTCGCCGCCGATGCGCGTCATCGACGGCGATTGCGGAACGGTTTCCAGCAGCGTGGTGGCGATCGGGCAGCCCGACTGGAAGTCGGACTCGGCCATCCAGCCGGCCATCGTCCGGCAATACCCGCGCACGAACGCCTTGGAGTCGCCCGCGTGCTCGGCGGCCAGCCGGCGCAACATGTCGTCGATCAACTCCCCGGCGAGCGTCACCGCCGCTTCCCCCAACGCCTCCTTGCCTCCCGGGAAGTAGTGATACAGAGAGCCCTTGGGAGCACCGCTCTCGTCCAGGATCTGCTGCAGGCCGGTCGACGCGTAGCCTTGCCGGCGAAACAGCCGCATCGCCGCGCGCACCAGATTCTCTCTGTGTTTCGGGGTGTTCGCCATGCGCGACTCTCCCCCGGAGCGGCTTCGGTTGCAACTAAACCGAACGGTCCATATAGCAGACTATGACGACTGGTCCAATTGGCAGAGGAGGATCCCGTGCGCACGACGATGACCGTGAACGAAGGCGTCGCCCACATCACCATCGACGACGGCAAGGTGAACGCAATGTCGGCAGAGATGCTCGACGAGATCTGCGCCCGCCTCGACGCAGCCGCCACGGCCGCCGAGGTGACCGTGCTGCGCGGACGCCCGGGAATCTTCTCCGCCGGCTTCGACATGCCGACGTTCTCGCGCGGGCTCGAGCCGACGCACCGCATGATGACCAGCGGCATGCAGGCGATCACGCGCATGCTGAGACATCCGCATCCGATCGTCGCCGCCTGTACCGGACACGCCTACCCGATGGGAGCATTCCTCCTGATGAGCGCCGATCTTCGTTTCGGCGTGCGCGGCGACTACCGCATCGGCATGAACGAGGTTGCAATCGGCCTGACCGTTCCGCGCTTCGCGCTGGCGCTGGCCGAGCACCGTCTGACCCGCCCCGGCTACGCGCGCGCGACAGTCGGCGACCTGGTCGGTCCGGACGAGGCAGTCGACTTCGGCTATCTCGACCGAACCGTCGAAGCGGCGGACCTCGACGCAGCCGTGGACGCCGCCGTGTGCCGGGTCCGCGGGGTCGACGCCTCCGCCTACGCCGGAACCAAAGCCCGTATCCACGGGCAACTGGCCGATACGATCGACGCGTATTGTCAGCCAGCCACACTCACCGACGAAATCATGGCTCTCGCCGGACAGTAGAGCCCTCGGCATTCCCCCCCCTCTACGGCGCGAGTCGGAACACCGAGCCCGCGCGCGCAAGACCGCCATCCCGGGGTTCGGCCTTGCACCGGCGGCGGTGGCTGCTGTATCCGGTGCGCCATGTCTCCTCGGGTATGGTTGGGCCTGGCCATCATCGCCGCAGTCGTTTTCGGCGCCCTGCGCCTCGCGCCGGGCACGTCACCGGAACGCCCCCAGACGCGCGCTCGCCAACCGCTGCGAACGCAGGCAACACGCCCGCTGTCGGCCGGCTCCGATTCGGTCGGGCGCCTCAGACAGCGAGGCGCGCAGCAGGCAGAGGATCTCGCTAACCCGGGGACCGATGTTCCGGGAGGCGGCGCGCTCGCCCTCCCGTCTTGGGAAGCGGTCGATCTCGACGAGGTGCGACGCGCCCTGCCGGAGAACATCTACTGGGCGATCTCCGCGCCCACTGATGACCCCGAAGAGAAGGATCGCAGGCGAGCCGAGCGTGACCGCTGGAATGTCGAATACGGCAAGGTGCTCTCGGGCACCGGCACCGAAGAGGAAATCCGCGCGTATTTCGATCACCGCGCCAACCTGTTCGGCGACTACGTCGAGCTCACCACCTACCTCATCGACCACTACGAGAGCGTCTTGCCGCAACGCGACGTCGGCATGCTGATGCTGGCGCGCCGCCTCAGCCTGGCCCGGCTCGAGGAGCTACCCCGCAAGATCGAGGAGGCGATGACGCGACGCGACGCGCAAGAAAAGGCTCGCAACGCCTGGCTCGCCGACCAGGAATCCTTTGCAGACTCCGCCACGATGCCGTGAGCAGCAAGAGTCGGTGACTCGACCCAAATACTTGCATCCGAGCTCCACCGACGCTTGACCGTTCGGATAGCAGCGTGGTAGCACCGCGCAGCGACATTGTCTCATTGGTCGTTCGGTAGTGGGACCGGGCGACGACAACGCAACCAGTAACCAAGGGGGAGGGTGCGCATGAGAACGAACGTCTGGCGTAGTTGCGTCTGGGCAGCCGCTTTGGCGGCAGCCGTGCTGCCGGGCAAATCCTGGTCGATCGGCATCGAGGATGTCGTCGACGGCGGCAACAACTACAACTGGGAGCTGGTCGAGCTTCCGGGAACGATCTGCAGCGACGGATCGCAGTATCGTTTCTGGGTTCACGACTCGGCTTCCTCGAATCATCTGTTGATCATGTACGAGGGAGGAGGCGCGTGCTGGGACTACGAGACCTGCTCGGGTCAAGCCGGTGTCTTGGGCGCCGCCAACCCAAACGGGATCCCGACCGACTACATCACGCAGTTCAAGGCTCAGTACGTATCGCCGCTGGTGAACGGGGCGGATCCCGGCATCCCCCTGCGCCCGAAGAACGACATCGCCACCAACGGGTTCGACGTGGCCTACATGCCGTACTGCACCGGCGACGTGCACGTCGGCAATCGCGTCGTCACCTACAACGATCCGAGCGGACAGAATCCGCCGATCGTGTTCCGCCACAATGGCTACAACAACTCGATCGCGGCACTCGACTTTCTCGCCGGACGGTTCCCCAACATCGGCAAGATGGTGGTCACCGGCTTCAGCGCCGGCGGCGTGGCGAGCAGCGCCCTGTACTACGAAGCTCGCCGCACCCTCTTGCCGAACGAGGGATACCTCCTCAACGACTCGGGACCGATCTTCCCGGCGCCCGACTCCAGCTACAACTCGCATCCGCTGCATTCGCTGATCGAAGACCAGTGGAACCTGGATTCGCTCTACGATCAGCTGCCAGCGGCATTCGATCCGAACGACTTCGGTAGCATCAACGCGATGATCGCGACCGAGTATCCGAACGACCAGCTGGCATACGTCGGCTACTCGACCGACTTCAACTTCTCGCGCTTCTCGTACGAACGCTTCTTTCCGAACCTGTCGCAGGCGCAGATTCTCGCCAAATGGCAAGCCGACCAGGCGAACTTGTTGTCACGCCTCGACGACTTTTCGAACTACAGCTTTCACGTCCCGTGGCACCGGCCGATCAACGACAGCCACTGCGTCTCGATCATCACGTTCATCGGCAGCCATTCCTGTCCGAAAGTGCGCAAGAAGAAGTGGTACGAGTTCTGGGAATTCCCGTGGTCGCAGAGCTGGAAGTGCCCGAGTGGCAACATGCCCTTCGAGACTTTCCTCGACCGCTTCATCCTGAACAACCAGGTGACGCGCAAGGTCGAGCCGTTCAACGAGTACAACCTCGAAGACCCCGGCATGTCGATCGTGGGTCCGCTGATCAACGACGCCCTGTCGGGCGCGTGAACCGAGCGCTTCACGGCGTGTGGGCGCGGCGCAGACGGCGCGCCCACACGCCGCTTCACCTCGTCCGCTGCTGGGTCGGGCTGACCCTTTTCGCCGCCGCTTGCAGCGCCGAGCCGGAAACCGGCTCATCCGCCGCCGCGCCAACCACGATACCACCGGCGGCCGAAGCCGCGCCGCGAGCGGCACCGCCCAATGTCTTGATGGGTGGCGGCGAACGACCGCTGCCGCAGCCGTTCACGCTGGAGCAGCGCTTGCTCGAGGCGGTGCGGCAGGGAGACCGCGCAACCATCGAAAAGGCGCTGGAGCGGGGCGCCTCGATCGACAGTCGCGACGATTTGCAGCGCTCGACGGTTCTGCTGGCAGTCCTCGACGCGAAAGATCTCGAGCTGGTGCGCTGGCTGCACGCGCACGGCGGGGCGATCGACACACCGGACGCCGGCGGACGCACCCCTCTCAGCTACGCCGCCGCGGACGGCGCCCTGGCAACGGTTCGCTATCTGCTCGACGAAGGCGCAGCAGTCGACCAGGCTGATCGGCAAAAGCGCACGCCCCTCTTCCACGCGGCGCTCGGCGACCATACCGGGGTGGTTGCGCTATTGATCGATCGCGGCGCCGCCGTCGACCCGCGCGACCGCTACGGCGACACCCCCCTGATCGTCGCCTGCGCCAAGGGCAACGCGGCGACCGCGGCGTTGCTGATCGAACGCGGCGCCGACAGGAACGCGCGCGACCAGGAAGGGCGCAGCGCGGCGGAACGCGCCGCGCCGGGTACTGGACCGTGCCGTCTCTCGGCGACCCCCGCGACCTGACTCCTGCGCACGGGAGCGACCTGACTCGCTGTCTGGCTCTCGCCGCGCTCGGCGGAGTGCTTCACTTTCTCGGATTCGCCGGCTTCGGCATCTGGCCCTTGGCGCTGGTCTGCCTGGTCCCACTCTGGCTCGCGATCCGGCGTTGCCACGGCACGATCGGCGCGGCGACCGCGGCCGGGTTCGTGTTCGGCTGGGTATCGTACGCCGGCGGCTACCTTTGGCTGTGGAGCATCGTCGACGTGTTTCTCGGCGGCGAGCCGCTCATTGCCGCCACGTTCTGGGCCGCCGACTCGGTCTGGTTCGCCACGCGCTACGCCGCCTACGGGCTCCTCTGCGGTCTAGCCGCGCGCCATCGTCGCCGATTCGCTACCGTTGCACCCGCCGCCCTGGTGGTGGTCGAGTGGCTGTACCCGTTGCTGTTTCCAGTGCACCTGGGCCATGCAATCGCCGAGCGCCGCCATTTGGTGCAAATGGCCGATCTCGGCGGACCGCTCCTGCTGACGCTCTTTGTCGCCGGCACCAACGCCGCGGCGCTTCTCGCGATCGAGTGGCTCTTGGGCGAGCGCCGATTCCCGACGCGGGCGTGGGCGACGATCTGCGGCTGCACCCTGGCCGCCCTCGCCTACGGGACGCTGCGACTGCACTCGATCGCCGAGCAAACTGCCGACGCCCCGACGCTGCTGGTCGGAATCGTGCAGGGCAACCTCGGACTGCGAGAAAAGGGCGCCTATCCGGCAAAGGATCACGACGCCTATCTCTCGCAGAGCCGCGAGCTGATCGCCGAGCAGCCAGACCTGGACCTGCTGGTATGGCCGGAAACCGTGTACTCGCGTGGGATCCGCGGGCCGCTTCCGGTTTCGGGAGCCTTGGTAGCTCCCGAGTTGCCGGTGCCACTGCTGTTCGGCGCCGCCTACGTCGAGCAACGAAGCGGGCGGCGCACGGCGCACAACGCAGCGCTGCTGGTCGGCACGGACGGAGCCATCCGTCACGGGTACGCAAAGAACCTCCTGATTCCGTTCACCGAGTACGTTCCGCTCGCCGAATGGCTGCCCGCTCTCGAGCGCAGATTGCCGGTCACCGCTCGCTTCGAAGCGGGTTCCGGCCTGGAGCCGCTCGAGCTCGGCGCGCACCGCATCGCGACACCAATCTGCTACGAGGCGGTGCGACCCCGGTTGGTTCGCCGCATGGTCGAGGAAGGCGACGCGCAATTGATCGTCACTCTGGCCAACGACGCCTGGTTCGGCCGGTCACAGGGTGCGCGGCTGCATCTCGCCATGGCTCGAATCAGGTCGATCGAGCTGCGCCGCGCAATGGTGCGCGCCACCAACAGCGGCATCAGCGCGATCGTCGCCCCGGACGGCAGCTTCACCGCACGCAGCGGACTGCTGACCCGCGAGAGCGTGGTCGGCCGAGTCCCCCTACTGCGCGCACGTAGCCCATACGCCGCGCTTGGCGACTGGCCAGGCTTCCTCTCGGCGGCCCTATTCCTATGGGGAGTTCTCCCGACACGGCACCGGCCCGAGCAAAGCTCTGCCTAGTCTCCTGGATCAGAAGTTCGTGGCAAAATTCGTCGAGCGAACTTGTGGTTCAGGACACTCGCGTTGCGTGACCGGTCCGCCGATCGCTACAAGGAGAGCGAATCGGAGCGTGGATACCATGGCCGACCAGGTCGCGGCATGGACCAGTCGGGAGAGAAAAAATGGACTTCGAAACCAGCACCGAGCTGGCCGAGATCGAGAACGAGGCCAAGCGGCTCGCTGCCGCCTTCGACGACGACTACTGGCGCGACCACGATGCGCGGCACGAGTTTCCGTGGGACTACTACAACGCCTTCGCCAAGAACGGCTGGATCGGCGTCCTGATCCCGGCCGAGTACGGCGGCGCCGGGCTCGGCGTGCACCACGCCGGCATGCTGCTGCGCTCGGTCGCCAACAGCGCAGGCGCGATGAACGCGGCCTCCGCCTTGCACCTCTCCATCTTCGGCATGGGGCCGGTCATCCACCACGGCTCGGAGGAGATGAAGCGCCGCTATCTGCCGCCCACCGCGAGCGGCGAGCTGCACGTCTCGTTCGGGGTCACCGAGGACGACGCCGGCACCGACACCTCGCGGATTCGCACCTCGGCGCAACGCGACGGCGACCGCTGGATCATCAACGGCAAGAAGATCTGGAACACCAAGGCGCAACAGGCGCAGAAGATCCTGCTGCTGGCGCGGACGACTCCCGCGGAGGAGTGCCGGCGGCCGCTCGACGGCATGACCCTCTTCCTCGCCGACCTCGACCGGGCCTACTGCGAGATCAACGAGATCCCCAAGCTCGGCCGCAATGCGGTGAACTCGAACGAAGTCTTCATCAACGACCTGCCGGTGGCGCATGCCGACATCGTCGGCGAGGAGGGGCGCGGCTTCTACAACCTGCTCGACGGCATCAACCCCGAGCGAATCGTCATCGCCGCCGAGGCGATCGGCATCGGCCGGCGCGCCATCGCCCTCGCCGCCGCGTACGCGCGCGAGCGGGTGGTGTTCAACCGGCCGATCGGCCGCAACCAGGCGATCGCCCACCCGCTCGCCGACTCGCACGCCGAGCTAGAGGCGGCGGACCTGCTGTGGCAGAAGGCAGCCTGGGAGTACGATCGCGGCGGCACCGAGGTCGGCGCGCTCGCCAACATGGCCAAGTTTCGCGCCGGCGAGGCGGGCTTTCGCGCCTGCGACCGGGCGATGCAGGTCTACGGCGGCTTCGGCTACGCGACCGAGTACAACATCGAGCGCTACTGGCGCGAAGCTCGGTTGATGCGAATCGCCCCGGTGTCGCAGGAGATGGCGCTCAACTACATCGCCGAGCACGTGCTCGACCTGCCGAAGAGCTATTGAGAGTGGTCGCCGGCGGACAGGGCGGGTGAGCCAAGCTCTGCCCATCCTCTACCGAGACGAGCACTGCATCGCGGTCGTCAAACCGGCCGGGCTGCTGGTGCACCGCTCGGCAATCGACTCGCGCCAGCGATCGGTGCTGGTGCAGCTGCTGCGCGACCAGATCGGGCAGCGGGTCTACCCGGTGCACCGCCTCGACCGGCCGACACAGGGGGTGATCGTCCTCGGACTGAGCTCCGACGCCGCGCGCCTCCTCCAAGGAGCTTTGTCGTCCCCCGAAACGAAGAAGACCTACCTCGCCGTCACCCGCGGCTATGCTCCGCCGTCCGCCGACGTCGACCATCCGCTGCGCGACATCGCCGACGCCAGAGACCCGCGGCGCGAGCAAAGCCAACGAGCTGCACGCACCCGAATCGTCACCTTGCAGACGATCGAGCTGCCAATCGCGGTAGGCGAGCACGCAACCACGCGGGCATCACTAGTCGAGTGCCAACCGGCCACAGGCAGGCGACACCAGATCCGACGCCACCTGAAGCATCTGCGCCACCCGGTGATCGGCGACAGCAACTACGGAGATGGCCGTCACAACCGCGTCTGGCGCGACCAACTCGGTATCGGCGGCCTGCTACTCGCCGCAACCGGGCTGGAGTTTCGACACCCCTACTCCGGCGCG
>JAUIGL010000069.1 GCA_030430165.1 bacterium | reverse complement strand
TCGAAGAACGATTCGCCGCGGCATGGGCCTGGACCAAGCGCGCCTGGTCGTACGAGGTCACCGTCGTCGACGACCAGTCGATCACCGCCGGCAAGCTGTTCCTCGCGCTGGTGCTGCTGACGCTCGGACTGCGCCTCGCCCGGCTACTGTCGAGCACGCTCAGCCGCCAGGTGCTGAAACGATTCGGCGTTCCCCAGTCCGCCGCCAGCGCCTTCGAGTCGATCACCTACTACGTGGCAATCGTCGTCGTGGTTCTGTTCGCTCTCAACACCGTCAGCATCCCCTTGACCATCTTCACCCTGGTCGGCGGCGCGCTCGCCATCGGCATCGGGTTCGGCAGCCAGAATCTGGTCAACAACTTCATCAGCGGCCTGATCCTCCTGATGGAGCGTCCGATCAGCGTCGGCGACCTGGTCGATCTAGACGGCACCCTCGGTACGATCGATCGCATCGGCGGGCGCAGTACCCGCCTGCGCACCTTCGAGAACACCCACATCCTCATCCCCAACAGCTTCTTTCTCGAGAACCGCTTCATCAACTGGACGCTGTCCGACGACGTGATTCGCGGCCGCGTGCGGGTAGGCGTCGCCTACGGCTCGCCCACCCGAGAGGTCGAGAAGCTGCTTCTCCAGGCGGCCGACGGCGTGCCCCACGTCGAGCGCACGCCGAAACCGTGGGTGCGATTCAGCGACTTCGGCGACAATGCGCTGGTGTTCGACGTCCTCTTTTACGTTCGCCCCCTGCTCAACATCTGGACCGTCGAAACCCAGATCCGCTACCGCATCGACGACCTGCTGCGCGAAGCTGGCATCGTCATCGCCTTCCCGCAGCGCGACATCCACCTCGACGCGCCCGGCGGGCTCGACCTGCGCATCTCGCGCGCCGCGCCCGGGAAAGGGGAGCAGCAAGCATGAGCGATCCGGCTGCGGAAAACGGACTGATCTACGCCTTCGCGCTCGACGGCAACGGCGGTGCCACCGCGTTCGGCTGGGACGACCTCGCGGCGCTGATCGCCAGCCCGACCCCGGTGTGGGTCCACCTCGACCGCGGCCAGGAACGGGTGCGGCGCTGGCTGCGCGACGCCAGCGGACTCGACGGGCTGGTCGTCGAGGCGCTCCTCGAGGAAGACACGCGCCCGCGCGCGACGGCGCTCGGCACCGGGACCTTGGTGATTCTTCGGGGCGTCAACCTCAACCCAGGCTCGGAACCAGAGGACATGGTCTCGCTGCGCCTGTGGTTCGACCAGACCACCGTGGTATCGGCGCGCTTCCGCCGCAGCATGGCGCTGCAGGAGCTCCCGGCCGAGCTCGCCAGCGGCCAAGGTCCCGCCTCTTGCCCCGAGCTGGTTGCGGAGATCGTCGCTCGCCTCACTGATAGGATCGGACCCGTCGTCGGCGAGCTCGAGGACGAGGTCGACGACCTCGAAGACCAGCTGCTCGGCGAATCCACCCGCGAGCTGCGCGCAAGTCTCGCCTCTCTGCGACGCCAGGCGATCGCGCTGCGCCGCTACGTGGCGCCGCAACGCGATGCCCTGCGGGCTCTAGCGGCGAGCGCCAGCGCACCGTGGAGCCAACCGCTGCGCGCCCGGATCCAGGAGATCGCCGACCGCGTCACCCGCTATGTGGAGGACCTCGACGCGATTCGCGAACGCGCAGCGATCACCCAGGACCAGCTGACCAACCACATCAGCGAGGAAATGAACCGCACCATGTACCTGCTGTCGATCGTCGCGGCGCTGTTCCTGCCACTCGGATTCCTGACCGGCCTGCTCGGGATCAACGTCGGCGGCATTCCCGGGTCGGACAACCCCGCGGCATTCGGGATCTTCGTCCTGCTCCTGATCGGGATCGTCGTCGTCCAGCTCGTCGTCTTCCGTATCCTGAAGATATTCTGAGCGCTGAGACTAGCCCGGTCGTCCGCTCAGCAGTGGGTTACTCTGGGCAAAGCGCGAGCAGGCCACCGAAGAGCGTCGAGCCGTCGAAGGCGATGGCGACCTTCGGGCCCTGCGGCGTCAGCACGAAGCCGGTATCGTCGAAGGTCTCCCCCTGCGCCAGCCAACACTCGCGCTGCCACGCCCAGCGCGTGCTCGAGGCGTCGGGCCGACTGCAGTCCGGCGACTCCGGTTCCTCGCACAACGGATTCCATTTGGCTTCGTGCAGTGTCCCGCCGCCGACCTCGGCCACGGTCTCGCCCTCGGACGGCTCGCCGAGCTCGTCTTCCGCGTCCTGCGTCGAAGGATACTTGAGCAAGGAGAAGACACCGTTGTGGCCGGTGAAGCTGGTGCACTCGAGACCGGCCCCAGCCGGCACGGGGGAAACGATGGTGTCGCCACCCGGCGTCCCGGCCGTGGCGCAGACGAACAAGCTTTCGAGAAGCTCGGTCGCGGCGGCGGACGCCTCGGCGTCCGGCGGCGGGAAGATGGTTCCGGTGACCGTCGGAGTGGGAGAAACCCGCCGCGTCGGCGTCGCCGTGGCCGGCGCCGTCAGTGGGCAGACCTCGCTGTCGATCAGCGCGTTGACGCATTGGACGAGAAAGCCGACCGACGGCAGACCGCCGAGGATATAGCTGGGACAACTCGCCACCGGCCGCCTGCCGAGGTTGACGTTGACCAGGACGACGAGGTCGCTGACCTCGACCGGACCGTTGAAGCCGCAGTCACAAGCGCACGGCGGATCGACCGAAATCACAGCGGCCACCGGCGCCGCCAGCACCGAGAACAGGAGAGAAACCAGCGCGGCTCGTCGCATTCCCCACACCTTGCCGCGTCGACCGGTAAGAGCGCAAGCGACGGCACTCGCGGGAGTGGGTCAGTTTGAAGATCGGGGAGCGATCGAGGTGCCTCGATGGGGTCGAGCCAATCGAACGTTCTGCAAATACATCGGTGGGGCTTCGCCCCCATTTGAGGGACCCTCATCCTGACCTTCTCCCACAGGGAGAAGGGAATTCGGATGCCTCTCCCTGTGGGAGAGGTCGGCCGCAGGCCGGGTGAGGGACCCTCAGACGACCGAGCGTAGCGAGGCTCAGTTTATTTCCGGATGTCATAACTGCCCCACTACCCAGTCGCGGACATCGCCCCGGGCCGACTCAGGTGGCGGGCGCCGCGGACCCCGAGCACAGGCGTTCGCTTTCCTGCCACAGGCGCGCCGCATCGTCGTCGTTCTGGGCGAAGCTCTTCGGCCACGCCTGCTTGCAGTTGTAGTAGTAGCCACCGGTCGCCTCGGCGACGTCATCCGAAACGCAGAGATAGACCGCGGTCTCGGCACCCTTCTCGTTCGAGCGCGCGAACGGCCGCACCAGGGTCATCGCCAGGCGACCGAGAAAGCCGTTGTTGGTAGCCAGGTTGCTGCCCACCATGCCGGGATGGAGGCAGTTGACCGTCACCCCCTTGCCCTCGACGCGCCGCGCCAGCTCGCGGGTGAACAGGATGTTGGCCAGCTTCGACTTGGCGTAGACTTTCATCGCGGCGTAACCGCCGCGGCTCTGCAGGTCGTCGAAGTCGAGGCGTCCGCCGGAGTACGCATGCGCCCCCGAAGCGACGTTGACGATTCGCGCCGGCGCGCTCTCCAACAGGCGGTCCAGCAACAGCTTGGTCAGCAGGAAGTAGCCGAGATGATTGACCGCGAAGGTCGTCTCCAGCCCGTCGACCGTCTCCTCGCGCTGCAACATGAACACACCCGCGTTGTTGAGCAGAACGTGCAAGGGCCGGCCCGAGTCGAGAAACTCGGCCGCAACCCGCCGGATGTCAGTCTGGACCGACAGGTCGCCGAGCAGCACGTCGATGCGGTCGTTGCCGGACGCGTCGCGAATCTCGCGCACCGCGCGTTCGGCGCGCTCGCGGCTGCGCGCGACCAGGACCAGCTCGGCGCCGGCCGACGCCAGCGCCACCGCGGCCGCCTGCCCGATCCCGCTGGTCGCGCCGGTCACCATGCAAACCTTGCCGCTCAAATCGACGTCGCTCATCCGACCCACGCCCTGACTGCGATTGCGCTCACGTTCTCTCCCTTCGACCAACGGTTCGGCTCGACCAAGACCTCGCTTCAGAAGCGGAAGCTCGCCGCGACGCCGACCCGACGCTTGTAGGTATACGCCAGGATGTGGGTGCGATCGATGCCGACGACGTCGATCGGCGCCGCGCCGGTCTCGTAGAACGTATCGAACATGTTCTTGACGAACACCTGGAGCCCCCAGCGCCCGTCGGCCGACGACACGCCGAGGCCGGCATCCATCTCGCCGTAGGAATCGACGCGGGTGCGCGGGCTGCCGGTCGTGCCGGTGATCATGGTGTCGCGCCACACGTACGAGCCGAGCAGGTAACCGTTCCAGTCGTCGGTGATCGGGTGGGTGTAGAGCCCCCCCGCGGTGAACGACCAATCCGGCGAGTTGCCCAACTGCGTTCCCGAAAGGTCCTGCGACCCCCCGCCTTCGACCTCGCCCGGAATACAGCCCTCTGCCTCGGTCTGCCCCTGGTAACAGGGCGCTCCCTCGTACTCTTCGTAGACGGCATCGATGTATGCGCCGACGAAGCTCAAGGTCAGGTTCGGCAGGACCTGGCCGACCAGCTCGACCTCGACACCCTTGGTTTCGAGACTGCCGGCGTTGGCGAGAAAGAAGCCGAGCAGCTCCGTGGTCGGATCGATCCTCGTCGCCGCGGTCTGGAAGTCCTTGAACTCCGTATAGAAGAGCGACGCGTTGGCGCGCAGCCGGCTTTCCCACCACTCCGACTTGATGCCGATCTCGAAATTCGTCGGGATCTCCGGCGCGATGATCGGCTCGACCGCGCGAACTCCGGTCGGCAAGGTGTTCGCCGCAGGCCCCTTGTATCCCTGCGCCGCGCTGGCGAACAGCATCGCGTCCTCCGCCACGTCGATCTCACCGGTGACCCGCCACGAGATTCCGTGGTCGTCGAGCGTCGCCCGGTCTTCCCCGGGCGGCGCCTCGGGGACCGTCATCGGAAACGCGTTTGGGTCGTAGTCGACCACCTGCGCCGTGCTGACGTCGTCGTAGTTCCAGCGGAGGCCGGCGGTCAGCCGCGCCCAATCGGTCGCGTTCCAGGTCAGGTTGCCGAACAGAGCGAGCGAGGTGTTGGTGTAGCGCACGTAGTTGAGCAGCGAGGCGCCGAAGGTGTCGGGCGCGGTTGCAGCTCCGATGTAGAACAGGTCGACGTTCCGCTGCAGCGAGAAGTCCTCTTTCTTCTCGTAGAAGTAGAACCCGCCGATCCATTCGAACATCTCGCCGACCGGCGAGGTGAGCCGCAGCTCCTGGGTCACCAATTGGATCTCCGACACCGCCAGATTCGGATCGAGAAAGCCGGTCGACTCGAAGGGAAACAGGAGTCGGGCGTCAGCCGACCCGTAACCGTCCGTATACCCGGTGATCGAGGTGAGAGAGTAGTCGCCGATCTGCCAGGTGGCGTCGAGGATGTACGTGTTGAGACGGGTCACGTTCCACGACTCGGCGCCATTGTCGATGACGTCGTTCTCGCCGCCGCGCGGCACCCCCGCCTGGTCGGCAATGCCGCCGGGGACGACGCGAACCGCGGGCCCGCCGCAACACTGCGGACTGCGCTCGGCGTGCGCGTAGGTGAACAGAATGTCGATATCGTCGGTCGGGCGAAACTCGAGCTTGCCGCGCAGCGCCCACTCGTCGCGGTCGTTCGTATCGCGCCCGCCGAGGTTCTCGATGTACGGATCGCGCTTGTTGCGGAAGAAGGAGATCCGACCCGCCAGCTTGTCCTCGTAGAGCGGGCCGGAGAGAAAGCCGTTCAGCTTGATCTCGTTGCCGTCGGCCCAGCTGGCGTTGAGCCCGGCCTCGAAATCGTAGGTCGGCCGGCGGGTGATGATGTTGAGCAGTCCGGCCGAGGCGTTCTTGCCGAACAGCAACCCTTGGGGTCCGCGCAGCACCTCGATGCGTTCGACGTCGCCGAAATCGAGCAGCGACGAAGCCAGAGAATCGGAGACCATCCCGTCGACCGCGGTGCCAACCGACTGCTCGACACCGCGGCTGAAGGTGTTGGTGCCGACGCCGCGGATCGAGATGTTGCGCGCCACGTCGCTACCCGAATCGATGAAGCGAAAGCTGGGATCGAACTTGCTGATCCGCGACAGCTCGTTCTCCTGCGCTGCATCCAGAGCGTCGCCGCTGATCGCGGTGACCGAGATCGGCACGTCCTGCAGGTTCTCGGCACGCTTGGTGGCGGTAACCACGATCTCCTCGAGACCGCGGCTCCGCGGCGCCTCCTCCTGCGCCGGGCCGCTCGAGCCGAACGCCACCACCGCGAAGACCGACGTCGCCACGACGCGCCGCCCCAACTGCACCCCCCCCATGGCGGCGCATTCTCGACCAGCCGATCCGTCCTTTGCAAGCTCGCCCGGGTCGCGCGAGCCGGGGACCTCACCTGGGCTCGGCGACGACGACGGCGGCGAATCCGCCCGGTTCGATCTCGACCACGCTCTTGCGCGTGACCACCGAACCGAAACGAACCGCGACCTCGTGGGTTCCCGGTGCGACCGGCACCCGCGCGACCAGCACCCGATCCGGCAGCATCATCCACGAGCGGGTGTCCGGCCGATCGAGCGCCACCAGAATCCCCTCGGTGACGATGCTCAAGGCGTCGCCGAGTGCGTCGCTTTCCTGTCTTCCGGCAGCGCGCACCCCCTCGGCCGCCGCGGCGCGCACCGCCATTCGGCTGAGCGCCGCTGCCATAATGCGCGGCTTGAGGTCCTCGTACTCCTCGCGAATGGCACTGCCGAGGTCGACCAGCATCTCGAGCGGCGCCGCTGCGCCGTCGATCTCGAGCGACGGCGCGCCGAGCACGCTCGGGGTGGTGACCAATGCCGGGTACACGACCACCTTGGTCGCTCCGTATTTGAGCGGGTCGAAGCTGTCGGTGAGAATACTGCCGGCGATGCCGACCGCGGCGCCGACCGGGATTCGCTCCGGCACCTTGTGCGGCACACGGCCGGCGTTGACGACGACGAGAATCTCCCCGGCGGGCCGGCCCCAGGCGGCGGTGTCGACGTCGCCGGAGATCACCTGGTCGACGCCGGCGCCGCGATAGGGGTTGAAGCGCGCCAGCCGGTTGACCGGCACGACCAGCGACTGCAGGCGCCTGATCGTCAGCGTCTCGTCGTAGTAGCGCAGCGCGCGATCGCCTTCGCCGCGGTGCTCGAAGACGAAGCCCGCCATGTAGGTGCCAATTGCCGCCGGACCGCTCGCTTCGACGTTGATCGAATCCAGGTAGTCGCGCATCACCTGGAAACGCCGCGCCTCCACCGCCGCCCCCTCGAGATCGCCGCGGGCGAGGTAGTTGAGCAGATTGAGCGCGTTCAGCGAGAGCCGTTCGCTCGGCGGCGAGCGATAGGTCCGCGAGCTGTCGCTGTACACGTAGCTGGAAAAGGTCCCGACCGGGTCGGCGCTGAGGTCGAGCACCTCGAGCTCGGCCTCTGCGGCCGACATACCGCGCGCCGAATCTTCGAACTGCTCGCTCGCCTGCTGCAGGCTCGAGCGTTCGAGCACGGCCAGCGCCCGATCCCCGTTCCAGGTTTGCGGCAGCTCTGCCCCGGACTCGACGTCGAGCGCCGAGTCGATCGACGCCACGGCAGAGCCGTAGTCCCCGACTGCGCTCGAGCGCATCGCCGAGGCCATCCGGTCGGAGTAGGTCGCGCAACCGGACGCGGCCACGGCAAGGACCACGGCGAGCGCAGGCGCGCCACCGACACGCAACCCCAATCCACGCTCCATGCCGCAGATCCTCTCGCAACGCGGCCCGGTGAGCGCTGCGATCTAGTCGAAGACAGAGCTCGCCAGCCAGAAGGTCGCGTTCAACGCGTCAGCGCTTTGGAGCGAGTCACCTCGTTCTGGAAGCGAATCAAACCGGTCTCGATCTCCAGCACCTGCAGAAACAGGGTGTACTGCACCCGGCGCTGGTTGTTGAGGCGCTCGTCGACGGATGTGATCTTGCCGGTGAAGAAGTACTGGGCGCCGAGCTGCTTGCCCATCCTCTGCGCCGTCGCCGGATCGAACATGGCGCCGTGCTGGACGCCGATCTCCCGCGCCAACTGCTCCTGGCTGCTGCGGTCGACCACCCGCACCTCGTTGGTGTTGACCAGAGCCGTCTCGATCGAGGAGAGCAGGGTCAGCATCTGGTCGTCGAGATGCTGCGTCGTCGCGTTGCGGATCGGCCAGATGGCGACGATCGGAGGCGGCTCCTCGGCCTTGACGTCCTGCTGCCAGAAGCGCGAGGTCTCGAGCCGCGACAGGTAATCGTCGACCAGATAGGTGATGTCGTCGCGGTCGAGGGTCGTGCTCATCGCCGCGCGATCGAGGTCGGGATTGGCGGTGCCGGGCCCGCCGCGCACCGCCCGCGCGGAACAGCCGGCGACGAAAACGAGCGCGGCCACCGCGGCGATCGCCACCAGTGGACGCGTGTAGCGCGAGATCCAGCCCATCATCCGAATAGTCCTCCAATCGCCGCGAACGGCAGGAACACGAGGTCGAGTGGCACCGTGAGCACGAACAACGGCACCTTGCCGGCCGGGTGGATCGTCGACTCCGCGACGCCCCGGGTCATGCCGAAGATGTAGCTCGAGTTGTAGCTACTCGGCTGCTCGACCGGCGCCGGGGTATAGCGCGGCTCGAGCTCGCCGCCGCGCGTCCCATCGTCGTGCGCGAGGATCAGGGCGCCGTCACTCGGCTGCTCGGAGGCGCCCGGCGCGGCAAAGGCCGCGACCACCGAGCACAACAGCGCGATCAGTAGGATCGTCGTTTTGTGAGAGATCATAACCCGTCAGCCTAATGATTGGCCGCCCGGGGTCAAGCGAACGCGAGGTGGTCGGATTTGCCTGGAGGACCCAGCGCCCGGGTGGCCTGCTGGAGGGCAGGCAAAGCAACGCAGCTCGTACGAGTTGAGCAGGAAGAGCTCTCGCAACCGCGCGGCGGCTTCATCGACCGAGCCCCATGGCTCGACTCGTTCCATCGATTCGTCGAAGCAGACGACCCGGGAACTTCCACAAGCGCGCGACAGCGAGCCCTCGTCCCAGTCGGCGCGCACTCGAACGACGCCGTCGAGCCCGTACATGCGGTCGAGCAGACCTCCACGGTGAGCCTCCAGATCCCGCTTCGTCGTAAACACGGTCACCCCGTCATCGCCAAATCTCTGGGCGACCTCGACCAGGCCATCCATCGCGTTGAAGCCGTACTGTTGCGGCAGCGGGTCGGCCATCACCGCCAGGTTGCCGACGCCGTACAGCAGCACCAGCGGCGCCAGAATCAACGGCGCCCGCGGCGAATGGGCCGATAGCAACCGCGCCGCCAGCCCCAACGGCAGCACGGCAAACAGAACGTAGAGCGGGATCAGACTGTACAGCCGTTTGGTCGAGGCGGTCAGATAGGCGTTGTTGGTCAACGCCAAGAGAACGACCTCGAAGACAAACAGCCCCAGCAACCACGGCACCGCCGGCGGCACGCCGAGCCGCCGCCGCGCCGCCGGCACCACAGTTACCACCGCGATCATCAGGCCGATCGCGTACGAGACGCCGAGCGGCGGCTGCAGGATCGGTCCGGCGACACCGAGCCCGACGGTTCGCGAACGGAACGGATAGACGACGATCTCGCGCGCGATGCGCCCGACGTACTCCAGCGACAGCACCGGGCGCGCCTGCTTGCCGATGATGTCGCTCCAAAACGCTTCCCACTGCAGCAGCAGTGGCAACACCACGAGGACCGCCGTCGCCACGGCAACCAGCAGCCGCGACCAACGCTGCTGGCGTACTGCCGCGACAACCAGCGCGGCCCCGCCAGCGAGCACTCCCGACCACGAGGTCTGCGTGAAGTAGGCGGCAAAGCCGCCTACCAGACCGGCGCCGAACCAGATCCGCCAATCGGCGCCGTCGCGCAGACCGAGCACCGCCAGCGCCAACACCCCATAGTAGAAGAGGAAGCTGTCGATGTGCCCGTAGCTGACGTAAGAGAACCACAAGAACACGTAGTTGCAGGCGACGCAGAACAGGAGAGTCGCCGCCCAGGACCGCTCCAGGACCAGGCGAAAGAAGGCGTAGATCGCCGCCAGCGAGGCGCAGGTGACGGCCAGCTTTCCCAGTCGATGCGCCAACAACGACGGCTCGCCGACGAACTGCAAAACGTTCGATGCCAGCGAGTGCAGATAGGTGAAGTGGTGATCGACGCCGACGACGCTGAGCAGCGAGCGGTGCAGGCCGTGCCGGGCCGAGTCCTCGGCCACCCAGTACCAGGTCAGCGAGTCGCCGGTGTAGGCCCAGCGCCAGTCGGCGTAGAACGGCAGCCAGCAGGCGGCGAACAGCGCCAGGAACGCCAGCAGCAGACGCCGGTCGCAAGCGTCGAAGCCGTCTCGTCGCTCGGCCGGACCGAGCCAGGCGCGCGCCTGCCCGCCGCAAAGCGCGATCGCCGCCAGCCAGGCGAGCACCGGGGTCCAGGCGTGCACGCTGGGCTCAAAAGTCCACAGAAAGGCGAATACGCACAGCGCCGCGCCGCCGAGGCGCAGCGCATCCGGGAGCGGCCGCGCGAGGCCGCTCCCGGGGTTCGTGTCCCGGGACACGCGGAGCGGGCTCCGGCCGTCGCGCTCAGGGCTGCACGGCGACGTCCGACGGGCCGATCGTCGAGCCCAGCGCCACCGTTTCGAGCACGCTGTCCGACTCCATCGACAGCACCGACACCGTCTGCGCCAGCCCATTGCCGACCAGGGCGATCCGCCCGCCGTCGGTGAAGGCGCCGTGGATCGGCGACGTTCCGACGGCCACCACCTCGATCGCCGGCGGCTCGGCGCTCAGGTCGACCAGCGAGACCGATCCGGGACCAATCGAGATCGGGTCGAAGATCACGTTGAGGTTGGTAACCAGCAGTCGACCATCCAGCGGCGAGACATCGACGTCGAACGGCGTCGGGCCGATATCGTCGGCGATCGACTCGACGATCTGCGGATCCTCGGGGTTGCTGAGGTCCACCAAGACCAAGGTCCCGTCTTCTTCGAAACTGGGATCGGTGAAGGAGTGCGTCACGTAACCGGTGCGGCCGTCGGCCGACCAGGCGACCCCCGACGGGTCGTTGTCGCCGGTCACCACCGTGGCGAGAATCTCCAGGGTCGCGACGTCGATCGTGGTCACGGTGCCGCCGACCGAGTTCACCAGCAGCACCTGGCCGTCGGGGCGAACCGCAATCTCCTCCGGCTGGCGCGGCACGTCGATGTTCTGCAGCAGCGTGTTCGACTCGAGATCGATCACCGACACCGTGCTCGCCGCGTAGTTGGTGACGTAAGCCGGGTTGCCGTCCGGGTGCACCGCGACCCCGGTCGGCTTGCTGTCCTCGCCGACCTGGATGACGGCGACGGTCTCCCCGGCGATGACGTCGACGATCGCGACCGAGTCCCCCGGCGGCGAGCCCGGCGCCAGCGCGGCGATGATTTCGTCGGGCAGAAAGCCGACCCCGCAGGCGATCACCGCCGTGCGACCGTCCGGAGTGAAGGCGATCGCAAACGGCCCCGGCGGCGCGTCGACCGCCACCGTCCCGATCGGCGTCACGCTGGCGCCGTCGACGTCGAGGACCGAAACCGCGAGATCGGCGAAGTCGGCGGTGTAAGCCAACCGGCGCACCTCGACCGACACCGGCTCACTGATGCCGCTGAGGTTCTCGACCACCAGCGGTCGCTCGCCGGCGCCGACCTCGGGAGGCACCCGCACCGTCATGGTGTCGCCCTCGAGCGCGATCACCGGCGCCTCGACGTCGTCGAGGCGAACCAGCAGGACCCCCTCGAACACTCCGCGCAGGGTGAGGTTCTCACCGATCAACGCAATCCCATCCCCGGTCTCGTCGGTGACGTCGTCGACCACCGGAACCGCCAGGGCAGCGTCGTCGTCATCGCCACAGCCAGCAATCAGAGCGACGGCGAGACATCCCGCCCCCAGAGCGACCAGTTTCATCCAGCTCATGCTTCCTCCTCACCTTTCTGCAGCCCACCTTGTGGCCGACGCAGCACCGCCAACGCAACCTCTGGGCCGACACCGCCGACCTGGGCCCGGCGTCGGTAGCGAAGACGGCGCCGATCTCGACCCCGAACAGCGAACGGTAGTGGGTCAGTTTGGCCTTCCGCAAATAAACCGAGCCTCGCTTCCGCCTACGCTCCGTGAGCTTCGGAGGACAAGCCGCTCGGTCATCCGAGGGACCCTCACCCGGCCTTCCACCCACGCTCTTCGAGCTTCGGTGGACGAGTCGGCCGACCTCTCCCGCAGGGAGAGGCATCTGAATTCCCTTCTCCCTGTGGGAGAAGGTCAGGATGAGGGTCCCTCAGATAGGGGCGACGCCCCACCGATGTATCTGCAGAATGTTCGATTCGCTCGATCCTCGTCGAGGCAACTCGATCGCTCCCCGAGGTTCAAACTGACCCACTACCTAGCGAACGAACAGGCTTCCCGTCGCCGCCCCAACCGCGCTACAGTCGCGGCATGAAATTGAACAATCTGATTCCGATGCTCAACGTCTCCGACATCCGGCGCAGCCTCGACTTCTATCGCCGAGCCCTCGGCTTCGAGGTGGTCAGCCTCGAAGACAAGGTCGATGAGTGGCAATGGGCGACCATCCGCTCCGGCGACACCGAGCTCATGCTGTCGCAGAGCGAAGCCGACCTCGGATTGGTCAGGCCAATCGACCTGAAGCACGACGCATCGTGGCCGACCATCTTCTACTTCTACCCCGACGACGTCGTCGCCCTCCATTCGTCGGTCCGCCAGAAAGGCTACGACTGCACGCCCCTCGAGGTCACCTTCTACGGCATGCGCGAGTTCAGCATGCAGGACCCCGACGGACACGTGCTGTCGTTCGGCCAGGACGCCGACGAGTAACCGCCGCGCTACCGCTAGTGCGGCTGGGCGAGGTGGTCGCGGATCGACTCGGGAGACGGCGGAGCGGCCGCCAGCTGTCGTGCCGCGGCGATGCGCAACGCGTGAAACGCGAATGCGGTGAGCGCGAGGCCGGCCACCACCACCCCGAGGACCGCGAACGGGTTGGGCTCGCTCGACAGCGACTCGACGCCGGCCGCGGCCATGGCTGCCGCGACCACGCCCAACAGCAGGCACGCGCCAGCCGAGCGGATGACCCGTCCGGCGAGCGCTCCCGGCCCTTCCTCGATCACCGCGCGCAGCTCGCTCGGCGAGAAGTGATCGAGGAACCAGGACGTCTCCGCCGCCTCGGCGCGCAGCGCGTGCGCCGGCAGGGCCTCGCCGGTCAGCGGATCGACCGACGCCTCGCCGCGCCGGTGCGCGGCAATGCCCTCGCGAATGCGTTCGTGCACCGCTTCCGAGATGGGATAGCGCGAGATGACGAACAACGCGGTACAGAAGAAAGCCGCCGGGAAGAGTGAGTAGAGGAAGCGAATCGTCAGCTGCACCTCGGCCGACTGGACCACGTTGGGCACGTAGCCAACCGCCGCCAGGATCGCCAGCGGCACCGACGAACCCGGGATCGAGACCAGCTTGGGGATGATCGCCCAGAACGCGGTGAACTGTGCCTCGCGGCGCAGGCCGGTACGCAGCTCGTCGTAGTCGATGACGTCCGCCGCCATCGCCGGCAGCAAGAAGTTGCCGGCCATCGACTGGGTCCCGCTGACGAAGTAGACGATGCCGGCGAAGCGCAGGTCGCCCTCCCCGGCAAAGAAGTAGAGCAGGCTCGAGCTGACGCCGACCATCGCCGCCGAAATGAACGCGCGCAACTTGCCGAAGCGGCGCGCCGCCCACAGCCAGAGCGGAACGAACAGCAACCCGGTGGCGAGGTAGAGGAATAGATAGCGTCCCACCCAGGCCAGGGGCTCGTCCGGCTGAAGAACGTAGGTGACGAAATACGGCATCAGGATCGCCGGCACTGCCGCCGGCACCGCGCCGATCAGCGACGACGCCAGGAGGATCGAGAACGGCCGGTTGCGCAGCGCGCGCCGCACCCCGGGAACCAGGGGGTTGGACGGTCGCTCGGCGTACTCGCGGTGCTCGGGAACCACCCACAGCATCAACAGCATGCTGAGAAACCAGACCGCGGCGAAGGCGGCCGCCATCCCCGAGTAGATTTCGCGCTCGCGTCCGGGACCGAAGGCGCCGACCAGGACTACCGGCAGGATCGCCGCGACCATGGTGCCGAAGGCGATGAAGATCGTGCGGATTCCGAACAGGCTGGAACGTTCGTTGTAGTCGCTCGACAGCTCGGCGCCGAGGGCCGCGATCGGCACCCCCTCGATGGTCTGGAACAGGAAGAACAGGAGAAACATCGAGCCGAACCACAGGACCGCCGCTCCGGGCTCGAGGTGTGCCGGCGGTGAGAAGAGCAGCCAGAAGAAGACCGCGGCGATCGGCGTGCCGACCGCGATCCACGGCTTGCGCCGCCCCCAACGGGTGCGGGTTCGGTCGCTCAGCCACCCGACCACCGGATCGGTGAGCGCGTCGAAGGCCCGCGCCACCGCCGTCGCCAGCGCGATCATGCCGAGCGGCGCCAGGACGACGTCGCTGTAGAACTGCGGCATCAGGACCGCGATCGGGATCGCCATCGCCGCACCGCCGAACCCGGGCGCGCCGAAGGCGAGCTTGACCGCGAGGGAGATCGAAGGCGCGTCGGACGCCGTAGAGGAATCGAGACCGGTTGCCGCCATGGGTCGGCGAGCCTAGCGGCCGGCGTCGGGCAACTCCACTGACGGCCGGCTGAACGGCCAACCGCGGGACTCAACCGCGCGTTGGCGCCCCCCTACCGCCGCTGAGGGCGGCGATGGAAGCCAATGGCCACGATACGGGAGGGGCGACCGCTCGTTCGAGCGCTCGCCCCTCGTCGCACCATCGTCTGCGGAGATCGTCCCTACGCGCCGGCGTAGAGCGGGAGTCCGCTAGTTGGCGAGAGCCTTGTCGATGTCGGCCTTGATCGCATCGAAGCTGGTCGCGTTGGCGACTCGCTGACCGTTGAGGAACATCGTCGGCGTTCCGCGCACGGCGACCTCGTTGCCGAGCTCGATGTCCGCGTCGACCGCCGCCTTGTAGGTGCCGTCGTCGAGCGCCTTGTTGAACGCGGTCATGTCGAGGCCCAGATCCTTGGCGTACTTGTCGAGCTGATCGCGACCCAGCGCCTTCTGATTGGCGAAGAGGATGTCGTGGTACTCCCAGAACTTGCCCTGCGCAGCAGCGGCGAGCGCGGCCTGGTGGGCGAGGTGCGCATTCTTGTGGAACGACAGCGGGAATTGGCGGAACACGAAGCGAACCTTGCCCGGGTACTCTTTCTTGATCTGGTTGGCGACAGCAGCGGCGCGCGAGCAGTACGGGCACTCGAAGTCGGAGAACTCGACGATCGTCACCTTGGCGTCAGCCGGGCCGAACGAGGTTCCATCCGAGCCTTCCGCGACCATCTTCTGCTTCTCGGCGCTGAGCGGCTTGTTGGCCTCTTCCTGCTTCTTCAGATCGGCGAGAATCTTCGGGTACTGGGTGAGCATCGAGATGCACTGCTCGGGAGGCATGCTCGGCACCTTGCTGCGCACCAGCTCGCAGGTCTTGGTGTCTTCGCCGAGATCCTTGCACAGCTGATCTTCGAGCTCTTTGCACTTCTTGCCCATCTCGGCGAGCTTCTCGAAGGAGAATTCGAGGTCCTTCATGCCCGCTTCGCAGGCACCGGCCGGCATCACCCCGGTGGCCATTCGGATCGAGGCGCAGGTAGCGCTGCCCTCGCCCGCCTTCTCGCAGAGCTTGTCGGCATAGTCGGAGCACGCATCCTGCGCCAAAGCCGTCGTCGGCACCCCGTACGAGCCGGCGAGCAGCATCGCGGCCAGGGCAATCCTGTGCATTCTGAATTTGATCACGAGTCTTCCTTCCTCTCGTTTCCAGCCGGCGCGCACTGGGCCCGACCAGGGTTCACATCTGCATGGCCGTCCGACGGAGCCCCGTGGCGGACGACCGGTCCAATCGCCTTTTCTACGCTAGTCGCCGCTCCTGCGCCAGCCCGACGGGCAGGCTATTCGACGGCGCTCTCCAGATAGTCCTTCGAGAAGACCTCGCGCGGCGCGGCTTTCCCGACCTCACGCTGGTCGAACCAGAGCAGGGTCGCCTCGTCGACCTGGAGATCGCGCATGACCATCAGACCCGGCCGATAGACCCCGTCCAGCACCAGCTCCAGAGACGAATTCCTCAGCACCTTCCACAACTTGCCGCGCTTGTCGTAGTACTCGATGCGGACCGGCAGAAGGCGCTCGCGATCCACCCACTGCTTGCGACTCGAGTAGGCGCTGTCGGCCCCTTCCGCCGGCGTGGCGACGACCACCGCGCAGGGTCGACCGTCGACCTCCTCGTCGCCAGCCGACTGGTAGACATATCGTTCGGTTCGCTCGCCGGCGAGCTCGCGCACGTCCTCATAGATCAGGTTGGTACCGACGAAAGTCTGGGTGCTGCTCACCGGCACCCGCCGTACCCGCTTCATCGCGGGTAGATAGATCCACTGCTTGTCCTGCCCCTTGCCGGGCTCGCGCCACACCAGGAACCCGGTTCCCGCGTCTTCGGGCGGCGCGGAGAAGCGAATCTGAATCTTGTCCTTCTGATCGTCGGCGTAGAGCAAGTAGCGCAAGCCGCGCTTCACCACCGCACCGCGTGGCGGCGAGGAGGCGATCTGCTTGGCGTTGGCCAGCTCGTATGCGGCCTCGTCGGGGTTCGGCAAGACCACCAGACTGAGCCGTTCGCGCTCGTGCTGCACCGACCGGTAGTTGCCGACCACCTTCTCCATGAGCTCCCGCGCCACGGGATCCTCGGCGCCGGCTGCTGCCGCCGCCAACCAGACCAAGAGCGCCGCGCTCACCTTCCAATTCGACCTCATCACTCACCTTCCTCTACTCGCATCGTCCCAGCGGGCTCAGGCATTGACGGGCTGGTCTTCCCGGGCAACCCCGGCCGCCTGCCGGACGCTTGCTTGCGTCGCCCCCTGCAGCCGCAGCACGGGGTAGAACAACGCCGGCATCAACACCAGGGTGCCGAAGGCGCATGCCAGCAACATCACCGCCATCATCCAACCCGTGTGATTGAGCGGATCGAATCGAGAAATGATCAGGGGGAAGAAACATACGGTGTTGAGCAGCATGTCTTCGAGAACGATCCGCCCCTTGTGCCGCATCGCGTAGCGAACCGCGCCCCGGTGCTCGCCGGCTTCCACCAGTCCCTTCTGATAGGAATCGGCGAAGTAGATCGCGAAATCGATCGAGGCGTTGATGGCGAGCGATGTAATCGCCGCCGTCGCCGCATCGAGCGGAATCCGCAGCGCCATCATCAGCAGAGCGGTCAGGCCCGAGGCGAAGAAAAACGGCACCGAGATCACCACCCCGCCCCAGAAGGAGCGCAACTCGGGAGCAACCGCATCGCGCGGCCGGCGCCGGTTGTTGATCGCGACACCGATCCAGCAGAACACGATGACCAGCCACTGCGATGTCAGCAGGTTGATCGGCTTACCCATCCCGACGTAAACGTCGAGCTGCGGGTACATGCTCGACTTGCCGAACGACGACAAGCGGACAGCGGGATACCCCTCGGCGATCTCGGCGATGTCGGACAGCACCTTGGCCGCGGCGCGCGAAGAGGGCGACTCGGCGTAGGAAGTCAGGCGAATCCCGCCTCGACCGAAGAGCTGACGGGCCACCGCCGTGTCGAGGTCGGCCTCGACGATACTGATCGCGGCGCGCGCCTCCTGGCGGGTCTGCGGGACCGGATGGTCGAACGACTCCTCGCTCACCCGGCGCACCTGATTCAGCACCGAGGCGATCTCGCGCACCGCCGTGCGTTCGATGATCTCGCTCTGCAGCGCCGCCAGCTGGTTGAGGAACTCCGGCTCGTAGATGTCGCTCCCGACCGTCTGCGCAGGCTCCGCGTAGAACTGCAGGAGGTCTCGTCCGCAGCGGCCGGGTTGGTTGAGAAAGCGCCCGGTGCGCTCGACCAGTGTTCCGCGGATGAAGTTGAACGGCTCGGTCTGCACCAGCAGCACTCGGCCGGGCCAGATCAGAAGCCCGGCGACTACGACCACGCCGATCGTCAGCAAGCCCGCCATCCAGGCGGTCTTGCGGGCATCCCCGCGCGTCACCAGCGCCGACGCCGCCTCGACCGTGCGGTCGATGAGCGCGGCAAACCGCTTCGCCGCCGGGCCGGCCGACTGCGGCGCCCGGTAGGGCTTGCCGTGCGAAACCCACGTGTGCAGAGCCGGCACCAGAACCAGGACCAGGACCAGCTGATACGCGACCGCACAGGCGCTGAGAACCCCGAGCTCGCGGATCGACAACACTTCGAAGGAATAGAGGGTCGCGAAGCCGAGGATGGCGATGATCCCGGTGGCGCCGATCAGGTGGTCGTTGGCCCGCGACCGCGACCAGTGCGAGCGCAGGTCGTCGCCGCGGTAGGACTCGTGAAAGGACTCGAACTTGTGCAGGACGAAGGAAACGCCCTGCACGATACAATTGGTGAAAGCCACCAGGGTGTAGACTCGTTCGCGGATCGCGAAGCCGAGCATGTCGAACAGGCCGATCGTGCCGCGTGTCCAGAGAAGGCCGAGCAACACGACGCCGACCACACCGACCAGGGCTTCGCGCAGCGAGCCGAGCGACCACACGAAGAGCGGCATCGCCAGCAAGATTCCGATGGTCACCAGCTTGAAGGTGTCGACGATCAGGCCCTGGTCGAGCAGTCCGCGGATCATCACTCCGCTGCCGACGCCGAGATCTTCCGGGGCGTCGATGTCGGTCTTGTAGAGCCACTCCCAGAACGGGATGTCGCGCTGCTCGACGAAAGCGACGGTGGCGCGAAACTCCTCGATCTCGTCGTAGTCGGGCGGCAGGTAGCGGACCACCGCCGCCCAATCGAAATCTCGTCCGACCATGATGCCGTAGACCGTCGGATCGCCGGCGACGCGCCGCTTCCAGTCTTCGATCGAAAAGTCGTCGCCGATCCGCTCGGGGATGTGCGGCTCGTTGAGAAGCTCTTCGCCGGTGTCGCGGTAGTCGGGGACCTCGGACAAGCTGAGCACTGCCGGACCGAAGAAATCGATGGCGCGATTCGTGAAGTCGCGAATCCGGATCAGGTCTTGTGGGGTTCGGATGCCGTCTTCGAACTTGAGGATGAAGGGGATGAACTCCTGCCCTTGGAAGCCCTCGCCGCGTTTGCCGCGGACGTACTGGTCGCTGACGCGGAACGGGTCGGAATCGTCGAGGATGGCGTCGTCGAGCACCCCGCCCTTCTTGGCCTGCGTGTTGGCGTAAGCCATGAACAGCGTGACCAGTGCGAAGAGCAACACAGTCGCTCGCGGCCAACGGGTCGCCAGATTGCGTGGGTCAATCGAATCTAGATTCATGGTCGCCGCCCTAGAAACTGTATTGAACGTTGGCACCCGCACGGTCCTCGTGGCGGATGCGGTCGAAGTAGCGGTCGGTGCCGCGCTCCGAGTCGATCACGTCGCCGGACAAGCCGAGGCGCAGCGAGCGCCACACCCGATACGAGATCTCGGGCTGCAGCAGGGTGAAGTTGCCGCGCGTGTCGTATCCGCCTTGCACGCGAAACCGCAGCCGGTCGCCGGCGTCGTAGAGAAACTCGCCGAAGATGAAGCTGCGAAAGAAGCGCCTCTCCCCCTTGTCGGTGACCTCGACCGAGGATCGCGCGGTGATCTCTTCGCGCAGGTAGTTGAGCACCAGCCGGAAATCCCCCCAGCTGTACTCGCCGCCGACGACGACGTGGATGAAGTTGTCCTGGTAGTCCTCGGGGCTGGCGTAGTAGACGGTCTCGATGCGGGCGAGAAACGAGTCGAGCAACGGGTAGGTCGCGTTGAACCCTCCGACACGGATCTGCGGGTAGCGATCGATGATGCTCAGCTCGAAGCGATCTTCGCCGCCGACGAAGGTGAGCTCGGGAATGAACACGGCGCTGTAGTCGCGCCCGACGTAACCGAAGAAGGCCAGCTCGAGCTGCTCGAGCTCGAATCCGAAACGCAGCGCCGCCTGGGTCTCCTCGACGCGGACCGGCGGCTGATCGCGGGTCTTCTCGACGTCGTCGCTGATGATGTTCCAACGGCCTTGCGGCAGGCGGGCCGGGGTGAAGGCGAGCGGCACTACGAAGAAGTCGACCTCGCCCCAACCGTGCTCGTAGTGCACCGAGACGCCGTAGAGGCCGAGATCGACGACCCGAAACGGGTCCGACTCGTCCTGGGTCGAGGTCACGTTGGCCGGTTGCAGCTCGTCGAATACGCTCCAATCGACGAACTGCTTACCGATGCTCAGGCGAAGCTGGTCGGCCGGTCGCCAGTCGAATACGCCCTCGATCAACTGAAAGTACGGGCGGCGCCGATCCTGGTTGCGCAGCGAGAACGCACCGGCGGTGAAGTGAACGTCGTCGGCGTACATCTTCGCTTCGAAGCGATAGGTGAGGGAGTCGGCAAGTCGACCTCGCCCGCGCACGTCGAGCTCGACGTAGTTCTCCCAGGCATCGCCTTTCTTCTCGCCGTCCGGATAGACGAAGGTGTCGTAGCGCAAGTGTCCGTGGAGCGTCGGCGCCTCGAGCGCCACTGCTCGGCCACCGCCGAGCAACGCGACCGCGACCGCGACCGCACAGCCGAGCGCGGCGCCCGATCGCAGGAGGTCCCTCGAGGCCGCGGCGAGAACCCGCATCGCAATCGATCCCAAGCGGGGCATGCCGACCGCTTCAGCGTCGAACGGACTCGCCCGCGATCGTGCCGTCGGTCAGCTCGCGCGTGATGGTGATCACGTCGGTGGTCTGTACCTGGCGAATGATGCCGATCCCCGGCGCCAGCCAGGTTTCGTTGAGCTCCTCGCCGCCCTGGAACAGAAACCTGCTGGTCAGGCGCACCACGTTCTCGTAAGTCCCGGCGGGAACCGTCAGCGAAGGCACCAGGTCCTCGGCAACCACGAAGTTGCTCTGCGGCACGCTGCCGAGGAAGACGCCGCCCGGAATCGTGCGCAAGGTGCACGACGCCGTAGTCGAGAACTCGTCACCCGCGAACAGCGGCATCTCGAGCTGGACCAGCGGCGGCTCACAGCGAGTCTCGACGTCGTCGTCGAGATCGTCGGTGGCGCGCAGCACCAACTCCGTCGCGCGGTCGAGGAACTCCTCTTCCTCGTGCTTGCGCCCTTCGCGCGTCTCGACGTAGAACACCACCCCCACCTGGTCGACCACGGTGCGGGTCTCGGTGGAGCTGCCCGACTGCCCCGAGCGGGTGACCCGATAGATCAATTGATCGCCCTCGCCGTGCGGCACCAGGTCGACGACGTCGCCGTCGAACAACAGGCCGTCCGGCGTCGGCGTGCCCGCCTGCGCGGTCGCGGTCGGCGGAACCGTCGGCGTCGGTGTCGGCGGACGAACCCCGCAGCCGAAGCGAGCATCGCCGACCGCCCGCACCAACTCCGGTATGGTAACCGTTCCGCTGGCGTCGGTATCGAACCCAGCGCAGGTATCGAGGGTGGCACGGCCGAGGGAAATATTCACCCCGCGGACGAGCTCGTTGATCACCACCCGCCCGTCACCGTTGCAATCCCCGGTACATGGTCCGCCCGGCAAACCGCCGAGCACCAACCCAAAGAGCGTTGTCGAGAGTAAATCCATGTGCTCCTTCCCCCACCCCGTTTCGGATCGGCTCCGACCGAGGTGTCTCCAAATCGACTCACTGCTTCTCCAGCAGCAATCGGCATGCCGACCGGCCAAGATGCACCCGTCGTGTCAGGACTTTTTATGCCATGCGAAGCAGACTGAGCAAGATAGGGAATCCCCGAGGGGCCGATGCAAAGTGAAGTTGTCGGCGCATCCCGCGCTGCCCTGCCCGTTTGGCGGGCTGCGCCGCCCGACCGCGCAGCGGCATCCTCCCCGAGAGCCGGTCGATCAAAACGATCGGTAGCGGCGCTGGACGTGGCGTCGCCGCATTGCGATCCGCTCTGCCCGCTCTTGCGGTGAAACCGTGCGGGTTTGCGGATGGATCGCATCGCGCACGTGCTCGAAGCGAACTCTGCGGGCTTTGATAGAGGGCCACTGCTGCTTCGGCGGCTGCACCGAATGGGACCAGCGCGGCGACATGAAGCCGACCGAGTGGCCGGTCGTGTCGAGCCAGTTCGGCACACCCGGGTCACGGTGGGAAATCACGTAGCGGCGCACCCCGTCGGGGTCGAGCTCGGACTGATGGCCGTTCAGGCTGGTCTGGTGATTCTCGAAATCGAGAGACTCTCCCCAGAGATTGGACAGCACCATGCCGATATACTCGGGCTCGACCTGCACCGCCGATTCGACGACCAGGGCCTCGTCGGCGGCGAGATCGAAGACGCCGCCGGCGTAGAGGTTGGTGCTCTGTCCGCCGCCGGTCGCCGCCGCGGCCGCATTGACGGCATTGAACGCATTGCGCGGCATGAAGCGTTCGCCGTCCGACCCATCGGTTTTCCCGTAGGTCTCCAGCAGCACCGTGTAGAATTCGTTCCAGAAGTGCATCTGGCCACGCACCAGGGCGCCGAGGCGGCGCAGCTGCGCGGCGGCCGCGGCCGAGTCGTAGGCGGCCGACACCTCGGGCGGGTCCAACCTCTCTATGGTGAGGAAGACTGCCTCCTCGCGCTGCCAATCGTAGAAGAGCTGGCGACCGCTGACGTAGGTCGCGTAGCGCGGCGGGTCTTGCGGCCCAGCCGACCTGGAGCGGCGCGAGGTCGCGAGGAAGTTGCCGGCGTAGCCGGGCGGGCGCTGCGGCGCCAGAAGAATATCGAAAGTGCCGTCCGCGCCGACCTCGATCTCGGTCGAGTCGATGCTGCCGGTGCGCACCTTCACCCCGGGTCGGAGCTCGCTGAGGCTGCCCGAGTCGCCGGCGAGATCGCCGCTGCTCGCCTCGAAGATCACGTACTGCGGCGCCTTGGCGCCCGACGCCGCCGCCGGCGCGCCGCGCCAGTGGCTGGTGTCCGCCGCCTCGCCGCGAATCCGGTAGGACTCGCTGCCGTCGATGCCGGCGAAGAAGTAGATCGCATCGGCGTTGTCGATCGTGCCCTTGTTGACCATCTGCAGCGCGTGGCGAAAGAAAGGCCGGCGCGGGTCGTCGAAAAAAGCGCGCTCGACCGCGCTGTGGACGAAGCCCATCAGGTAGCGGTAGCCCTCGGCGAGATTGCGGTCGCTCGCCGGAGGGGGCATCAGCTCCGGCGTGTCGATGGCATCGCGCGCCCGCTCGAGCTCGGCGATCAGGTCGTCCCAGGCGGCGCGCAGTGGATCGTCGCCACTCATACCAAGCTCGCGGTGGTCATCAGCCGCGGGTTAGCACGGATGCGGCGACGCCCGCAAAAGTGCGGTGCGGCGGAGCCAGACGGGCGGCGTCAGGCAGCGTGTTGCTGCTCGGCGGGGCTGTCCGCTGCGGGTCGCGGCCAGGTGAAGCGAAAGCTCGCCCCCGGCCCCTCGGCTGCGTCTTCGACCCAGATGCGGCCGCCGGCGCGCTCGACGATCTTGCGCACCGCGGCCAACCCGAGACCTTCGCCGCCGGCGTCCTTGCCGCCGTCGAGGCGCTGGAACGGCCGGAACACTTTTCGCCGCTGGTCCTCGGGGATGCCGGCGCCGGAATCGGTGACCGAGAACAGGAACCCTTCGCCGTGCTCTTCGCAGGTGACGGCGATCCTGCGCGGATCGCGGTCGGGCATGTACTTGATCGCGTTGTCGATCAAATTGCCGAACACCTGACCGATGCGCAGCGGATCGCCGACGATGGTCGGCAGGCGATCGACGCTGAGCTCGATCGATCGATCGCGGATCTGGTGCTGCATCGATTCGGCGATTTGCCCCAACAACGGGTCGAGCGCGACGGACACCGACTCGGCCGGCCGACTGTCGATCCGCGACAGCTCGAGCAGTCCGGCGACCAGCGCGTTCAGCTTGAGCGTGCCGCCGCAGATGAACTGCAGCGACTCCTCGACGTCGGCGCGCGATTCCCGCCACGCCGCGCGCAGCGCGTCGATGTCGACCGCTTCGTCGCCGAAAGTGCGCTCGAGATCTTCGATCGTCTCCTCGAGCACCTTGGCGAAGCCTTCGATGTTGATCAGCGGGGCGCGCAGGTCGTGCGAGACGAAGTAGGTGAAGTCACGCAGCTCTTCGGTCACCCGCGCGAGATCGCGCGCCTGTGCGTCGGCGCGATCGCGCTGCTGGTTGGCCAGCGTCGCCAGGCGCAGCGCCTCGGCCCGGTTGGCGCGCAGGTGGCGGTCGAAGGAGCGCTGCGCCGCTACCGGGGTGCGGAAGACGAGCACGACGCTGACCGCCGACGCCAGGTACAAGACGATGGCCGGCAGCTCGACTTGATCGACAAGGTGCGCCTCGCGCCCCGCGAGGGCGAGCAGGACGACAAGACTGGTCAACAGCCAAACCATGCGCTGCTGGCGCTCGGCGATCACGGTGGCGCCGGTGAAGACGCCGACGAACGCGGTCGTCAGGCCGAGCACCACACCACCCTCGACGAAGAACAAGAACAGCGCCGCCGAGATCAGGTTGGCGGCGAGCTGGGCTACGTATGCCGAGGGAAGGTCGCCGCGACGACACGCCCGCAGGGTCCACACCCACAGGGCCGACATGACCGCGGCGCACAGCGCGGTGGCGGCGAACATCCACCGCGCCCCTGCCGCGCCTTCGCCGAACGCCGCGTACAGGCCGACGACGACCGCACCGAGCCCGGCGTAGTAAGCACCGGGGCGGCTGGTGCGCTCGATGATGTTCAACTGCGCCTGCCGAGTCGACGCCTCGACGTCGATCAGCGGCTCCGCCTCGCCGGACGGCATCTCAGCAATCGGGTCGGCCATGGCTTCAACCCCAAAGCCTACTCCCGTCCGATGGCGTGTCTACAACGAACTTTCCTCAGCGTACCGCAGTCACTCCGGCGCCGAAGACGCCGGTCGGCAGACTTCCGCCAGCTTCACCTCGATCGGGCTTCGACAGATGGTCAGCTGGGGCCGGCCCATCGCAAGCCCTCGAAACCAGACCAAGAATACTCTTCCATCCGTACAGAATATCCGTACTGCTTCCGGCCCCCGGACCGGAAAGTTCCTCAACGGTCACCGATATCGGCCCAGATCTCGATGCGCTCGTTGACGGGGTAGACGCGCGGGAAGATGCCGCTCGCTGCAGCTTCGCCGCGGCCGATGGCCTCCAGCGTCGCGGCCAGGTCGCGCAGGTCGGAAATCGTGAGCTGCGGCGCAAGCGTGTCGGTTCGCTCGTCGTGCCCGCCCCAGAGGACCACGTCTTCGGGCATGATCCGCAGGAGTCCCCGGGCCGTCGCACGATACTCGCCGATGCTGCTGCCCGGGAGAAACGCGAACAGGGGCTGTGGCGTCAGGTAGTCGGCGGTGAACAACCAATTTCGCTGCGGGTCCCACAGCGACACCGACTCCGGAGTGTGGCCCGGCGTGTGGCGGAGCACGATCTTGCGTCCGCCGAGATCGACCACGTCCCCTGGCTTCCACCACCCGGCGACGCGCAGCGCCGGTGGATCGCGATCGACGACGAAGCCGAGAAACTGATCGGCGGTCGGGACGAGCACGCCATCGCGCACCTGAGCGCGCAGCATGGGGAGATCCGGCAAGACCACGGCCGAGAAACTGCCAACGCTGCCGAGATGGTCATAGTGCAGATGCGACGGCAGGACGGTCACCGGTAGGTCGGTCAGGTCGTCGACGACGGGCGCGAGGTCGGCCCAGCCCTCGCCCGCATCGAACAGCAAGGCCCGCTGCTCTCCGAGGAGGAGATAGCTGACATTGCGTCCTTCCGACCGAGGTTCTCCGATGGCGATCGTCGCCTCATCGAGCCGCTCGACGGTGTACCACTCACCGCTCCACGAGACACTCGGCGGCAGAGGCGGAGGCGCCTTCGGAGCGGGTCGCTCGACGAGCAGTGCGAACACACGTGGCAACACTGTCCGCCGGTTGGCGAAGCCGAGGGCCAGGCCGGCCACCACGAGCAACGAGAGCGTGAACAGGATCGCGCGGAGTCGCATCAAGTATTCAACCCGTCGGTGAGCCGAAAGAGGTCGCCGCCGCCGGCGCGTCGACGAGGATCAGCCATTGCAACCGTCTTCGATCTGAAAATGGGCAAACGGGAGACTAGCGCACTTCCGTAACTTCGGTATCGAAAACACCGGTCAGAACACCTTCCGGAACCTTCACCTGGATCCAGATCCGATACACCCCGGGCTTGGGGAACTCGAACGGGAAGTTGACCCTGCTCTGGTGCCCTGCCGCGTGGCCGGCGTGCATGTCGTGGCCGGCGTGCATGTCGTGGCCGGCGTGCATGTCGTGGCCGGCGTGCGGGTCGGCTGGCGCCTCTGCCAGCGGGCGTGACAGAACCTCCTGCGACGCCATCGAAATCGAGCCGACGGGATGCAAATGCGCAAAGACAGTCGCATCCTCCCGGCGCACCGCGGCATGGCCGAGCATCCCCATGTAGGGCAGCAGGTGGGCCGGCCGGCCCGCGGCGTCGGCGACCGAGAACGCGAGGGTGCCGATACTCGGGTCGGAGGCGATCTCCGGATTGAGCCAGGTCATGACATAGCCGTGCGCCAACTGCGCGGTCGTCGCGCCGCCGGGTTTCGTCTGCACCACTGCCGCGCGCGCCCACGAGTCGTCCGGATCAGGGGAGACCGACGCTGACTCACCGGGATGCGACGCCGGCAGCTCGAAGCGGGCCGCCAGCGTTTGGCTGAGCCCGCCCTCCTCCGTGATGTCGGCATAGAGCTGGTACTCACCGGGCGGCAGAGGCGGCAGTGCGACCACGAAATCACCGGACGGACCGGGCACCGGGTGGACGTGGGCGAACGCATCGAGACCGGGTAACGCGATCAGGAAGGCGTGCATCAACTTGCCGTGGTCGGTGACCAGGCGCGGCCAGCTTCGGTTGCCGCGCTGGTCGGCCACCCGTTCAATCGACAGCGAGCGCTGCTGCGGATGAACCTGGGCCACCACCGGCATCGACGAGAACAGCTGCTCGCCGCGGAACGCGCGGTCGTAAGCGGCCCAGGCTCGATAGCCGACGACCACGGCAAGCGCCGCGACGAGCGCAACGCCGAGCCCCGCCAGCCTCGCCCGGCGCCGTCGAGCCGCATCGAGATCGGCGCCGGCCGCCAAGCGCGCCCTACCGACCGCCGCGAAGACCAGCGCGCCGGCGCCGCTCACCAAGAGCAAGGCGAGCATCGCCAGCAGCAGTGCGGCACCGCCGCCGAGCTCGGCCGGTTCTCGATTGACCGCGTTCACCGGCACCACGACTTCGCCGGCGCCGTCATCGCCGCGCACCCGAACTTGGATCGCGTAGGCACCGGGCTCGAGCAGCCAGACTTCCGCGCTGTACATTCCGTCGGTACCGGGAACCGGTTCGGCTGCGGTCGCCGGCGGCCGCTTCGCCGCGTCCGCCGCACTCTCGTGCACGGCGAGAACCGAGACATCGAGGTCGCTGCCCGCGGTCGTGATCGTCGCCTCCGCCAGACCCGGAATCGCCGTCGGCGGTCGCACGACGACCCGAACGCGATGCGGTCCGGCGTCCCCTTCGTAGTGCACGTTGGGACTGCCGATGTGAGCCCAGGCCGCGCCGGCCGACGACAGCAGCACACAGAGGCAGAGCGCCGCGCGGCTCATCGCACCACCCCGCTCGACCAACGCCCGAGCGCGATCCCAGCGGCCGCCGTCGCCGCCGCCGCGGCGGCCGCAACCACCACGCCCCCCGCCGTCAGCGGGTCCCCGGATACCCCCCAATGGTAGGCGCGCTCGGCGCCGATCTGCACGTAGAACGGCCAGTGACGCGCGCCGCCGGCGAAGAACCAGTTGTCCGAGGCGGGCGCCAGCAGAAATGCCGAAAAGTACCACTGCACCGCGGCGAAGCTGACGGCGAACGACGCCCCCACCGCGACCGCCGCCAGCAAGCGGCGCCGGCCGAGGCGAGCGATCAGGAAATCGGCGATCAACGCCGGCACCACCAACAGCAAGGGGAAGCGCGGCGGCAACAGATGGTCGACCGGCTCGTAGATCGGCCCGATCAGGGGCTCGGCGGGAAACAGCGGGAAGATCCACACCAGAAGACAAACCAGGAGCGTGTACGAGAGGGCAGCCCTGGTCGCCAACCAGGCACCCGGGCGATGCGCCGCCGCCCACCCCAGCAACGCCGGAAAGACGATGCTCGACGCCAGCAAGAAGGTCGCCGTGCGCTGGACGTTGGGCAAGTTGTACTGGGCGGTGGCGAGCGCGGCCAAAGCGAGCAGGAGCCCGATCCCCCACGCCGCCGCTGCATCCGGCCCGCGCCACGCGTCGGGCTCGGGTGCTCGGTTGGCGAGCGACGCCGCACTGAGCACGACCCCACCGAGCAGTGCCGACAGCGCCAGCAGGAAGAGCACCTGGGGCGGACTCCACGTGTCGGCGTAGAGTCCGTAGGCACGACTCCACCAGTCGTCCACCACCGCCCAGGCAAGCATCGCCAAACCGCCCCAGACGACGACGGCGAGCCCGATCGGCGCTCGCATCGGGCCAACTGCCAACGCCGGCGCCGGTCCGATGCGCAGGACGATCGCCAGCAGCGCGATCGCCGCTGTCGCCGCGGCGCCGAGGTTGAGCGCGAGATGCGGCGGACTCCAAAACGAATCCTTGCCGAAGCTCGCGTCCCACGACACGTCCCACAGCAACCCGACCAACATGATCGTACCCGCAGCCGTCAGCGTCGCCACGACCCAGCGCTCGCCCATCCCCACCTCCTCGACCCTGCCCACCCCTCTCTCCTACCCTTCCGCCGCGGATTGGTCGACCGCCGCGATCACCGTGCTATGTAGCGGGCATGTCATCCTTCGATGTCGTTTCACCGATCGACGGCTCGCGCTACTGCAGCCGCGAGCACGCGACCTGGCAAGAGATCGATGCCGCGCTGGAGCGGGCGGTGGCGGCGCGGCGCGGTTGGCGCGCGCGTTCGGTCGCCGAGCGAGCGGCGATCTGTTCCGCCTTCGCCGACCGGCTCGAACAATCCGCGCAGTCTTGGGGCGAAGAGCTGGCGTGGCAGATGGGGCGACCGATCCGCTTCGCGCCGCGCGAGATCACCACCGCCGCCGATCGCGCCCGCCGCATGATCGAGCTCGCGCCGCGCGGGCTCGCCGCCGTCGAGGTCGGCGACGGGCTCTTCATCCGCAAGGAGAGCCTCGGCGTAGTGCTGGTCGTTCCGGCCTGGAACTACCCGTATCTCATCGCCGTCAACTCGGTGGTCCCGGCGATCCTCGCCGGCAACGCCGTCGTCCTCAAACATTCGTCGCAGACGCCGCTCTGTGCCGAGCGCATCGCCGAGGCCTTCGCCGACGCCGGGCTGCCGGACGGCGTGCTGCAGGTGCTGCACACCGACCACGCCAGCACCGAACGCGCGATCGCCGATGCGCGGGTCGACTTCGTCGCCTTTACCGGCTCGGTCGGCGGCGGACACGCCATTGTGCGCGCGGCGGCGGATCGCTTCATCGGATCCGGCCTCGAGCTCGGCGGCAAGGATCCGGCCTACGTGCGCGCCGACGCCGACCTCGGCCACGCGGTCGAGAACCTGGTCGACGGCAGCTTCTTCAACTCCGGCCAGTCGTGCTGCGGCATCGAGCGCATCTACGTCGAGCGCCCGGTCTTCGACCGCTTCGTCGCCGACTTCGCCGAGCTCACCGCGCGCTACAGCCTCGGCAACCCGCTCGATCCGGCTACCGACCTCGGCCCGGTGGTGCGCGCCTCGCACGCCGCCTTCGTCGACGGCGAGATCGAGAAGGCGGTCGAGCGCGGCGCGCGTCCCCTGATCGACCGCGCCGCCTTTGCCGCGGCGAAGCCCGGCACACCCTACTTGGCGCCGCAGGTGTTGGTCGACGTCAATCACTCGATGAGCATCATGTCGGAAGAGACGTTCGGTCCGGTGGTCGGCATCATGCCGGTCGACGGCGACGAGCAGGCCGTCGAGCTGATGAACGACAGTCCGTACGGCCTCACCGCATCGGTGTGGACGCGTGACCGCGACGCCGCCCTGCGCATCGGCGACGCCGTCGAAACCGGAACCTGGTTCATGAACCGCTGCGACTACCTCGACCCCGGTCTCGCCTGGGTCGGCGTCAAGGACTCGGGCCGCGGTTGCACGCTGTCGGTGCTCGGCTTCGACCAACTCACCCGCCCCAAGTCGTTTCATCTCATCGAGCGCAGCTGATCCCGGGAGACCATCATGTCCAGACCCCAAGGACTACTCGACCTCGCCGACCTCACCGACCTGGTGCGCACCGGCGACATCGAAACGGTGCTGGTCGTCTTCACCGACCTCTACGGCAGGATGGTCGGCAAGCGATTCGACGCCGAGTTCTTTCTCGCCAGCGCTGCCGAAGACGGCACCCACGGCTGCGACTACCTGCTCACCGTCGACATGGAGATGGAGCCGGTCGCCGGCTACGCCCTCGCCAACTGGGAGCTCGGCTACGGCGATTTCCACCTCGTCCCCGACCTCGCCACGTTGCGCCGAGCGAGCTGGCTCGACAAGTCGGCACTGGTGCTGTGCGACGTCGAGTCGGACAAGACCCACGCCCCGGTCGCCGAGGCGCCGCGGTCGATCCTGCGGCGCCAGATCGTCCGCGCCGGCGACACCGGCCACACCGCGATGGCGGCCTCGGAGCTCGAATTCTACATCTTCGACACCTCGTACCGCGAGGCGGCGAGCAGCGGCTACGGCCAGCTGCGCCCCGCCGGTTGGTACATCGAGGACTACCACATGATGCAGGGCGCGCGCGTCGAGAAGCTGGTCGCGCCGCTGCGGCGGCACCTACGCGACTCCGGGGTGCCGGTCGAGAACTCGAAGGGAGAGTGGGGACTCGGTCAGCACGAGCTCAACGTGCGCTACACAGAAGTGCTGGAGATGGCCGACCGCCACTGCATCTACAAGCAGTGCGCCAAGGAGCTCGCCGACCAGTCCGACATGAGCATCACCTTCATGGCCAAGCCGTCGCCCGACCAGGCGGGCTCGAGCTGCCACATCCACATGAGTCTGTGGAACGGCGATCGCAACGCCTTCGCCGGCGACGACGACTTCGAAGGCATCGCCTGCAGCGACACCTTCCGCTGGTTCCTCGGCGGCTGGATGGCGCGCGCCGCCGAGCTGATGCCGTTCTACGCGCCGACCGTCAACTCCTACAAGCGCTACCTCGCCGCCTCCTGGGCGCCGACCAAGATCGCGTGGAGCTACGACAACCGCACCGCGGGCTTCCGCGTCGTCGGCAGCGGCCAGAGCCTGCGCATCGAATGTCGGATCCCGGGCGCCGACTGCAACCCCTACCTCGCCTTCGCCGCCGCCCTCGCCTCCGGACTCGACGGCATCGCCAACCGAACCGAGCCGCCGCCGCTCTACCGCGGCGACGTCTACGAAGCCAGCGACCTCCCAGAGGTCCCCACCACCCTGCGCGCCGCCACCGACGCCTTCGCCGCCAGCAACTTCGCCCGCGCCACCTTCGGCGACCAGGTCGTCGATCACTACACCCACTTCTTCCGCACCGAGCAGCAGGCGTACGAGTCGGCGGTAACCGATTGGGACCGCAAGCGCTACTTCGAGCGCATCTGAACCTGTACCCAGTACCCCGTACCCCGTACCCCAAAATGAAACCCCTAATCGGAATCACCACTTACGGCCGGGACGAGAAGAACCACTTCACCCTGCCGGCGGAGTATTCGGAGGCGGTGCACCGGGCTGGGGGGACTGCCTTGCTGCTGCCTCCGGATGCGCCGGACGTCGACCGCTGGGCGGCGGCGGTGGACGGCTTCATCCTCGCCGGCGGCGGCGACATCGACCCGGCTCGTTACGACGGCGCGGCGCACGACAGTGTCTATATGGTGGACGGCGAACGCGACGCGATCGAGCTCGCGCTGGTTCGCCGAATCGTCGAGTCGGGCCACCCCACCCTCGGCATCTGCCGCGGCGCGCAGACGCTCAACGTCGCCCTCGGCGGCACGCTGCACGCGCACGTGCCCGACGTCGCCGGCGACGCTGTCGACCATCGGCTGCCGCCGCGCGAGCCGACCTCGCATGCGATCGAAGTCGAAGCGGAGTCGCGGCTGGCGTCGATCACCGGCGAGCTGCGCTTCGACGCACCGTCGTGGCACCACCAGGCGATCGACCGGGTCGCCGCGCCGTTGCGGGTGGTGGCGCGGGCGCCGGATACGATCGTCGAGGCGGTCGAAATGCCGGAGCACCGCTGGCTGGTCGCGGTGCAGTGGCACCCCGAGCTCAGCGCCGCCCGCGATCCGGTCCAACAGAGAATCTTCGACGCGCTGGTCGCCGCCGCCCGGCGGCCGTGATCGGCGACGTGAGAGCATCCCCCATCGAGACGGAGGTCAGGCAATGCGTTTGAAAGACAAGGTCGCGCTCGTCACCGGAGCGGCGAGTGGTATCGGTCGCGAGTCGGTGTTGCTGTTCGCCGCCGAGGGAGCATCGGTGGTCGCGGTCGACCTCAACGACGAAGCCGGCAACGCCGTGGTCGAGGAGATTCGCGGCGCCGGCAACACTGCCGTCTACGTCCACGCCGACGTGTCGAAGAGCGCCGACTGCAAGGCGATGATCGACGCAGCGGAGAAAGAGTACGGGCGGCTCGACGTGCTCTTCAACAACGCCGGCATCATGCATAGCGCCGACGACGACGCCATCTCGACCGACGAGGAGATCTGGGACCTGACGATGAACGTCAACCTCAAGAGCGTCTTCCTCGGCTGCAAGTACGGAATCCCAGCCCTACAGCGCGCCGGCGGCGGGTCGGTGATCAACACCGCGTCGCTGGTCGCGGTGATGGGTTCGGGCGCGCCGCAGCTCGCCTACACCGCCAGCAAGGGCGGCGTGCTGTCGATGAGCAAGGAGCTGGCGATCGTCCACGCGCGCCAGAACATCCGGGTCAACGCCCTCTGCCCGGGACCGCTGCGCACCGAGCTGCTGATGAAGTTTCTCGATACCGAAGAGAAGAAGAAGCGGCGTTTGGTGCACATTCCGGTCGGGCGCTTTGGCGAAGCGGCGGAGATGGCGCGAGCGGCGCTGTTTCTTGCCTCGGACGACTCTTCCTACGTCAACGGAAGCACTTTTCTCGTCGATGGGGGGATTAGTAGTGCGTATGTGACGGCGGAGTAACGGGCGCGTCCCAAACGCGGCTGGCGCCGCGTGTCCCAAGCTCGTCGCTGCGCGATTTGCGTCCCAAGCGCGGCTTGCGCCGCGCGTCCCAAAGGGGGCCCGGGAGCGGGCGAGCGGCGCTCGCCCTTCTGCGCCCAGATCCTAGCTCCCAGATCCCAGATCCCGCCGCAGCAACGCTGCGGCTTCAGCATGTAGACTCTCGTGCGCCGCGGCGATTACCTGGCCGCCTTGCAATGGCGGGTCGCCTTGCCAGGTGGTGACTCGGCAGCCGGCTCCTTCGAGGATCGGGATGAGGGGAAGGATGTCATAGGGCTGCAGGCCGCTCTCGATGACCAGGTCGACCTCGCCGAGCGCGGTCAGGCAGTAGGAGTAGCAGTCGCCGCCGAAGCGCGACATGCGGCAGGCATCGGCGACCCGGTCGAACGCCGCCATCTCCTCGGCGGAGAACATCGAAGGATGCGTACAGTAGAGTACTGCGTCGCTCAGCGCCGCGATCTTGCGACTGGCGATGGCGCGGGCGCCGGACGAGTCGGCCAGCCAGGCGCGCTCGCCGTCACCGTAGAAGACCTCGCCGGTGAACGGCTGGTGCACGGCGCCGACTAGCGGCTGGCCGTCCTCGACCAGCCCGATCATGATGCCCCACGCCGGCATGCCGCTGATGAAGGCGCGGGTGCCGTCGATCGGGTCGATCACCCAGGCGAGCGATCCCCGAGCCGGCTTGTCGGCATGC
>JAUIGL010000068.1 GCA_030430165.1 bacterium | reverse complement strand
CACTCGCGTCGATGATCTCGGTCACCACGCCGCCGGGCGTCACCTGGAACACGTTATTGGAGTCATCTCCCGCCACGTAGACGTTTCCACTTCTATCCACTGCCATCGCTTCGGGCTCGTCCAGATTGTTCCCCGATCCTTCGCCGGTGGTGTCAATGATCTCAGTCACCACGCCGCCGGGGGTCACCTGGAACACGTTGTTGGACGTAGCTCCCGCGACGTAGACGTTGCCGCTCCCATCCACCGCCAACGCGATGGGATCATCCAGGATGTTCCCCGAGCCGTCGCCGCTCGCGTCGATGATCTCGGTCACCACGCCGCCGGGGGTCACCTGGAACACGTTGTTGGACGTAGCTCCCGCGACGTGCACGTTGCCACTCCCATCCACCGCCACCGCACGGGGGCTGGTTAAAGTGTTCCCCGAGCCGTCACCGCTTGCGTCGATGATCTCAGTCACCACGCCGCCGGGCGTCACCTGGAACACGTTATTGGACGTATATCCCGCGACGTAGACGTTGCCACTCCCATCCACCGCCAACGCGAAGGGGCGGGTTAAAGTGTTCCCCGAGCCGTCGCCGCTCGCGTCGATGATCTCAGTCACCACGCCGGCGGGCGTCACCTGGAACACGTTGTGGGACCAATATCCCGCGACATAGACGTTGCCGCTTCCATCCACTGCCACCGCTTGGGGATCATTCAAATTGTTTCCCGAGCCGTCACCGCTCGGGTCGATGATCTCGGTGACCATGCCGCCGGGCGTCACCTGGAACACGTTGTGGGACCAATATCCCACGACGTATGCGTTGCCGCTCCCATCCACTGTCACCACTCTGGAGTTGCCGCCGGTGGTGTCGACGCCGGTGGTGTCAATGATCTCGGTGACTGTGCCGCCGGGCGTCACCTGGAACACGTTGTTGGACGTATTTCCCGCGACGTAGACGTTGCCGCTTCCATCCACTGCCACCGCTTGGGGGCCATTCAAATTGTTTCCCGAGCCGTCGCCGCTCGCGTCGATGATTTCCGTCACGACACCCGCGGATGTCACCTGAAACAAGTTGTCGGTTCCCGCCCCTGCGACGTAGATGTTCCCCTCCCCGTCCACCGCCAGCGCGCCGGGTAGAACCAAGCCGGCGCGGATGATTTCGGTGATCTCCACGCCGGCAGCCGGAGACCCGTGGAGTAGCCCCGCGAAGACGAAGAACCCGAGGGACACCAAGAATCCCCGTACAGGCGTGACGCTTAGGCTTACTGGGGGGCCGAATCTTTGCACGCGTGCCTCCAAGATCTGGTTGGTGACGGGATACGGTGAGGGGGCGAGGTAGAGTTGTTCCCCCCGGGAGCAGCTAGCATTTTGTGAAATGTTAGAGCAATAAGTCCAGACAATTCTACGAGGCGGGGCCGCGGTGGAGGACTGGGCATGGCTGCGATCACGCCGAATCGTGACGCTTGTCTCCGAAGGATTCCGGGGACCCGGCAGGGCTCGCTGCTTGCGATCGCCTGCGTCAGGCTTAGCAGGGACATCGTTCCAGCGGCGCGACGGTCGGAGCGGACCCCCGGAGAGCCGTGCGAGCCTCTTCGCGGCTTCGCCCGAAATCCTGTAGCCAACTTGTAGCCAAGCCGCTGGGCTGTTGGGTCGCTCTTGGACGGTGGTGGATCCTGGATCTTCAAAAAGTAGCGGATATACAGGGTGTTGGGCAATTAGGGCCGACAGTGGACAACCGTGGAAAACCCTTGATTCGGATTCGTAATCAGCAGGTCAGCGGTTCGACTCCGCTCGCCAGCTTCTCCTTTGGCCTGTTGTCGTGGGTCGCGCCTGGATGGGGTGTTGGGCTCTGGCGGCTTTGGGCGTTTCCGCCGGGGCGTTTGGGGGCGAGACGGGTGGTGTTTTACCGGTTTGGCTTGGTCGGGTAAGGTCATCGCGCATGGCCGATTCGAGCGTCAACGCTACTGGCGAACCTGCGGACGGTGCTTCGCTTGTCGCTCCGTTCGATGACGAGGTGGATACGACGCTGATCGAGGTCATGCTGCGCCTGAAGCTTTCCGATCGCCTGCGTACGTTGAGTCGGTGTGCCAATGGCCTCGAACGACTCCGCCGACTTTGATGTCGTTGGATTGCTGGACGCACTGGCCGGCGTCGAGCTCATCGTCGTTGGGGGCGTGGCGGCAGCGATCTATGGCGGACCGCGACTTACGCTCGATCTCGACATTGTGCCGGATGCATCGCCGGGTAACGTCGATGATCTGGCGGATCGACTTGCGGAGTTGGACGCGTTCGTGCGCGAGCCCGGGAGCAGGCGTATCCCAGTGACGCGAGAGCTCATGCTGTCGACGGTTGCTACCGCTGAAGGCGGACAGTTGCGATTGATCACACGGCTTGGGCCGCTGGACGTCCTGTGGCGCCTGCACGATGGGCGCGGTTACCGGGCCCTGGCCGGCAGGTCACAAGTGCTGTCGGACGACGAGCGTGAGATTCGAGTGATCGGGATTGAGGACCTGATCGATGTCAAGACAAAGGCCGGGCGACCGCAAGACTTGGCGGATGTCAGGTACCTCAAGGAGATCAAGAGTCGTCGGAGTTGACCATGCGGCGGTTTCCGCTCTTGGTTATCCGAAGGCCGCGGGGTGGCCGACTCGAGACTCGAGGGGGTCGCGCAGGGCGACGGCTGGTCCAGTTTCCCTGGTTGACTGACTGCGCTGGTTCTTGGTGGAACGTTCGGCCATGGCCGAACCCCGCAAGCGATTGGGATTGCGGGCCCCAGTCCCGGACTTCCGGCAGGAGGCGGCGGCCCGGGGTCAATGGTCGGGGCCAATCCGCGACGATCGACGCGGATCGCCGATTGTCGCTTCAAGGCGCTTCCAGGATGTAGTCCAGGTCTTGGCGGTCGAGTGCGCGGGCGAAGCCGGTTTCCCTCGAAACCAGGCGTTCAAGGGACTGGTTTGCGTCGACCTTCTGAGGGGGCTCGGCACCAACCAGGCTCATCGGGACATTCGAGTCGATCAGACCTTCTTCTCGAACTCGGCGTGGTCGCCGAGGACCTACATCCGCGTGCTCATATGGGAGAGCATGGTTGACTCACTGTGATGAGTCGACGCGCATCGCTCGGCAGCATGGCCGCTACGACGCTACGGGGTCGGCTCCCAGGTTGGTTCGTAGGTGGGTTCCTCGGTCGGCGACTCAGTCGGCTCCCAGGTTGGCTCGTAGGTGGGTTCCTCGGTCGGCGACTCAGTCGGCTCCCAGGTTGGTTCGTAGGTGGGTTCCTCGGTCGGCGACTCAGTCGGCTCCCAGGTTGGCTCGTAGGTGGGTTCCTCGGTCGGCGATTCAGTCGGCTCCCAGGTTGGCTCGTAGGTGGGTTCCTCGGTCGGCGATTCAGTCGGCTCCCAGGTTGGTTCTTCGGTTGGTTCCTCAGTCGGCGACTCGGTCGGCTCCTCCGTCGGCGACTCGCTTGGTTCCTGGGTCGGCGACTCGGTTGGTTCTTCGCTGGGTGAAGGGGTCGGCGTCGGGGTTTCGCACGGTTCTTCGCGACAGCAGTAGGTCCACTGGCGGATGCTCAGGCGGTCCGGGTTGTCGCGGCCGAATCCGCTTGTCACCTGTACCGTCATGCAGTCGTCGTCGCCGGACACTTCGAGATGCGCCCACGGTCGGTCACCCTCTCCCTCCGAGTGCGTGATGTCGCAGTGCAGCCGCCCGTCCGACTCGCAGCAGTGTCCCGCGCCTCCCCACTCGCTCGGAGTGCCGTTGGGGTTGACGGTGATCGTGCAGTCGATCTCGCCGGTCTCGTCGTCGTGATCGCACTCGATGTTGCCCTCAAGGCCGAACCAGCCGCCGATGTCCATGATGTAGTCGAGATCGAAGCTGTCGTCGTCGCCATCGGCTTCGGAGCAGCCGATGGGATCGCCGTCATTCTCGCAGGTGACGCGCGTCGTCGTTTCGCCGTCGCGGGTGTAGACGCGGATCAAGCACTGGGTCAGGTCGTAGGCTCCCGACTCGCATTCGGGCACGTAGTCGCCAAAGTCGACGTCCGTCGACAGACCGTCGTCGACGTTGCCGTCGCCGTCGGCATCGCATGGGACCGGCTCCAAAGGGGTTTCCTCCGGGGTCGGCGTCTCGGTTGCCGTCGCGGTTTCCGACGGCGCCGGCGTCTCGCTCTCGGTCGGCTCCTGAGTCGGTTCTCCGCTGGGCGACTCGGTTGGCTCCTGGGTCGGTTGCTCGGTCGGCTGCTCGCTTGGCGACTCGGTTGGCTCTTGAGTCGGCTGCCCGGTTGGTGGAGTTGTTGGTGACTCGGTCTGTGCCACCGCGGTCCCGCCAAGCAACACAGCGGCCAGCAAAGCGGATGCGATTGATAGAAACGACGGCGTCGATCGGTTGCGTGCAGCGGTCATGGTTGTCCTCCCAAGTCAGAGCTTGGCGGCACGCTAGCACGCGGCTCGACAATCTTGCTTGAGGAGAATCTAACGCTTTGGTGAGGTTTTGGTAACGCCCGCCAAACATCGTTTGCTGCGCCCGGGGTGGCGCTTGTGCTCACCGGGCAACATTGACTAGCTTCGCGGACGGATGATTCTCGAGTTTGGGGAGTTCGAGATCGACCCGCGGATCTTCGAGATCCGCCGAGCGGGCGAACCACTGGCGATCGGTCCCAAGGCCTTCGACCTGTTGAGCTATTTGGTCGAGAATCGCGATCGTGTGGTCTCCAAGCAAGAGTTGCTGTCGAGCGTTTGGGAGGAGGAGTTCGTCAGTGAAGCGGCGCTGACCAACTGCATGAAGACTCTTCGCCAGGCCCTCGGCGACAGTGGGGCCGGTCAGGAGATCATCAAGACGGTTCGCGGCCGCGGATACCGTTTCATCGCACCGATCGAAGCACGTCTCGGCGGCGCACCGCCGCCGCAGGCCGAAACCGCAGGGCTGCGGTCGCGACTAGTGGGACGCAGGGCGGAGGTCGAGCAACTTGGACACGCTTTCGACGCAGTGTGCCGCGGCCGCGGTAGCGTAACACTCCTCGTCGGTGACGCCGGCATCGGCAAGACCCGGATGATCACCGAGATCGTCGACGCGGCTGTCGAGCGCGGCGCCCTGTCTTTCGTCGGTCGGGCGCACGAGAGCGGAGGCGCGCCGGCGTACTGGATCTGGGTCGAGGCGCTGCGGCCGTACATCGCGCAGGCCGACCCGGACGATCTGGTTTCACTGATGGGGCCGGGGGCGCCTGAGATCAGCGAGCTGGTGCCGATGGCGGCGGCGAACCGGTTGCCGGCGCAGGCAACGGCGTTCGAGCCGGAACAAGCGCGCTATCGGATGTTCGACAGTGTGACGACGTTTCTCACCAACGTCGCCAGGCGCGCGCCGCTGGTTCTGGTGCTCGAGGATCTGCACTGGGCGGACAAGCCGTCGCTGCTGCTGTTGCAGTTTCTCGCCCGGGAAATCGCTGGCGTACCGATCTGGGTGGTGGCGACCTACCGCGACAGCGAGATAAACGAGAGGCACCCCCTGAGCTTCACCCTCGCGGCGCTTCGGCGCGAGGCACAACTCGAACGAATCGTTCTCGGTGGCCTCGACCGCGATGAAGTCGGCGCACTAGTGCGCGAGTGGAGCGACGGAGAGGTCGGCGACGAGCTGGTGGACACGCTGGTTCGCACGACCGAGGGGAATCCGTTGTTCGTGCTGGAAATGTTACAGCATTGGCGCGAGGAAGGAGTGATCGACGCCGAACCGATCGACGGGGCGGGGCTGAGTGTCAGCATCCCGCAGGGGATCCTCGAAGTGATCGGTCGCCGCCTCGACCGGCTGAGCGCGGAGTGTCGTCGCGTGCTCACCGTGGCTGCGGTGCTCGGGCACGAGTTCGACTATCGGGTTCTCGCGCCAGTGGTCGACTGCGGCGACGAGGCGTTGATCGAGCACCTCGACGAAGCGTCGGCGGCGCGTCTGGTGACCGAGCTTCCCGTCACGGTCGGACGCTACAGTTTTACCCACTCGTTGATCCGTGAGGTGTTGTACCGCCGTCTCAGCGGCTTGAGGCGCAGCCGACTGCACGGACGGGTAGGGGCGACGCTGGAGCGTCTCTATGCTGAAGACGACGAGCCGCACCTCGCCGAGCTCGCCCATCACCACCTCGAGTCGGCGGATCTCGGCGATGTCGACAAGGCTGCGCACTATGCCGCCCGCGCCGGCGACCGGGCGATCCGCCTGCTCGCCTACGAGGATGCGGTGTTCTACCTCCAGTCCCGGGTTCGAGTCTGTGAGCGGGCGGTGCCGCCCGATTCGGCGGAGGTGTGCCGGGCGCTGATCGCCCTCGGCGACGCCCAGGGCAAGGCGGGTAAGACTTCGCAGCAGCACGAGGCGTTCGGGGGCGCCGCCGCGATTGCGCGGCGTCTCGGGCTGCCGGAGCTGTTCTCGGCCGCAGCGCTCGGCTTCGGCGGGCGCCACTTGCGCGAGTTCGGTACTGTCGACGAGCGCGCGGTCGCCTTGATCGAGGAGGCTCTGACCGCGCTCGGCGATGGCGCGGTGCCGCGCCGGGCGCAGCTCTTCGCCCGCCTGGCGTTGTCGTTGCGCCATGCGCCGGAAACCGCGCGCAAACGCAGGGAGCTGTCGAGGGAAGCGGTCGACCTCGCTCGGCGCCACGGTGATCCGTCAGTTCTAGCGAGCGTTCTCGACGATGCTCTCTGGGCTCAATGGTGGCCGGACAACCTCGACTTTCGTCTCGCTGCGGCGCAAGAGCTCCTGGCGATCGCTGGCGATACCGGCGAACGTGAGATGGAGCTGCGGGCTCATGGCTGGCGAGTCGCGACACTGCTGGAAGCGGGCGACGCGGCTGGGCTCGAGAGCGAGATCGCGCGCCACTCGGAGCTGGCCGACGAGTTGCGTTTGCCGCTGTATCGCTGGGACACCCTCAACTTCCGTGGCGCCTGGTCGTTTCAACGTGGTGATATTGTCCGAGCGGAGCGCTACGCGTTCGAGAGCTTCGCGGCTGGTCGCAAGGTGCACGAGCACAACGCCGACCAGATCCATGCGGTGCAGCTCGGATTGGCGCGAGTCGCCCAACTGCGATCTGCGGAGATATTCGACAATCTGACCGCACTCACCGCCTACCATCCGACCTGCTGGCGCTGTGGGTTGTTGTTCGGCTACGCCGAAGAGGGGATGCGTGACGAAGCGTCCGAGCAGCTGGAGTGGCTGGCATACGATGACTTCGCCCGCCTTCCGGTGGACAGTGTGTGGCTGGCGGGTCTGTGTCACCTTTCGATTGCGGTCGCCTTTCTCGGCGACGTCCCGCGCGCAGATGTTCTCTACGAGCGATTGCTGCCGTTCCGAGCGCAACACGCGGTGATCAGCGAGTATGCTCTGGCCGGGATCGGCTCAATCGAGCGCTACCTCGGTCTACTTGCCGCGACCCTCGGGGCGCCGGAGCGTGCCAGCGACCACTTCCGCCGAGCCATCGCCGCCAACGCTAAGGCGCAGGCGCGCTTGGAGCTCATCCGCACCCGGCTCGATTACGCCGATATGCTGCTCGGTCGGGGAAACGCCGCTGGCGCGACCGACCTCCTCGAAAGATCGGAAAGCGAAGCTCAGTCGTTGGCTTTCGCCGCTGGCGAGCGCCACGCCGCGCGCGTCCGACGGAGGCTGCGCTCCGCTTGAGGGCAAAGGCGCGAAAATGAGAGATCAGCCCATCCAGAGTTCGCCCCAGTCCACCCGGATCGGGTTCCGATCGAGGGACGATCGTGCGTCAAATGGCGAGGATGTCGAATTGGGCGAGGCCCGGGGTGGTGCTTCCTTTGCCCTTTCATTCGGAATCACTAGCGGAGGAACCACGGCAACATCTGGACTTCTCGGATACTGAACGATTCGGTCCCGCCGAGCACCAGTATTCCGCCCCGGTTGAGATTCGACGGAATCGACGTCCACCATTCGAGGGTTTCGATGGCTTCGGTGGCTACGGTCTCACCGGACTTTACCTCCAGCGGAAGGATTCGTCGTCAATCATCATTCTGACACGGTCGCCTGGCGGCGATTTCCTGGGCGGCGTCTCTTACGGGCGGCGCAAAGTGATCGCCCGCCATCGCTCTGGATCGAGGAGGTGTCTCACGATCCTCGGCCATTGGCTCGGATGCTTCAGCGTTCGCACGATTCGCTGACGCTGCGGGACGAAAGGGTCCGGAAGGGCTGGCGGGATCCACTGCTGCTCGGCTGGTTGAGCGCTCGGCTCGACTCCCGCTCGCCGCCAGCTGCCGTCGCGCATTGCCTCCCGCAGCAGATGCGAAATCGCGCGGGTGCTGGCGCGGGTTTTCAGTGGTGCCAGGTCCTGCTTGGCGCGGGCGACTAGGCGATCAGCCTTCTCGGCCATGCCGCGGGCTTCGTCGGGGGGGACGCAGCTGGCGGCGGCTCTGAGGACGTTGGCCTTGACGATATCGAGGACTGGCCAGGCTTCGGTGGGGTACTCGAGCTCGGTGCGGCGGTCGAAGTAAGGGGTTTCGTGGTCGCGCATCCAGCGGCCGTAGTGCGCCAGGCTGCGGCGGGCGTACTCGTATGCTTCATCGAGTTGGCCGTGCCGCTGCTTGAGGGTGCGGTAGCGGTCGAGGGTGCGCAGGAAGATGATGTAGGACCAACGGGCTTCGATGTCGGTCAGCTGGTGCCGGTCGATGTCTTCATCGGGGTGGACGGTGCGGCGGATCAGCTCCTCGGCTTTCTCGAGGTAGCGGGGTTCGGCTTGGAGCAGCCAGGCGTCGAGCAGGGTGTCGACGGAATTGGCGGCGCCGCGGCCGGGGCCGTGGTAGCCGGTCTCGCGGGTGCGGGTTGCCCATCCGGTTGGGCCGGGGTCGATTGCGCCGAGGATGTTGCGGGTGCCGTCGTCCATGGCGATGACCCAGTCGGCGAGTTGCAGGACGGCTTCGCGCGAGCGCGGGTTGCCGGTCAGGTAGTGATGCAGAAGCAGCCCGGTGGCGTAGTTGTGCTCCCCGCTGGGACCGCCGCCGTATGAAGCGAAGGGCGAGGCGCGGTTCTCCTTCGAATAGGATCGGTGCGTGGCGGTGGCTGCGTCCAGGTAGTGGTCGGTGTGCCAGAACAGGCCACCGCTGTAGGTCGGGCGATCCTCGGTGGTGTCGTAGAGATCGATATCGACGATGTGGCGCGCCAGCGGGGCGGCGATCTCGTACCACGCGCGATCTCCGCCCCACAGGTACTGCAGCAGGCAGCCGTAGAGCAGGTCGTACTGGTTGTTGTAGTGGGAGATCACCGGCGCCGGTCCGGAGTAGTACTGGCCTTCGTGGTCGGCGTGGACGTCGCCGAAGTTGCGCCAGCCGTACTCGTCGATCGTCTCGCGCCGTTGCGCCAAGCTGTTCGGCCCGCAAGAGGCTTCGCGCAAGATGTCTCCCAGCAGCGGGTCGACTCTCGGTGCGCCGAGCATCGATTCGACTCCGGCACTCGCGTACCATTCGGCAGGCAGGCGCGCGGCTGGCTTCGCTCGGAATCCGCCGAGAGGAACACACGATCGGTTCCAGTCGGTGCCGAAGTCGAACCAGATCGTGTGCGTCTTGTGCTCGCCGCCTTGTAGCTCGTATTCGCCGGCGGGAGGGCATGCGGGGAACAGCTGCGCCGTGAGAGACTTCCCGTCGGCGGCGAACGCACTCGGGAAGCTCTGCCAGAAGTCCTCGATGTACGCGGCCACGCCGGTGCTGGAGGTCGCCAAGCCGACGATCGGCTGTGCGCGCAGCCCGCTCGAGTCGCGACCATCCGCGGCGATTCGGTAGCCGCGGTACCGCATCGGGATACGACCGCGCGCATCGCGGTGGTTGGGGCTTTGCCAGTTCTCGCCGCCGCTGGATTCCTGGTGGATGCGCAGCGACTGATGACACTGGTTGACTGGCTGCCTCGCTCCCTCGTCGTAGTGAATCGTTTCCGCCATGTTCTCTGGGCGGAATGAAACGCTCAGCTCGTTGAAGTGCAGCGAGCCCGAGTCGCCGAGGTCCCACACTCCGCGAGGGTGTCGGGCGCGTTGCGGGTTCTCGATCGTCAGGTCGAGCTTCAGCAGCGCCGTGCCGGCGAAGAAGTGGAAGCGCGCGGTGGTGCGTAGCCGGCTGCCGGGGAACTCTCCAGCGATTCGGACGACGGTGCGTACCGGGCCGGATTCCTCGACCTCGAAGGCCGACAGGCGCGGCGCTCGGACCTGGTCGGGCCGGCGCAGTTGGATCGCCAGCCGGCCCGGGAAGGGGGCGGCGACTTCGATCGCGTCGAGCTCGGCTCCCGGGCGAGTGGGAAGATCGAATCGGGCGACGCCGGTGTCGGCAAGGAATCGGGCCTCTTGAAGCTCGGTGCTCATTGCCGCCTCGGTGCGCGGTGTCGGGTTCTCCCACGAGAGCTTCAGCGACTGCGCAGGCGGGCCGGGCAGCAGGGTGTCGGCGAGCACCCAGCGAACAGTGCCGTCGGGCCAGCCCGCGGTTTTCCGGGTCTGGATCGGCAGCTCGTTCGCTCCGTCGAGTAGGCGGAGCCGATCGGTTTGTCGCAGCTCCCCGGGTGGAAATGGGACGCCGAAGGTGATCGGGACGGGACCGTCGCCAGGGTCGGGGATGTCGAGCAAGACCTCGATCTGCTTCATTCGCTTGCCTCGAACAACCACCCGGCCTGAGCGGCGACGTCGTCCCAATCGAACTTGGCGAGCATCAGATCGCGCGCGGCTGCCGACATTGCGGTGCGCTTCTTGTCGTCGGTGAGGAGCTCCTCGATCGCTCTGGCGAGTGCGGCGACACTAGTGCAGTCGACCACCATCCCTGTGCGTCCTTCGACGAGAGCCTCGGCCGTGCCACCGGAATCGCCGGCGATCACTGGAGTCCCGCAGGACTGCGCTTCGAGAAGTACCATGCCGAAGCCTTCGAGGTCGGTGCCGATCTGGCGGTTGGCGAGAGCGAAGAGGTCGGCCTCCTGGTAGCAGGAGCGGAGGGTCGGTTCGTCGACCTCGCCGAGGAACGAGACGTGTCGCTCGAGACCCAGCTCGCTTGCCTGGCGGCGCAGCACCGCAGCTTGCGGCCCGTCGCCGGCAAGCACCAGAAGCACCTCGGGCGCCGCCTCGCGAGCCTGGGCGACGGCGCGCATCAGCATGTCCTGGCCCTTGCGCGCCTGCAGTCGACTGGCGCAGAGCACTACGCGGCGGTTGCGCCATTCCGGAAAAGCCGCTGCCGATGTCGGGCTCGCCGGCGCAAAGAACCGAGTGTCGACGCCTGGTAGGGAGATGCGCACGCGCCCGGGGGCGACTCGCCACTGGTCGCGCACGATCGCCGCGGTGCTCTCGCTGTTGGCGATGACGCGGGAGGCGCCGCGCAGGGCGAGTCCGGTCATCGCCCGGTAGCGCCGGCTGAGAAGGAATCCCTCGTGCTCGCCTGTGCCGTGTTTGTTGATCTCTTCGCCGTGGACGAAGCAATCGAACGGGATGCCGTCGAGAGCCTTCAGCGCGAGGGCCAGCCATCCTTCGGGCAAGGGGCGCCCGCAGTGGATTCGTTCGATGCCGTCCGACCGCACGATGTCGCGCAGACTCTGCAAGGTTGGGCCGAAGGGCCAGGTGCGGATCGCGCCCGAGAAGTCGCGAAGGGTGGATTGCTTCGACAGCCGTCGCACCCAGGGCGGGTCCATCGCCGCGGGGTCTTCGGCCGCGACGGTGACGACGCGAACCCGATCGAGCGATTGCCGCCGGTAGATCTCCCAGAACCGGCGCGCTGCGCCGCCCGTTTTTGGCGGGAAGTTTTCGGCGATCAGGAGTACCCGCAGGGGGCTCATCGGCAAGGGCTCCGCAGTAGTTCGTCCGCGGCACTTTCGTGGCCTGCGAACCAATTATCGCTGGCGTAGTCGCGCCAGCGTTGGCGGGTTGGCGGACCGATGACGCCGGCCGCGGCATCCAGGGCCGCCGGGTCGGTGTCGATTGCGGCGAGCAGGGAACGAGTCGTCTCCCGCGGCTCGCCGACCAGGGCTTCGTAGGACAGGGTCGCATCGCCGTACGTTGCGCCGAAAGCACGCGACCAACGCCACAGAAGGTAGAACGCCCGATACGGATGGACCGCGTAGCTCGCCTGTAGATGGGGGATCTGGCGCAGCTCGTCGACCCAGAGGCGAAGGTAGTAGTGGTCGTGCGGCGCGAAGTCGTCGCTGCCGCGATCCGGACCGAACTCGGCGGGATCGATCAGGTTGGAGCACCACAGCTCGCGGGGGTTGCGGACGATCTGAAGAATGGTCGCTTCCGGGAAAGCGCGGCGGAACCAGGGCAGGCGGAAGTCGATTCGGTTGAACTGAAGAATCGCTCTGCCCGACGCGCGCTCGATCAGCGTTTGAACGTAGCGCCTCATCGTCGGATCGCGCGCGTCTTCGGCCATCCATAGGTTGCGTTCGTGCCAGCGCCGGCGAAAGAGACGCCCGAGCTCTTCGAGTCCTTCGTATTCGGCCCAGTAGTCTTCGACGCCGCGGTGGGTCGAATCGACCGTATTGCCGCGCGCCGCGGGGTCGAACCAGCGCCGCTCGTTGAACGGCTCGTAGTAGGCGGTGACGTCCGGGCACTGGCGGAAGACGTTCCATAGCAGGGTGGTGCCGGAGCGAAATCGTCCGGTGATGAAGATGGGGCCGCTGCGCCCGACGGTGCCGGTGATGACCAGACCACGGTCGCGCCGGTCGCCGTACTCGACGAGAGACTGTCCCAGCGCGGCGAACGGCGGCTCCGGACTGCCGCCGCGGCGCATGAGCTGGTCCACGGCTTTCAGGGCGGCCCGTTTCGCCTGCGACCGGAAAGCTGTGGACTGCGCTGTCTGCCGAGTCATGGTCCTGCGTCCGGAAGCTCGGTCGGCTCCCCCTGGTAGATCCGCAGCAACGAATCTACGACGTGGCGCACGTCCGATCTAAGCTCGACGCGGTGTCGTCCGGACTCGCCCATGCGTCGGGCGAGGGATCGGTCGCGGAGCAGGCGTTCGACGCGTTCGGCGAGTTGCTCTGGCTGTCGCGGTGGCACCAGGTAGCCGCTGACTCCTTCCTCGACGATCTCGCTGGTGCCGCCGACGGTGGTGGCGACGACCGGGAGGCCGGCCGCCTGTGCTTCGAGAATGGCAACGGGGTGGGCTTCTGCGGCCGACGCATGAACGAAGATGTCGAACGAGGCGAGCAGGGTGGGGACGTCCTCGCGTCGTCCCAGGAAGTGGGCTAGTCGTTCGAGGCCCAGCTCGTCGGTCAGGGAGTGCAGCCGAGCTGTGTAGGCCGGGTCGAGCGAGTCGTCGCCGATCAGGTGCAGATCGACGTCGTGGCCGCCGTCGCGCAATCGGCGCGTCATCTGGAGCAGGTCCTCGACTCGCTTGTGCGGCAGGAGATTGGCGATCGCGCCGATGCGACCACCGTTCGACGAATCCGTGTGCGGCGCTGGAAACTCGGAGAGGTCTACGCCGTTTGGCAGCAGGGCGTGGCGCGATCTGGGGTACAGCTCGCTGAGCAACTCGTGACGGGTTTGGAAATGATGGGAACAAACCTCGATGAAGGCGCTCGGGGCCGGCAGCCGCCGAAACACCCATTCCAGGTACGGGCGGGTCAGCTCGTCGGGTGTGTGCAGGTGGCAGATCAACGGCACGCCGGCGCAGCGGCATGCGATCGCAAAGGCTCGTGCCGCGGCGAGGTCGTTGGCGTGGACGAGGTCGGGTCCTTTGCGACCGAGGTTGGCGATCGCTCGACCGGTGTCGATCAGCGAGCGCAGTGGCGTGCCTGCATCGGGGGCTGAGAGCGGGAGATGGCTCGCCGCGAGGCCGAGTGCCTGGGCTCGGGCGACCGCGGGGCCGTTGCTGAGGAACAGGTAGTCGACCTCGATCGAGCGGCGCTGCATCTCGACCGCGGTCGTCGTCAGAAAGCGGTTGCCACCCGCCAACCGCGCGCTGCTGGCGACGAAGAGTACGCGTCGCGCACCGCGTTTCTTGCCGACACGGTCCAACTCGCTACTCCGATTCGGCATCGAGCGGCGACAGGCCCGGGGCGAGAGTTCGTTCGGCGGCGACTTCGTGTCGCGTTGCCATCAATGCGGCAAGAGCGACCGCCAACCACAGCGATAGCTTGATCGCGATCGCGCCGACCGTTTCCAACGAGGCGCAGGCGCTTTGCACCAGGGCGAAGGCGAGGCCGAGCGCGACCCCTTTGCCGACCAGCGAGACGATCGGGTACGGGTAGCGCTCGATCCGCGCGTAGAAGAACAGGCCGGCGAACGAGAACACCGTGAATGCCATCAGCTTGGCGAGCGCCGCGCCGTACCCTCCGAGACCGGGGACGAGGTAGAGATTGGCGCCGACGGTGGCAGCGAAGCCGGCGACGAATGCGGCCATCGTCCACTCCGGTACCTTGTGGACATAGGCGGGCACGCTGAAGTGTTGGTGCAGTGAGAACATCAAATAGGCGAGGGAGAGGAGCGGGACGAAGGTTGCCGCCCGCGCGAAGCTGGGAGCGGCGATGACGGACACGATCTCCTGCGAGAAGAGGGCCATGCCGAGGGTCAGGACGCCGATGGCGTAGGTGAAGGCGCGGAACACGCTGGCGAAGACTTGTGGTGCGTCGCTGCGTGGAGCGATCTCGTAGCGAATGGCCTCCCAGGCGGCGGAGAACGGAATGAGCAACAGCGAGGCCGCTCCCTGTGAGATGGTGTGGGCGAGAGCGTAGATACCGACCTCCTCGAGGTCGCGGAAGACGCGCAGCAAGTAGCGATCGAGCTGGTGCATGCCGGTGGCGAGCACGGCGCTGACCACCAGAGGCAGCCCGAAGCGTGCGAGCAGGCCCAGTGTTCGAAGGGAGGGGCGGGTCCAGGGCAGTTGCGCGAACAGGAGAGTGGTTCGTGCGATCGCGGTCGCGCCGGTGGCGAGCAGGTTGCCGAGTAGCACACCGCGCACTCCCATCCCGAGCCCGATGAGGAGATAGAGGTTGAGCGCGATGTTGAGTGCCAGCCCTGCCAGATCGAAGATCACGCTGGCCTTCGACTGCTTTCGGGTGCGCAGGAAGGCGTCGGCGGTTTGGTTGAGGACGAGAAACCATACCGTCGGCAGGACCAGCGAGTACAGGTCGGCGACCGAGGGATCGGCATCGCCGTGGGTGGCGGCGGCGATTCCAGCGCGGAACCACCACGATACGAGCAAGATCGGCAACGGCGGAATCGCGACGAACAGGATCGCCGTCGACCAGATCCGCGCTCGCTCTTCGGGAGCGTCGGTTTCGAAGTGGTAGCGTTGCGCGCCTGCCGCCATGCCGCCGCCGAGAACGATCGCCAGCACTGCCGACACGAGATCGAGGACCGCGATCACGCCGTAGTCGAAGGGGGAGAGGTAGCGGGTGTAGACGGGCAGCAGCAGGACCGAGGTCATACGCGCCAACACTTGCCCGACCCCGTAGATCGCGGTGTGGCGAATCAGGCTCTGGTAGATCGCTGTCATCGCCGACCGATTAGCTCCTGGTAGAGGGCGTCGTGGCGGTCGAGCAGCTCTGCGAACGAGTAGCGTGCCTGCATGCGAGCGCGCGCGGCGGCGCCGTGCCTGGCGGCCTTGTCTCGATCGAGGAGGTAGCTGGCCAGCGCATCGGCAATCGCCGCGGGGTCAGCGGGCGGCACCAGGGTGCCGCTGGTTCCCGATTCGACGACCTCCCGATTGCCGCCGGTGTCGGTCGCGACGACCGGCAGGGCGCGCCAGCAGGCTTCCATCAGAGCGAGACTGGTTCCCTCGATGTCGCTGGACAGCGCGAACACATCCATGGCGGCGAGATACTCTCGCACGTCGTCCCGCCGGCCGACTATCAGCACGTGGTCGCTGACGCGGAGTCGGCGCGCCTCGGATTCGAGCGCGCCGCGTTCCGGTCCGTCGCCGACCAGCAGCAGCACGAGGTTCGGTCGTCGTTCCAGCAAGAGGGGAAGGGCGCCGAGCAGTGCTTGGAGGCGCTTTACCGGACGCATCGCGGCGACGGTTCCGACGACGGCGGCATCGCGATCGATGTGCAGCGTCTTTCGAGCGCGGTCGCGCTGCGTCTGGCTCGTTGCCTCGATCGACGGAACCGCATTGCGGATGAGTCGCAGCTTGTGCTCGGCGACCCAGGCGACCCGATGGAGATAGTCGGCGGAGTGCCGTGAGACCGCGATGACACGGTTGGCGGCCTTCAGGAACAGGCGGTCGAGCCAAACGTCTCTTCGCCGATGCTCGGCCGTCAGCCAGCCGTGTTGCGTGTAGACGGAGGCGACACCAATTAGCCGTGCAGCGGGGAGCGCGTCCCTCGCTCCGTCGGAATGGGCGTGGACGATCGTCGCCGATTGTCGGCGCAGCAGCCCGGCCAGGCGGGGGATCACGGTTCGGTCGGGGCCCTCGCTGCGTCCGAGCAGGTGAATCGCGCAGCCTCGATCGAGCATGCGAGCGCCGATCTCGCCCCTGGCGCGGATGGCGCATACCTGGTGCTCGAAAGGGTCGCGGCGATTGCGAACCAGCTCTTCGACGAGCCTCTCCAGACCACCGACCTCCAGACTGTCGACGACGTGCATGATGCGTATCGGCTGGGTCGTCACGGGATCCCTCGAACGATCGCCGGGCCGAGAATCTTGGTCAGCCAGACGGGCAGCCGCTTCCAGGCAGCGATTCGCCGCGCGTGTCGTGGGTCGTCGTGTCGCAGCCGGATCGGATCGCTGCGCCGGGTGAAGTACTGCCAGTGCGTGGGAATCTCTTCGCCATCCCAATGGCGTTTGAAGTGGTACGGCCCGGAGTCTCGGGTGGATCGTCCGAGGTCGAACTCGCGGCTGCCCCGCTCCAGTGCTCGCAAGAGGAGCCGGTGGTACATCCACGGGTTGGCGCTGGTTGCGCGTTCGGATCGACGCGCACTCGCGGCGGGCACGGAGCTGGCGGTGCGTCCCGCGCGCCCGCGCAGGTCGTGCAGAAGCAGGGCGCCCGCGACGCCGCGGCCGCCTCGCTCGACGGTGGCGATCTCGGCGCGCTCACCAAAGCCGTCCAAGATGGCGGCGAAGAACCGGCGCGGATACACCGGCGAGCCGAGGTCGCGCATCTTCTCGGCGAGGATATCGTAGAAGGTCGCCAGCAGCTCGTGTCGGCCGATGCGCAGCTCGAGGCCGTGCTTCTCGCCCTTGCGGACGAGATTGCGATTCTTGGCGCCGAGTCGACTCCACAGCTCTCGCGGGTCTTCGGGCAGCTCGCGTGTCATGCGGATCTTGTCGTTGCGGATCGCGCTGCAGGCTCGCTCGCCGGTCGGCGCGGCGCCGCGTATCTCCAGGTGGTCGGCGTCGAGACGCTCGGCGAGCGCTAGCGCCTCTTCGCAGAGAGCTCGTGCGACGGTTTCGCGGTCGGCAATGATTCCGACATGGGTGAGGTAGGGCAGGCTCACCAGGAACTTTCCGAACAGTTGGCTGGATACGAGGGCGAGCGGCAGATAGCCGTCGACGCGGCTCTCGGCGTCGCGCGACAGCAGCACGATCGGACGATGGCCGAGTGACTGCTCGAGGACGTCCAGCCAGGCGGGGTCGCGATCGCCGTAGTGGCCATTTGTCGCTTCGTGCGCGGCGACGAACCGACTCACGGTGGCGACGAGCTCGGGTGTTCGCGCCTGGTGAACCTCGATCATCTGGCGCCGGCGGAGAGGGTTGTTTGTATCGGCGGACGAGCACGGAGCTGGTCGAGCATTGCGTCGATCGCAGCATAGGACGCTTCCCAGGTGTGGTACTCGGCGACGAAGCGATGTGCCTGCTCGGCGCGCCCGGTGGCTAGTTGGGTATCCGAGAGAAGCTCGACGCAACGGTCGGCGAAATCCTCTGCTCCGTCGGCCGCTGCTGCCACATTCGGTGCATCCGATCCCAGCCCTTCGAGTGCCCGTGAAGTTCCGACGACCGCAACTCCGCTGGCCATGGCTTCGAGTACCTTGTTCTGCGTGCCGCGACCCAGCCGCATCGGTGCGACCGACAGCCGAGCCGATGCCAGGTAGGGGCGGATGTCGGGCACGTCGCCGCAGACCTCGAAGTCGAAGCGGCGCGCCGCGCGCTGGATAGCGGCAGTCGGACTACTCCCGGCGGCGACGAAGCGCGTCGCTGGCACGCGCCGGCGCACCAACGGGAGGATCTCGGAGGCGAAGTAGAGCACGGCGTCGACGTTGGGCGGGTAGTCGAGGACACCGGTGAAGATGATCCGCGGTTCGTCGGCGATGGCTGCGCGGGGAAAGGCCTCGAGGTCGATTCCGTTGGCAACGATGGTCGTAGCCAGGGGGGTGTCCGCGTGCGCGGCGAGGCTTTCCGCTTCGGCGCGCGATACCACGATATGGCGGTCGGTGTCGCCAACTGCGTACGTCTCGAGCGCTCGAGTCAGCGGCGCCTCGCGGCGATAGATTGCGGCGACAGGGCCTCGGTGGTGCTCGCCGAGCTCGCGCCACTTCTCGGAGTCGGCGTCGACGAGGTCGACGACGCGGCTGTCTGCGGGGACCCCAGAGAGCGCGGGGTACAGGGCGCCGTTGCTCACCCACAGAAGGTCGGTGTTCGCGCCCGCCGCATTGGCGGCGGCCTCGGCGAGTCGGCGATTGGCGAAGGTCGCGGCGACCAGCGACGATCCATCGAACATCGCGCGCGCGACTCTGCCGGCGACGGCCATGCGGCGCTGCTCGACCAGTGACACCGAAGCGAGCTGCCCTTCGAGCTCATGTCGGGCGCGGCCCGGATCGCCGGGATCTGCCAGCGAGACGAGATGCAGCTCGTGTTCGCGGGCAAGGTGCCGGAGGATGTAGTGGTTGCGGATTCGGTCGCCCCGATTGGGCGGAAACGGAACCCGCGTGGTCGCGAACACGATCTTCATGTCGTGTCGTTGTAGGTCGCTCTTTTCGGCTCGCTGTCGGCGAAGACGTCGCGCAGGGGCGCGAAGCGAAACTCGGCGAGCAGGCGACGGAGTTTGCGGTCCATTGCTTCGAGTCGGCTGTAGTGGCGCAGGCGGGTTCGCCGGCCGACATCGAGGCGCGGCTGGTCGGGGTCGAGCTCCCAGGGGTGAATGTAGACGACGGCCGGCTGATGGTCGACGCGATTGAGGCGTCGAATGGCCCAGCGCGTCAGAGAGTAGGGCGCGATGCGGAAGTATCCGCCGCCCGCCATCGGTAGGTTCATGCCGCCGATCCGTAGCGTCGACGGAGGGATCTCGACGATGCTGCCGCGGGGCCGGTCGAGTCGAACGCGAAAACGGTCGAATCCGGGAATTCCGTAGAGATCGTGCCGGATCGGGAAGATGCTCGAGTCGTAGCCGAAGCCGCAGTCGATGAGGATGTCGATCGCCCACATGGTCGACGGCACGATCGAGTAGCTGGCGGCGCGATACCCTTCGACCTTGGACCCGGTCATGTCCTGCAGCAGATCTCGGGCGCGCACGACGTCGCGCTTGAACTCGGTCGGCCCGAGGTCGTAGGCAAGCCGGTGCAGGTGACCGTGGCATGCGAGCTCGTGGCCGCCGGCGACGATGTCGCCAACCAGATGGGGATGGCGCTCGGCCACCCAGCCGAGCACGAAAAAAGTTGCCTTGGTGTCGTGCTCGGCGAGGAGCTCGAGCACTCTGTAGGTGTTGCGTTCCGCGCGCTGGGGCAGAGCATCCCAGGTTTGCGGTGGGACGACTGCATCCATCGAGTTGGTATGGAAGTAGTCCTCGACGTCGATGGTCAGGCAGTTCAGCATCAACTGAGGGGGGGTGTCGGTCATCGGGTTGCGTGGCGGGCAGCGACCAGAGCGGGTCGTCATCGCAAACTCCCGTTCGCCACCGTTTTCTGATACCGAGCGTCTGAGACAGGCGCAATCGAGTATCGAACAAGCTCCAGCGCGCCGTTCCGCAAGCAATGCCGATTCGCGAAGATAGTCTGCTCGATTCCTCGACGTCGCTCGTCTTCATGGCCGACAGCTGGGGCGGACATCCCTCGAGCGCCCAGTACATTGCACGCCAACTCCTGTCACGCTTGCCGATTTATTGGCTGGAAACGGTGGGGACGGTGCCGCCGACGATCTCCCGCGGCGATCTGGCGCGCGGACTCCGACAAGTGCGACACTGGTTGGCTCCGCCAGTGGCGGCTGGCGGCGACGGTCCGGCGCCGCGCGTTCTTTCGCCGTGGTTGTGGCCCGATTGGCGTGCCGCATGGCAGCGCGCCTGGAACGGCCGCGTCCTCGCTCGCGAACTGGGGTCGGCGCTACCGTCGAACGGTACCCGGGTCCTGGTGAGCGCGCTACCCATCGCCGCCACCCTCCTGCGCGAGCTCGATTTCGATCGGGTCGTCTACTACTGCGTCGACGACTTCTCGGTTTGGCCGGGAGCCGACAGCCACTCGCTGCGGCGGATGGAAGACGAGCTCGTCGAGCGCTGCGATGCAGTTCTCGCCGTGTCGACGGCTTTGCGCGACCGTTTCGCGCGTATGGGGATCGACGCACGGATGCTGTCGCACGGTGTCGACGCGCAGCTCTGGTCCGGCGACGGTCGGAACGGCGATTCTCCGGTCGCGCGGTTGCTCGAGGAGCTGCCGGCTCCGCGAAAGCTCTTCTGGGGGTTGATCGATCGCCGGCTCGACACCGACTGGGTGCGGGCCATCCAGGAGTCGACCGGCGGTAGCACCATCTTGGTGGGGCCGCGTCGCGGGGAAGACCCGGAGTTGCTGCGCATCCCCGGGGTGCGATGGTTCGATGCCGTCCCGAGCGGCCGGTTGCCGGGTCTGGTCCGCCGGGCGGATGCTCTGGTGATGCCGTATGCCGACTTGATGGCGACCCGGGCGATGCAACCCCTGAAGCTGCTCGAGTACTTGTGCAGCGACCGGCCCGTGATCCTGCGCGATCTTCCGGCCTGCTGCGAATGGTCGGAGGCGGCCGATGTGGTAGGCAGCGTCGACGAGCTGCGCGCGGTGCTGGCGCGGCGGCTCGCTGGCGGAGTTCCACCAGAGCAGTTGGTGGCGCGGCGGCGGGCGGCGCAGCGCACCTGGTCCCAAGTCGCGGACGAGTTCGTCGAGCTGATCTCGGCTGGATCTAGCGAGCCAGTGTCGGTTTCGGGGTCCTCCGCGTGACGAATGCACTCGATGGAGACGCGGACATCGCCGCCGCCGGCGACGGTCGCCGGGTAGTCCTCCATACGCGCGTTGTCGCGGGTCGCGGTGGCGGGCCCGAGAAAACGATCCTCGCCTCGCCGGCCTACTTTCGCGCCACCCCGTACCGCGTCGTGGCAGCCTACATCCATCCCTACGATTGTTCCGGCTATCGCGGTCTGGAGGCGGCGGCCGAGCGCGCCGGATGCGAATTGATCAGTATTGCCGAGAGGGGGCCGGTGGATCCGCGAACCGTCACAGCGTTGCTGCGCATCTGCCGTCGCTACGACGTCACGATCTGGCACGGGCACGACTACAAGTCGAACCTGCTCGGTCTATTGTTGCGCCGCTTTCACCGGATGCGGCTGGTGACGACCTTGCACGGGTGGGTCGACTTGGACCTGCGAACCAAGCTCTACTTCGCGCTCGATCGAATGTCGCTGCGGGCCTACGAGAGGGTGTTCTGCGTTTCCGGCGATCTCGCCGATGCGGCTCGGCGCTGCGGAGTACCGGCCGAGCGGATCTCGATGTTGCGCAATGGAGTCGACGGTGAGGACTTCCAGCGGAGCGGGTCACCGGCCTCGGCACCGATGCGGGCGGCCCTCGGTGTCGCGCCGGACCGGCGCGTCGTCGCGGTGATCGCGCGGCTCGCACCGGTAAAAGGAATCGACCTGATTCTCGAGGCGTTTGCCCGGGTGGCGTCGGATCAGGTGGACTCTGAGCTGTGGATTGCCGGCGACGGTCCCGAGCGAGCCGCGCTGGAGGGTTGCGCGGTACGTCTCGGGCTGGGCGAACGAGTGCGCTTCCTCGGCTTCCAGGAAGATGTGCGCCCGGTTCTCGAGGCGTCCGACATCGCCGTTTCGGCGAGTTGGCGCGAAGGGACGCCGAATGCCTTGCTCGAAGCGATGGCGATGGAGGTGCCGGTGATCGCCGCCGACGTCGGCGGAGTGGGGGCGTTGGTTCGCGACGAGGAGAGCGGGCTTCGATTCGCTGCGGGAGACGTCGAGGGATTGGCGACAGAGCTGCGGCGACTGCTGAACGATGCCGAGCTGAGGGAACGGTTGGCACTTGCCGGGCGAGAGTTGGTGCGGTGGCAGTTCTCTTTGGCCGAGCGCATGCGAATCGAAGCCGCCGCCTACGACCGGTTGCTGCCATAGGGATGGTCAGCCGTTCGAAGAAGAACAGGCCGGAGAGATCCGAGACCCCGTCGTCGAATCGTTGGGCGGGGCGCGCCCCGGGGCCTGCCGCGATGCTCGTGCCCCTGCTGTGCCTCGCCGTGGCGGGGTTGATCGTCGCTTGTGTGCGCATGCTTCCGGCGCGGACCGGCGCGGCCGACTTGGGTTGGTTGGGGGACAGTGCCAGCGCCGGGGTTGCCGAGGACTACCGCTATCCCGGCGGCGACGGCCGGGAGTACGTCTATCTCGGTGGGTACGATGGCTACGCCTGGGCGCATTTGGCGCGCAAGCTCCTCGAGACCGGATCGGTGTGCGACCAGGTAGTCGACGGCGTTTGCATGGACCGAACCGGCCTCGCGCCCGACGGTCGCAGCGTGCGCTATCCCCGATCGGTGCACGTGCGCGCGATTGCCGCACTGCACCGCGCCCTTGCATGGCTGTCACCGGGGCGTCCGCTGCTCGCGTCGGCTTTCCTGGTGCCGGTTCTCGTTGCGGTGCTCGCCGTGGTGCCGGCGTTTGCCATCGGCTTTCGTCTGACCGGAGTGTTCGGTGGCTGTGTCGCCGCGCTGCTCTCGGGTCTCCACCCGGTGCTGCTGCTGCGAAGCTTCGGTGCCGACAACGACATCTGGAATTTCTTCTTTCCGGCGATGCTCGCGTGGCTGGCGATCGAAGCGATTCTTGCCCGGTCACGGCTCACGGCGACGGTCTTGGCGGCGGTGGCGGGCCTTTTGGTGGGACCGTATGCCCTGACCTGGAACGGCTGGCCGTTCGCCTGGTCGATCGTCGTCGCCGGCCTGGCGGTCAATGCGGTGCTGGTGTTGGCGGCTGATCGTTTCGGACGACCCGACCGCTACGTACGACCACGAGACGCGCTGGCCACGTTGGCCGCGTTCGTCGTCGCGGCGGGAGTGGCGACGACGCTCGCCGGAGCGTCGGTGGACTACCTCGACGCGACCGAAGTTCTGTTCGACAGCCCGTTCTTCGCGTCGGTGGCGTTCGCGGAAGGGGGCGCGCGTCTGGGCTGGCCGGACAACTACGCCGCGGTGGGGGAGCTGCGCGCGCTCAGCTTGCCGCAAGTGGCTACGTGGATCGGCGGGCCAGTGTACCTGCTAGTTGCCTGGATGGGTGTGGTCCTCATGTTGGTACCGAGCCGCGCCTGGGCGCCGTACCACTTCGCGGTGTTTCTTAGCGGCGTCGCTCTCTTCCGCTTGCTGTTCGCGTTGCCCGATCATTCCCCGCTGCCGATGGTCGCGGCGTTGTCGCTGCCGTTGGTCGCCGCTGTCGTTTTGTATGCAGCCGACGCCAGAGAGGGGGCGCGCCGCCGGGCTTCCGTCTCCATCGTCGTCTGGTTCCTCGCCTCTCTCTATTTGGGTCTCGGCGCGATTCGCTTTCTGTTGCTGTTGGTGTTGCCGTTCGCAGTTGCGGTCGCGGTAGCAGCCGACCGATTGCTCGGGCTGGCGGCAAGCTTCGATCGCCGAAGCGACGGCAGGCGGTGCGGTGTGCTTGCCATTGCGACCGGCCTCGTCCTGTGCGCCGTCATGTTCGCTCCGCTGAGGTCGGGGGTCGTCCGGGCCCAGGCCTACCGACCGGAAATGAACCGTGCCTGGGACGAAGTGCTTTCCCAGGTGCGCGACGGCTCGGCTGCCGATTCCATCGTCACGACGTGGTGGCCGGCCGGCTACTTCGCCAGCTACTTTTCACGGCGGAGGGTGTCGGCTGACGGCGGGGTGCTGCACAGCGGTGCTCCCTATTGGTTGGCGCGGGCGATGATGAGCGAAGACGAGCGCCAGACTGTCGGGTTTCTGCGAATGCTGCATTGCGGATCGTTGGCGCGGCGCGATCTCGGCGACTTTGGCCAGACGTTCGGCCAGCTCGGCCGCTTCGGGTTGAGTCCGCTCGAGATTCTCCACCTGATCGAACGCGTTGCCATCGAGGACGCAGCAACGGCCGAGCGGTCGTACGCGGAACAGGGGATCCCGAGCGGCTTCATCGTCAATCTGATGGAGGCGAGTCATTGCCGGGTGCCCGAGTCGTACCTGGTTTTGAGCTCACGCAACCGCCAGGATCGTTCTTGGCAAGAGATGGCAGTGTGGGACCTCGCGGCGAAGACCGGAGCAGCGGAGCGTGCCACCTCGTTGGCCCGCGTCCGCGCCACCAACTGGGGTTCTTGCGCGGGAGACGGGGAGAGCCGCGAGTGCTCGGTGCCGTGGCGCCGAGTTGCCGGGCTCGATTTGCGGCTCGACCGGCCGGTGCAGAGCCGCCTCCGAGGCGGCAACGACTGGGGACCGCCGGACCTGGTCTTGCGCGCCGGCGCGGAGGGAGTCGAGATGCTTCGCGGTGGCGACGACGGTGCCGGTTGGTCCGTGTTGTACGATTCGACCGCGCGACGCGCCGCGATCGGCCCGACCTCGACGGTGAGATCGACCTATTCTCAGCTGACTCTTCTCGACGGGCGCTATAGTCGCTTTTTCGAGAAGGTCGGCGAAGCCACTGCCGCCGGTAATCGCATCAGTGCCTGGCGCGTGCGCTGGGACCGCGCCGGCGGGTCGCGGTGAGAGCGAGGCGGTCTTGAACGACGATGTTGCTTGGCCCCTACTGGCGGTGCCGCTGATCGGCTTTGCGACCGCGGTGCGCTGGCCGCGATTGGGCCTGATGCTCTACCTGTGGCTCGATTTCATGCGGCCGCACGACTACCTGGTCGAGCTGCGCCCGTTGCGTCCGATGCTGGCGCTCGCTGTCGGGCTTCTATTGGCGGCGGCGCTCGCGCTGCGACGGGAGGATCTCCGTGCTTCACTGCGACCGTTGTTACCTTTGGGTCTGCTGTTGGTCGCGGTGACGCCGGGAGCTCTGGCCGGCGACCGACCTGACGCGGCGGCGTTGCTCACGCCTCTGAAGCTCGGGCTGGTGAGCTGGTTGATGATGACTCTGCTGCGTTCGCGGTCGGCGTTCGATCAGGCGCTGCTGGTGATCGGCTGTTCGCTGGCCGTGTTGGCGGCGGACGCGCTGTGGCAGGCGTATCGCAGCGGGCTGCACGTTCAGTTCGATGTAGCGAAGGTGGTCGAGGGTCCGGGACGGGGGGGCGAAGGAGTCTTTCGCGACAACAACGATTTGGCGAGAGCGCTCACCTTCGGAGTTGCGCTGTGGTCGGCATTCGTCGGGCGATCGGCTGTCGGGTGGCCCGGCGCGATGGGGGTTCTCGGCAGCGTCGCCGTAGTTGCCGGCATCGTCGCGACTGGGTCGCGCGGCGGCTTCGTCGCCTTGGTCTGCACTTGTGCGTGGCTGTTCTTCTCTCGGCTGAGGCCGTTCAACGCGCTGATCACGACCGTGGCGCTGGTCGTGTTTCTGGTGGGGCTTGCGATGCCGCGCTCGTACGTCGAGAGGATCTCGGAGGTGGCGAGTCCGGCGGCCGCGGTGTCGGTACAGTCGCGAGTCGAAATCTGGACCAAGGGTTTGGCGACCGCGGTCGAGCGTCCGTTGTTCGGCCACGGTCTCGGTACGTTCGCCGTGCCGCACGCCAAGGGCCCGGAGTATCCACCGCGTACCGCCCACAGCATATACGTCGAGCTATTGTACGAGGCGGGAGCGATCGGCCTCGCCGCCTACCTGCTGCTGCTGGCGGTTACCGCGCGGAGCTTGTGGCGGATCGCGAAGGACAAGGTCCGGGATCCGTGGATCTTTGGACGCGCCGTGGCCCTACAGGCCGCGCTCGTTTCCTTCTTGGTTGCGAGCGTCTCGCTCGGCAGTGCGTTTCAGTCGATCCCGTTCGTCGTCGTCGGCCTCTCGCTGGCGCTCGCCGACATTGCCAGGCCGAGTTAGCCAGCTCGTACGCAGCCGTTGAGCGCGGTGTCGACTGCGGCCATCAGCTCGGCGATGTCGGCTGCCCCGTCGTTGTCGCGGTCGACCAGCGAGCAGGTGTCCGCATCGATCTCGCCGAGGGCGACGCGGACCGCGCGCACCAGGTCGTCCACGGTTACGACGCCGTCGGCGTTGCAGTCGCCGCGACAGGTCGGACAGGCGGCGAGCGGCCGCGGGGTGGGCAGGGTCGGCGCCTCTCGCTGGGGCGGGTCGTCGCGTTCGGCCTGCACGAACTCGATGGCCATGACGAATGGCCCGCGCGCCGGCGGCTCCCCTTCGCAGAAGCCGACTGCGTCGCCGAAGCTCCGGTTGTTGGCGAACGTGGTGTCGGCATGACCGTGCACCCAGCGGTAGGGAGTCTGGTTACCCTCGATGCGGGCTTGGTTGCCGCTGATGCGGGTGCGGTCGACCGGTAGGCCGAGCACGGAGGTTCGAACCGGAGTGCCGACGAGCACCGCCAGATGGGCAGGATCGTCGCTGACGAACTCGTTGTCCTCGACGATTGTGCCGTCGTCCTCTACGCGCACCGGATAGGTGACGTTCTCGAAGAGATTGCCGCGTACGGTGTTGTCGTCGGCGTGGTCGAGCACGAAGCCAGTCGCGTACTGCGGGTCGGTGCACTCCATTGGGATCGTATTCTCGGCCATTCGCGAGGCGACCCAGACTCCGTTGTCGCCGCCGACGAAGGTGTTTCCTTCGATGACGTTGCCGTGCGAACCGTAGCGGCGCTCGAAGTAGCGGTTGCTGTCGGGAAACTCGCCGCAGTTCTTGTACAGGAGGATCGCGCCGGAGGAGTTGCCCTCGAAATAGTTGTTGCGCACGACGTTGTCGCGCGATCCGTCGATGGCGACTCCCTCTCGGCCAGGGCCCCAGAAGAAGAAGGTGGTGCCGGCGAGCTCGAAGAACTGGCCACCCGGGCCGTTCTCGCGAAAGCCGTTGTTGACGATCTCGTTGTCCTCGATGAAGTTGGCTCGTGACCCGGTCTCGAGATAGATGCCGGAGCTGCCGGTCCCTTCGATGTGAAGCCGGCGCACCGTGACGTCGGTCACGTAGCCGTTGACGTAGAGCCCGACGCCGCGCGAGTTGAGCACGCTGCCGTCCTCGATGACGATATTCGAGAAGGTGTTTTCGTACTCTTCGCCCGCGGGCAGCTCGCGGAAGCCCTCGCGCTCGATGTGGATGCAGTTGAGGAAGCCCTCGACGTGGCAGTTGCGCACCGTGACGTTGGAGAGCGGCGTGTCGACCGGGGCGATGATGTGGATCCCGTAGCGGACGTTGGTCGACACGATGCGCGCGTCCTGGCAGTCGAGCGTGACGTCGGAGGCAACGACGCGAATGCCGCCGGTCCACTCGCAAGAGGGATCGAGGCGGGAGCTTTGGGTTATCTCGACCATCTCGTCGGCTTGCTCGCAGCCGATGACCGGGGCTTCCAAGCCTCCGGCCTGCGCCGCGGCGGCAAGCAGTACGCTCGAGGCCAGCGCCAAGGTCGACACGGCGACGCGGCGCAAGGCTGATGCGAGGGGGGCGAACCTTCGGTCGGTATTGGTCAGCATATCAGAATGACACTCTATTGTGCGTGCCGATGGTTTCGCAATCGGAGAGGCGGTGCTAACTGCGCTGACCATCGGGCCTGCCCCGACGGATGTGGTCTGCTATGGTTCGTTCAATGCTCAAAAAGAGGGGGACGCATGCCGCGTTCAAGTGATTCCGCCAAGAAGAAACTGGTTCGCCGCGTCGTCGACCGCGTCAAGCACGGCCGCGGGGGTAGCGCCGCGGCACGCTTCGTCGAGGAGTTCTACCGGCACGTCGCGCCGGAGGACGTGGTTGCCCTGGGCGAGGACACTCTGCGCGGAGCGGCGCTGTCCGCCTTCTCGCAGCTGCAAGCCCGCCGTCCCGGAGGCCTGCAGTTGCGCGTCTTCAACCCGGATCCGGAACGCGACGGCCTCGACATCCGCCACACCGTGGTCGAGATCGTCACCGACGACATCCCGTTCCTGCTGGCCTCGGTGACCGCCGAGCTCAATCGCACCAACGTTGCGGTCCACCTGGCCATCCATCCCGTACTCGGGGTCAAACGCGACTCGAAGGGAAAGCTGATCGAGATCTGCCACCGGGACGAAGCTCCGGCCGAATGCCAGGCGGAATCGGTGATGCAATTGCACATCGATCATCACACCCGCGCCGACGACCGGACGGCGATCGAGCAGCGTCTGCGTGGCGTGCTTCGGGATGTGGCCGTGGCGGTCGCAGATTGGCCGAAGATGCGCAGGAAGGTGGTCGACACGATCGGCGAAATCGAGTCGACTCGTCCGCCGGAGCTGGTCGAAGATGCCGACGAGACCATCTCCTTTCTCCGCTGGCTGGAGAGCGACCACTTCACTTTTCTCGGATACCGCGAGTACCGCTTCGTCACCGACGGAGACAAGACTCGCATCGAGATCGCGCCGGACAGCGGTCTCGGCGTTCTGCGCAAGGACTCGGTGACGGTCTACGAGGGGCTGCTCGAGCTCGAGGAGCTGCCGGCCGACATGGCGAGTTTCTTGCGACGGCCCGAGCTGCTGACGGTGGGCAAGTCGAATCGCCGCGCCACCGTCCAGCGCTCGGTCCACATGGATACGGTCGCCCTGCGGCGATTCGACGCGGACGGCAACGTCGTTGGTGGTCGCTTGTTCGCCGGACTCTTCACCTCGACCGTCTACACCAGCCCACCCCGGCTCATTCCTTTCCTGCGTCGCAAAGTGGATGCGATCCTCGAAGAGTCCGACCTCGATCCGCACAGCCACGACGGTCGTGGCTTGTTGCACGTTCTCGAGACGCTGCCGCGCGACGAGCTGTTCCAGATCGACGCAAAGACGCTGCTGCAGACGAGCCTCGGTATCCTGCGCCTGGGCGAGCGACAGCGGGTGGCGATGTTCGTACATCCGGACCCGCTCGGGCGCTGGGTTTCACTCCTCGTCTACGTCCCGCGCGACCGCTTCGACACACGGCTGCGCCAGCGGCTGACGGCCATTGTCTGCGACGGATTTGGCGGTACGCTCAACTCCTTCCACACGTCGATATCGGACGAACCGTTGGCGCGGGTTCATTTCAACGTACGCACCGTGCCGGGAGCCGAGGCGCCGCACTCGCCCGCGGAGATCGAAGAGTTGCTGGCCGAGGCGGCGCGCGATTGGCGCGAGGATGTGTGCGACCATCTGGTCGAGATCCTCGGCGCCGAGGAGGGGCGCGAAGTTTTCCAGCGCTACGGCGACGCGTTCCCGATCGCGTACCGCCAGCGTTGCCAGGCGATCGAAGCGGTGTCCGACATCGAGCACATCGGGGCAACGCTCGCGACCGGGGCGAATGTCTTCGACGTCTTTCAACCGCGCAACGCCGCGCCGCACGAGCTGCGCCTCAAGCTCTACCGTCGCGACAGCGCACAGCCGCTGAGCGACGTTCTGCCGGTGTTGGAGAACATGGGGGTGCGGGTCATCGATGAGATTCCGCATCGCGTGGTTCCGAGCGACGTTCCCCATGTGGTCTGGGTGCACGACTTCGGCCTCGAGCTGACCGACCGGCGCAAGGTCGACCTGCATCAGGTCAAGGAGCTGTTCGAGGAGACGATGCAAGGCGTCTGTCGCGGGGATATCGAGAACGACGGATTCAACGCCCTGGTGCTCTCCGCCGGACTCTCGGCTCGGCGGATCGTCGTGTTGCGCGGCTACTGCAAGTTTCTGCTGCAGGCCGGGATTCCGTTCAGCCAGTCCTACATGGAGTCGACTCTGGCCAGCCATCCGGCGATCGCGCGTCACATCGTCGAGCTCTTCGAGAGCCTCTTCGATACGGACGGCGCCGGCCCCGACGGGGAGAACGGCGCCGCGGCGACTCGGCTGCGCAAGAAGATCGAGCGGGCATTGGAGGACGTAGCGTCTCTCGACGAGGACCGCATCCTGCGGCGCTTCGCCAACGCGGTGACCTCGACTCTGCGCACCAACTACTTTCAGAAGAACGACGAAGGCGGCGACAAGACGTACGTGTCGTTCAAGATCGACAGCCGCGCTCTCGACGAGCTGCCGGCGCCGCGACCGTTTGTCGAGATCTTCGTCTATTCGCCGCGGGTCGAAGCGGTGCACTTGCGCGGCGGCAAGGTGGCGCGCGGCGGCATCCGCTGGTCGGACCGGCGCGAGGACTTTCGCACCGAGGTGCTCGGTCTGATGAAGTCGCAGATGACCAAGAACGCCGTCATCGTGCCGGTCGGCGCCAAGGGCGGCTTCGTGGTCAAGAATCCTCCGACCGAGGGCGGGCGCGAGGCCGTCCAGCGCGAGGGGATTGCCTGCTACCAGACGATGATGCGCGGCATGCTCGACATCACCGACAACCTGGTGGACGAGGAGGTCGTACCGCCCGACCAGGTCGTGCGCCGCGACGGCGACGACACGTATCTCGTCGTCGCCGCCGACAAGGGCACCGCGAGCTTTTCCGACATCGCCAACGGTATCGCCGAGGAGTACGGGTTCTGGCTCGGCGACGCCTTCGCCTCCGGCGGATCGGCCGGCTACGACCACAAGGAGATGGGCATCACCGCGCGCGGCGCTTGGGAGTCGATCAAGCGCCACTTCCGCGAGATGGGTGTCGACGCGATGAAGTCGGACTTCACCTGCGTCGGCGTCGGCGACATGTCGGGCGACGTCTTCGGCAACGGAGCGCTCTACAGCAAGCACATGCAGTTGGTCGCGGCGTTCAACCACCTGCACATCTTCGTCGACCCCAATCCCGACCCCGGTAAGTCGTTCGCCGAACGCAAGCGGCTGTACGAGATGGGGCGGTCCTCGTGGTCCGACTACGACCGCAAGCTGATCTCGCGTGGCGGCGGAGTCTTCGAGCGCTCCGCCAAGTCGATCCGGGTATCGGCGACGATGCGCAAGCTGTTCGGTCTAGGCAAGAAGTCGACGGTAACGCCGAACGAGCTGATCCGGGCGATCCTCCAGTGCGAGGTCGACCTGCTCTTCTTCGGCGGCATCGGGACGTTCGTTCGCGCCGGCCACGAGAGCGAGGCCGAGGTCGGCGACCGCGCCAACGACGCGGTGCGCATCCGCGGTCGCGAGGTTGGCGCGCGCATCATTGGAGAGGGGGCCAACCTGGCGATTACGCAGCGCGGACGCATCGAGTACGCGCTCGCCGGTGGGAGGATCAACACCGACTTCATCGACAATTCGGCCGGGGTCGATTGCTCGGACCACGAGGTGAACATCAAAATCCCGCTGCGCCGCGCCATGGAGAGCGGCAAGCTGACGCGGCCGAAGCGCGACAAGTTGCTGAAGGAGATGACCGACGAAGTCGCGGCGCTGGTGCTGCGCGACAACTATCGCCAGAGCAGCGCGCTGAGCGAAGCGGAGAGGCAGAGCGCGGTTTTGCTCGACGACCACGCACGTTTCCTTGCGGCTCTCGAGAAGGAGGAGCGGCTCGACCGGGCGGTGGAGTTTCTGCCCACCGCCGAAGAGATCGACGAGCGCCGGGCTGATGGCAACGGCCTGACCCGTCCGGAGCTCGCAGTCCTGCTGGCGTATGCCAAGATCGTTCTCTTCGAGGAGGTGCTCGAGTCGGACCTGCCCGATGATCGGCATCTCGCCGACGGAGTCGGTGGCTACTTCCCCGGGCCGATGTGCAGGCGGTTCACCGACTTTCTGCACACCCATCCGCTGCGCCGGGAGATCACCGCCACCTACGTCGCCAACACCATCGTCAATCGTACTGGTCCGGCGTTCGTGTCATCGATCCAAGAGCGGACCGGAGCGCCTTCGCCGCGCATCGCCGGTGCCTACCTGGTGAGTCGAGTCGTGTATCGCGCTGCCGACTTGTGGGCGGCAATCGACGACCTCGACGACAGTATCGACGCCGAGCTACAGACCGAGATGCGACTCGACGTGCTGGCGTTGATGAAGCACTCGACCGTCTGGTTCCTGCGCAACGCACAGCAGGGGGTCGACATCGGCGAGGTGGTCGATGCCTACGCACCTTCGGTGGAAGTGATCGAGAAGAATCTCGACCGCGTCATCCCGGCGAGTCGCAAGCAGAGCCGCGACCAGCGCGCGGCCTACTATTCGAAGAAGGGCGCCCCAAACGGGTTGGCGCGCCAGGTCGCCAATCTCGACGTTCTCGCCGCCGCTTGCGACATCGCCCGCATTGCCGCGGAAGCGAAGATCGACGTCAGCGACGCGGCGACGGCGTACTACGAGCTCGGCGATCGCATCGGAGCGGACTGGTTGCGGCAGTCGAGCGCCAGCCTGGTGATCGAAGGCGACCGCTGGCGCAAGGCCGCGGCGATGGGATTGATCGACGACTTGTACTCGGTGCAGGCCGACCTGACGGCAGCCCTGGTCGCCGCCGAGAAATCCGCAGCGGCGAAGCCCGACCGCATCGACGCATGGCTAGGCAGCCACGGCCACGCCCTCGACCGCCTGGAAGGAGTGGTCGCCGACCTGCGCAGCTCGCCGAGGATCGACCTGCCGATGCTGTCGGTGGCAGCGGCGGACATGCGGGCGTTGAACGGTGGGTGACGGAGGTCGTTTAGTGGTGGAGATCGGCATGGGCCCATTTCACCTGAAAACCCCTTCGCTCCTTCGCTTCTTGGCTTTGCGTTGATCAGTTTTCTGAACGCCGAATCTCCGAAACGCCCCGACTTTTCGCTTGATCCGCCATTGTGCTACTGCGACCACGGGTCAATCGATCTCTTCGCCGTGTCTGGGCTGCAGCTGGGCACGGCGCTTGGGGGGTCTGAGGTAGCGCGCGATGAAGAAAGCCCGAAAGTGGTGGAAGGCCTCGCTCGGCGTAGTTCTCTGCGTCCTGGCGACTACTTTGCCGGCTGCGGCCCAAGAAAAAGAAAATCGCCGGCTGCGCCGCGGGGCGTTTCTCGGGGCGCACTTCGTCTACGCGATTCCCGATTTCGACATCGAAGGCGGACTCACCACCGACGACCCTCTGGGATTCGAAGTGTTCGCCGGCTACCGCTTCAACCGCTATGTGAGCCTGGAAGGGCAGTTCCTATATCTGCCGAACTTCGAGGTGCGCGAGTTCGGCCGGCATTTGACCGATGCCTGGGCGCTCACCGCGATGCCGGCGACCAAGGTCTATCCGTTGGTCGATGTTCTCCCGCCGTGGGTCCAGCCGTACGGGTTGCTCGGCGTCGGTGTCCTGGTTGCCCACGTCGACGAGGCGTTCTTTCTGGATGACGCGACCGACGCGACCGCGGCCTTCCGTTTTTCGGGCGGAGCCGACTTCTATCTGCTGCCGCAGCTGGTGGCTCGGGTGAGCGGGGGCTACGTCGTCGGGGTGACCGACCTGAGTCTGGTCGGTACCGATGCTACTCCGAATTTCGCGCCGATTACGGTGGGCCTCGAGTTCCGCTTCTAGAAGGAACGCGGCTTCATTTTCCCCAAGAAGCCGGGTCGGCACCGAAGAAAGTCTGTAGCTCTTCGTAGAGGTCGGGAGCTTTGCGCTGCATGACGCGCGGCTTTTCGAAGAAGACCTCGGTGGCGACGGCGAAGAACTCGGCTTCGTTGGTTGCGGCATAGTCGCGTAGGAGCGGCCGATTGTTGGTCTTGCCGTCGCGCAACTCGAGGTAGTAGTGGCTCAGTACCCTGCCCCACTCGGCGTAGTCTTCGTTGGCGCGCAGCACCGGGGTGCCGTTGAAGGCGCCGCTGTTGCGATCGAGAACGTGGGCGAACTCGTGGGTTGCGGTGTCGTGGCCGTCGCGTGAGTTGCGCAGACCCGCGACCACCGCCGGCCAGGAGAGAACGACCGTGTTCCAGTCGTCCACCTGGCCGAGGATTCCAGTCTCGCGATCGTCGGGATGATGGTAGGCGCCTGGGTAGACGAGGATCTCGGACACGCGATCGAAGTAGGACAAGTCGAGGTAGAGGATCAGCCGAACCGCCGCCGCGCCGATGACGACACGCACTTCTTCGGTGATCTCGAAGCCCTGGGCGCCGATGAAGACCTTCTCGTGAACGAAAATCTGCAGGTCCGAGCGAAACTTCGCGAGTCGGTCGGCCGGCATCTGCTCGATGAAATTCGAATGCTCGGCGATGATTTCCAACCAGTGCTCGGGAAAGGGTTCGCGCAGGATACGGCGGCGCCGCCAGTTTCTGATCCAGCCCATGGCAGGCGAGTATATGTGCTTCGCCGCCGGCGGCGAAGTCATCTGATACGCCCTCTCTGCCCCTGGCGGGGCATCTCCCCCGTAGGGGGAGAAGTTTTGGTACTGAAATCGGCTTGGGCCGATTTCGTCGTCTGGTGCTTCGCCGCCGGCGGCGAAGTCATCTGATACGCCCTCTCTGCCCCTGGCGGGGCATCTCCCCCGTAGGGGGAGAAGTTTGGGTATTGAAATCGGCTGGGGCCGATTTCGCATCGGAGTGCTTCGCCGCCGGCGGCGAAGTCATCTGATACGCCCTCTCTGCCCCTGGCGGGGCATCTCCCCCGTAGGGGGAGAAGTTTGGGTATGGA
>JAUIGL010000067.1 GCA_030430165.1 bacterium | reverse complement strand
TGCGCGACCTTTGCCGCGGCCGCCGTGGCTCAGCCGGGTCAGGTGGCGACCACCGAGGGCCCGGTGATGGGTGTGTTCGACGCGGCGTCGGGGGTCTGGGAGTTCCGCGGTATTCCCTACGCGGCGCCGCCGGTCGGTGAGCTTCGCTTCGCCAGGCCGCAAGCGCCGGCGACCCGCGCTTCGATGCTGGTCGCCGATACCTTCGCCAACGCTTGTCCGCAGATCTCGGCTGGCAACGATTGCGCCGACGGGGTTCCCTCCGATTCCCCGGCCGGCGACGAGGACTGCCTCGCCCTCAACGTCTATTCTCCGGTCGCGTCGTGGCCACCGGCGCCGTCGCGTCCGGTCATGGTCTACATCCACGGCGGCGCCTACACGCAGGGGTGCGAGCGCGCGTCGACGCCGAACCTCGCCGCCACCGGTGACGTCGTCCTGGTCAAGATCCAGTACCGGCTCGGCCTGTTCGGCTTCATGGGCACCGAAGAGTTGGTTTCCGAAGATCCCGACGGCTCTGCCGGCAACTACGCGGTGCTCGACATGATCCGGGCGCTGCAGTGGATCAAGGCGAACATCGCCGGCTTCGGTGGCGACCCCAACAGCGTCACCGTGTTCGGCCAGTCGGCGGGCGGCGGCGCAGTGTGCTCGCTGCTCTCTTCGCCGCTCAGCGATGGGCTCTTCGAACGCGCCATCATGCAGAGCGGTCCGTGTCAGGTCGCACTGCCGCTTCGCACCACGCCCGGGTCGGCGGTCGACGGACTGACCAAGGTCGACCGCAGCAACGCGGTCGCCGCGGCGCTCGGTTGCACGACACCCGGCGCGGATCGGCTGACTTGTTTGAGAGCGCTTCCGGCCGACGCGATCACTGCGCTCCAATCGATGCCGGTTTCCGAATTCATGTTCCGCGAGACGATCGACGGCTACGTTCTCACCGGAAAGCCGCAGACGGTTCTGTCGCAACAACCGCTGCCGGTCGACGAGGTGATCATCGGTGCCACGCGTGACGAGACCACTCCGTTGACGCTGTTCGACCCGGCTCTCGCCGCAGCAATCGAGGCCGACTACGACCAAGCGGTGCGGGACTTCCTCGCCGGCGACGGCGGTGCCCTCTTCGCGCCGCTGCCGCTCGGGGACATCGCCGACGATGTCCTCACGCTCTATCCGGCGCCGGCCGACTCTGCCGACAACGTCGCCAGTTTCCACACTCTGCTCGGCGACTTGCAGATGAACTGTCACGTCGCCCGCATCGCCGACGCGATCACCGGTGCCGGGGCAGACACCTACATGTACGAGTTTTCGCACACGGTTACGCCGTTGGTGCCGGGCCTCGGGCTCGAGGGACTCGGTGCGTTTCACAGTCTCGACGTCTTCTTCGTGTTGGGGACGACGCCGCAGCTTTCCTCGCTCTTCTTTGCGCCGGACGCTGACGACGCCGCCCTGGCGACCGAGATGATGACTGCGTGGGCGGGGTTTGCCGCCTCCGGCGTGCCCGCCACGACCGCCGCTGCCTGGCCCGTTTGGGGGGCTGCCGAGGATCACTACGAGTGGAGCTTCGACGTCGCGGACCCGTTGCCGCCGACCTACCGCGGCGGCCGCTGCGACGCGCTCAACGCTTTGATCGATTCGTTCGATGGCGATGGCGACCTGGTCGCGGACGATGCCGACAACTGCCCCGCTCTCGCCAACGCCGATCAACTCGACAGCGACGGCGATGGAGTCGGCGATGCTTGCGACAACTGCATTGCCGCCACCAATCCCGGCCAGACCGACAGCGACGGTGATGACTGGGGCGACGCGTGCGATCCTTGCGCCGATGGGGTAGCGATCGACGATGCACTGGTTCGCCTGAAGCGACTCGATCTCGCCGGATCGGGGGCTCTGCGCATCAAGGGAACCGTAGACCTCGGCGGCAGCTTGCCGTCCGGATCGCTCGCCCTCGACGACCGCGGCATGAGAATCGTCGTCCAGGACATGAGCGACGGCGGCAGCTTCGTCGTCGATCAGACGATTCCGGGCGGGACGCCGCCGCAGTGCGGTCCGAAGGACGGGTGGACGCTGCGCCGCAACGGCAAGCGGCAGTCGTACCGGAACCGCACCAACAGCGTCCCGGCTGGCTGTGCCGCCGACTCGGCAGGAGGGGTGCGCCGCATCCGCGCGCTCGACGATACGGATTCCGGTGACGGTGTGCGCGTTCGCCTGGCCGCGGCGCGCGGCTCGTACTCGGCGTCCGGCCCTCTGCGGCTGTCGCTGGTGCTCGGCGATGCCACTGACGGCGCCGCCGGGCAGTGTGGCGAGCTCATCTTCGACGAGGGCGACTGCGTGCTGCACCCGAACGGCAAGAGGTTGACCTGCCGCACGCCGTGAGGTGACTGGCAGTCAATCCAAGACTCCGAGCGGGTGGTTGCGATCTCTGCCGCGGACTCGGCTAGTGCGGCAGCCCGGTCTGATTGAGGAGAAGGCTCTTGATTCGTTCTTGTGTTTGGCGTGCGTCGTCGCTGGCGCAGCATGCGGTGCTCGTGGCTCTAGCCGCGTCGACGGTCGGCGTCGCCGTGATTCCCCGAAGTGCACGGGGGCAGGTCGACTCGACCGCTTCCGGCGCCGAGGTCGCGGAGCAGGGTGCCGGGCCGAGCGCGGCGCCCGTATCTCCGGCGCGAACGCGCTCGTCGAGCTCGATCGAGGAGATCGTCGTCACTGCGCGCAAGCGAACCGAGGCGCTCGAGGACACCCCGGTGGCCGTGACCGCGATCAGCGAGCAGCTCATCCGCGATTCCGGGATCAACCGTACCAGCGACGTCCAGCAGCTGGTTCCCAACCTGACGTTCCTCAAGACGAGTAGCGCCAACGTCGCCCAGGTGCGGATTCGCGGAATCGGATCGTCGACCACCGGCATTGCGTTCGATCCCGGGGTTGGGATCTACATCGACGGGGTCTACTTCGCACGCGCCCAGGGATCGATCTTCGACGTCGTCGACATTGCCCAGATCGAGGTGCTGCGCGGTCCGCAAGGGACGCTCTTCGGCAAGAATACGGTCGGCGGCGCGATGAACATCAAGACGGTCAAGCCGAAGGACGAGGTCGAGGGCTCGGTCTTCTTTCGTTTCGGCAACTACGATCGATTCGATGGCCGGGCGATGCTGAACGTGCCGCTCGACATCGGTTGGCTCGAGGATCGCGCATCGCTGCGCTTCGCCTTCTCGTCGCAGAACTACGGCGGCCACGTTTACAATTTCACCCGCGACGAGTATCTGGCCGACGAAGCCAACAACACCTTTCTCGGCACTCTGCGCCTCGAGCCCATCGAAGATCTGACGATCGACGTGAGCGGTTCGTGGGCGCGCACCCGCAGCCACGGGCGCGGCGGCCAGTGCAAGTACATCTTCGCTGCACCACTGCAGGTGATCCTCCCGGGTATCGAAGAAGCGTGTGATGCGACGGGTCCGTTCGATACCGGTTCGGAGATCCATCAGCTGGCCGACTTCACGACCTACGGTGCTTGGGCGATCGCGAACTGGGACGTCGGCGACGTCGGTCTGGTCGAGGACGTCCTGGTCAAGTCGATCACGTCGTGGCGAGAGCAGGACTCGAGGTACCGGGTCGATCTCGAGTCGACGTCGATTCCCGGCGTCAACCTCACCCAGGCCGGGCCTACCATCGCCGACGGAATACCGGGCGGCGCCACCCAGGTTCAGCAGGAGCTGCAGGTCAACGGCTCGGCGTGGGACGGTCGCATCAACGGCGTCACCGGGTTCTTCTCGTACTGGGACGAAGCGAACAGCGGCAACACGATCGACGTGCCCGCCGCGAATGGGTTTACCTACACCCCGATCGAAGTCGACAACTTCACATGGGCCCTCTTCGGTCAGGCGACCCTCGACATCACCGACTACCTCGCTCTCACCGCCGGCATTCGCTACACCTCGGACCGCAAGGACCTCACCCAGACCGTGGTGAGCACGACCGACGTAACCTCCGGCAGCGGTGGTCAGACCTTCGAGTCGTGGACGCCGGCGGCAACGCTTACCCTGCGGGCTCGCGACGAGTGGATCGAGGACACACCGATCGAGCACCTGCTCACCTATTTTTCGTACGCGCGGGGGTTCAAGGGTGGCGGCCTGAACGGCACGCTGCAGCTCCAAGAATCGGTTCCGGACCCGTTCGAGCCCGAGACCCTCGACAACTTCGAGCTCGGCCTCAAGACGGTCAGCTTCGATCGCCGTCTGGTGCTGAACTTGGCCGCCTTCTACGGAATCTACGACGACATCCAGGTGAGCTCGCAGCGCAGCTTCGAAGACGACGACGGCAACCTGATCGTCCAGATCCTCACCCTCAATGCGGCGGAGGCAACCACGAAGGGGGTCGAGCTCGAGCTCACCGGCCAGCCGATCGACGGTCTCGTGATTCAGGGCTCGATCGGCTACCTCGACGCCACCTTCGACAGCTTTCCGAATGCGATCTCGAATCGGGATGGCAGCATCATCGACCGGAGCGGTCAGACCTTCGACTTCTCGCCTTCCTACCAGACCTTCCTGTCGGGCCAGTACACTCTGCCGGTCGATCTCGGCGAGAGCGATTGGTTGCAGGGTTGGCTGACCGCCCGGCTCCAGTGGGCGTACCGCGACAACTACACGACGATGGGCCCCGAGGTTCCCGAAGGCTACCAGCACGGCTACAACCTCGTCGGCGCCCGCCTCTCCTGGAGCTTCTTCAATGACCGCGCCGAGCTCGCCTTGTGGGGCAACAATCTGCTCGACGAGGCGTACTTCCAGGACGTCGTTCCGATCTCGAATACGGTTGGTGTCGCGAGCCTCTGGTACGAGGCGCCGCGCACGTTCGGGGGAGATCTGAGCTATCGGTTCAACTGATGAAGCGCGCTCTGCGAATCATCCTGTTCTGCGGACTCGGCATCGTCGGGGTCGTCGGGCTGATCCTCGGCGCGCTGCTCGTCGGCATGCGCTGGAACGCGAGCCGGTCGGAGTGGCCGGTCTCCGGTGAGATCACCGAGGCGACACGGTCCGCTGCGGAAACCGAAACGAGAGTCGCCATCCAGCTGGGAACGGCGGATGAACTCGGCGCTGCCACGGACAAGCAGATTCTGTTCGGAGATCTGCACGTTCACACCGCCTACTCCTCGGATGCGATGGTGCAGACGTTGCCCGGGCTTCACGGCGAAGGAACTCAGCCGCCGGCCGACGCCTGCGACTTCGCGCGCTATTGCTCGGCGCTCGATTTCTGGAGCATCAACGACCACGCCGAGTCGGTGACCCCGTCGGAGTGGGAGCTGACGCGCCAGGTGATCCGCGACTGCAACCGAGCGGCCGGCGATCCCGCCAATCCGGACATGGTGTCGTTCCTCGGTTGGGAGTGGGGGCAGATCGGCTTCACCCCGGAAACCCACTACGGGCACAAGAACGTGGTCCTGCTCGGTACCGAGGAGGGCGAGGTGCCGACCCGGCCGATCGGCGCCAGCGCGATCGGTGAGCTGGTGTGGGGCGGTGTCGGGCTCGCCATGTCGTTGTCCGATCGCGATCGCTGGGATCAGTACGCGGACTTCCACCGCGCGACGCTCGATATGCTGCCGATCGAGTCGTGTGCCGACGGTGTCGACGTCCGCGACCTGCCCAACGACTGCCGCGAGTCTGCGCTGACCCCCGATGTCCTCTTCGAGAAGCTCGACCAATGGGGCTTCCCGTCGCTGGTCATTCCGCACGGCCTCGCCTGGGGAACGACCAATCCCGACGGTACCGACCTGGCGTTTCAGCTCGGCGGACGCCTGCACGACCCGCAGCGACAGCGCCTCCTCGAGGTCTACTCGGGCCACGGCAACTCGGAGGTGTTCACGGATTCGATCGAGATCCGCGCCGATCCTGCGCAGGCTCCGCTCTGCCCCGAGCCGAGCGCAGATTTCGAGCCCTGCTGCTGGCGGGCGGGCGAGCTCGTTCGCGCCAGGTGTCCCGACCCCGAAAGCGACGAGTGCCGCAAGCAGGTCGACGAGGCCCGTGCCAGGGCTGCGTCGGCGAGCCCGCTCGCCTCGGCGGCGCGGGCTGTTCCCGGGGCGACGATCGACGACTTCGGCGATTGCAACCAGCTGCGCGGGAGCTTCCTGCCGGCCTTCTACTACCGGCCCGGTGGCAGCGCGCAGTACGGACTGGCAGTCGGCAACTTCGACCAGGAGCCGCGGCACTTTCGTTTTGGATTGATGGCGTCGAGCGACACTCACCGCGCGCGCGGCGGCAACGGCTACAAGGAATTCGCGCGCACGTTCATGACCGACGGCTCGCCGAGTGGCGGCGACTGGCGCGACCCGCGCGACACGTCGTTCTTCTTCACCGGCGGTTTGGTCGCGGTTCACTCACCCGGACGAGACCGTCGTTCGATCTTCGACGCGCTCTACCGGCGCGAGGTCTACGGTACCTCCGGCGATCGGATTCTGCTTTGGTTCGATGTCGTGCATGCCGACGGGTCGAGTCAGCCGATGGGGAGCGAGGTCGAGGTCAGTTCAGCGCCGAGGTTCGAGGTGCGCGCCGCCGGCGCCTTCGCCCAGCTCCCGGGCTGTCCCGCCAGCGTGAGCGATAGACTCTCCCCGGAGCGCCTGCGCAAACTGTGCCTCGACGAGTGTTATCATCCGAGCGAGACGCGTCGCGCGATCACCCGGATCGAAGTGGTGCGCATCCGACCCCAGCGCAGCGGCGACGAATCTGTCGCCTCGCTCATCGAGGATCCGTGGAAGGTATTCGATTGTCCCGGCGATCCGTCGGGATGCAGCGCGACCTTCAGCGACCCGGATTTGGTTCCATCGGGACGCGAGGCGCTGTACTACGCCCGCGCGATCCAGGAGCCGACGCTCGCCGTCAACGGCGACCCGCTGAACTGCGAGCGCGACGAAACCGGCGCGTGCATTCGTACGCGCCGCTGCAAGGGGGGCGGCGTCGAAGGGCTGCCGGTCGACGACTGTCTGGCCGACGTGGAAGAACGGGCTTGGTCGTCACCCATCTTCGTGCGACCGCGAGGAGTATCGTGAGCCGAATTCGCTTTGCCGTTCTTGCCGTTGTTTCGATCCCGGTGGTTTTTGCGCTCGGCGGTTGCGACCAGGTCAAACGGAGGGTCGAGGACTACGTCGTCGAACGCGAGGTTCGCAAGGTGCTCGGCGAAATGCCCGAGTTCCGCACCGATGCGCAGCCGGTCGAGACCCTGATGTTGCCGATGCGCGACGGCGTCGAGCTCGAGACACACGTCTATCGCCCCGAGGGCGACGGTCCGTGGCCGACGATTCTGGTTCGCGATCCCTACCTGCTGTCGAAGTACGTCACCTGCTGGGCCTACGTCCGCTACGGCTACGCCTGTGTCCATCAGGACGTGCGCGGTCGGCACGGCTCGGGCGGCGAGTGGTACCCGTTGGTCAGCGAGCGCGACGACGGCGTCGACACTCTCGACTGGTTGCTCGGGCAACCGTGGCAGAACGGCGCGATCGCTCTGTCGGGGGAGTCCTACGTCGGCCTCGTGCAATGGGCGATCGCCGACCGGCTACCACCGCAGGTGAAGACCTTGGTGGTGAACGTCGCCCACGGCGACTGGTACGAGATGATCTACCGGCACGGGCAGTTCATGCCGTCGATCGTCGGCGCCTGGTCGGCCGGTCTGTTCGCGCCGATGGACGACCTCGCCGAGGCGATGGAGAGGTGGCGCACCGAGGTGCTTCCGGCGTCGCCTCCGCTCGCCGCCGATCCGCAGATCTTCGGCGCGGCGTGGACCTCCTATCGCGACTACATCTCACACCCCTCGAAGGCGGATCCCTACTGGAACTCGGAGACGTATCGAGCGATGCGCGAAGGCCACCGCGCGCTCGGCGTACCGATTCTCTGGACCGCCCGTTGGTACGACTTCTTTCTCGAGGGCACGCTGCAGCGCTTCGGCGAGCTTCCCGCACGCGGCGAGAGCCTGCTCGTGATCGGACCCGGCGACCACAGCAAGAAGCTCGGCGATCTGGTTCTCGAGAACGGAACCGAAGGTGGATTCACCAGGACCATCGAGTGGTTCGATCACTTCCTCCTTGGCGAGCCCAGGTCCGACTCTCTGCGTCCCGGGTACTGGCTCTATGAGTACGGAGCCGACCGCTGGCGCCACACCGACCGGTGGCCTCCGCCGTCGACGCCACTGCGCTTCGAGCTCGGCAACCTGGCGGGCTCGCGCGCATGCGATGGCGGCGCGTTGCAGAAAGAGGGAGCTGCGATTGCGGAGCGTGCGATCTCATACGTCTACGATCCGGCCGATCCGGTCCCCAGCCGCGGCGGCTCGTGGTCCTTGTCGCCCGAGCTCTCGCCGACCGCGAACGTCGAGCAGGGTGCCGATCTGTGCAGCCGTGAAGATGTTCTTTCGTTCGCCAGCGCCATGCTCCCCGAGGCGCTGCATGTCGCCGGCTCGATCCAGGTAGGGCTCACCGTTGCGTCGGATGCCCCCGACACGACCTTCGTTGCGCGCGTTTCCGAGGTTTTCGCCGACGGTCGCGTGCTCAACGTTCGTGAGGACATCCTGCCGCTGTCGTCGGGCGAGCGCGCCGGCGACGGCAGGACGACACTGCGTTTTTCGTTGGTCCCGATCGATTGGCGAACCTCCCCGGGCTCGCGCTTGCGTCTCGATGTCACGTCTTCCGCGTTCCCGGCGTTCCAGCCGCATCCGAACAGCGACGCGCTGTGGAGCAGCGTCGCCGAACCGGTCGCCGCGCGGCAAACTCTCTATGCGGGCGACCTCTCCGTGCCGGTTGCGGGCTTGCGCGCCTCGCCGGGGCTGGGCAAGTAGGAACGATGGCGACCACCCAACCCGTTCGCCCGCGCGGGCGCGCCGGCCATCTCGAGCGCCCCCGCGAGATTCTGCTCCAGGCCGCCCTCGAGGTCTTTTCGCGGAAGGGCTTCGCCGGCGCCACGGTGCGCGAGATCGCGGCCCATGCGAACGTCAATCATGGAGCCATCCGCTACCACTACCAGACCAAGGACAAGTTGTGGCGCGCGGCGGTGACCTTCTTGTTCGAGCGCCAGGCCAGCGAGATGGACGTCTCGGCGATCCTCGAGGAGGATCTCTCCGATCGCGAAATGCTCGCGCACTTCTTCCGCGAGTATGTCCGGTACTGCGCGCGCCATCCGGAGCACGCGCGGATTGCGGTTCAAGAGAGCATCATCGGCGGCGACCGCCTCAAGTGGATGGCCGAGAAACACATCCGCGTCGTCCACGACACGGTGGGCCCGTATTTCGAAAGCTGCATGGAACAGGGGTTGCTCGCCAAGGTCAACGTCGTCTCCTTCATGTACATGCACGCGATGGCGTCGCAGGCGCCTTTCCTTCTCGCCGGCGAGATCCGCGCCGTGCACGGTGTCGACGTGACCTCGGAAGAGTTCATCGAGCAGCACGCGCAGACGATGGTCGACCTCTACCTGTCCTGACCAGATGCTGCCGAAGCCGATGCTCGATTTCTTCCTTCCGCAATGGCGGCTGCGCCACCGGGGCGCGCAGTATCCGAGGGCTGCCGAGCGGTGAAGCCTCCCGCGATTCGTGAAGAAAACCTCACCGATCCCGCCACGATGGTGGGGTGGATCGAGGAGATCGTCGCCCAGGGCATCCGGCGGCCGGGCTACGCCGCCGACCGTTGGGTGGAGACCTGGGCGCGCGACCGTTTCCTCGAGGCGGGGCTGGAGGACGTCCGCCTGGAGCCGATCGACGCTCTGCGCTGGGAGCCCCGTCGATGGTCGCTCGAGGTCTGGGCCGAAGGTCGCGAAGACGAAGTCACCAAGATCCCGTGCTATGCGGTGCCGTTCACCGCCGACACCGGAGCCGACGGCGTCGTCGCCGATCTCGCCCGCGCCGACGCGGGTGACCTGAACGGCCGCATCGCCGTCGTCGAGAACGAGTTCATGGCATTGCCGCAGTCGATCATGCCGGAGCTCTTCGCCCGCTGGCACTACGACCCGAGCGGGGAGCTCGATAGCCTCGTGCAGAGGCTGCCGTTCGGATCGGGCTTCGCCGAGGTGATGAACGGTGCCATCGCGGCCGGCGCGGCTGGTTTCGTCGGCATTCTGCGCGGCCTGCCGTGGGACACCGATCGCTATTACGTCCCCTACGACGGTGAGGCGCGGCCGCTTCCCGGTATCTGGGTCAGCTCGAAGAACGGCGACCTGCTCCTCGAGCGCATGGCCGCCGGCGCCACCCGGGCGCGGCTCACTGTGCAGCGAACCCTCGAGCCCATCGTCTCGCACAACCTGGTCGGCGTGCTGCCCGGCGCGTCTGACGAGTGGATCATCGTCGGCTCGCACCACGACGCGCCGTGGGCCTCCGCGGTCGAGGACGGCGGCGGCATTGCGCTGGTCCTCGCCCAGGCGCGTTACTGGGGCCAGGTGCCGCGCGAGCGACGGCCGCACAATCTCCTCTTCCTGCTCAACGGCGGTCACATGTCGGGCGGCGCCGGGCTGATCCAGTTCGTCGAGGCGCACCGCGCGTTTCTCGAAAAGGATGTGTTGGTGGAGATCCACCTCGAGCACCCCGCCTGCGAGGCGCGCGGTGCTGACGACGGGCAGTTGGTCGCCACCGCCGCGCCGGAAGTGCGTTGGTGGTTCACCAGCTTCGTGCCGGCCCTCGAGCGGATCGTCGCCGGCGCGATTCGCTCGGAGGAGCTCGAACGATCGCTGATGATGCCGCCCGAGGGCTTCCCGCCCGGTTCGCAGCACCCGCCGACCGATGGCGCGTTCTTCCACCCGCTGACCCCGATCGTGAACTTCCTGACCGCGCCGATGTACCTCTTCGACGAGGCGGACACGATCGACAAGGTCCACGTGCCCAGCCTCGGCTCGCTCACCCGAGCGACCATCCGCATCATCCAGGGCCTGGCCTGCGAGACCGCGGCAGGGCTGCGCTCGACGATTTACGACCCGGGCGTCACTGGCTATCAGGCACCCGACTGACCGGGGATGGCGGCAGGAACAAAGGGGGCGGCGCAGCCGCCAACCGCCCCCAGCTCCCAGCTCCCAGCTCCCAGCTCCCAGCTCCCAGCTCCCAGCTCCCAGCTCCCAGCTCCCAGCTCCCAGCTCCCAGCTCCCAGCTCCCAGCTCCCAGCTCCCAGCTCCCAGCTCCCAGCTTCCGCGACCGGGGGCGACCGACGGTCGTCAGCGGTGTAGTGTGCGGACCGTGGCCAAGCCGTTCCTGATCCTTCAGTTGCGTCCGGAGGACGAAACCGCCGACGACGAGTTGGAAGCCATTCGACGCCACGGCGGTTTATGTGCAGACAGTGTGCTGCGCCTTCGCGTGGAGAACGACGGGGTGCCGGATCTCGACCTCGACGCGTACGCCGGTATCATCGTCGGCGGCAGCCCGTTCGATGTCAGCACGCCCCAAGACGAGAAATCCCCGGCGCAGTTGCGGGTGGAAGCGAGCTTCCAGCGACTGCTCGGTGATGTCGTGGAGCGAGATTTCCCCTTTCTCGGCTGTTGCTCGGGCAACGGGCTACTCGGTCGCTATCTCGGTGCTTCGATCTCGACCAGGTACGGCGAGCCGGTCGGCGGTGTCGACGTGCGGCTCACCGATGCGGGTCGTAAGGATCCATTGTTGGAGGGGGTGCCGGAGGTATTCCGCGCCCTGGTGGGACACAAGGAGGCCTGCGACGCCGTTCCGCCGTGCAGTGTCTTGCTGGCGACCTCGGACACCTGTCCGGTGCAGATGTTTCGCGTCGGACGCAACGTCTACGCAACCCAGTTCCACCCCGAAGGGGATGCCGCCGGGTTCTCGGTGCGGATCAACGTATACAAGCGCCACGGATACTTTCCGCCGGAAGCCGCGCCGCAGCTGATCAGCGCAGTCGAATGCGAGGACGTAGCGTGGTCGAATCGGATCCTCGCCCGCTTCGTCGCGACCTACCGCGACCGCTGAGGCCGGGCGCAGGGCTACACGCGTGCGGTGGAAAAGCGATTGGATTGGTACTGTGAACGGGTTTCTGTCAGGCGTCGTCCCGATTCTTGAATGATTGGAGAGCAAGCAGCGATGAACATCCTCGGTACGAAATCGGGTCCCGACTACACCTCGCGACCCAACGTCGATCTCGTCGACGGCAACTTCTACGCGACCGACCTCCACCGGGCTTGTACCTGGATGCGCGCCAACGAACCCGTCTACCACGACCGCCGGAACGATCTTTTCGGGATCACGCGCCACGCCGACATCATGGCGATTTCGAAGAACTCCGAGGCGTTCAAGAACGGTCAGGGGTTCCGCCCGGATTCCGATCCGGTGCCGATGATGATCTCGATGGATCGTCCGGAGCATCTGACGCGACGCGGCCTGGTGAGCAAGGGGTTCACGCCGCGCCGGGTGGCCGCCTACGAACCTCGGATTCGCGAGATCTGCGGTCAGATCATCGACCGCGTCGCCGAACGCGGCGAGTGCGACTTCGTGCGCGATATCGCGGCACCGCTTCCGCTGATCGTGATCGGTGACATGCTGGGCGTCGACGAGGCCCACTACGATGATCTTCTGCGCTGGTCCGACGATCTGATGGTCGCACTCGGGAGCTCCGATCCGGCGAAGATCGAGGCGCAGGCGCGCGCCGCCATCGAGTACGGCGAGTATGTGAAGGGCGTCGCGGAGGATCGCGCCAGCAAGCCGCCGGCCGACGACTTGATGAGCATCCTCGTTCACGCCGAGCTCGACGGCGAGCGACTCGACGAGGCGTCGATCCAGATGGAGTCGCTGTTGATCTTGATCGGCGGCGACGAGACCACTCGCCACGTGATCAGCGGCGGTATGCAGCAACTCCTGCTGCACCCCGAGCAGCTGGCGAGGCTGGTTGCCGATCCCTCGCTGATTCCCATCGCGATCGAGGAGATGCTGCGCTGGGTGACGCCGATCCAGAACATGATGCGGACGGTCGCCGAGGACATCGAGGTGGGCGGTCACTCGTTCCGCGCGGGGGACCGCGCCCTGCTGCTCTATCCCTCCGGCAACCGCGACGAGGAGGTTTTCGAAGACCCCTTTACCTTCGACGTCGCGCGCGACCCCAATCCGCACATCGCCTTCGGCGGCTACGGCGCCCACTTCTGTCTCGGCAATTCGCTGGCTCGCCTCGAGTTGCGAGTGATGTTCGAGGAGCTGCTGCGGCGGATCCCCGACATGGAGCTGCTGACCGGCGGTGAGGAGCCCATTCGCCCGGCGAACTTCGTCGTCGGGATCGAAGGCATGCCGGTTCGCTTTTCACCGGTGGCGGTCGAGGGGTGATCGAACGTCGGGCCGACCAAGCAGTGGCCAAACGAGCCCGGGGGGAATGTTCGTCAGCTGTGGTACGCGCAATGATGACAACTAGGGAGGATCAACCGTGAAATACGATGGAATCGAAGGGAAAGTCGCGATCGTCACTGGTTCGGGCGGTGGCATCGGTGAGGGGTATGCCCGCGCGCTCGCCGAACAAGGGGCGCACGTGGTCGTCGCCGAGATTGCCGAGGACAAGGGAGAGGCGGTCGCGAAGTCGATTCGAGACGACGGTGGCAGTGCCATGTTCGTGAAAGTCGACGTCGGCTCTCCGGACTCGACCAAAGCGATGGCCGAGGCGGTCATCGGCGAGCTCGGCGGGATCGACATCCTCGTCAACAACGCCGCGATCTTCGGCGGAATGAAGCTCGACTCGATGATCAAGGTCGATTGGGACTACTACAAGACGTTCATGAACGTGAACGTCGACGGTGCGTTGCTGTGCACGCGCGCGTGTGTCCGTTCGATGCGCCAGCGAGGCGGTGGGTCGATCGTCAACCAGTCGTCGACCGCGGCCTGGATGGGAGTCGGCTACTACGGCCTGGCCAAACTGGCGACCAACGGCCTGACCCATTGCCTGGCCAAGGAGTTGGGCTCGATGAACATCCGCGTCAATGCGATCGCTCCCGGACCCACCGCGACCGAGGCGCTCGGCAACCAGGTCCCCAAGGAATACCAACAGAGCCTGGTCGACTCGTTGCCCCTGGCGCGCCTGGGTACGCCGGCGGACATGGCCGCGGCATGCCTGTTCCTCGTATCCGACGCGGCCGCGTGGGTGACAGGCCAGATCTTCGCCGTCGACGGAGGCCAAATCCTCCGAGCCTGACCAGAGACATTTGGCCACCTCCTCCGGCCGTGCAGGGAGGTGGTTCTACTAGCCTTGATGTGACAATAAATCGCGAGTCCAGAACGCGTCAGAGTGCACCAGATGCGGGCGCGCGCAGTCTTCGAGCAACCGGAGTTTACTCCATTGTAAATGAGGATTGGGAGAAGCGAGCACGACCGCAGATGGCGCGCTATGGCGCGAGCCGAGGGCGGTTGTGACCGTGATTTATTGTCACACCAAGGCTAGCTCGGGCGCCGACCGTCGTTCGACATCATCGATTGGGCTCGATCAACGATGTTCCGTCCAGGGTACGGATCGGGCGTCCGATCTCCTCGAGAAAGGGAAGACTGGCGAGTACTTTGCCCGTGATCGCAGCGCCCGACTCCTCGCAAAGTGCGAGCGTCGCCTCCGCGAGCGCCTCGATCGGTTCGGCCGACGCGCGGTATTCCTCCGGCACGACCCCCAGCGCTTCGACGCCGGGCGTCATCACGGCGGCCACGGGAGCCAGCGAGTTCACGCGAATCGCGTGGGCGTGGAGCTCGGCCGCGAGCCCGGTCGAGATGCGGTCGAGCGCGGCTTTGGTAGCCCCGTACAGGGTGTGTCCGCCGAACTGATGGTGAGGCTCGAACGGCGGGCCCTCGGCGTGCTTGGCGCCGGCGGAAGAGATGTTGACGATCGAGCCGCCGCCCCGCTCGATCATATCCGGCACGACCCGCTGCGCGAGATCCCAGGGGGCGCGTACGTTGACCTCGAAGGCGATTCGGAACCGCTTCTCGCTCACTTTGTCGAAAGGAATGTAGAAGGCGGCGGCGCCGTTGTTGACGAGAATATCGATCGCGCCGAGGGCGGCGCGCGCCTCGTCGATCGCACGCGCGCGATCGGCGGGCTCTGACAGGTCCGCGGGAACGGCGATAGCCCGAGCGCCCAACTGCTCGACCGCGGCTACCGTGTCGCGAAGCGTGCCCGGGAGAGTCGGATGCGCATCGAGCGTTCGCGCGACCGCGGCGATCGACGCTCCCTGCGATGCCAGTCGCTGCGCGATCGCCGCGCCGATGCCGCGACTCGCTCCTGTGACCACAGCTACCTTGCCTTCGAGGGTTTTCACATCGTCTCCATTACTCGTCTTCGGTTTCCGTGCTTGCGTTGTTGACTACATAGACCTTGAGATCGTCGAGAATCCTCGTCAATTCTTCTTTCGGAGCAGGAGAAATAACATGGGCGACGGCGAAAACGCAGGCAGTGGTAGCAACCGGGGCATACGGTCGTGGGACAGTCTCTTGGAGGCGTTGCGCGAGCGGCGAGCGCGAGCGCGCGCCATGGGTGGCGAACAACGCCTCGAGCGCCGCAAGGCGCAGGGGCGTCTCAACGCCCGCGAGCGCGTCGCGCAACTGTGTGATCCGGACAGCTTTCGCGAGTTGGGTACTCTGGTTGGCGGTCTGACTCGCTCGGGCCTTCCCCCCGCACCCGCCGATGCGCTGGTCGGCGGGATCGGGCGCATCGACGGGCGGTCCGTTGTCGTGTTCGCCGAGGACTTCACCGTACAGGGAGGTTCGATCGGGCTCGGTAACCAGGCCAAGCGGGTTCGTCTGGCGGAGTTGGCCCTCCAGGAACGCGTGCCTTTGGTGATGCTCCTCGAGGGTGCCGGCGAGCGCGCGACCAACGCGCTCGAGCGCTACCCGCGGACTGCAAACGATCTGCAACTGCTCGCCCGGCTTTCCGGCCAGGTGCCGACGGTTGCCGTCATCATGGGATCGTCGGCCGGACACGGCGCCCTGTGCGGACTGCTCGCCGACTTCATCGTCATGGTCGACGGGGCGGCGCTCTTCTCGGCGGGGCCTCCGCTGGTACGCGCCGCGCTCGGCGAGGAAGTCACCAAGGAGGAGCTCGGCGGCGCCGAGATGCACGCGCGGACGAGTGGTGTCGTGCACAACCTGGTGCCTTCCGACGAAGCCGCGCTGGCGATGGTCCGCGACTATCTCGGTTACTTCCCGTCGAGTGGTTGGGAGACTGCGCCGCTCGACACTTCCTCGGCCGACCGGGGGAAGCGTTCGCTCGATAGAATGGTCGACATCATCCCCGAGGCCCTCCACCGCCCTTACGACATGAAGCGCGTCATCGAGCAGTTGGCCGACGACGGACGGATGCTCGAGGTACAGCCTCTCTACGGTGCGGCGATGCTCACCGTGTTGGCCCGCATCGGCGGCCAGCCGGTCGCCGTCGTCGCCAATCAGCCGAGTGTCTGGGCCGGCGCCGTCGACAAGGCGGCGGCCGAGAAGGCGGCGCACTTTCTCGAGGTGGCGAGCGCGTACTCCCTTCCGGTGGTGTTCCTGGCGGACAACCCCGGCATTCTCTCCGGCAGCGCGGCCGAACGCGCCGGAACGTTGCGGGCGGCGGCGCGGATGTACGGCGCCCAAGCGCGTGTGCGCAGTCCGAAGTTGCATGTCACGCTGCGCAAGGCGTTCGGCTTCGGCAGCTCGATCATGGCGATGAATCCATTCGACTCGCAGACACTGACCCTCGCCTTCCCGACCGTCACGCTGGGAGCCCTTCCAGCCGAGAGCGGCGGCGACGCCGCCAAATTGGAGGGCGAGCGAAGGGCCGGTTTGGCGGAGTCGCAGGGAAGCGCGTGGGGCCCGGCGGACTGCATGGCCTTCGACGAGATCATCGAGCCGCGCGAGCTCCGCGATGCCCTACTCGACGGACTCGCGCTCTCGAGATCGCGTGTCTCGCAACCGACGGAGCCGGCGCGCACGACAGGAATCCGCCCGTAACGCCGCGTCCAAATCAAATCGCTCTCTGCTGACAGCAAGCCGCGCAGCGACCACCTCCCCAGCCTTCAGCCTCTAGCCCCAGCCCCAGCCTTCCTCTCAAGAAACTCTAGTCCGCTTTATCCACCGCCGCCATCACATCCTGCGAAGCGCCCTCCGGCGCCGCTTCTTCGACGATGGGATCATCGACATCGTCGTATTCGAGACGCAACGCGCGGCACATGGTGGCATGCATGTCGTAGGTGCAGGTGATGTAGGTGAATTCGAGAATCTGCGTGTCGTTCAGATGAGCGCGCAGCGCATCGAAGACCGCGTCGGGGACGCGTCCGCTCTCGAGCACCAGGCAATCGGTGTAGGCGAGCACGGCGCGTTCGACCGGTGAGTAGCAGTCGGCCACCGACCAGGCGCGGATCGCTTCGACCTTCTCCTCGCTCAGCCCGACGTCGCGCGCCGCTTTGCAGTGCTGCGAGAAGACGAACTTGCTGCCGCGCGCGTAGCCGGCGCGCAGCTGGCCGAGCTCGCGCAGTTGCGGAGAGATCTCGCGTTTCGGATCGCGATAGAAGGCAAAGCCGCCGACGGTGTGGTCGAAGCAGTCGGGCACGCCGGCGAAGACGGTCCACCAGTTGCCGGGCGTTCCAGTCTCCGTTCCCGGGGACTCGACCGGGTCGCGGTCTCCGAACAGCATCTCGTAGAGGGTCTTGGCGAGCGGGTGGGCCTCGTCTTTGGGAACCTGGCGCAGTCGGGGCATTGAACTTCTCCTCTCTCGCAGGGCGGCTCAGCCGGGTTGGTTCGGTTGGTGAAAGGTGATGAGGGGCTTCTCGGGGGCGCGGGTCGGGCTATCCGCGTGGAGCAGCTCGAGCGCCTCCTCGGCGTCTTGCTTGGTGAAGGGCCGGGTGAGCACGGCGAACTCGACGGCGATGCCGTCCGGGTCCTCGGTGTAGATCGAGTGGATCCAGCCGTGATCGATTTCGAGGACGACGCAACCGTGGTCGAGCCATCGCTGCTTTCGCCGTTCGATGTCGGCGAGGTCTTCTGCCTGGAAGGCGATGTGGTTGGTGAGCGGCTCGAGGCCGAGATCGCGGCAGATGTCGGTCTTGATCTCCTCCTGCCCGGGCGCCTTCGAAAAGTCCCAGAAGGCGATCATCTGGTCGTCGCTCGAGCCCGTAGAGTAGAACACGTGCTTGGCGAAACCCTCTCCGCGCGGATTGATCTCGACCTTCACCAGCTCGAAGCCCATGGCCTCCGTGTAGAAACGATGGGTTTTCTCCATGTCCTTCACGGCCAGGGCGATATGGCTCACTCCCATTTCTGTTTCTCCTCACTGATAGTCGTTCCAGCGTGCGCGCAGCCGAACAGCGTGCGCTCGGCGTGGACGGGAACAGGGGCAAGGCGGTTCGCCCCAGCATTGCTCTCATCAAAGGGTTGCCGCCGGCACCCCGTTCGGTATACCAAAAATCGCAATTCGAGCAACTGCGAGCTGATCCAGTGCTACTTCGTATACAATCTAGTCGATCGCGACGAGAAGAGATTCGCAGATGACGCAGCTCACTCAGATTCGGGGCCGTTCTCGACACGAAGACACGAAGGCACAAAGAGCTTCCCGGCCGAGACCGTTGCTGACCCCCGACCACCCCTTCGTGCCTTCGAATCTTCGTGTTGAAAGAAGTCCGGCGAGCGACTCGTTTGGTGCGGACAAACCGCTCATCTCGGGGGTTCTGAAGCCGAGCCGAGAGCCTGGTCCTCCCTTATCTTCGTCGACTGGCTTGGTCGGTGCGAGGGGATGATCGAGTCAGTTGCCCAGTAACTTGGCCAACGCTGCCGCCAGTGCCGCGTGGGGATCGGGGTGGAGGCCCCGCGATCGCCAGCCAACGTGGCCGTCGGGCCGAACCAGCAGGGCTCCCTCGTCGCCGAGCTCGGAGAGGCGGGCCCAATCGCCGGATGGATCGGCGTGGTCGCTGCCAGCGCCGATGCTGACGCTGCGCATCGGCACCGAGGTCCTCGCGATTCCGGCCCAACGCTTGCCGGCTTTGGTCGGCGATGTGACGAGAACGAAACGGTCGCCGAAGAGATCGAGGGTCGAGGTTTTGCCACGGTCGTCGAGCCACACGTGCGGCGCGCGCACACCGGGCACGCAAGAGGGTGTGTACTTTTCGACGTCGAACGGTGGCGGCGCGGTTCCATCGGGGATGACGGCGGCGGAGTCGCAATAGCGGAAGCCGAGATCCTGGCCGAGGTGAAAGAAGTGGCCGCTTCCTCCCTTGCCCTTGGCGTTGCGCACCGACTGTTCGCAGTTGAAGGTCGCCACGCTGCGGCGTTCGCTCTCGTAGGTGTCGATCAGGTTCTCGCTCGCCCAATCTTGCAGGACGCCGGCGAGCTTCCACGCGAGATTGTGCGCGTCCTGGATGCCGCTGTTCATGCCAAAGCCGCCAGTCGGCGGAAACGCGTGGGCGGCATCGCCCGCGAGCAGGACGCGGCCGTCGCGGTAGCGTTCGGCAACCAGCGCCGTCATGCGCCAGGGCAACACGCTGACCACCTCGAGCTCGAGCTCGTCGCCCCCACCGAAGGCCTTCCGCGCGATCTGTTCGCAGCGTCGCTTCGGGTAGTCGTCGAGGGTCTCGTTTTCTGGGTCCCATAGGAAGTTGACGACCCAGCGACCGCGACCGTCCATGTTGATCACCGCTCCCGTCAGGTCGTCGCTCGCCAGGAAGTAGAGTAACGCGGGTCGCTCGCGAACCATGTCGACCAGGGCCGGGCAGCGAACGTAGAGGTTCAGCAGGTCGCCGAGACCGGTCTCGCCTTGCATGGTGATGCCGAGCGCGTCTCGGGTGCGACTGCGCGAGCCGTCGGCCGCGATCACCCACTCCGCCCGAACCAAGGTGTCGATTCCGTCGTGCTCGAGCGTTGCCTCGACCCGGTCGCCGACCTGGCTCACCGAGGTGCAGGTCGTCGAGAAGTGGAGGTCGCCCAAGCCTCGTTGCGCGACCTCCAGAAGATGCTGCTCGACACAGTCCTGGGCGCACGAGGTCAGCTCCTCGGGGCTCGGGCCGCCGTGCGCCCGCCGCCGCGTGGCGGCCTTGGCCTCCAGGGTCTGGCGCTCGTCGGCATCCAGGATCTGTGCTTCCGGTCCGAGGTTGGCGATCTGCTCGCCGCACACCGAGCGTACGATCCGCACTCCGTACTGCTCGATCGGCAGCGAGTCGGCCCGTACTGCGCTGGCGATGCCCCAGGCGCGAAACAGCTCCATGGTGCGGGTGTTGACGACGTGTGCCTGCGGATGAACGGCCGTCGACGAGTGACGCTCGACGAGAACGTGCGACACGCCGTGGCGCGACAGACAGATCGAGGCGGCGAGGCCGGTCGGTCCGCCGCCGACGATCAGAACCGGGGTCTCGCGTGTCTTCACTGTAGTGTCGCTCGCTTTCTTGTTCCGCGGGACCGCGACATCCGCGCGCTACTCAGCCGCTCGACCAGGGTATCGCAGAGACGGCGCAGCTCGCGATCGCCGATGTTGCGCAGCAGGGCGCCGTCGGCGAAGCAGACGACGATGGTTACGGCGGCTTCGAGATCCTCTTCCGGTACTCCGGCAGCGTGCAAGCCGGCGGCGATGGCGCGCCGGTGGAACGCGCGGAAGCGCTCGCGGCTTACCGCGACGTGCTCGGACACCTCGGCGCGCTGGTGCATTGCCGGCAACAGATGGCGGATCGAGCGCATCGCCCGCAGCACTCGGTAGAGCCCTGCGGCGATGCTGTCGCCCGGGCGCCGGCGGCGCCGCAAGCGAGCGTCGATGCGCACCGCCGCCCGTTCGACCACGGCGACCAAAACGTGGTCCTTGGAGGGGAAGTACCAAAAGAGAGTTTTCTCGCTAACGCCCGCGGTGCGCGCCAGGCGGGCGGTGCTGGTGCCGGCAAAGCCGTGCTCCTCGAAGAGCGCCTCGGCGACGTCGAGCAAGTCCTCTACCTTGTCTTCGCGGGAAGTCGTCGTCCTGGTCTGGGGCATGTCTGTGCCTGTAGTGGTTTTTTTGAGCGCCGCGCCGTCGAAGCCGGTCGCCCGGCCGGTCTCGAGGCCCTGTGCAGTAACACTGCAGGGGCGGTCTCTGCAACCGGACTATTTCGTTGCGTCGGTTTCGCTTCTGCAGTAACACTGCACACAAGTTCTCGACTTGGAGGGTCGTCTCCTATGCGTCTCGTGTCTCACTCTGAAGGAATCGGTCGGATCGAAGGCGACGAGGTCGCGCTCCTGGATTTGCCCTACCGGGATCTCGGAGCGTGCTTGGCGGCTGGCGGCGTCGAGTCTTGCCGTGATGCGACGGTTCGCAAGCGGCTACCGCTCGGCGAAGCCCGTCTGCTCGCTCCGGTGCCGAGACCGCCCAAAGTGATTTGCGTCGGCATCAACTACCACGACCACGTCGAGGAGTTGCGCTCGGTGCTCGGTGCGTTCGAGGCGCCGAAGGAGCCTGTTTTCTTCTTCGTGCCGTCGAGTGCGGTGACGGGTCCGAACGACCCGATCTACATGCCCGAGATCGCGCCGGGGCAGGTCGATCACGAATGCGAGCTCGCGGTGGTGATCGGGCGTGGTGGTCGCGATCTCGACGCTTCGACCGCTTGGCGCCATGTCGCCGGCATCACCATGGCAAACGACGTCTCGGCACGCGACGTCCAGGCCAAGGCGATGGGCGGGCAGATCTTCGAGCTGTCGCATGCCAAGGGCTTCGATTCGTTCAAGCCGATGGGGCCTTGCCTGGTGACGATGGACGAGGTCGAGCTGCCGCTCGATCTGGAGATCAGTTGTTCGGTGAGCGGCACCGAGTATCAACGGGCGCGAACCAGCGCGCTCGTCTTCGATGTTCCGACGTGCCTTGCGCTCATCTCGCGCTACGTGAGCCTCGAGCCGGGGGACGTCGTGCTTACCGGCTCGCCGGCTGGGGTCGGTTTCTTCCAGGGGCGATTTCTGGTCGAGGGGGACGTCGTCGAAGTTTCGGGTGAAGGGATCGGCACGCTGCGCAACGTCGTCGAACCGGCAGCGAAGCGAGGCGAGCGATGAGCTCGGCGCGTCACCGCGCCGAGCCGCTGCGCGGTATCGCCGGGGAAGTCAGTCCGGCAAAGCTCGCGCACCTGGTCTTGCGGACATCCCACTTCGAGGAGGCCCAGGCTTGGTGGACGAAAGTCCTAGGGGCGCGGATCGGCTTTGCGAATGAGTTCCTCGCCTTCCTCACCTACGACGACGAGCATCACCGGGTCGCCCTGGTCAACGATCCCTCGGCGCGCGCTCCGCAGCAGGCGACCGGTCTCGATCATGTCGCCTTCACCTATGCCGGGCTCGGTGATCTGCTGCACACCTACGCCCGCTTGGCGAAAGAGGGGATTCGCCCGTATTGGTGCATCAACCACGGTCCGACGACGTCGCTGTACTACCACGACCCCGATGGCAACCAGGTCGAGCTGCAGATCGACAATTTCGAAACCGAAGAGGATCTGATCGAGTTCATGAGGTCGGGGGCGTTCGCAGCGAACCCCCTCGGCGTCGAGTTCGATCCACAAGAGCTGCTGGCGAAGTTCGAGGCCGGAGTTTCGGCATCCGAGCTGGTGCAGCGAGATCGGCAACAGGGACCCGAAGTGCCGTGAGCCTGCGGCTTCTAGCCTCGGCGCTGATACCGACGAGTGTACTAGGCGGGGCGACGGCATCGACAACGCCTCCCGCCGGCTCTTCGCCTCGACGGTAGTATGCATGGACGACGGTATCGGCGCCGTGCTCGATGCACTCGATGAAGCGGGCGTGAGCGTTCGCCGACGAAGGGCAGAAGCGCGACTGAACCTCGGCCGGCTTCTTGCCCCCGGTGCTAGCCTCTCGCCAATCCTGTGGTCGGGTGGCACCATGTGGTCGGGCCGCCCGGGCTCGTCACCATCGCCACGGCAGCGAGCCTCGAAGGAGATTCAGCGATGCGCATTCGACCGCTTGAGATCAGTGAATGGAGCCCGAAGATTCTCGAGAAGCTGGCGGGCATGGCGCGTGCCGAGCCGCCGCAGGCCGAAGCGCATGCCGAGGAGGGCAGCCGGGGCGAAAGCAGAGCGCTTCCGGTAATGCTGAAGACGGTCGCCCATCATCCGGAACTGATGGATCCCTTTCTCGACTTCTCGAGGACGATTGCTCGGAAGGGCGCCCTGACACGTCGCGACTCCGAGCTGCTCGCCTTGCGGGCAGCGTGGAACTGCCGGAGTCACTTCGAATGGGGCCACCACTTGGAGTACGCGCTCGAAGCCGGCTTGACGAGAGAGGAGATTGCGCGCGTCCCGGTCGGGCCGACTGCCGAGGGCTGGTCGGCCGCCGAGCGGGCGCTTCTCGAGGCGGCGGACGAGCTTCACGAGCGTCAGCACGTCTCGGACGAAGTTTGGGCGAATCTCGCCGCGGAGTTCTCTGACAAGCAACTCGTCGAGATCCTGTTCGTCGTCGGGCAGTACACGATGCTGTCGATGTTCGTGAACTCTTCCGGCGTGGAGTTGGAGCCCGGCTACGAGTCGCTACCCGCGAAGCCTTCGGCGGGGTGAGAAGGGGGATCGTCTTCGGTCGAGGTGGCGTGTCTCCGGCGCCTGCTTGGGCGCGACTCCAAGCGCAGACTCCGCTATTCTCCGACGATGTCGGACAGGACACCAGGCGTCGTCGTATTCGGAACGGGATTCGGGTGCTTCACCCACGTACGCGCGCTGCGTGATGCGGGCTTCGATGTGTGCGCGATCGTCGGTCGTGATGCCGCGAAGACCGGGCGCCGGGCGAAGCTCTTCGAGGTCCCCGAGGCGCTCGTTTCGGTCGACGAGGCGCTGGCACTGCCCGGGGTCGACGCCATCACCATCGCGACGCCGCCCCACTCGCATGCGGCGATCGCGCACGCGGCGATCGATGCGGGCAAGAACGTGATTTGCGAGAAGCCGTTGGCCAGGGATGTCGCCGAGGGCGAGGCCCTCGTGGATGCCGCGGCGCGGGCGGGTGTCGTCGCGTTGGTGGGCACGGAGTACCGCTTCGATGCGGGGCAGGCCATGCTGGCTCGCTGTGTTGCCGGCGGCGCGATCGGCGAGCCGCGACTGGCGACGGTGCTGCTCCATGTCGGAATGCTCGCCGACGCCGGCGCCGAGCTGCCGGAATGGTGGGCGGACGCGCAGCAGGGCGGCGGCTGGCTCGGTGCGCACGGTTCGCAGGTGATCGATCAAGTCCGCGTGACGCTGGGCGAGTTCGAATCCGTGAGCGCGAGCCTGCCCCACGTTGGCGCCCGCGACATGAGCGCCGAGGACGGATTCATCGTGCAGTTCCGCATGGCGAACGGCTGCGTCGGCACGATGCAGAGCACCTGCGCCGATCGCTCGCCGCCGATGATCGAGACCCGGGTGGCCGGTACGCGCGGAACCGCGTGGATCGAAGGGGTTGGCAGCAAGGTCTTCGTGGCCGATGCCGAGGGGACTCGGCAGGTTCCGGTGGACGCCGATCTTCAGGGCGGCGAGGTCTCGCCGGCGCCCGAGGGCGCGCTCGAGACCGAATACGAACGCATGATCGGCCACGGACTCGACGTGCCGGCCTACACCCGGCTCGCCACCTGCTTCCGGGCCCTCATCGAGGGGCGGCCATCGCCTTCGCGATCCGAGCCCGCAGGGTTCGCCGATGGTCTGGTCGCGCTGCGCGTGCTCGAGGCGGCCCGGCGGTCCGCCGCGGAGCGCGCTTGGATGGAGGTCTGACGCCGAATTTTCACGATCGGATGTGATGCCGTTTGATCGGCGTCTGCCACTTGTACCCACGGGGCGCTTTATTCCCTGGACGGCTGATCCGGGCCGAACTGGCCGAGGTAGTGGGCGGAGAGCTTCCTCGCTTCGTCGAGTCGGCCGCTCCACTCGTAGAGTCGATGGTATTTCGTGGATCGGATCCACCACCGCCCCTCGCGCTTTTCGTACTCGTCGAAATAGATCCCCGATCCCGTCACGTGGAAGTCGAGATCGAGGACGTACATATCGTCGCAGAAGTACCAGAGGCCCGTCGCTTCGGTTTCACTCAGCATCTGGATCTCCGGTGTGTGGGCGTTGTGGTGGCCGATCGCCTTCTTGGTGAAGGATTCGCCCACGGCCTTCAGCAGCTCCGCGCGACTGTCGAACTTCCATTCGTAGAAGCCGCCGATGTAGTGGACGGTGGCGTCTTCGAGGAACAGCTCGCCCATCTCCTCGACGTTGCACGAATCGATGCAGCGAAAGTACGCATGCTTCAGCTGTTTGATCGCTTCGATGTCCATCAATCGCTGAACGTCCTTGCGAAGCTCTTCGATGCCGCCCTGCGACACGTTGAGAGGTAGTCCGGGGCGAATGCCCATGGCTTTCTTGGTGATCGTCGGGCGGGGGGCGGTCTTGCTCATCGCGTCATCTCCTCCTGTTGCTCTATCGCTGCGCATCTCTTGCGAGCGTATCGCTGCTCGGCTGTGTCAGAGTTCCCAGCCCGGCGTTTTCATCAGGTACTCGCTCATGGCGAAGTTGCGAATCCGGTCGAGGTCACACATGTGCGTAATGCTGTCGAGCATCACCCGGATGTTCTTTCGCGTCCGCTCCGCGGAGCCCTTGCCGCCGAAGTAGAGGTCGTGGTCGGTCACATGATCGAGGCTGGGCCAGCCCTCGACGATGATGCCCGCGTAGGGGGGAGCGCCCGCGGTGATCCCTCGGGTCACCGTGTTGCGGATGTAGCGCGTGCGCGGCTGCATCCACTGTGGCATCGGACCCTGGTGGCTGTGCCAATGCCCGAGCCAGTTCTCGTAACTCAGTCGAGCGGGGCGCTCGAGCATGGTGAGGGTCGAAACCCCGGGCGAGCGCGCGCCATCGGGCCAGTCGCGGGGCTGGGGATGGTGCTCGTTTCGGCCATAGTCGGTCCAGCTCGACTCCGTCACCAGATAGCCGGCGCGCCGAATTCCGTACTCGCCGAGGATCGCCTCGTAGTCGGCGCGAAAATCGTACGCATGAAGCCAGATCGAAACCTGGGCGACCACGGCGAGCTCGTTCTCCGGCAGCGGTGTCGACCCTGGAATGTTCGAGTCCGCGTCGTCGACGTTGATCGAGAGGCCAAGGGGGTCGAGCGCCAGCAGCCTTTGTGCGCAATCGCCCACGATGACGTCGTTCCATTCGTGCGAACCTTCCGGGGGGTGATCCCAGATGAGATAGATGAGTTTTTCCATTGGGTTCTCTCGAGGAGGTAGTCCGGTATCGCGCCAAGCCGCGATACCGGACGACTATGAACTGGCCTCGCGTATGTCGCGGCTCTCGTCCTCGAGGTCGGTGAAGTCGAGTACGAGTGACGACTTGCCGTTGGAGATCTCGTAGCGGGTGTCGAGGAAGTCGGTTTTGAGGAAAGGGTTGTCGTAGCGCCCGTAGTCGGCGATCGGCTGTGTGCTGCCGTCGACCACCAGGTCCGCCTCCCAACCGAAGCTCACCGTGCCCTGGCTCGGTGATTGGTAGACCACCTCGAGCGGTGCGGCGCCGACCTCAGGGAAGGTGACGAGGGACTCGTCGAAAGCGGCCTGGAAGCTCGCGAAGCCGCCGGGCCACTCGTCCGAGCTGCCGAGCTCGACGATCCACACGTTGCTGGCGCTGCCTCTGGCGACCAGGTCGAAGTCGAGCCCGCCGTTCTCGAACACTTCGGGTTGGTTGGCGCGCCAATCCACCGGGTTGCGCGAGTAGAGCGCGACGTAGGCGTCGCCGTGGACAGCATGTAGCTCTCGGTGCGGTACGTGTAGGTGTTGACCTCGTTCAGCAGCGCGAAGTGCGCGGCCGGCCAGAAGCTGCGCAGCAGCGTGTACGCGGTCTGCACCGAGCGGTCGAAGTCGTTCGGATCCCAGACGAGCTCGGCGAGATCGGCGAAAGCAGCGAACTGCGCGTCGAACAGGCCCCACGCGTAGCCCTCCTGGAGTGTCAGCCCGACGTGGCTCCACACGATGAACGCGTTGGTGCCCCACCAATACGGCAGGTACTCGACGTCGCACCAGTCCCAGCCCAGCGGTGCTCCCGGCTCGCAAGTCTGCGCGTCGGCCGGCGGCACCTCTTCGAGAAGAAGGTTCATGCGCTCGCGATCGACCATCGGCGTGTCGTCGGCTGCGATGCGGCGGATCACCTCGGGGATGCGGTAGCGTCGCGCGTGCGCCAGCACCGCGGTCGTCGCGTCGCGGCGGCTCGCCCAGGGCAGAGCGGTGTCTTCGAACATGAACTTGGCCGGGTCGAATGTGCCCTCAGTGGTCGCCGAGGCCTTGTTCTTGATGTAGGAGCGGCCGTGGGTGGCGCCGAAGGTGCCCTCGTGAAGGTGCAGCGCTATGTCGAGAAAGAGGAGGTCGAGCACCATTGCGGCGCGGCGCACCAGCTCGGGCTCTTCCGCCCACTCGACGAATACGAGCAGCGGGCGGATGTCGGTGTTGTAGTAGACGTTCACGCTTCCTGGCCCTCGTCGTCGTCGTCGGACCCACAGCCGAGGCCGGCTCCGACCAGAAGGCAGGAGACGAGGAGGATCGACAGAGTGCGAGAGCGGAAAGCGAGAGTGGTCATGGAGCCCACACTACTAGACCCGGAGGGAGCACTGAAAGGACGCAGCTGTGCTTGCGGACTTGACCGAAGCCGGATCCTCGACCTACGGCTGATGCTTACCTCGTGGAGAATCGACTGATGTACGTGAACTGGAAACCCGCGGTGCTCGCGGTGTGCTTGGTCCTAGGCCTGCAAGCGGCTGGGTGCGACTCGGACTCGACGTCGCCAGGTTACTTCGACGCCTGCGGTGGGTCGGTCAGCGACGAAGTGTGCTACGCCAAGCGGCGCGATCCCAATTCCGAGCAAGTGGCGCTAGCCACCGAGATCGCTCTTCGCTACATGGACGAGCACCCGGCGAGGTCCGAGGGGTGGGACTGGACCTCGGGCGTATTCATGTTCGCGCTGACCGAACTCTACCGCGTCACCGGCGACGCCCGGCTGCGCGATTACTTCGAGCGATATCTCGACTACCATATCGACCAGGGCTACGAACTGGTTTGGAGCGACAGCTGCCCGCCGGCGCTGACGGCGCTGGCGTTGTTGCGGTACGAGGAGAACGCGGCCTACCGGCAAGTCGTCGAAGACGTGCTGGCGTATCTGCAGGTCGTGCCGCGCACCGCCGATGGCGGGGTCAACCACCTTGGAACCGTTTTGCCCAACCCGCCCGCGATCTGGATCGACAGCCTGTTCATGTTCGGCATGGTCCTCAACCGGCATGGAGAAGCCGCCGGTGACACACAGGCGCTCGGCCTGATGTCGGAACAGCTCGGTATCTTCTCCGACGTCCTGCAGAGTAAGAGCGGATTGTTCGTGCATGCCGACGATTGGCTCCTGCCGTTCGACACGGACATCTACTGGGCCCGTGGCAACGGATGGGTCACCGCGTCCCTGGCCGACTACCTGCGGGTTCGATTTTTGCGCGACGAGACGGATCCGGATGCCGAGCGCGTGTTTCGAGACCAGGTCGCCGGCATTCTCGCGACCCAGGATGCCGACGCCGACCTCTGGTGGACGGTCACCAATCGACCTGGCGAAGGCGACAACTATATCGAGCCGAGCTCCGCAGCGCTCTTCGCCTACGGGATGGCGCGCGCCTATCGTTACGGCATACTCGGACAGCAGGAGCTCGCCGCCGCCAAGCGCGCGGTCGAAGCGGTGCGGGATTTCATCGAGACCGATGGCCGAGGTCGCCCATTCGTCGCCGCGATCTCGACAGGGACCGAGCCCCATACCCTCGAGGGATACACCAGCGTACCTGTTGCCGATGATCTCAACTACGGCGTGGGTGCCGTCATTCTAGCGTTACTCGAAACGTCGGGCTTGTAGCTCGCCGAGACCCGCGATCAGGAAGTCAAGGCCTTCCCGCGCAGCCGCGTGCGGGAGCTGACCGGATTCCAGACTTCGCGTATCCTCGTCGTGCATGCACGACCTGCCTCTCATCTCCACGATCGCCGCCGCTTTCAGCGCAGCATGGATACTCGGGCTCGCCACCCAGGCCCTGCGCCTCTCACCGATCGTCGGCTATCTGCTCGCGGGCATCCTCATTGGGCCCTACACCCCGGGATTCGTCGGCGATCTTCGGATTGCTCATCAGTTGGCGGAAATTGGCGTCATCCTGTTGATGTTCGGGGTAGGGCTTCACTTTCATCTGAAGGACTTGTTGGCAGTCAAAGATGTGGCCATTCCCGGTGCCGTCGGGCAAAGTCTCGTCGCCACGGTCTCGGCGATCGCGGTTTTTGCGGCCTTCGGCATTCCGGCTAGCTCGGGAGCCGTCATCGGAATGGCGATTGCGGTCGCGAGCACCGTCGTTCTCATGCGCGTCTTGATGGATGCGGATGTTCTGAGTTCACCGCAAGGTCACGTCGCTGTTGGTTGGCTGATCGTCGAGGACATTTTCACGATTGCACTGCTAGTCCTGATCCCGGTCGTTGGCGAGGGCGGTTCCGCGCTCTGGATGACCCTGGGGGTCGCCTTGCTCAAGCTCGCAGCGCTGGTCGTGATCCTCTTCTACGCCGGCTCGCGTCTGGTTCCACTGGTCTTGGTACGGGTCGCCCAACTCCGATCGCGCGAGCTCTTTACCCTAACAGTGCTGGTTTCTTCGATCGCAGTCGCGGCAGGCTCGTACTTCTTCTTCGGTGCTTCGATGGCACTAGGCGCCTTTCTCGGGGGGATGGTCGTCGCTCAATCCCCTGTCAGTCACCAGGCTGCGGCGGACGCGCTGCCGATGCGCGATGCGTTCGCGGTGCTTTTCTTCGTCTCGGTGGGGATGGTGTTCGATCCGTCCTTCCTCCTCGAGGAGCCGCTCATGGTCGTCGGGGCGCTTGGGATCATTCTCATCGTGAAACCCGTTGCGGCGTTGCTCATCGTTGCCGCTCTCGGTCACTCGACTCGAACGGCTCTGACGGTAGCGCTTGGCCTCGCCCAGATCGGGGAGTTCTCCTTCATCCTCTCCGAGCTCGCGCGGCGTTACGATCTGATGCCGGAGCAGGGGCACAGCGTCCTGGTCGCCGCTGCGATCGTTTCCATCTCCCTGAACCCGCTGCTCTTTCGATCACTCCCAACGATCGAGTCATGGCTGCGAGATCGTCCGCTTCTTTGGCGACTCCTGAACCGAAGAGCGGAGAGCCGATTGGCCGACACCAATGCCGCGACCGTGGACGCGGTCGCGCATTCGGTCGAACCGTGGGCCATCGTCGTCGGCTATGGTCCGGTCGGTCGTTCCGTTCATCGAATCCTTCGTGAAGCCGACCTCTCGACCGTCGTCGTCGACCTGAACATGGACACGGTGTCGTCTCTCATTCGGCAGGGGCAGCGGGCGATCTTCGGGGACGCGGCCCGCGAGAGCCTCCTCGAGCAAGCTGGTGTGCGCCGTGCCTCGCACCTCATTCTCACCCTACCGCATTCGTCGGAACGCAGCGCGGTCGTAGCGGCTGCCAGAAACCTCAATCCGGACGTACGCATCCTGGTTCGAGCCCGGTATCTGCGTGAGCGCGCGGATCTCGAGCAAGCGGGGGCAACGGCCGCTGTGTTCGAAGAGGCCGAAGCTGCCGTGGCCCTCGCCCGGTTGGTCCTATCCGACACCGGCGTCTTTCGGGAAGCCGCTGATCAGAGAATCAACGACCTGCGACTCGAGCTCATCCGGGAAAACGTGGCCAATATCCGCTCTCACCACGTTCGCAGCATTATGGTGCCCTGGTCTCGTGTTCGCTGGCTGCTGGCCTCGGGCGACCGGGAATCGGTGCTCGCGCAGGTGGCCGAAGAGAGATTCTCTCGTTGGCCCGTGGTCGAGTCGCCCAACGGACCTGTTCGTGGCTACCTGCTCACCAAAGATCTCATTGTGTACGCAGCGGATGCCGATTGGCTGCCGCTCGTTCGCCCGATCAGTGCGGTCGCTCCGGACGACTCCGTCGAGGGTGTCCTAGCCGCGATGCAAGGCTCCAACACGACGATTTCCCTGGTTGCCCAGGAGGGCCGGCCAGTCGGCCTGATTACGATTGAAGACATTCTGGAGCAGGTGGTGGGGCAGATCGAAGATGAGTACCCCCACGCGCCGCCGGTGTCTCTGGCTCGCGCACTGGCGAACGGCGCCATCCTGCTGCTCGATCTTCGCGCAGAGAGTCGAGAGCAGGCCGTGGCCCAGCTCGTAGCGGAGATTCCAGGGCGAACGCTGCCCAGCGGCACCGACAGGAAGGGCGTCGTCGATGCGGTTTTGCAACGTGAGGAGGAGGTCTCGACGAACCTGGGCAACGGTATCGCCGTGCCCCACACCCGCGTAGATGGATTGGCCTCTCCCATCGTCGTTTTCGGACGATGCGGTGACGGCGTGATCTTTTCTCCGACCGACCCCCCGGTCCACCTGCTACTCCTCCTTCTCACGCCCACTGAACATCCAGAAATGCAGATTACCTTGCTCGGTCAGATCGCGACTTCATGCAGCGAAGGCAGCGTGCGCGAGGCCTTGATGCGTGCACGGTCGCCGGCCGATGTGTTGGCCCTTCTCGCTCCCAGGGGACGTTCCTTCTGAAACGCGACTGCCTTCAGACGCTCAACTCAGCCTTGATGTGACAATGAATCGCGAGTCCAGAACGAGTCAGAGTGCAGATGTGGGCGCGCGCAGTCTTCGAGCGACCGGAGTTTACTCCATTGTAAATGAGGATTGGGAGAAGCGAGCACGACCGCAGATGGCGCGCTATGGCGCGAGCCGAAGGCGGTTGTGACCGTGATTTATTGTCACATCAAGGTTAGGTAAGGGCCACGGATCCGAAGCCGAGACGGTGGAAGATGGCGATAGAACTTCGCCAGTCGCCGGGTTGCGGCGTGATGCCTTGTGCGAAAGCTTGCGCGCGATTACAACAGCCCGGTGAGCCAGACTGGCGACGATTGGATCGAGGAAGTCTACGAAGCGTGGAATCGCGAGTTTCCCGAGGCCGACACGCAGGCTCTCAAGACGCTGACCCGCCTTGCTCGGCTGTCGGTTCTTCTCGGCGCGTTTCAGCAGAACGTTCTCAGTCCGCTCGGTTTGGTGATCAGCGATTTTACCGTGCTGGCGGCGCTGCGCCGTCTCGGGCCGCCGTACAGCGCATCGCCGAGCAGCCTCTACAACGTGCTCGAACGTTCGTCGGGCGGGATGACCAAGATGATTCGGCGCCTGGAAGCGGTCGGGCTGGTCGAGCGCAGTCCCGATCCGGACGACGGCCGCGGCAGCCTGGTTCGGCTCACCGCGGCTGGCATCGAGGCGCACAACGAGTCGTTCGCGGCGTTTCGTGAAGCGGCGGATCGGTTGCTCGCCGGCATGACCGCGGCGGAAGTGCGACGCACCGACGCATCGTTGCAGGCGTTGGTCTCGGCCTTCGAAGACTATTTCTACGTCTGAGGGAAGCCGCAGCGTCGTGGTCAACTCGGTCGTATCCGCCATCCTCCAGTCGCCGTTGCACTGGCTACTGAGCGGCGGTCTCGCCGAGATCCGCGTGCGCGGGCGGCGCAGCGGCAAGCTGTTCTCGTTTCCGGTAGGCTATCAGTGGGACGAGGGCGACCTGGTCATTCTCGTGTCGCACGCGCCGGCGAAGCGGTGGTGGCGCAACTATGACAGCGAGTGGCCGATGGAGCTCGTCTTGCGCGGGCGGGTGGTCGAGGGGAGCGCACAGCGGATCGCCCCGGACAGCGAGGAGTTCGTCCGTCTCTGCACCGAGACGATGCGGCGTGTTCCCGGGTTGTCCCGGGTGTTCGGTGTTCGCTACTCGCGCCGGCACGGGCTCACCGATGCCGAGAGCGCGCGCCTGCGCCAGTCGGTGGTGGCGATCCGCGTGCGCTTGCCGTCGCGTTCGCCTCACCTGCCGGGCTGAGCCTGCCCGCGAAGCTCCGCCTCGGCGGCGCGCGCCAGTTCCTCGACGCGCCCGAGGGCGGCGGCGATGCGATCGGCTTGCACCCGCGCCGCGACGGCTGCGCCGCCGGCGAACTCCAGCATCGGCACGAGACGGCTGCGCAGCTGCTCGATCGCCCACGGCAGCATCGGTCCCATCGCTACCGCGTCGAACTGGACGATGGTCTGCTTGGCGCCGGATGGCTCGATGTAGTGGTAATGGGGGTCGTGCTCGAAGAGATCGAAGCGCAGGTACTCGTGGCCGTCGTCGCCGCCGACGACGTGGAGCGACACGCCGTTGTCCTGGACCGTCTGATCGCCGACCGCGGCGCGAATCTCGTCGAGATCTTCACCCCGGTAGGCGGCTTCCAGCTCGCTTTGGTCGAGCAGGCGGTACTCGACCCCGATGCGCACCGCTCCGCAGTCGACGTAGGTCGTGTGCTCCGGATCGGGCGGGATCGGCGCGATGCTGTACACGGTGCCGGTCATGACGCCGTCTCGGCCTCGTCGAAGGTCGACGGAATGTAGGACTCGGGAAAGCGATAGAAGTCGATCGCGTTGTCCCAGAGAATTTTGCGCTTGTCCTCGTCGGAGACGCCATCCTGCTCGAGAAACGTCTGCACCGCTCGCGGGTACTTGGAGTCCGGGTGGGGGTAGTCGGTTTCGAACAGAATGCGCTCCGAACCGAGCTCCGCGATCGCCTGGTAGAGCAGCCGCTCGTCGCACTCCGTGGTCACGTAGCAGTTGCGCCCGAAGTACTCCTGGGGGTGCTTGGTGCACTCGGGTGCTTCGAGCCAGCCGGCGAGCTCGACGTGCTCTTCGATGCGATGCAGCCACCAGGGTACCCACGCGCATCCGGCTTCCATGTAGGCGACGCGCAAGCGAGGAAACCGTTCGAAAACGCCGTTGGCGATCATCGCCAGCATCGCCATCTGCGCCTCCATGGGGTGAACGCACGAGTGCCACTCGACGAACGATTGAAAGCGATCCTCGCCGGCGGAAGGTCCGTTGAGGCCCATGAACTCGTGGGTGGCGAACGGCACGTCGAGGTCCTGCAGGATCTGCCAGAGAGGGTCGTAGTAGCGATCTCCCAAGGTACGGTGGTTGAAGGGGTTGGGCCGCGCCCAGAAGCAGCGTGCGCCGAGGCTTTCATAGGCGTGCCGCACTTCGTCGACGGCGCGCGTGATGTCGTTGAGGGGCACCGGCGCCGCGGCGAGAACCCGACCTCCAGAAGTCTCCCGCATCTCGACGGCCCAGCGGTTGTAGGCTCGCGCCATCGCCGCCTGCAACTCGGGGTCGATGCCGTCGATCCACATGTCGTAGCCGGGGCCGTAGAGCACCATCAGATCGACCCCCTCGACGCGCATCGACTCGGCGACCGAGGCTCCGTCGAAGCCGCGACCGACCACCTCGCCGTACTTCGCCGTCATCGCCTCGGTGGTCCAGCGTACGGCTTCCTGCTGGCGGCCGTACAGCGTCTTATGGCTCTGGGTGTAGCGACCGTCCACCGTCACTGGCCGGAACCGGTCCATTCCGGCAAACGGCTGCCGCCAGGACACCCGGTCTTTGAACCTGGCGTCGAGAAAACGCTCCCACAAGTCGCGCGGTTCGACCACGTGAGCATCGGCGTCGAAGACCCTGAATCCGTTGCGCATCGACCTTCCCTCCCAGGGGCTGTCGATCCCCCATCCAATTTCGGTATCGGCATCACCTTCGCCATTCGATACCGTGGTTTGTAGGGCGCAGCCTTTAGCGAGAGGTTATATTCCCTAGAAACCTTTCGCGCAAGGTAAAATGGCGAGACCGCCATCTCCTGGGTGCACTCTGCCGTTGCTACCGCGGGGGAGAGACGACCCAGCGTCCTTCTTTCATCACCCCGAGCGGATTCGACGGGTGTCCGAGTACGGAGATGTCTTGCGACGGATCTCCGTCGAGGATCACGATGTCGGCGAGCTTGCCGGGCTCGATCGTGCCGAGCTCGTCCGCCATCCCCATGCACTCGGCTCCGTGCAGCGTCGCCCAGCGGATCACGTCGAGCGGGGCAATGCCCGCCTCGGCGACGTAGAGCTCGAGCTCTTTGTGGTAGTCGCCATGCGGCGTCATGATGGT
>JAUIGL010000066.1 GCA_030430165.1 bacterium | reverse complement strand
TGCTCGGCAACGACCCGGGCTGGCGCCACACCAACTGGCGCAATCTGCGCCTCGAAGGCATCGTCTTCGCCGCCGGCACCAACAACACGCTGCGCATCACGACGCCGATCAGCTGGGCCAACGTCAGCATCGACCACGTCATCGTCTCCAACGCCGACGACCTCGCCGCCGCGCAACCGCACCGGGTGGCGCTCGGGCTCAGCCAGGCACAGCGCGATCAGCTGACCCAGTACCTGCTGCAGATCGAAGGCGGGGTTGCGGCGCCGCAGCCGACGGCGAGCCCGACGCCCGTTCCCGACACGCCAACTCCGACCGCAACCACCGCGCCGCCGCTCTTCACCATCGGCGGCAGCGTGCGCCACGCCGGCAGCGCCGGCGGAGTCGGCGGCGTCAGCATCAGCCTGAGCGGCGAGGCCAGCCACCAGACGAGCTCCGCCGCCAGCGGCGCCTACTCCTTCGCCGACCTGCAAGCCGGCAACTGGACCGTCCACGCCGCGAAATCGGACCCGGAGCCGCCCGGTCTCAGCGCGCTCGACGCCTCCTGGGCCCTGCAGAGCTCGATCGGTTTGCGCGCCTTCAGCCCGATTCAAGCGCTCGCCTGCGACGTCACCGGCAACGGCAGCGTCTCCGCGCTCGATGCCTCGCACATCCTGCAGCGCCTGGTCGGCGCGCGAACCAGCTTCACAGCCGCCACCGCGTGCGGCTCCGACTGGCTCATCGCACCGGGCGATTCGGTGTCCGGCGGCTCCGGCCCGGTGATCGGCAGCGGCACCTGCCAGCCGGCCGAGATCGCCATCTCGCTCGATCACACGGTCACCAACACCGACTGGCAGGCCGCCGCCTTCGGCGACTGCACTCTGAGCGGCGGCGCCGCCGCGACAACCTCGAGCCTCTCCGCACCGCCCCGGCTGCGCCACAGCACGCGCCGCGCGCGGCGCTACGAACGCATCGCCTTCGTGGTCGACGGCGAGATGCAGGCGTTCGACGTCACCCTCGAGTTCGATCCGAAGAAGCTCGAGCTGGTGCGCGTTCGCAAATCTGCCGGCCTCGGCAAGTCCTTACTCCACAGCGGTCAGCCAACCCCAGGCGAGGCCCGTATCGCCCTCGCCACGGCAACCCCAGTCGAGCCCGGCCAGGGAGCCATCCTCGCGGCCGTATTCAAACGACTCGACAGCGACCGGACTCGCCGTGATCGTCGATCCCGTCGTCGCTCCAGTGGAATCGAAGTAGTCGCCGCAACCATCGACGAACGCGCTGTCGATTGGGACTAGGGGTTAGGAGCTAGGGGTGGTGGGCGGCTTCGCCGCCTCGCCTAATTTTTGGGGGTCTGGGGGCTGGGATCTGGGATCTCAGGGGGGCTGGTATTCAGTTTCGCTGGCATCTCAGCCCCCTGGCAAACAAAGCAGCAAGCCGCCCACCACCCCCAGATCCCAGCTCCTAGATCCCAGATCCCAAGCATCAAAGAAGGCGGCAAAGCCGCCCACCACCCCTAACCCCTAATCCCTAGCCCCTAGCCCCTAGTCCCTGAAACAAAGAAGCCACCGCCGGCCGCGCCAGGGCATCGGCGATCGCTACCGCCGCCGGCTCCGCGATCACGCCAGCGAACGCCTCCATGTCGACGAGCTCGCCCAACTTGCGGCGGCGCAGCTTGGGGTAGACGTCGTCCCAGCCGGTCAGCAGCGCGCGGGTGGTCGCGCCTTGGAACTGGGGGCTGCGCAGCAGGTCGGCGATCAGACGCTCGGCTTGGCGATGGTGGCGGGTAGAGGTGCGCGGGACCAGGGTCTTCAAGGGTTCCTGCGATAGCCCGCGCATGACGCTGCGCGAGAGATCGGTAGCGAAGCGGCGGTTGGCCGGGCTCAGCGCGAAGGCAACCGCCTGTTCCTGCAGCATCGGCATTCCGAGCGCGATGAATCCCTTGATCTGATCCTCCAACACGCTGGTGGCGATTCCGCCGAACAACGGGTTGACGCGTTTGTTGAAGGACACGATCGCCGAGTGGATGATCTCGGCGAAGAGCTTGGCGAAGAACTCCTGGCGGATCACCGAAGCGACCAGGTCGTCGTATACTCCGGGTCGGTCGAGGTCCTGGTCGAGCAGATCGCCAACCGCCGAGACCATGCCCGGGTCGAGCAAGTCCTGCAGCGAGCGGGACTGTTTGGCCGCCCGTCCCTCGGCCCGGTTGGCGGCGTGGACGAAGATCTCGGCGAACGACTTCGGGTCGAACAGCTCTGGGCCAGCGGCGGCGACCGCGCGGCGCAGCGCCGCGGCGTCGACCACCTCCTCGACCCGGGAGCCGGCCAGGTCTTCGACGTCGCTGCGCAAGGCGGCGGCCAGCTGGCTACGGAAACCGGCGGAACGCATGCGTTTCTGCCATGCCGACTGCGCACCACCCGGCACCCGCCTCAGCCTCGGCTCTGCCCTACGTCCGCCCACGATCCAACCTCATATACGACCGTTCCTCGCCACCAGCGACTGCATGCACTGACCCGCCTTGATTGACAGATTCCGAGGGGCGACGATAGGGTTTGCCATTGAATCTCGCCCGCTCGGCGCGTCCACAAGGGACGCTCCGGGTGCGAAATTTCACAACCCGAGGAGAGCTCCCCATGCATGATCTCGTGATCCGCGGAGGCAAAGTCGTCGACGGCACCGGTTCCCCCGCGCGCAAGGCAGACGTGGCAATCGATGGCGACAAGATCGTCGCAGTCGGAGACGACGTCGGCCCCGGCAAGCGCGAGATCGACGCGGCCGGCCAGCTGGTCACGCCGGGGTGGGTCGACATCCACACCCACTACGACGGCCAGGTGACCTGGGACACCCACCTCACGCCGTCCGGCTGGAACGGCGTCACCACCGTCGTCATGGGCAACTGCGGCGTCGGCTTCGCACCGGTCAAGAAGGGCGAAGAGCAGTTCCTGATTCAGTTGATGGAAGGCGTGGAGGACATTCCCGGCACTGCTCTCACCGAGGGCATGACCTGGAACTGGGAAAGCTTCCCCGAGTACCTCGACGCTCTCGACAAGATGCCGCGCGCCATCGACGTCGCCACCCAGGTGCCACACGGCGCGGTGCGCGCCTTCGTCATGGGCGAACGCGGCGCCAAGAACGAAAAGGCCGAGCCGCAGGAGGTCGCCGAAATGGCGCGCCTGGTCAAGGAAGGCCTGCAGGCCGGCGCGCTCGGCTTCTCGACCTCGCGCACCATCCTGCACCGCGCCGTCGACGGCGAGCTGGTCCCCGGCACCACCGCCGACCGCGAAGAGGTGATGGGCATCGGTCGCGCCATGGGCGAGGCCGGGCACGGCGTCTTCGAGGTCGCCAGCGACCTGGCGCCGGAGGGAGACGAGCTCGGCTGGATGAGCGAGCTCAGCCAGGAAACGGGCTTGCCGGTGTCCTTCGCCTGCCTGCAGAGCCCGATGGATCCGGATCAGTGGAAGCGGTTGCTCAAGGCCTGCGAAGAGGACGCCGCGCGCGGCGGCAAGCTCACTCCGCAGGTGGCGCAGCGCCCGGCGGGAATGCTGCTCAGCTTCGAGAGCACGATTCACCCCTTTCTCTTTCACCCGGGGTATCAGCCGTACGCCAACATGCCGGAGGAGCAGCGACGCGCCGAGCTCGCCAAGCCGGAAGTACGCGAGGCGATTCTCGCCACGCCGCCCGACGCCGCGCAGGTCGAGGGGATCGTCGCCATCATCCTCTTCGGCTACCACATGATGTACCCGCTGGGTGATCCGCCGCAGTACGAGCCGGCGCCGTCGGACAGCGTCGCCGCCATCGCCGAGCGCACGGGAACACAGCCGCAGGAGGTTCTCTACGACATCATGATGGAGAACGGCGGCCGCGGATTCGTCTACCTACCGCTGCTCGGCTACGCCAACGGCAGCCTCGAGCCGATCCGCGAGATGATGTTGCATCCGCAGTCGGTGTTCAGTCTGTCCGACGGCGGCGCCCACTGCGGCGTCATCTGCGACGCCAGCGTGCCGACCTTCCTGCTCACCCACTGGGTGCGCGATCGCGACCGCGGCGAGCGCATTCCCCTCGAAGCGATCGTCGAGCGCCAGACCAAGCGCACCGCCGAGTTCTACGGCATGAAGGATCGCGGCACCATCGAGCCGGGCAAGAAGGCCGACCTCAACGTCATCGACTTCGACCGGCTGCACATCCACGCGCCGGAGATGGTGCGCGACCTGCCGGCCAACGGCCGCCGCCTGGTGCAGAAGGTCGACGGCTACAAGTACACGATCTGCAGCGGCAAGGTCATCTACGAGGACGGCCAGGCGACCGGCGCGCTGCCGGGCAAGTTGGTCCGCGGCCCGCAGGCCGCGCCGGCTTCCTGATCGTTCAGCCCCATTTCCCGAGAGCCGGCGCGCTGCGGCCGCCGGCTCTCGGCTCGATACCTCGGGCGCGAACCCGCGATCCGGTTGCCCTGCGATCGCTAGCGGAATAAGCAGAGTCGCAACGCCGCTCATGCCCGCTTTCCGACCGAGCCTGGCGCGCCTCGTCAACCAGCGCCTCAAGCGACGCAACACGCGATCGCTGCTCGCCTACTTCGGCTTCGTGCTGGCGATCGTCGTCGTCGAGTCGATCGGCTTCCAGCTCATCATGTGGTGGGAGGAAGGACGCGACGAGTCCTTCGCCACCGGCGTCTACTGGACGCTGACGACGATGAGCACCCTCGGCCTGGGCGACATCGTGTTCCTCAGCACGATCGGCCGGCTCTACACGAGCTTCGTCCTGGTCAGCGGCATCCTGCTCCTGCTGGTCGTGCTCCCCTTCGCCTTCGTCCGTTTCTTCTACGCGCCGTGGCTGGCCAGCCGCACCGTTCCCGCCAACCTGCGCAACCACGTCGTCATCGCCGGGCACGGCGACCTGGCGCGCCCGCTGATCGACAGCCTCGAGCTGCACGGCATCCAGCACTTTCTCATCGAGCCGGACCCGGTGGTCGCCGGCCAGCTCGAAACCGAGGGGTATCCGGTGGTCGCGCTGCCGCTCGACGAGCAGCGCACCTACGAAATCCTCAATATCCCCGAGGCAGCCCTGGTCGTGCTCGACGGATCGGATGCCGAGAACACGACCAGCGCCCTGCAGATCCGCGAAGTCGCCCCCGACGTCAACATGACCGGCGTCGCCAGCGGCGAGCACGCCGGCGAGGTGTTCCAACTCGCCGGGATACGACGGGTGCTGCCGCTCAAGCAGCAGCTCGGACGCCACCTCGCGGCACGCCTCAACGCCGGTCACGCGCAAAGCCATGTCATCGGCCGTTTTCGCAACCTCCTGATCGCCGAAATCCCGGTGCAGATGACGCCGTGGGTGGGCCAGAGCATCGCCAAGCTCGGCGTGCGCGAAAAGTTCGGCGTCAACATCGTCGGCGTCATCGAGCAGGCGAAGTTCCAACCGGTGACGTCGGACTCGGTGCTGACCTCGCACAGCGTGCCGGTGGTCATCGGCACCGCCGAGCAGATCGCCAAGCTCGACGAGTTCCTCGTCATCTACAACGTCAACTACAATCCAGTGGTGGTGATCGGCGGCGGCGCCGTCGGCCGCGCCGCCACCCGGGTGCTGCGCAGTCGCGGCGTCCCGGTGCACGTCGTCGATCTCAACCCCTACGCCGACGACTGGGGCGACGACGAGCCGACCCGCTGGATCGTCGGCGACGCGCAGGACCGCAAGGTTCTCGAACGCGCCGGCGTCGCCGAAGCGCCGGGAATCCTGCTCACCACCAACGACGACGCCACCAATATCTACCTGACACTGGTCTGCCACCACATGGCGGACGACGTTCGCATCGTCAGCCGGGTGACCCACGAACGCAACGTGTCGGCCGTGCGCAGCGCCGGCGCCGACGTCGCGATCAGCCACACCTCGCTCGGTGTCTCGTCGGTGTTCGCGGCACTGCACGACCGCGAGCTGGTCGTCCTCGGCGAGGGAGTGGAGATCCACGAGTTCGACGTTCCCAAGACGCTGGTCGGCGTCGACATGGCGGACTCGGCAATCGCCACCCGGACCGGCCTCAACATCATCGCCCTCAAGAAGGCCGACGGCAGCGTCATCGTGCCCACCGGGGCGACCGTTTTCGAAGACGGCGACGGCCTGCTGACGATCGGCGATCGCGCCCAACTGCAAACCTTCATCGACCAATACGCCTAACCACCTTCTTCGACGCCACCGACTACCTCGAGTAGGTGCGCGATGGCGGCGGATACGATTCCGAGTACGTCGAGTCGACACTCGAGTACAACGACGACCTGGTCGACGGGATCGAGATTTCGATTCGGCGACAACTCGCTCTGCTCGTAGGCACGGGCATAGGCAGGGGCACAGGCAGAGGTTGGTGGTCGCTGCGCGACGGCCAGTTGGAGCGGGATAGGGGCGGAGTCAGCGCAGGTCGGCGTAGCTCCAGAAGGCGCGCAGGGAGCGGATCTTTCCTTTGACTCGCTCTGCTCGTAGGCACGGGCGTAGGCAGAGGCAAAGGCAGGGGGTGGTGGTCGCTGCGCGACTTTTATCGACGGCCGGTCAGCGCAGGTCGGCGTAGCTCCAGAAGGCGCGCAGGGAACGGATCCTTCCTTCTTCGTCGAAGGAGATTACATCGATGACGTCGAGAGCCTTTTCTTCGCCGGCGAGCGTCAGGGTGAGGTGAAACGGCACCGCGGCCTCGTCGCCGGCGGTTGCGCGCACCGGACCGGTTCGCTGCGGCGTCGGCTTTGCATTGGCGAACCCTTTGGCGAAGAACTCGCGCACCTCTGCGCGGCCGACCACGTGCGTGCCCGGCGGCCCGCCGACCGGGTCCTCGACCGAGACCTCGTCCGCCATCAGCTCGACCACGGCGTCGGCGTCGCCGAGGCCGACGCGGCGCAGGTACTCGTCGACCGTTTCGCGCATCTGCTCCTGGCTCAGGCCCATCTCGGCGCCAGTCAGAAGGTCGCGCTGCAGGCCTCGGCGATCGCCCGCACGTGGCGATCGTCGGTACCGCAGCAACCGCCGAGGATGGTCAGCTGGGGCAGGCGGCGGCGCAGCGCGGCGTACTGCTGGCCGAGCTCGGCAGGATCGCCCTCGTCGAGCTCCGGCGACTCGTCGAGCTCTTCGTGGCTCTTCGCCGAAGAGTTGGCGCGCAGCGCGCGCAGGCGCTTGGCCCATCCAGCTGCCTCGTCGAGAGCCCCCTCGAAGTGCGTCGGGTGGGCGCAGTTGATCATGTAGTAAATCGGCGCCGCGCCGGTTGCCGCGTCGACCGCTTCGATCGCCTGCCCCAGGCCCTGGCCGCTCGGCAACCGTCCGTCGGTCTCGACGGTGAACGAAATCGCGACCGGCAGTCCCGCGGCTCGGGCGGCGTCGACGATCCCGATCGCCTCGTCGACGTAGTTGAGCGTGAGCGCCGAGCACATGTCGACGTTGGTACCGCGGAGGGTCTCGATCTGGGCCGAATGGTACTGGCGCGCCTGGTCGGCGCTCATCTGCTCGCCCGGGCTGTAGCCGTCGCCACGCGGCCCGAGGTTGCCGCTGATCACGATCGGAGTCTCGGCGGTGGCGAACTCCTCGCGAATCCCCTCGTTGAGCTCGACCGCCGCACGGTTTGCCGCGGCGAGCTCGTCGGCGCTGTAACCGAGCTTGTCGCCCCAATCGGAGCTGGCGCGCCAGGTGATCGTCTCGAGCACCAGGCCGACCCGGTTGTCGACCGCGACCCGGGCGTAGTCGGCAACCCGCTTGCGCAGCACCGCGCGCTGCGCGTCGTTCTTCAACAAGTCGAAAGCCGCCATGTACGGGAACTCGATTCCGTCGTGAAAATACAGCGTCGTCTCAACCCCGCCGTCGGTGAGAAACATGCCGCCTTCGAGCTGCGGTAGCCGGTCGCGATAGAGTGCCATGGGCCGATTAGGCCCCGGAGCGGGGTAGCGATGCAAGCCGATCGAGCGCCGCGTAGTGGGTCAGTTTGGAACTCGGAGTGCGACCCAAGCGTTTCGACTGCGATCGATCCATTGAACGCTCCAAGAATACATGAAGTGGGGCTTCGCCCCCATTCGAGGGACCCTCATCCTGCCCTTCTCCCACAGGGAGAAGGAAGTTCAGATGCCTCTCCCTGTGGGAGAGGTCGGCCGACGGCCGGGTGAGGGTCCCTCGGATGACCGAGCGGAGCGAGGCTCAGTTTAGTTCCAGAGGTCCAAACTGACCCACCACCGGGCGCCGCGATCGGAACCGCTTCACGCGCGGAATCGAAGACCAGTCAGGCCGACCCAGCCACGCCCGACGGCGCGTCGTAGCCCTCGACGGCGTGAATCACGATCGCGTCCTTCACCCCCTTCACCTCGGTCGCCGGCAGGTCTCTCACCGCGAAGCGCGGGTCGAGCTTGGCGCGCAGCTGGGCGGTGATGAGAATATCGGTACCGAACTGGCGAGTGAGATCCTGGACCCGCGCCGCGACGTTGATGGTGCGTCCGACTACGGTGAACTCCATCAGCTCGCGACTGCCGACCAGGCCGGCGATCCCGGTGCCGCGGTGCAGGCCGATGCCGACGCGCAGCGTCGGCAGGCCGTCCGCCTCGAGCTCGCGGTTGTACTCGGCGAGCGTGGCTCGCATCGCCAGCGCGGCGTGCACCGCGTCGTCGCTTTGCCACGGGTTGGGTGAGAGGGCGCCGAACAGGGCGAGGATGCCGTCGCCGATGAAGGTCGACACGTGGCCGCGGTGGTGACTGATCGCGTCACTCATCCGCTCGAAGTAGCCGTTCAATATCTGCACCAAAACGTCCGGGGCGGTGCGCTCGCTGAGCGCGGTGAAGCCGGCGAGGTCGGCGAACAGAACCGTGACCTCGAGGCGCTGGCCGCGCACCTGATCGCCGTCGTTGATGATGCGCTCGATGAGCTCGCCGGGCGCGAACCGACTGAACGAAAGCTGAAGATTCTGCAGCTGCGAGGCCGACACGTCGAGGCGGCGCCGCAGCTCGCGCACGTCACCGCGCCAGCGAACGACGACCCAGCCGAGCACGCCGGCGAGGCCGGCGAAGGCGCCGACGAGGATCCATTCGAGCATCACCGGTCGACGACCACCGCGCCGATCCGGCACAGGGCGTTGGCGGTGGAAGCGGCGACGATGAACTCGATCAGCCGCTGCGGGCCGAGAGCGTCGCGGACCTCGCGCGCCCGCCGCTGGATCGGCGCCGGCTGGTACCAAACCGTCTCCCGCGCCATCGGCAGCAGCATCTTCTCGGCGTCGGTGAGGCCGTCGCCGCGCAGATGCGCCAGCGCCTCGTCGACCACGGCCGGGTCGACGCCGGCTTCGCAGGCGAGCTCGGATCCCATCTGGACCGACATGTCGCAGGCGAGAGCCCGGCCGACGACGGCGAAGACCAGCGCCTTGGTGCGCAGCGGCAGAACGTCGCTTGCCAGCAGCGCGTCGATGCAGCGCCGCAGAGCGACCGCAACTGGCAACCCGTCGAGGGCGCAGATCACCTGGGAATACGGGCCCCTCCTCTCGTCGTCGGAGAGGCGGGTCACCGGGACCTGCCGCCGCATCCGGTTGATCATCATCCCGGTGATCGGCCGGAACAAGCGCGCGTACCAGCGATCCGGGAGCTCCTCGTTTCCCGCCGGAGGCAGCGCCGGCAGCGTCGACAGGCGGTTGAAGAAGACGCTCACCCCGACCACCCCGGCGATCTCCTTCACCTGCATCTCGGAAAAGCCGTGCTCCTCCAGCTTGCGTGCCTCGGCGCGGGTGGGCAGCGGGTTCGATCGCGAAACACGCCGGGCGAACTCGAGCGCCGCGCGCTGCGCCGGCTCGAGGTCCGCGGTGAGAACGTCTTCCGCAAGCTTGCGAATCCGCTCTTCCGACAACCCGCCGGCGCGCAGCACCACGCGCTGGATCGCGTAGCAGTAGCGACAGGAGTGATCCTGGCTGACCACGGCACCGATCATGTCCTGCAGCAGTGGATCGATCGTCGCTCGCGTCACGTGCAGCGCGCCCATCCCGGCCAGCGAATCGGCGAGCTCGCGACAGGGATAGAAATACGCAATCGACGACGACACCGCGCCGTGGCGCTTGCGCAGCTCGTCGGTCAGCTCGGGATCCGGTTGGCGCTCGAGCAGGCAAGGCTCCCACTCGACCTCCCGCAGAAGGGACATGCGGCATTCTCCCCCAGCGCGGCGCGATTCTCAACGCGGCTGCCGAGCGAGTAGTGGGTCAGTTTGATTCGCAACTGCGTTTGCTCGGGGAGCACGGCCCGAACCCGAATTCCGTCCCCCCTTGGCAAGGGGGGACTTCAGGGGGGGGTCAACTGGAGCCGCCGCTGGTCCGTAAACGGAAGCTTCTCACGGCCCCCCCTAACCCCCGCCTGGGTAAGGAGGGGAAATCCGAGGGCGCGTCCTTCGACAATGCCCGGGCGATACCGATCCCGATGCGAGGAATCCCGCAGTCTCAGCGGGCAACGGGACCGGACGATCGAGCTGGTCTGGCTCTGCCCCCCACAAACGAAAACGAGCAGCCCCGGGAAACCCGGAGCTGCTCGTTCGAAGCAAAGACGTCCGGGCTCGAAGCCGGCTCAGTCCTGCAGCTCTTCGACCGTCAGAGCCATCGCTTCGGTGTAGGTGAACTCGACGAGGTCGCCGACCTTGACCGCCTTGAGACGGTTGGCGTCGCGAACCGGCAGCGTCGTCACCTGGCCGTCGGAGCTGAGCAACGTCACCGACGGGGCCTTCATGTCGACCGAGCGGACCGTCGCCGTGACCTTGACCACGCGCGCCGCACCCATCCCGGGCTTGGCGCCCTGCGGCGCCGCGGCGCCCTCCTGGGCAACCTGAACCCCGGGAACCGCCTCGCCCGGCTTCTTCAGCTCGTAGACGACCGACTCGTAGTACTGGGCGCGGATGACGTCGCCGGGATCGACCTGGGCGAGATTCTTGACCTCGGGACCGGCCTTGAAGGTGATCGACTCGCCTTCGTTGGTCATGATCGTCACCAGACGCGAGTCGTAGTCGACCGCGGTGACCTTGGCGGTCACGGTTGCGACGTTTTCCTCGATCGTACCGCTGGTCGGCGCCGGGGTCTTGTCTCCGAACATTGAACAGGCGGCGATCGCCCCCAAGAGCGCCATCACGGCGGCGCTGCGAACGAAACTCTTCATCATGAACTCCTCCACTCGTCGTGGCCCACTCTCAGGGTCGGGCCGGGGTGGTTGCCGGGGCTTCACGCACGGCAACTGTCAACTGGCGCAAGACACCATTGCCTAGAGAGAATTGCAAGCCTAGCCCAACGTCTCACCGGGCTGCGTTGCGGTAGACGGTAACGCCATTCCCGATCGCAGGAAAATGCGGGTCAGGAGTGCGTTGCGTGTACTGGACCGACGCCCGCCCCGCTGCGATACTTCCGGGTCATGAGTTCCTTCGCATCGTGGCTATTTCTGGCGGTCAGCTTGTGGGGCGCCTGGTTCACCTGGAACGCCTACCGGCCGATCCGCCGCCACCAACGGCTGTCGGTATTCAGCTTCCTCGCCGGGTGGTTGACCAGCGAGCTGGCGCTGCACCACATCACCTGGCAGGCGGTGGCGACCGGAGTATTCGTCTGGCTCGGCGCTCTCGCCCACCTTCCGGGTAAGATCGGACTGGCGATCACTCTCTGCTCGTGGGCGGCCCTGGTCTACAACCTGCTGCAGGCGAAATCGGCCGGTGCCGATGTCGAGGCCGCGCTCACCCGCGACCTCGAAGCCTACGAGCGCGGCGACCGCGGCCCGATCGAAACCATCGACTGGAGCGAAGTGCTGTTCCCGTTTCCGCTGCACCGGCCCTCGGTCGAGCGGATCACGAACATCGTCTACGCCCGCGAGCGCGGCATCAACCTCAAGCTCGACGTCTACCGCGGGTGGGACAAGCCCGCCGATTGTCCGGTGCTGCTGCAGATCCACGGTGGCGCTTGGGTGCTCGGCTCGAAGAACGAGCAGGGAGTTCCGCTGATGCGGCGCATGGCGCAGCACGGCTGGGTCTGCGTCTCCGTCGACTACCGGCTGAGCCCGCACGCGACCTTCCCCGACCACCTGGTCGACCTCAAGCGGGCGATCGCGTGGATCCGCGAGAACATCGCGCAGTACGGCGGCGACCCGAACCGCATCGTCGCCACCGGCGGCTCGGCCGGTGGCCACCTTTGCGCCCTGGTCGGGCTGACCGCGAACGACCCGCGCTACCAGCCCGGATTCGAGGACGTCGATACCTCGATGATCGCCTGCGTTCCCTTCTACGGCGTCTACGATTTCACCAACCGCTACGGCCACTGGCCGCACCGCGGCCTCGCCGAGATCCTCGAGAAGCAGGTCATCAAGGGATCGCAGGAGGAGGCGCCCGAGATTTGGGAGGAGGCGTCGCCAATGACCCGCATCCACGCCGACGCACCGCCGTTCTTCATCATCCACGGGACCAACGACACCCTGGTTCCGGTCGACGAAGCGCGCCAATTCGCCCGCATGCTGCGCGAGGTGTCGCGCGAGCCGGTGGTGTACGCCGAGATCCAGGGCGCCCAGCACGCCTTCGAGCTCTTCCCGTCCCTGCGAACCAGTCTCGTCCTCGAGGGGGTCGACCGCTTCCTCGACTGGGTGGTCCGGCGCGACCAATCGGCGGCGCCGCCGCAGGAACAACGCGCCTCGGCCTAGCCAGCAAGGAAGAAACCGGTCAGACGCCTCAGCCCTCGACCTTGGCGACGAAGTCGCCGGTTCGCACCGCTCCCGACTCGACGACCTTGGCGTTGATGCCGCGCAGGTTGAGCTCGCGGCCGACCGGCGAGTTGACGAACTTCATCGCGTCGAGCCCGAAGCGAGAGACGAACTTCTTGCACCCGGTGTGCGGCTCCGCGGTGACTTCGATCACCGCGTCGCCGAGTGACAGCCGGGTTCCCGGGGGGAGATTCTCGCTGCTCAGATCGAGATCGACGTAGAGCTGGTCGCCGGCGAGCGACCAGCGCCCGGACTCGCGCGCAACCAGCGCCGCGACTCGCGCATTCATCAAGTTCAGCTGCATGTCGGGATGGGCTGCGCCGTCCGGCGAGCCACGGTAGCCGCGTGCCTTCCAATTGTCGCCGATCAGGCCCTCGACGACATCGAGCTGCGCCTGCTCGACCACCTCGCGGCGGTTGGTTTCCGGTCGGCGCACGATCATGCGCAGCGCGCCGCGATCGCTCGGCGACTCACGAATCTCGTCGAGCCCAGCCTCCAGCTGCTCCATCGAGAGGTGAGCGGCGGGCGCGTCTGCGCTGGCGCCGGCGATGATCTCTTCGAGGACCACCGCGCTGCGTTCCTCCAACAGAGCACACTCGAGCAGGCATTCGCGCGTCGCGGCGTCCGGCTGGTGCTCGGCAAACGAGCGCCAGGTCATCGCCCCCAGGCGCTCGCCGCGCGACTGGACGAGCAACTGGTCGATCAAACCGATGCCGTCGAACAGCGCGGCATAGCGCTCGCCGAAATCGGGAAACTGCTTGGCCAGAGAACCCTGCACCGCGCCGGCGTCCGGACGCAGCGCTTCGATCCGCTCGGCCACCTCCTCCTCGCGCTCGGCACAGAGCAACAGTCGATCGCGATAGGAAGCCAGCTCGGGTCGATCGGCCCACGCGCGATAGCGGCGCGCCGCCACCCGCTCGGCCAGAGCGACCAGTAGCGGCTGATTCGCGGTCGGCACTTGCGCCAGCATCGGACCCGCCAGATCCGACACGTCCGGTAGCTTTCCATCCTGTTTCGACATCGCTTCCCTCCAAACCCGGTGCTGGGCTCCGCATACCACTTCCGGTGTGGGCGATGAACCGGTTCACCGCGACGAACGTGGAGGAAGGCGGGAGCTGGGAGCTGGGGATGGTTGGTTGCGTCGACTCCAGAAACCAATGAGGCCTTCCACCCCCAGCTCCCAGATCCCAGATCCGAGATCCGAGATCCGAGATCCCAGCTCCCAGATCCGAGATCCCAGCTCCCAGATCCCAGATCCCAGCTCCCACCAGGGCGTCAGCCCTGCAGAAAAATACGCCTCGCTGCGCTTGGCACCCGGATCGCATCGGTTGGCGTCAGCCAGTTGTATCGTTGACCGCCGCCGGCAACGGCGACATTTGTAGTCACCGCAAATGGAAACCAGCTCTCTCACAGAAAGCGCCCGCAACGGCAACCAGGCCTTCCCGATCGCCATCATCGGCGCGGGCTTCGCCGGCATCGGCATGGCGATCCAGTTGCTCGAGGCGGGGATCGAGTCGTTCACCATCTACGAGCGAGCCGGCGAAATCGGCGGCACCTGGCGCGACAACACCTATCCCGGCGCGGCGTGCGACGTCCCCTCGCACGTCTACTCGCTGTCGTTCGAGCCCAAGGCCGATTGGAGTCGGGCCTACGCGACCTCGGACGAGATCCAGGGCTATCTGCTGTCGATCGTCGAGAAGTGGAACCTGCGCCGCTTCATCCGCTTCGACACCAAGATCGTCGAAGCCCGCTTCGACGAGAAGGCCGGCCGCTGGGCGCTGAAGACCGAGGCCGGCGAGCAGATCGACGCGCGACTGGTCGTCGCGGCGATGGGCGGGCTCACCGAGCCGGCCTACCCCGACATCAAGGGAATCGATTCCTTTTCCGGCAAGCTCATTCACACCGCCCGCTGGGACCACGACTACGACCTGCACGGCAAGAAAGTGGGAGTGATCGGCACCGGCGCCAGCGCGGTTCAGGTGGTTCCGTCGATCGCGCCCGAAGTCGAGCGGCTGACCGTCTTCCAGCGAACCGCCGCCTGGGTGATGCCGAAACCCGACAAGGTGTATTCGGCATCGGAGAAAAGGTTCTTCGCCGATCATCCGCTCGCCCTCAAGGCGAGCCGCTACATTCGCTACTGGCTGAGCGAGCTGTTCGGACCGATGGTCTTTCTCAACTCAGACCGCCTCTCCGCTCTCGCCGAGCACCAGTCGCTGCGCCACCTGCACCAGAGCGTCTCCGATCCCGAGCTGCGACGAAAGCTGACGCCGCGCTTTCAGTTCGGATGCAAGCGCGTGCTGATCTCCAACGACTACTGGAGCACCTTCGAGCGTGACAACGTCGACCTCGTCACCGAACCGATCGAGGAAATTCGCAGTGCCGGAATCGCCACCGCCGACGGCGTCGTCCATTCGCTCGACGCCATCGTCTTCGCCACCGGCTTCGACGTCGGGCTCGCCTCGACGCCGTTCCCGGTCTACGGCCGCGCCGGTACGCTGCTCGACGACGCCTGGGCGGACGGAGCGCGCGCCTACAAGGGCATGACGGTTTCCGGCTTTCCCAACTGGTTCATTCTGATGGGCCCGAACACCGGCCCCGGACACACCTCGGTGCTGGTCTACACCGAGGCGCAGATCGCCTACGTCGTCCAGGCCATCCAGCAAATGCGTGCGCGGCACTTGAAGTTCGTCGACGTCAAGCCGGAAGTGATCGCTGAGTACAACAAAGGTCTGCAGGCGCGCATGCCGCGCATGGCCTGGGCTTCCGGCTGCAACAGCTGGTACCTCAACGCCGACGGCAGCAACAGCGCGCTCTACCCCGGCTTCGCCGCTGAATACATCCTCCGCGCGCGCCACTTCGAGCCCGAGGAGTACGACCTCGCGCCGCAGTGAGCCGCCGTTTGGCGACCGCCGCGCATCGGGTTACAAGGTCCCATGCTGCGTTTGGCAATCGGGCTCTGTCTCGCCTTGGCGACGGCCGCCGGCGCCGAGGAAGTCGAGCCGGACGACGTCGGCCGTTCGCTGCGGCTGCCGCAGAGAACCGAGCACTGGGTGTGGCTCAATGAGCCGCTGCTCAAGCACGCCAAGCTGCTCGACGGCGACAGCGGTGAAGTGCTCGGCATCGTCGATGCGCTCGGCAGCCTCACCGGGCGTCACCCCCTGCCCTGTCGCGAACGCGACGAAACCTACGTCCTCGAGACGTTCTACTCGCGCGGTAATCGCGGCCAGCGCCGCGACTTCGTCACCATCTACGATTCTCGCTCGCTCGAGGTCATCGGCGAGATCGAGGTACCGCCGCGCACCGCCGACGTCGGCCACGGATTGGCGCTCGGCGCGGTGCTGGACGGCTGCCGTTTTCTGGTCATCAACAATCAGGAGCCGGCCAACTCGGTGACCGTCGTCGACCTCGAGTCGCGCAGCGTCGTCGAGGAAATCACCACCGCCGGCTGCGCTCTCGTCTACCCGGTCGGCGAGCGCCGTTTCGGCATGCTGTGCGGCGACGGCACCGCGCTCCTGGTCGAGATCGACGGCGCCGGCCACCGCCGCCGACTGACCTCCAGCGAGCCGTTCTTCGACGTCGTCGAGGACCCGCTCACCGAAAAGGGCGTACGCAACGGCGAGCAGTGGATGTTCGCCTCGTTCGAAGGCTACCTTCACATCGTCGACTTCTCCGGCGAGCGCCCGCGCCTGGCCGACCGCTGGTCGCTGTTCACCGACGCGCAGCGCGAGCAATCCTGGCGCATCGGCGGGCTGCAGCACCTCGCCTACCACGCACCGACCAAGCGACTGTATTCGGTCGTCCACCAGGGCGGCAAAGGCACCCACAAAGACGCCGGCAACGAGATCTGGGTCTACGATGCGGAGCGACGACAGCGCGTCCAGGTGATCGGGCCGCCGCCCCTGCTGGCCGCCTTCCTGCGGCGGATGTCGGGGATCGAGCCCGACAGCTGGACCGCCTGGTTGATGGAGGCGGTCATCCCGAATCAGGGCGTGCACAGCGTCGTCGTCACCCCCGACGAGCAGCCGCTGCTCTTCGTTCGCCACCGCGAGAACGGCAGCGCCGGCGTCTTCGACGCGCGCGACGGCACCTTTGTGCGCTACCTCGAGGAAATCGGTCTCGGTGGCGGCCTGATGGTGGTGCCGTGATCTCGATCGCCGAGATCGCCGGCGACCCCGCCGTTGGTGCCGCGCTGCGCCTCGCCCTGCTCGCCTTGTTCGCCAGCGCGGTGCTGCACAAGGCCGCCGATCTGCCCGCCTTCCGCGCCACCATCGCCAACTACCAGCTGTTGCCGCGGTCGCTCGCCGGCGTCGCAGCAACGGCGCTGCTCGCCGCCGAGCTGATCGTCGCCATCGGACTCGCCCTGCTGCCGAACCCGCGTCTCGCCGCGGTCGGCACGATCGCCCTGCTCGCCACCTACTCGCTCGCTGTCGCGGTCAACCTGGCCCGCGGCCGGCGCGACATCGACTGCGGCTGCCTCGGCCCGCGCCACCGCCAGAAGCTGAGCGGCTGGCTGCTGCTGCGCAACGGCATCGCCATCGCCGGCGCGCTGGCGCTGCTCAGCCCGCCGAGCCCGCGACCATGGGTCTGGATCGACTTCGTCAGTATCGCCGGTGGCGCCGCCGCGCTCGGACTGCTCTGGGCAGCCGCCAATCAGTTGATGCGCGATCCGCAGAGCGCTCGCCTGGGAGTCGAGTCCGCATGAACGAGGCTCTGCTGATCTCCAACGTCCTGCTGTGGCTCGCGGTGGTCGGACTTTCGGCGGTGGTGTTCGCGCTCAGCCGGCAGATCGGCGTGCTGCACGAACGCATCACTCCGGTCGGCGCCCTGGTCACCGGCAAGTCGCTGCGGGTCGGCGAGCCGGCGCCGGCACTCACCGTGCCGACGTTGACCGGCGACGAGATCGCCGTCGGCAGCGAGAACCCGGACGGACTGGCAACCCTCCTGTTCTTCCTGTCGCCGACTTGCCCGGTCTGCGAGACGCTGCTGCCGGTGGTGCTGCGCATTCCGCGCGAGCAACCGTCGCTCCAGATCGTGCTCGCCAGCGACGGCGACCTGGAAGAGCACCGCCGCTTCGTCGCGGAGCATCGCCTGCAACACCTGCCGTACGCTCTGTCGAGCTCGCTCGGCATCGCCTACCAGGTCGCCAAGCTGCCCTACGCGGCGTTGATCGACGCCGACGGCATCCTGCGGGCGCAGGGGCTGGTGAACACCCGCGAGCACCTCGAAAGCCTCCTCGAGGCGCAGCGGCTTGGCGTCGCCTCGATTCAAGACTACATGCAGAGGGAGAGCGGCGGGCTCGAAGTTGCGAGCAGCGGAGGGCGAAGATGAGCGCGATCGATCGTTGGACCGAGCGACTGACCAGGGAGATGGCGCGCAGTACCGGCCGGCGCAGCCTTCTCGCCAAGCTCGGCACGCTGCTCGCGGGTGGCGCCGCGGTTCCCCTGTTGCCGGTCGCGCGCGGACTCGCCGCCGGCACGCCGATCCACAACCAAGCGGGCCCCGATCCGGAGCTCGACGGACCTGAGGGCGACCCGACCAAGTGCGAGTACTGGCGCCACTGCTCGATCGACGGCTTCCTCTGTTCGTGTTGCGGCGGCAGCCAGACCGCCTGCCCGCCGGGAACCGAGATGGCGCCGGTCTCCTGGATCGGCACCTGTCGCAACCCGGGCGACGGCAAGGACTACGCCATCTGGTACAACGACTGCTGCGGCCGCGGCATGTGCGGCCGCTGCTTCTGCAACCGCAACGAGGGCGACCGGCCGATCTACCACCCCTACCGCAGCAACGACGTCAATTGGTGCTCGGGCGCGTCGAGCCAGATCTACCACTGCTCGACGGCGCTGATCATCGGCCTCGCCGAAGAGGCGCAGCCGGAGCAGTGAGGGTCCTGCCGGCCGCGATCGCTGCGGCGCTGCTCGCCAGCGCGGCAGCCGCCAGCGAATCATACGACTACGTGCTGCACTGCGCCGGCTGTCACAAGCCGGACGGCAGCGGCTCCGACGCGGTGCCGTCGCTCGACCAGGTCGGGGCGATTCTGGCGATGCCTGGCGGACGCGAGTACCTGGCGCGCGTCCCCGGTGTCGCACAGGCCCCACTCTCCAACCGCCGGCTCGCCGAGCTGCTCAACTGGCTGGTACCGCGCTTCGGCGCGGCGCAAGTACGCCCGCCGTACAGTACGGACGAAGTCGGCGGACTGCGCACACGCCCGCTGCGCGATCCGATCGCTGCCAGGCACCGGCTGCTCGACGGCGCGGCGAGCGAACCGGTAGACGAGAGACGACCATGACGACGATCGCCGATCCTCTGCGCCAGGCGATGAGTGACGCCGGCGACAGCACGGCCGTGATCGACGGCAAGCGAACCCTTGCCTACGCCGAGCTCGGCGAGCGCTGCATGCGAGTGGGGTCGAGCCTCGCCCGCTTCGGACTCGCCAAGGGGGACCGCATCGCGATTCTCGCCAACAACTGTCACCAGTATCTCGAAGCGTTCGTTGGTATTCCCGCGCACGGATTGGTCGTGGTTCCGCTCGACACCGACCGGACCATGGCCGAGGTCGAGCACCTGCTCGACGACTCGGCAGCCCGGATCCTGCTCACCGACCGCGACCCGGCCGCGTTCAGGGGCATGGTCGAGCACGCCATCCAGTTCGGCCCGAGCTACGAATCCCTGCTCGGCTCGGCCCTCCGCCTCACCCTCGGCGAGGACGTCGCGGCGGACGACGTCGCCGGCTTGTTCTACGGCGGCAGCGGAAGCGCCGAGGCAGTCCGGCTGACCCACCGCGCTCTGATCGCCAACGCCGAGAGCTCGCTGGCAGCCGTGCCCTACTCACCAGCCGATCGCGTCCTGCTGCTTGCGCCGATGTCCGACGCCGCCGGGTCGTCGCACATCCTCCCCGCAATCTGGAAGGCCTCGGCGCAAATCCCGCTGCCGACCTTCGACCCGGCCAAGGCCCTCGACCTCGTCGAGGAGCACGCGGTCACCAGCCTGATCGCCCTGACCGCCCAGCTGACGGCACTCGCCGAAGAACAAGCCGCGCGTCCGCGCCGCGTCGACTCACTACGCTGGATCACCCACGACAGCCCAGAAAGCCCGAGCACGCCGACCGAGACGATCGCCAAGTCGTTCCCAAACACCCAGCTAATCGGACCCTAGCCCCCGTCCTCCAACCCAGTGCAACCCACTCGAGCCCCCATCTGACATCCAGTCAACCTGCCCGCCCAAAGATCCCAGCTCCCAGCTCCCAGAACCATCCCCGCACCCAGATCCCTGAATCAATCCCAGCTCCCAGATCCCAGATCCTAACCATCATCCGAACCCAGCGTCGGCGCGTCCGCCGGCCACTCCTGCGATCGCCGGCGCTCCAGCGTGTAGACCAGCAGGCCGAACAAGTCCCAGGTGATCTCGCGCGCCCGCCGCACCAGGCCCAGTACCAGGCCCTTTTCCGGCGGCAGACCGAGCAGACCGAAGATCAGCATCTTGCCGCCTTCCTGAGTGCCCATCTTCGCCGGCATGAAGAAAAACAAGCTGTTGATCAGGACCGAGAGCACCTCGATGCCGACGCACGCAGCCGGCGAAGCGGGAAGACCGAGCAGCCGCAGGATGATCCAGATCTCGACGGCGCGGGTGGCGAAGGAAAGCGCCAGCAGCAGCGTCGACTTGGCTAGATCGAACGGGCGCCGCTCGAGACTTTCGCGGATCGCAGTGTCGATCGCGCTCAGGTGCGGCCCGTAGTTCTCCAGGGCGCGCCGTATCGCCGAGATTCGCCCGAGGACACTCGCCCCGGTCGAGAACAGACCGCGGCGCAGCAGCAAGGCGAGCAAGAAGACGCCGATCAGCGACGGCACCAGCACCATCACCAGGTAGGGGCGATAGACGCGCAGGCTCTCGAACTCGCCGAACAGCAGAAGCAGGCCGACGACGACGAAGACGTACTGACCGGCGGTTTCGGTGAACTTGGCGAGGGTTACGCTCGACGCCGCTTCTTTTGCCCCGAGATACGGGGTGGCCATGCGGGCACGCACGAACTCGCCGCCGATGGTTGCGGTCGGCGTGAGATGATTGACGCCCTCGGCGGCGCAGCGGAACAGGGCCAGACGCAGCAGCGACAGCTTGCGGCGCGCCGGCTCGATCGCGTACCACCACCCCGCGGCGCTGAACAGCACGACCGGACTCTCGGCGGCGAGGATCGGCAGGAAACCCCACCCGACGAGCGAGATGTCGGCGGCGATGGCGGACGGTCCGACGCGTAGAATCAGCGTGACCAGCAGCCCGGCGCCGGCCGCGACCAGGCCGAGCTCAAGTCGACCGGCCGATAGTTTCCGCATCGAGGGCACCGTCGCGGTACTTCCAGATCAGCACGGCGAGGGCCAGCCAGAACAGGTGCGAGCCGACCGCGCAGGCATAGAGAAACCACTCGCCGAGCCCGAGGATCGCGACGACGAAGAAGATGTACGCAAAGTCGCCGCTGGCGGCGGTCTCGAAGCGACGGATCAAAGGCGATCGCTTCGGCAGATCCGTCCCGTCGACGAAAAAGAGAATCAGCAGAGTCGAGGCGGCGGCGCCGAGCAGAAACAGCACGAGAACGCCGGCAAAGCCCGCTCCCGGATCGGCCCGGTGCAGTTGCACCGCCAGCGCGATGAACACGCTCATGTGCACCAGGATATCGGCGCACACGTCGTACAGCTGACCGAACCGACTCTGCCGCTGCGTCAGCCGCGCCACCTCACCGTCGCAGTCGTCGAGAAGGCGCGAAACGATCAGAAGAACCGCGCCGGCCAGCGTGTAGGAGTAGCCGCCCTGCGCGATCAGGACGGCGGCGCAGATTCCGACCAGAATCGCGCCGCTGGTGACCCAGTTCGGCGACACATCGAGCGCCGCCAAGCGGGTGCTGATCGGCTTCGAGAAACGGCGGTTGGTCAGACGCGGAACGTTCGGGTCTTGGGCTCGACCGAGCGACGCGACGATCGCCGCATCCACCTCGTCGCGATTCGCCACCGTCAGTCGCTCGAAGACCCGCTGCTCGCCGATCGCTCGCCGAGCTCGCAGCGGTGGCCGGCGTTCGCCTCCGTCGACCACAGCGCGCATCCACGCGACCAGGCTTGGCCCGAGCCGCGGCGCGGCACCGATCTCGAGCACGCGCCCTACGGGGTCGCAAAGCTGCCATCCCTCCTCGTCGCAGTCGGGCAACGATTCGACTGCATCGGCGGTCCACACCAGATCCCCGGCGGCAAACAGCGTCACCTCGGCGCGTGCAGCCGCCTCGTCGACGCCGATCAGCGCGACCTCGTTGTCGTCGGCGAGACCGCGCCAAGCCGCCTGCTCGGCGGAATCGACGACGAAGGCTGCGCGATCGATCCCACTCACCCGGCGCAGCTGGCGCAGAAGTCGCAGCGGAGCCGGGATCCCGCCGACGCGCAGCCCCGCCGTGCCGCGCGGAATCGCGATCAAAATCGAATTTTTTGCTTGGTCCGCAGCCACACAGGGTTGCTAGCGGGAGACCCGCCACATCTCAACGCGCGTGGCCGAAAAACCCGCCTCTCCGACAAGCGGCAAAAGCACGGGCTCCCTACCGGGCATTTGGAAACGGCGTTTCTCTCGACTGCGCAAATTTAGTTCTCTTCAACTAAAGAATTGCTGGCATTTTCTCCCGGGATCAGCGAAATCTGGCGCCATCATGCGTGTGGGAATCCGGTTTGCGGCGATCGCTCTAGCCTTATCAACCCTTGCACTACCCGAGATCGGCCAGGCCGATCCGAGCTTGCCCGGCCTGGTAGGGGGGGTCCGGCCCGACTCGCAGCTGATCGGCTGCGATCGCGCCGCCGAGCGCATCGTGCTGCGCGGCAGCGCCCACCTCGATCGCGCCTGCGAGTACACCGGCGGCTTCGAGCTGACCCGCAGCGACCTCGTGCTCGACTGCCGCGGCGCCACCATCTCCGATCCGGAGGGAGACGACGACTCCGGCGTGCTGGTTCACGGCGGCACCAACTTCGCCATCCGCAACACCAAGGTTCGCAACTGCATCATCCGCGGCTTCGAGAACAACTTCCGCGTCACCCGCGACGGGTTTCGCAGCCTCGCGCCGGGCACCGAGTACCGCAACGCATATTCCCGCATCGAGCTGCGCAACTCGCGAATTCTCGATGCGCGCGGACACGGGATCTACATCGACGGGTACGTCACCGGAGTCTCCATCCGCGACGTCGAGGTCGCCGATTCCGGCGGAGCCGGAATCTTTCTGCAATCGGGCTCGCGCAACAACAAGATCGTCAAGAACTACATCCACGACAACGGGTACGGCGACGTCGACCCGGTCAACGGCACGCCGTTCTTCGTGTCGGGCATCGAGTTCCGCTACCTCAGCACCGGCCGCGAGGGCATCTCGCTCGACGGATCGAGCAGAAACCGCATCGTCCAAAACACCCTCGAGCGAAACTCCTACGGCGGAATTCACCTGCACAAGAGCTGTGGTGAGTTCGTGAACGAGGAGCCGGACGAGTGGTTCCCGCGCCGCTCCGGGTCGGAAGACAACCGGATCCGTCGCAATCACTTCATCGAAGAAGAGGTCGGCATCTGGGTCGGGTCGCGCATGTCGCAGAATCAGCTGCTGCGCGACTGCAGCGAGACCCCCTTCATCAGCGCCCCCGGGATCCTCGTTTACGAAGACTCCGCGCGTGGCAACAAGATCCAGAGCAACCTGTTCGAAAACGTCGGCATCGGCGTCCGCGTCGAGGACGACTTCACGCGGGTCGAGCGCAACACATTCAGGAGCAACGACAGGAGACACAGCGCAGTCGTCATCGGCACCCGCCACCGCACCCAGGTGCTCGACCGGCCGGTTCGCGGCCCCGTCATCCTCGGAAACCGATCCGACATCTTCCTGAACCCGTCCCCCTACAACTTCGTCTACGGCGTCGACGCGGTGCGCTTCCAGCGCAATCGCAATCAGGGGTACTTCATGGACTTGCACCAGGCGCAGCCGCCGCCGCTCGAAGCGCACCTGTTCTTCCGCGAGTTCTGGGTTCCCTGAAACTCGCACCCGCCTGCGCTCTGCGAGCTTCGGCGGATGCTCCTAGGCAGAGGCGAGGCATGGGCATAGGCAGAGGGTGGCGGTCGCTGGCGCGACGACCATCCACACCGTCTCCAAATTAGCCTTTGACGACCGACGGGTTGCCGATGTGTCGCCCGACCATCGACCAGAAAGCGACCCGGCCGACTTGATTGCGCCGCAGGTCCGCCTGGGCGAAGCGCGCCGCCTCGGCCGAGATCGGCTTGGCGTCGCGCGCCTTCATGTGCGCTTCGGCGACTCGCTCCATGTGAACGAAGCTGCCGACCGCGTCGTCGACGCGTGAGCCGACGGTCAGCAGGCCGTGGTTGCGCAGGATGACCGCGCGACGATCGCCGAGCGATTCGGCGATGCGGCGGCCGCCGTCGGTGCTCTGGATCTGCACTTCTTCGTCGTCGAAGATCGCGTGGTCCTCGAAGAAGATGCACGACTCCTGGGTGATCGGCTCGATCGGCCGCACCTCGGCGGAGAACGGGGTGCCCCATCCGGTATGGACGTGGGTCGCGCTGACCGCGTCGGCGCGCGCCGCCAGGATGGGGTGGTGGATGTAGTACGCGGCCATGTTGATCGGCCCCTTGCCCTCGACCACCTCGCCGTCGGGTCCGACCAGCACCAGGTCGGCGATCCGCGCCAGGTGATACGACACCCCGAAGCGCAGCATCCAGAAGCAGTCCGTCCGCTCCGGGTCGCGCGCGCTGATGTGCCCGTCGCCGAGATCGCCCCAGCGCTGCGCGGCGAGAATCCGGTAACCCAGCGCAACCTGCTGCTTGCGGCTCTCGCGAATCTCGGCGGGTGACTTCTCGTCGTGAGCTTCGATCTCGTTCATCACTCCCTTCTACTTCGACGTCAGCCAAACGACCACCCGGGGGAATAGTGGGTCAGTTCGGACCTCCGGAATCAAAATGAGCCTCGCTACGCTCGGTCATCCGAGGGTCCCTCACCCGGCCTGCGGCCGACCTCTCCCACAGGGAGAGGCGTCTGAATTCCCTTCTCCCTGTGGGAGAAGGGCAGGATGAGGGTCCCTCGAATGGGGGCGAAGCCCCACCTATGTATTTTCGGAGCGTTCCAACGGACCGATCGCGGTCGAAACGCTCAAGACGCCCGCCGAGTTTCAAACTGCCCAAGTACTCCCAGGGCGACCGGTTTGACCGTCCCGGGGTCTCGGACTAGCAAGGCTCCAATCAACCGAAGTCTGGGGGCCCCAATGATCGAGTCGACCATCGAGAAGTGGCACAACCACCTGCGCGGCAAGCATCCGGGCGGCTTGGACGACCTGCTGGCCGACGATGTGGTCTTCCTATCGCCGGTGGTGTTCACCCCGCAGAACGGCAAGGAGATCACCAAGGCTTACCTCAACGCAGCCTTCGTCACCCTCGGCGGCGACGACGGGGAGAAGGAGCGACGCGCCGCGGACGCGGCGGCCGGGAAAGCCAGCTTCGGCTACACCAAGCAGGTTCTCTCGGGGAACCACGCGGTCCTAGAATTCGAGACCGAGATGAACGGCAAGTACGTCAACGGCGTCGACATCATCACCTGCAACGACGAAGGCAAGATCGTCGAGTTCAAAGTCATGATTCGGCCGCTGCAGGCGGTCAACGCGGTGCACCAGGCAATGGCCGCCATGCTCGCGCAGATGCGCGACGAGTCCAGCGCGTCATGACCAGCGGACAGCCGGTAGCTCGCTGCGCCGGCTGACATAGCGACCCCGGCGTTTCCGGTGCTCACAACCGCCCCTCGCCAAGTCGTTAGCAGCGCCGTTCGCACCGGCCGCGTCCTGCTCGGCTTGGTGGCGATGGCCGGCGGCACATACCTCTGGCGGGTGCGGTGGCACGCCGAGCCCTCGCGCGAGCTCGTCTCGGCTTGGCTGATCGCCCTGGCTTGCTGGCAGATCGCCCTCTACCGGCCGGTGCGCTGGCGGCCCGGCTGGTCGTTCGTCGCCGCCGCCGCGATCATCGCCGTGGCGATGGTGCCGCGCCTGCTGTGGTTGTCCACGGTGCCCTGGGAGGTCGCCGGCGACGAGGTAATCCCCGCCTACTACGGCCTCGAGATGATCCGAGGGTCGAACCCGTGGGACCTTCTCGCCGGCAAGGCACCCGAATTCTTCAACCCCAGATTGGGCGCCCCATTTGTCACGCAGTTGATTCAGGGCTGGCCCGCCGCCTTCACCAGTCCGCTGCTCGGAGCGCGCCTCGCGTCGGCAATCCTCGCCGCCCTGTCGTTGATCGGGACCTATTGCCTGGCCGCCCGTCTATGTGGCCGCGCCGTGGCTTTGGTCGCACTGGTGGTGCTCGGCTGCTCGCACTGGCACATCGCCTACTCGCGGATGGCGTACACCATCATGCAGGTGATGGCGATCGTGCCGTGGGCTCTCTACGCCATCGAGGTGGGGATCGGCGAACGCAACTACGGTTACCTGTCGATCGGCGGCGCGCTGCTCGCACTCACCCTGTTCTTCTACACGCCGGCGCGAGTGGCGATCCCGATCGCCGGTGTTTGGCTGATCCACGCCGCCTTGTGCCGCCGCATCGAGCCGCGCCGGATCGTGCCCTCCTTTCTCGCCATCGGCATCAGCGCGTTGCTGCTGCTCACGCCCTTCTTGCGGAGTCGGCCAGCGATGACGGTCTTCAGCCGGGTCCAGGAAGTCACGCTCGGCCGCGACGATCCGATCTCCGAGATCCGCGCCAACGGCTTGTTCGCACCGGAAACCCTTGCCGTGCTCGAGCGCCAGGTCGGGCAGGCGGTCAACGTGTACTACCGGCCGGGCGCAATCTACGGACCGCACGATTACGTCAAGAGCCCGCTGCTCGACCCGTTCAGCCTGGGAGCAGCGCTGCTCGGCCTCGCCATCGCCCTGTTCTCGCCGCGCAACAACCAGCGGTTCCTGTTGCTGGTGTGGGTCGGCATGACCTGGGCACTCGGTCAGGTGCTCACCGATTTGCCCAACGCAGCCTACCGCGCGTCACCGCTGCTGCCGGCGGCGGCGATCGCCGCTGGCCTGGCGCTGACCCGGATCGCCGAGATCGCATGCAAACCAATGCCGGCGATGCGCAATCGCGTCGCCGGCGGCATCGCGCTGGTGTTGCTCGGCATGTCGATCGCGCCGTGGAACGCAAGGGCCCTGCGCACCTACTTCGATGCCAAGCGGACCAAAGCCAGCGACATGACGGCCATAGGCCGGGCGATCGAAAGCGGTCCGAGCGACGTCGACTACCGGGTCGTCACCGGCACGCCCTTCGCGACCCATTTCGCGGTGCGCTACCTGGCGTTCGACCGCATCACCCACCACGTGCCGGCTCTGTCCGATGTCCTCGGCGCCGGTCTCGGCGGCGACCGCGATTCGCTGTTCGTCATCTCACCGAGCCAGGCCGGCGCCGCAGCCGCGATCCGCAGCTGCTATCCGTCGGCGGAGCCGCTGGCACTGCCGGCCGAGCTATCGAGCGTCGGCGCCCTGCGGGTGTCGCGCGCCGCGCTCGAGGCAGGGCGAGGCTGCGCCACACAGAACCGAGCGCAGGGCCTTCTGGCGCGCTACTTCACCGGACCCGACTGGAGCGGACCGGTGGCGAGCGAACGCATCGAACAATGGCCGGTACGCTTCCGCAACGACCCGCATCGCTACCAGAGCATCGAGTGGTCCGGCTCGGTCGAAGTCGAACGACCGGGCCGCTACGACGTGTTCCTATCGATGCACCAAGCCGAGGGATCCGCCGAGCTCGGCCCAGTCCACCTCGAAGCCGCTGGGCGACGCAAACAACAGCTCGGTCGCGGCACCTACCCGATCCGCATCCGGTGTCGCCCGACGACGCCGGTCGGCTACTGTGTCGTCCGCTGGCAGTTGCCCGGCGAGCCACTGACCTACATCCCGCCGAACGCGCTGCGCCCGCCGCCAGCCAACGAGGCTTCGGGTTGAGAACCCTATTTGGCCCCAAGGATCTTCATCGTGATGTCGCCGCCCTGCTTGTAGGGCTTGGCCTCGCTCATGTCGGTGATCTCGGCAAAGGCGGCGGCGAAGTCGTCGACGGTGACGTCGCCGGAGAGGCGGGCACCCTTGCCCTCGACGATCTCGACCTTGCTGTAGTAGCCGGCGCCGGCTTCGATGATGGTCCCATCGGGAGCGTCCTCACTGCACAGATAGAGAACTGCAGGGGTCACCAACTCCGGACGCAGCGCCTCGAGAGCCTCGGGCGGCATCAGCGCCTCGGTCATCCGCGTTCCCGCCACCGGCGCGATCGTGTTGACCTTGATGTTGTACTTGGCGCCCTCGAGCTTGAGCGTATTCATCAAGCCGACCAGGCCCAACTTGGCCGCGCCGTAATTCGACTGACCGAAGTTGCCGTAGAGTCCGGACGACGAAGTCGTCATCACGATACGGCCGTACTGCTGCTCCAGCATGTGCGGCCACGCCGCCCGGGTGCAGTACATGCTGCCGACCAGGTGCACCGAAAGCACCAGCTCGAAGTCGTCGTACGACATCTTCTTGAAGGTCTTGTCGCGCAAGATGCCGGCGTTGTTGATGAGGATGTCGACCCGCCCAAAGGCGTCGATCGCGTCCTCGATGATCTTCTCCGCGCCCTTGCGGTCACTGACCGAGCTGCCGTTGGCGATGGCTTCTCCGCCAGCGCTCTTGATCTCATCGACGACCGCATTCGCCGCGTCGCTGGAGCCCCCCGATCCGTCGACCGCGGCGCCGAGATCGTTGACCACCACCTTGGCACCGCGCCGCGCCAGCTCGAGGGCATGCTGCTTGCCAAGTCCGCCACCGGCCCCGGTCACCACGGCTACTTTGTCATCGAAGCGAATCGTCATCGTCGTCTCCTGTGTTGTCTCGCAAGGTCCCCAGCTGGCCCGCAAAGGCCTGTGCACGATTGGCGATCATGCACCACACACGAGAACGGATCCAGAGACCCAACCACCAACGCGCTCGGCCGCCCACGATCGAGAGCGCTCCTCCCTCCCCCCTCCGCATTCCCGACTACCGCGCCCCTCGATACGCCCTGCGGGCTACTCGGGACAATCGGGGCTTGCTGCCAGACAATTCCCCGCGGACGCCCCGTCCACCGCATTCCCGAGTAGCGCGAAGCGCGTATCGAGGGGCGACGTTCTGTCTGTTTTTATCTGCACTTGACTGTTTCCCGGACCGCGACCATCATCCAACTGTCAGTCAACGGGGAAATCGGAGCAAGGAAGTACGCAGGGGGCTATTGGATGAGCGAGAGTGCGGACGAGCAATACGACCAGAAAATCGACGTCAGGCTGACTCCGAGCCAGAAAATCCTGGTCGAACGGGCGGCCAAGCGCCTCGGGCTGACCTCGTCGAGCTGGGCCAGGATGGTGATCCTGGACAAGCTGGGCTGGACGCCGCCCGACGAGTGACGCTGCCTCGAGCGCGGCGCGGCCAAAACCCGAACCGCGTCCCCCCCTTGCCAAGGGGGGACTTCAGGGGGGTCAACCGGAGCGCCGTCAACCCGAGAATAGAGGCTGCTCAAGGCTCTACCTCTCCCTGGCCCCGTCCTTGGTAAGGAGCGGGAATCCGAGGATGCCGAAGCCGACATCGGCCCCCCTTTGCATTTCGATCGCCGACCGGCGTAAGTGCAAAACCCGATGAACGGCAAGCAGAAGAAGTACCTCCGCGGCCTGGCGCACGACATGCGGCCACTGGTCCACGTCGGACAGCGCGGGCTCGGCCCTTCGGTCGTCAAGCAGATCGACGCCGGCCTCAGCGATCACGAGCTGATCAAGGTCAAGCTGTCGGCCGAAGCGCCGCTCGACCGCAAGCAGGCCGCGGCCCAGATCGAGCAGGAGCTGGGCTGCACGGTAGCCGGGTCGATCGGGCGAGTGCTCATTCTCTACCGGCGCAACCCCGACAACCCGCGGATCGAAGTTCCCAGCGCCGGCGACGTCGAAGAGAGCGCCGAACAACCTTCTACGGAGTGACGATGGCCAACTACGATCGACTGACCGCTCTCGACGCCTCTTTCATCGGACTCGAGGACAACCGCTGCCACATGCACGTCGGCGGTGTCTTCATCTTCGACGCCAAGCCGGTACAAACCGAGGAAGGCGGCATCGACATCGAGTTGATCCGCCGCAGCATCGAGGCGCGGCTGCATCTGGTGCCGCGCTTCCGGCAGAAGCTCGGCTACCTCCCCTACGAGCGACTGCCGATCTGGGTCGACGACGATCGCTTCCGCTTGCACTACCACGTGCGCCATTCGGCGCTGCCGCGGCCGGGCGACGAACGCACCCTCAAGCGGATGGCCGCGCGCATCCAGTCGCAACAGCTCGACCGCACCCGCCCGCTCTGGGAGATGTGGTTCGTCGAGGGTCTCGAGGGAGACCGCTTCGCGCTGATCACCAAGACGCACCACTGCATGATCGACGGCATCTCCGGCGCCGACATCATGTCGGTGCTGATGGAGATCGAGCCGAACCAGGAAATCCCGACGCCGATGCCCTGGGTACCGCGTCCGCGGCCGAGCGACACCGACCTCATCGTCGACGAAGTCCGGCGCCGCATCCGCCAACCCTTCGAGCTGCTCGGCGCAGTCCAGGACAAGATCCGCCACCCGGAAGCCGCCCTCAACAGCGCCGAGGAGACCTTCACCGCGCTCGCCGAAACACTGACCCCGGCGTTCAATCCCGCGTCCGAGACCCCGCTCAACGTCGAGGTCGGCCCGACCCGCCGATTCGACTGGATCGAGATGCGTATCGCCGAGCTCAAGGCGATCAAGAACGAGCTCGGCGGTACCCTCAACGATGTCGTCCTGGCGATCGTCGCCGGCGCCTTGCGCCGCTTCTTCAGCGACCGCGGCCTCGATCCCGACGAGCTCGACGTTCGCGCCATGGTGCCGGTGAGCGTGCGCACCCAGGGCGAACGCGGCGCCCTCGGCAACCGCATCGCCGAGATGGTCGCCGAGCTGCCAGTCCACCTCGACGACCCGCTCGACCGGCTGCGCGCCGTGCGCGAGACGATGTCGGGCCTCAAGGAATCGAAGCAGGCGGTCGGCGCCGAGATCATGACCGCGATCGCCGAGTGGACGGTCCCCACCGTGCTGGTCCAGGCGGTGCGAATGGCATCGCGCTCCCGCCCCTACAACCTCGTCGTCACCAACGTCCCCGGCCCGCAGATCCCCCTCTACATGTGCGGCTGCGAGATGCTCACCAGCTACCCGGTGGTTCCCCTGTTCGAGAACCAGGCCCTCGTCGTCGGCCTGTTCAGCTACAACGGCGGCCTCTTCTGGGGCCTCAACGCCGACTGGGAATCGATCCCCGACCTGCACGACTTCGTCGCCTACCTGACCAAGGCTTTCGAGGAGCTGAAACGCCGCGCCAAACCGAAGAAGCGCCGCGCGTCGAAGACCCGTTCGGCGACGAAGCGGCGGGGGAGGAAGAGCTCGGTAGGTTAGAAAAAAGCAGGGGTTAGGGGCTAGGGGTTAGGGACTAGGGGGTGTTGTGGCATCGACAACCGCAGCACTGGGAACACGACTCATTGAACTGACGCCAATGCTAGCCAACCATCCCTAGCCCCTAGCCCCTAGTCCCTAGCCCCTAGCCCCTAGCCCCGGCCCTTCAATGAAAACGGCGATCATCACCGGCGCCTCCAGCGGCATCGGGCGCCTCCTCGCGCTGCGGCTGGCGGCGCGGGGGACACGGTTGTTCCTGACTGCGCGGCGCGCGGAGCTGCTTGCGGAGCTCGCCGGGGAGATCGGTTCGGCCGGCGGCGAGGCGGCCTACGCCGCCTGCGACGTCGGCGACAAGGAGCAGTGCTTCGCGGTCGCCGAGCAGGCGGTCGCCGAGCTCGGCGGGGTCGACCTGCTGGTCAACAACGCCGGCTACGGGCACCACCGCTCGTTTCTCGAGTGGGACGTCGACGACATCGAGCGGATGATGCGCGTCAACTACCTGGGAACCGTTTACTGGACCAAGGCGATCGCAGCCCACATGGCCGAACGCGGCAGCGGTCAGCTGGTGTTCATCGCCTCGGTCGCCGGGCGCATCGCAACCCCCGACGAAAGCGCCTACGCCGCGTCCAAGTTCGCCATGGTCGGCCTCGCCGAAGCACTGTCGATCGAGCTCGAGGAGCACGGTATCGACGTCCTCACCGTCTGCCCGGGCTCGATCCGCACCGACTTCTTCGACCAAGAAGCGATGCAGCGAATGCCCGAAACCGCGCGCAAGCTGATGGCCGAGCCCGAGGGACTGGTCGACGCAATCGTCGACGCAATCGACAAACGCAAACGCGACCTAACCTACCCGCGCGGCATCGCCGCCGGATACATCGTAAAGGCACTCGCCCCGGGCTTCATGCGCTCGCAAGTCAAACGCAGCACGCGACGGCCAAAGCGCGGCGGCTGACGCCGCCGGGTCCCAAACGCTGCGTCGCCAAGGCTCCGGAGCGTGTCCCAAGACCGGCTGCGCCGGTCGTCCCAAGAACGCCATCGCTTCGCTCGGCGTTCGTCCCAAGCGGCTTCCCCCTACGCTCTGCGAGCTTCGGAGGACGGGGTCGCCGCGGGAAACCCTGGAGCCCCCGCGCCGGAGGCGCTTGGGACCGCCGCGAGAGCGAAGCGAATCGCGGCGTTGGGACGCCGCATAGAGCGCAGCGAGGTGCGGCTTGGGACGCGCTCCGGAGCCTTGGCGACGGAGCGTTTGGGACCACGCGCCGCGGGCGCGTTAGAAGAACGGTTCGGCTTCTTCCGGTTCTTCCGGCGCTTCGGGGAGGATGCGGTTGAAGCGCTCGGGCGGCGGCAGCGGGTCGCTGGCGCTGCGCATCAGGTAGATGCCGACCGCGATGCTGCCGATCGACATCCATTGCGCCGTGGTCAGACCGATGAGCCATGCCGGGTTGCGGCGAACGAACTCGATGAGAAAGCGAACCACGCCGCTGATGCCGAGGTACAGGCCGAGCTGCCAGCCGGCGGCGCGCGAGGCGGGCGGGATGCGCATCAGGTACCAGGCCGTGGCGAAGCAGGCGATCATCTCGTAGACCGGCGTCGGATGCACTCGTTCGGTGGTCGGAACCACCCCGTCGGGATAGGCCATGGCCCACGGCAGGTCGCTGGGAATGCCGTAGTCGCCGTCGCCCGACAGCTGGCAGCCGATGCGCCCGATACCGAGACCTACCGAGAGCGCCGGCGCGGCGATGTCGCCGATGGTCCGCAGCGGCAGGTCGTTGCGCCGCGCCCAGGCGAGCACCGCCACCGCGCCGCCGATGACGCCGCCGTACCAGACCCAGCCGCTGCCCGACAACAAGAACAGAATCGGCGACTCCACGAAGTACTCCCACCCCGCCGGAATCACGAACAAGCGCGCCCCGACCCAGCCGCCGATGTACGCCCACAAGATGACGTCGTAGGCGATCCGCGTATCGTACCCGCGCTTGTCGAGCCCGCGCCGAAACACCAGGAACGCGACCGCAAACCCGAGAAACGCCATCGTCCAGAAACTGGACACGGGGTAGTCACCGATGTGGAAAAGGATTCGGCGCATTTTAAAAAGCAGGGGCTAGGGACTAGGGGTTAGGGGTTAGGGGTTAGGGGTGGTCGGACCCTATCGCTGTCAGGCTCTGGGTGGGGAAACGACTGCGATCCTGAAGCCGATGCTTTCCGACCATCCCTAGCCCCTAGTCCCTAGCTCCTAGCCCCTCGAAAGTTCACATACCAATAATGTTATACCCCCCGTCCACATGCACCACCTCGCCGGTGACGCCGGCCGACAGATCGCTCAGCAGATAGAGGGCGGTCGAGGCGACGTCGTCGCCCGTAGTGTTGCGGTGGAGCGGGGCTCGCTCTTCGTGGTGGTGGAGCATGGTCTTGAAGCCGGTGATGCCGGCGGCGGACAGGGTCTTCATCGGTCCCGCCGACAGGGCGTTGATGCGCACGCCGTTGGGACCGAGGTCGGCGGCGAGGTAGCGCACCGACGATTCGAGGGCGGCCTTGGCGACGCCCATCACGTTGTAGTGCGGCAGCACCTTCTCGGCGCCGAAGTAGGTCAGCGTCAGCATCGCGCCGCGGCGCGCCGCCAGCAGCGCTTCGGCACGCCGCGCCATCGCCACCAGTGAGTAGGCGCTGATGTCGAGGGCGAGCTGAAACCCCTGGCGCGAGGTTTCGAGGAAGCGGCCCTTCAGCTCTTCGCGCTGGGCGAAGGCGATCGAGTGGACGACGGCGTCGATCTCCGGCCAGGTCGCGGCGAGCTCGGCAAACATCGAATCGATCTCCTCGTCCTTGGTGACGTCGCAGCCGAGCACGAGCGCGGAGTCGAGCGACTCGGCGAGAGGCCGCACCCGCTTCTCGATGGCCTCGTTGGGGTACGAGAACGCCAGCTCCGCCCCCTCGCTGTGGAGGCGCTGCGCGATCGACCAGGCGATGCTGCGCTCGTTGGCAACACCGCACACCAGAACCCGCTTTCCCTGCATCAACATCCAGCCAAGATCCTGGATTTCGCGGCGCCGTTCCAGTCTGACGCGGACAAAAAAAGGGGTCGGGAAAATCCCGACCCCTTTTCGATTCAGCGTGCGCTGCCCACTAACGGCGCCGGCGCAGCCACAGCAGGCCGGCCAGCGGCAGCAACAGCATCCAGCCGCCCGAGTTGGACTGCGGCGCGACCACCGCGCACGAATCGTCGTCGTCCGGTCCCAGCGGCCGCCGCGTATTCGTCGGTTCCTCGGTCGGCTCTTCCGTCGGCGTCGCCGTCGCATCCTCGGTCGGCGGAGCGGTCGGCTCCATCGTCACCGTCGGCGTCGCCGTCGGCGCGACCACGACCACCTCACCGTCGGTGCAGGTGGTGGTCAGCGGACCGCCCGTCGGGTCGCTCGAGCCGGGGTCGGAGCAGACGACCGGGAAGGTGCCCTCGGCGGTGCCGGCAAGCACACCCGATACCATCGCAGCAGCCGAGCCGGCAGGCACCGACACCACGTCGCAGGTGTACAGAAGGGTTCCGTCGTCGAGCGGCGTCAGGTCGGTGAACGAAAGCACCAGAGCCTTGATCGACTCGCAGTCGACGCCAGGGGCGCAACCGCTCGGGCTCAGCGAGAAGGCACTCGCGTCGCGGTTGATCTCCGGGTTCACCGTGCAACGCGCGATCTGCGTCTCGGGAGCGAAGCTCAACACGTTCTCGGTCGCCGCAACCTCGGCAGCCTCGTCGAGAAGCTCGAGGGTCACGTCCAACGTCCCAGCGCCACCCGGCATGATCGTCGTGCTGCCGACGCTGATGTTCACCTTCGGCACGTCCGGGATGTTGACGTTTCCGTCCGTGCAGGTGGTGTCGATCGAGTTGCCGGTCGGATCCGAAGCGCCCGGGGCCGAGCAGGTCAGAGGGTAGTCACCGGGAGCGCCGGTCGCCGCGACGTCGCAGGTGTACAGACGAACGCCGTCCGGCAACGCTGCCGTATTGCTGAACGACAGAATGAGCGCCTTGACCGACTCACAGTCTTCGCCCGGCGTGCAGCCCGACGGGCTGAAAGAAAACGCGCTCGCTTCCCGCATGATCTCGGGGTTCACCGCACAGCCCGTGATCTGCGCGCCCGCCTCGAACGCAATCTCGTTCTCGGTTCCGGCAACCTCTTCACCACCCGTCGACAGGGTCACCTCGATCGGGCCGCCCCCGACGATCGATCCAATCTCAATCGTTGCCTGGCCGAGCGCGGAGCTCGCCGCAAAAGCCAGCAGCACCACAGCAAAGCTCG
>JAUIGL010000065.1 GCA_030430165.1 bacterium | reverse complement strand
CCGCCCCCGCACCCTTGCGTCCTGATCGCCCCAGTTGTCTCACCGTCTCTTATGCAACCCAACCAAGGGTTATCTCCCACCACGCAACTGCGTGACTTGACAGGCATCGCCATAGCAGGAGCGAAGGCTGACGTGCTGCAACGGACCAAGCAGATAGATACTTATTACATTGACATTAGTGAAACATTCAGTACTATTGGGCTTGTGGTTTGCGGGGAGGAGATTGTTGCGAGAGCTGTGGTGGATTCGGCGATCCGGGTTCACCGGGGGCTTGGTGGGCCTGGACTCTTGGAGTCGGCTTATGAAGAGGCGCTCTGCTGGGAGTTGGGATTTCGCGGACATAGAGTCGAACGCCAGAAGCTCGTCCCGATCAATTACCGAGGGCGCATGCTCGAAACGTCTTTGCGTGTCGATCTGCTCGTCGATCGCAGCGTGATCGTCGAATGTAAAGCGATCGGTCGCTGGCAGGATCTCTATCAGGCGCAGACGCTCACCTACCTCAGAATTCTCTCGCTACACCTCGGCATCGTCGTCGATTTCGGTCACGAGCTCGTTCGAGACGGCATCCAACGCATCGTAAACAACCGTGCCACACCGAGCCTGTGAACCCCTTCGCTCCTTACCTCCTTCGCTCCTTCGCGTTGTTTAGTTAAAGCGGATCACCAAAAACCCAGAAACGACCTCAATCCGGCAACGGAATCCGTTCGGTCTCGCCGGGGATTTTGTCGAATCGATCTTCCTTCCAATCGCGCTTCGCCTGCTCGATGCGTTCCTTCGAGCTCGACACCAGGTTCCACCAGATCTCGCGGTGGCCGACCGGGTCGCCGCCGATCACCATGACTTGGCTGTCGGCGCGACCCTCTACGCGGATCGCCTCACCTGGTCGCGCCACCGCCATCACGCCGGAACCGAAGGTACAGGTACCGATCGCGATCTCGCCCGAGACCACGTACGCCGCGAGCTCGGCGACGCCCGACGGCAGCTCGAGCGCGCTACCCTTCGGGATTGCGCACTCCATGTACAGCGTCGGTGAATACCGCTGCACCGGTGAGACGCGTCCGTAGGCATCTCCCATGATGATCGTCACCGACACCCCGTCGACCTCGAAGCGCGGCAGCTCCTCCGCGGGGTAGTGAACGAACCCCGGCTCGCGTTCCTCTTCGTGGTCGGGCAGCGCGATCCACGACTGAATGCCGTGCGCTCGCGACAGGCGGTCGAGGTCCTCACCCGCCCGCTCGGAGTGTACGATCCCACGGCCCGCCGTCATCAGATTCACCGCGCCCGGCTGAATCGGCTGGACGTAACCGAGGCTGTCGCGGTGCATCATCTCGCCTTCGAACAGGTAGGTAATCGTCGCCAGCCCGATGTGCGGATGCGGCCGCACCTGGATGCCCTCGCCCGGCGGGAACTCGGCCGGCCCCATCTGATCGAAGAAGATGAACGGACCGACCATCTTGCGGTCCTTGGAAGGAAGGACGCGACGGACGGTGAATCCACCGAGATCCCTCTCACGCGGTTCGATCACCAGATCGATCGCGCCTTCTGATCCGGAACAAACCGGCTGCTCGGCGTCGTGGTAGCTCATGGTTCCTCCTCTGCGGTAATCGAGAAGATTCCATCCGAAGCTCTAGCCGACAAGCCCGTTCAGGAGCGACGCGTCCGGCGTCCGCGCGAACGCGGGCGACCGGTGTAAGAAAGTCACCGGTCGCCCGTGGTCACGACGAGCGCGCCGCCGCGGCGACACGCCGAGGCAGCTCACTCGTCGACGAGCTCGAGGAAGTCGTCGACGATCTCGCCGACTCCCGGCGCGTACACTTTCTCTTCCTCCTCTTCGCAGCCGTCGATCTCGAGCGGGTTGCTGTCTTCGATCACGACCACGTCGTCGTAATCGACGCCGCCCACGGTCCGCGACACTCCGACTTCCGCAACCCGTCCCATATCGGCGGCGCCCGGCGCGCTCTCCTGGAAGTACGAGTCGCCGACCGTCGGGTTCGCCGGCATGATGATCCCGGGCAGGGCGCCGTTCACGCCGGCACGCCAGCTTCCGTGCATGTCGACCAGCTCGCCGTCCTCGTAGAACTCGACATCCTCGCCGAAGTAGCAGACCGTGCCGCCGGTCGTCTCGACGTAGAAGTTGCGCGCCACCTCGTGGATCTCGTCGTCGATGAACTCCTTGTGCTCGAGCACGCGGGTCTCGACGCCGGCCACGACCTCGGTTTCGTCGAGGACGACGCGTTCGACGCGCACCGTCTCTCCGTCCTCCTCCCCTTCCAGGATCACCTCGAGCCCGACCACCAGCGGGTAGTAGGGGTTCGTGGAGTCCAACGTAAAGTCGACAGCCGCCGGGTCGCACGCCGCTTCGTCGAGAGTCGGCTCGTAGCACTGCGGAATCTCGACCGAGACCAGCTCCAGCACGTCGTCGATCACCTCGCCGAGGCCGGGGACGTACACCTTTTCTTCTTCGTCCTCACAGTCGTCGAGCGGGTCGCTGTCCTGGACGACGACGACGTCCTGGTAGGCGGTGCCGCCGATCGTGCGCGACACGCCGACTGCGGAGACCATGCCCATGTCGACGGCGATTCCGGGAGCGTTCTCCTGGAAGTACGAGTCGCCGACCGCGGGATCGGCGGGCATGATGATGCCCGGCTCGGCTCCGTCGATGCCGGCGCGCCACGATCCGTCGGTGTCGGACAGCTCGCCGTCCTCGTAGTTCTCGACGTCCTCGCCGAAGTAGCAGACGGTTCCGTCCTCGGTCTCGACATAGAAGTTGCGGGCGATCTCCTCGATCTCCCCGTCGACGTACTCGCGGTGCTCCAGCACGTGCGTCTCGACACCGGCGACGACCTCGGTCTCCTCGAGCACGACGCGTTCGACGCGAACGACCTCACCGTCCTCCTCGCCCTCGAGCACGATCTTCATGCCGACGAACAGCGGGTAGTACGGGTTGATCGAGTCCAGCGTGAACTCGACCTCCTCCGGATCGCATTCCGACCCGCTCAGGGTCGGCTCGAAACACTGCGCACCGCCGCCCTCGGTCGGGGTTGCCGTGGGCGCCACAGTCGGCGTCGCCGTGGCGGGCGCCGGTGTGACGTTGACGGAATCGTCGCTGTCGCTGCAGCCGATCGCGGTCGACAGCGCCAGGATGAGTAGGGTTAGCTTCCAGTTCTGTTTCATGATTCTTCGCCTCCTCCAGTAAGAGTCGCCGCAATGCGACGATGCCTAGAAAGCGCGAAGACCATGCCAAGAGTGGCGTTCTCTCTCGGAAACACCGTTCCGACCGACGCCAGGCTGCAAGTTCTTTCAGGATCCTGGCTCGGCCACGCACCCATTGTCAGGGGCGGCACTCCCCACACCGCCGCGAGAAAGCGGTTTCCACGAGCGTACTTGCGCGGTTTCATCGCTCGCTCGGTTGTGAGATGTGCCGGGAATGAGCATCCACTCGGTGACGTCGTCCGATCGAGGCCTCCTGGCGCTCGACGCCAACTACCTGGAAGCCAACCGCATCTTCGTGACTTCGGCCGATAGCGGTGAGTACCGCGAGCTCAAAGGATTGGCGGTCGTCTCGTGCGGCCTGCCGGTCGAGCAGCTCAACTTCGGTTTCCTCCTGCCGCCGTTCGACGGGATCGAAGCCAACGCGCAATCGGCGCGCGCCTACTTCGAGGAACAGAGCCTGCCGTTTCGCCTCGCTTTCCGCGACGGTTCGTCGGATGCGCCGCAGAGGCTGGCCGATTGGAACGAGACCGCACCGCCGGTTCCGGGGATGACCATCGCTACCGACGTCCGCATCCCCGAGCCGCCGGCATCGCTGGTCATCGAGCCGGTGCGAACCAGCGAACAGCTCGTCGCCTACCGGCAGACCGCGTTCGCCGGGTTCGGATTCCCGGTCCAAGCCGCGCACCTGTTCCTCACCGACCGTTTCCTGCAGCTGCCGCACGTGCACCTCTACGCCGGCTCGATCGAAGGCAGGGTGGTGGCAACGTCGATGCTCGTCGCAACCGCCGGAGTCGCCGGCATCTACTGGGTGGCGACGATCGACGAGTACCGCGGCCAAGGACTCGGCACGGCGCTCACCTGGGCGGCGGTGCGCGGCGGACGCGAGCTCGGCTGCCCGATCGCCAGCTTACAGGCATCCGACATGGGCCGCCCGGTCTACGCCAGGATGGGGTTTGACCACGTCCTAAGCTACCGGCATCTGACCCCATCCTAGGCGCGGCTACTTCCGACCTACTCCGCAGCCATCACCGTCACCGACGTCGTGCGCGGTGCGCTGGCGTTGCCGTCTTCGTCGAATACGGTCACGGTAAAGTCGAAGCGGGTCTCGCGGCACCCCCCGCCGTTGCAGGAGTAGCCGGCATGCGAAAGTCGGGCGCTGCCCTGGCCGCGCGGCGGGGTCAGCGGGCGAATCACCGGCGACCCTTCCTGCCCGTCGTCGCGCACGTTGGTCACGAACCACTCGCTGGCGTTGCCGTCGGGGTCGACGAACGCGAGGTCGAGATCGAAGCCCTGCCCCACCGCGACCGTGCAGCTCGACTGTTGGTCGCAGGTCCAACTCGAAACGACGGGGGCAGTGGTGTTGAGCTCGATGCACCAGTCGACCAGGGCGCCGACATCCTCGCCGGCCTGGTCGATGATGCGCAGCCGCCAGGTACCCGCCATCGCCTCGCCAACGAAGGCGGCGAGCGGCTCGGCAGGCAGGTAGACTCCGTCGATCGCCGGTGAAGTCTCGGCACACTGGAGCTGTACCGAAGTGTCGGTCTGGTCGTCGAGCGTCAGGTCGATGTCGTCGATCCCACACGACCCCGCGCCCTCGGTGACACGGTCGATGAGCTCGACATCGGTGCCGCTATCGACGTGCGACAACACCACGACCAGGTCACCGACCCAGGTGTGCTCGATGTAGAGATCGACGTTGACGTCGGAGACAGTGCCGACAGCTTGCACCGTGAGCGAGTCGGCGACGCCGAGATTGTCGTCGTCGGGAATCGGCAGCGGTGTCGAGAGATGGTCACTGCACACCAGGACGTGTTGCGGAGCGGTCGGGCTCGCGGTCGCGGTCGAAGTGGCAGTCGACGAGGGCGGCGGCGTGGCGGTCGCGGTCTCGGTGGGAGGCGTGGTCGGCGAGCTGGTCTGCGACGGTGCGGGCGACGCAGTCGGCGGCTGGGTCGGCGTCGATGGCACGACCGTTGGAGTATCGGTCGGCGCCGCCGTCGTCGGAATAGCCAGCGGAGTGGTCGGTGTCGGGCTGGCGAGCATCGGCGTGTCGGTCGCCACCGATGCCGTCGCGGTCGCGCTCGGCGTCGGCGTGTCGCTCACACTGGCAGTCGCGCTCGCTGTCGGAGTCGGCGTACCCGGCACCACGCGCAGGCCGGCGCACTCGAAGGTGAGCTCCAGCAAAGCATCGACATCGGCCTCGTCGATCGTGCCGTTGCCGTCGATGTCGGCGAGATCGTCTTCCGGATCCTCGGCAGCGGCGCGCTGGATCGCCGTCAGGTCGGCGCTGGTGACGCGACCGTCACCGTTGACGTCGCCAGGCAATCGTTCGGGCGGCTGGTTGGCAAAGTCCGACCCGCCAACGACCGCACCACTCTGCTCGATGCGAACCGTGATCGCACTCGGCGAGCTTGCGACGAAGCCGCACTTGCTCCCCTCGCGCACACTGTTGGCGCCACGCCGCAGCCCGGTCAGCAGATAGCTTCCACCGCCCCCGGTAGCGGTGCGCGGCTCGCCCGGGTCGTGCACCCCGTTGCCGTTGCGATCGACGAAGATCGGCCAACCGGCGATCCCCGGCTCGCCCAGGTTTTGCACGCCGTTGCCGTTGGTGTCGCTGAACTTGACGCCGGTGGTCGCGCCGAATCGGAAGTTGCCGAAGTCGAGCCCTGCGACCGACCGATCGACCGGGTCGTCGACCCCGGCGGCGGGCGGCGCCGCGGTCTGCTGCCAACCCGGCCGCACCACCTCGGCCATCTGAAACGTCCCAGGTCCGGGGATGACGAACGAGTAGCGACCGTTGGCGTCGGTCTCGCCGCAGATCTCCTGCGCCCGGCCATCACAGACACCGTTGCCGCCGGCGCGATTGAGCACGCCGTCGAGATTCTCGTCGATGAAGATCGTCCACCCCTTGAGCACCGGCTCGTCCTCGCCGCGCTGACCGTTGCCATCGACGTCCTCGAACTTGGTTCCGGACAGAAAGAACCGTCCGGTCGGCGTCGCCGTCGGTGTCGCCGTGGCGGTGACCGTGGCGGTCGCGGTCGGCGTGTGCGTCGGCGTGGCGGTCGGCGTCAGCGTCGGTGTCGACGTCGCGGTCGGCGTGTCGGTACTGGTCGCGGTGTCGGTCGCCGTCGCGCTGGGCGTGCTGGTCGGCGTGAACGGTTGGTTGCCGAAGTCGAGCTCGAAGGCGGTTCCGCTCATCAAGTTGCCGATCGGCACGTCGACCACCGCCTCATCGGGAAAAGTCTGGGTCCAACCCTCGCGCTGAATCTCGCGCAGCAGCGCCGGATTCTCTCCCTGCAGGTCCTCGTAACTTGCGTCGAACGAATAGCCACCGGCGGCGCCGGTGAAGTCGCTGCGCCGTTCGCCGGTAGTGGTGATCAGCTCGATCTCCCAGCCGCCGAGGCCGAGATCGCCGTCGCCGTTGCCGTCGCCGTTTACGTCTGCGAACTTGCGACCGCGGATGGTCACGTCGCGAAAGTTCCCGAAGTTCTGCGTGCGCTGCAATCCCGACTCGATGCGAATTCCCCGCACCGAGCCGCCCGGCGGAGTGGTTGCCGACCAGCCTTCCTGCGCCACCTCGCGCAGACCGAACGTATTGAGCCCGGCCGGCAGGTCGGCGAGATCGACCTCGAAGGCGTAGCTGCCGTCGGCCGCGGTAACTGCGCTGTCGATCACCTGGTTGTTGCCGGACAGAAGCTCGATGGTCCACCCAGCTAGCCCCGGCTCGCCGGAGTCGATGGAGCCGTTGCCGTCGAGATCCTCGAACTTGACGCCGGACACGTTGATCGGATCGGACTCGACGCTCACCCGATTGAGATCGGTGGCGAGCTCGTCGGTGAACCCCGGCAAGCACACCTCGACGTCGACCCGCCCGATTCCGTTGTTGACGCCGGAGAGCACACCCGCCGTCGGGTCGACCGTAACCGCGCCGTCGGCGTTGAACTCGGCGGGTAGCGTCCACTCGGTGATCGTCGGCTGGTTCGGGATCGGCAGCTGCACCTGCAGCTCTTGAAACGTCACCGACGGAGTCACCGGGTTCCAGCTGGCGCGAAGACGGAAAAAGAGATCGCCGTCTGGATAGAATCCGTTGCTCGCCAGAGCGGCGCCGCTGGGGAAGACCACCTCGATCGGAACCTGCGCCGCTTCGAGCATGTCCTCGCCGCCCGGAATCATCGACTCGGCCAGCTCCTTCGCGCGCGCCACCTCGTCGGGTCCAACCAGCGCGCTCAGCGGATCGAACGAAATCTCGGCCGGTTCCTGTCCGCTGCGGAAGGCGTTGATCATCGCCACCACGTGCGGCGCGCGCGAGCCGTTGAGCGGCACCTCGATGGTGGACTCGAAGCCGCCGCTCTCGCCGCGGATCTCGACACCCTCTACCTCGGGCAGCACCCACACCACCATGTTGTCACTGGCCTTGCCGAGGCACTCCATCTCGAAGGTCGCCTGCACCGCCGAGAGCCCGGGAGCCTTGGCGCTGACGAACCCCTTGAAGAATGGGGCCACCAGCGAGAACTGGTCGGTGACCTCGATCACGTCGTCCATTGTAACCGGGGGCGCGCCTTCCTTCTCCGAGCCCTGCGCCGCCTTCGAGCTCACTTCGAAGTCGAGGAACTGCGGCGCCGCCAGCGCCACGGCTCCGGGCGCCAGCAGCTTGGCCATCACACCGACCCACCCCGACTTGGTCGGAATCGCGGAGATCGCAGCCTGAATACCGGCCATCAGATCCTGCTCGCCGATCAGTCCGCCGAGCAAATCGAACTTCAGACTCTTGATGCGGACGAACCCCACCGTGCCGGCGGCATCGCCACTGAGACTGCCGTCGCAGAACGTGCCCTGGGAGAACAGCACCATCATCGGGTCGGGCGACTGCTGTCCGAAGGTCTGCGACAGCTTGTCGGCAAGGGAGTTGGCCGACGACGCCACCGACACCGGCTCGATTTCGAGAGCACCGGCCGAGGCGAAGCGCAGGCCGTTGATGACGAAGGCCAGATTCGAGAACTCGACTCCCTGGTCGGTGGTGCGCTTGGCGCGCAGCAGATTGACGCCAATCCCCTCCTGTCCGTCGAGGAACTTCACGACGCCGTCCTCGACCGTCATCTTGGCGATCTCGATGTCGGGGATCTGCGGGTCCTCGTCGTCCGGATTCGCCTTCAGCCGCTCCTTCAGCGCCGCGATTCCCTCGGCGATCGCCGTGTTGAGGAAACCCGCTGCCAGTGGATCCTCGATCCACTCGAATTCCACATTGGGATCGTCGGTGACGTCCTCACCGTTGCCCTCGGAGTCGAGCGGGCCGCGCACGACCTGGAGCTCCTGCGGGCTGTCCTCGCAGAGCCCGCTGCCGATCACCAGCTGCGGCGACAGGAACAGCTTGAGCTTGCAGTCGCTCGGGCAGGCGTCGCCGTTGTCGGTGTTGCCGTCGTCGCAGTCCTCCTCGAACGGCGGCTCCGACTCGAGAACCCCGTTGCCGCAGCGCGACGGCGGCTTGACGACGATGCCGAAGGGGGTTCCCTCGTTGATCTCCCACACCAGCTTGTTGCGGCGTGTTTCGAACGACCTGATACCGCCGCTGCCAAACCCACCCGTGACGTAGACGCGCTCGTTCGACGGACTCACCGCCAGCCGCGACGCCGGACGGTCGAAGAACTCGTCGACCGCGTCGTTGAGTACGCGGTCGATCACCGAAACGCCGCTGCTGGTGGTCGCGTAGATCAGCGAGCCGGACTCGTTGAGCGCGAGCCCGGTGCCACTCGCGACGAGCCCGAGCGGGATGCGGCCGAGCTCGATGTTGCCCGACGTGGCGACGACCGAAACGCTGTCGTCGTCCCAGTTGGCGACGTAGAAGCGGATTCCGTCCGGAGCGACGACGATCCCCTCGGGCGAGGCGCCGACCGCGGTGAACTCCTGCACCGTATCGGTCGACGGATCGATGATGGCGACCGACGCCGTGCTGCGGCTGCTGACGTAGACCGCGGTTCCCTCTGGGTGGATCGCCACCCGGTTGGCCCGCGGAATGTCGCGAATCGTCGTGATCACGGTGTTGGCGTCGTCGTCGATGTCGACCACCGAAACGCTGTTGCCGTCGAAGTTGGCGACGTAGAGTCTGGCGCCCGTCGGATAGACGGCGACTCCCTGCGGCCGACCGCCAACCGAGATCCGGTCGATCTCAGTGAAGCTCTGGGTATCGAACACCGCCACAGCGTCGGCATCGATCAAGCTCGCGTACAGACGGTGCCCGGCCGGGTGCAGGGCGAGCTCCTGCGGGTCTCCCGGCACCGCCAGCCGCCTGACGATGGTCCCGGCGTTGCCGTCGATCTCGAGCAGCTCGCCATCGCCGGCGCGATCGGCGACGAAGAGAACGGTGTCGTCGTCGGGCAGCGGCGTCGGCGTGGCAGTCGCCGTCGGCCGCTCTCCTTCGAATCCAACGCGAGTTCGGTTGGTCACGAAGTTGTTGTCCGAGTCGGTGTCGTTGTCGGCACCGCCGGTGGTCGAGAAGAACAGCGTCCAACCGCTGGCGCTGAAAGGATGGTCGACCAGGCTCAGCGTCATCGTCGCGATCGCCTCGTCGTTCGGCGCGACCGTCCCGAAGTCGCAGCGAACGAAGTCCCCCGCTTCGTCGGATCCCGGGCTACACGACCCCTGCGTCGTCGTCACCGCCCCCAGGCTGACCGCCGTGATGTTCCCTTGGTGCCGAGGAAGCCGGGTGAAGCTGCGTACACCGACCGCGATCCCCGGTCCGCGGTTGCGCGCGAACACCTGGAAGGTGAGAGGCTGACCAAACACGACCGGATCGGGATTGTCGCTGTCGAGCATCTGGATGTCCGCCTCGGCATCGGGCGGAATCGTCGCTGTGGTCGGCGGCGAAGTCGGCGTAAAGGTCGAAACGGTGGGGGTCGCAGTCTCGGGCTGAGCACGAACCGCCGGCGAGAACACGAGGAGGCACAGCCATACAGCCGCGTTCCCGACAACGGCGCTGCGCACACGCGCTACCACTGTGATCGTGACCCCGCAGTCAAAACGATCGTGCCCCCAACCGAAAATTCGCTCGGATTATCATGACAAGTCGACGCGCTCGCAAGCTGCCAACCGAGGCTCGATGCAACTTCCTACGGCGAGCCTCAGCCCTTGCCTTCGACGCAGTTGCTGACGAGACAGCAACGAATTCGTCAACTTGTGGCGGCTCGGAACGGTACGGAAGCAGTCTGCACCGGCTCCCGGCATGCCGCGTACGTACTTTCACTTGCCCAGCACGCTACGCGCGTGTTAGCAACGCCGACAATCGCCTGCCCAAGCCGCTGATCCCTCACGATTCCCAGGCGAGTTGCCATCGAGTGACAATCGACCTCAGAGGACGGAGAAGATGATGAGAATATCCGATCGCAGCGCAATCGCCGGCATCTTGGTCGTCTCGGCGGCAACGTGGGCAAGCGGAGCGAGCGGCATGGACGCCGCCGACAAGTGCGTGGCCAAGAAAATGAAACTTGCCGGCAAGTACGTATTCTGCCGCATGAAGGCCGAGTCCAAGGCCGTCAAGAAGGGAACCCCTCCCGACTTCGCCAAGTGTGATTCCAAGTTCGCCGCCAAGTGGGCAGCCATCGAGGCCAAAGCAGCCGGCGCCTGCCCGACCGAAGGCGACGCCACCGCGGTCGGCGATATCGCCATCGCCGACGCGGGGTTGATGGCCGGCACGGTTGCCGCCGTCGACCGCTTCCAGGACAACGGCAACGGCTCGATCACCGACGTCAACACCGGGCTGACCTGGGAGAAGAAATCCTATCTCGACGACAGCATCCACGACATCGCCGAAACCTACGATTGGGACGAGGCGTTCTCCGTACACATCGCAACCCTTAACGGCACGACCTTTGCCGGACACAGCGATTGGCGGGTCCCGACTCCGAACGAAATGCTCACCCTGATCAACTTCAGAAATCCCGCAGACGTAAGGAGCTTCCCCGCATTCGACGTCAACTGCACGGACGGCTGCGACATATCGACCTGCAGTTGCGCATTCGCTCAGGTTTGGAACGGCGACAACTTCTGGACCTCGATCACGAACCCGGAAGATCCGACCGAGGCGATCACCGTCACCAACGACTACATCCAGATCGAGTTCGAGTCACACAAGACTTCACACTACCCGGTAATCGCCGTGCGCGGCGGCCGGCGCAACGACTGAGCACCGAGTCTCTACAATCGCTCGACAACCAGCGCTTCGGACGGCAGACCGAACGGAGCGACCCGCGCGCGGTGGCGGATCCGCCACCGCGCTTCGTCGACGAAGGCGCTCAGCTCGATCGGCCGGCAGCCGCCGACCAGCCGCGGGTTGATCGCGAACAGCGCCGACCACACGCCGATGATGAACCGTGACAGCGGCTCGGTGGGGTGCGACAGGCTCGCGACACAGAGCAGCCCGCCCGGTTGGAGCAGGCGGTGTGACTCGTCGACCACCGCGCGAATGTCCTCGTCCGACAGCAGATCGAGCACGTAGTTCGAAACGAATCGATCGAACGAAGCGTCAGTCTCTTCCGTGCGAATCGGGCCCTGCGAAAGTGCCACACTCGCGCGCGCACCGAACTGTTCGAGGCGCTGCTGCGCCAGCTCGACCATCTTCGGACTCAGGTCGGTACCCCGGTAAACTGCATCGGCGGCAAGATGAGTCGCCAGCAGCGTTTCGGCAAAGCGGCCGGTGCCGCAGCCGAGCTCGAACACCGCCCGCGCCCGATCGAACGCGCCGTGGCGCACCAGCTCGTCGGTAGCGACGTCCTCGTAGAACGCCTGCGAATCCTGCTTCGCGCCAATCCGGTCGTAGACCCGACGCGCCTGCGCGTGAGACAAAGTCTTCATCGGCTCGCTCTCTCCGATAGCCTGCAGCCGGCGATCATGTCGACCTCGAAGTGATACGTTTCGCGTCAACAGTGGCCCTACGGAAGAATCTCGCGCAGAGGCGCAGAGACGCCGAGGATGAAGGGGCGAACTTGAGGATGGGTGTCCGCTCCATCGCAAAAAGCGCGAGGGCCTGCGTCAGAGATCGTCGATCAACATTCGGATCTCATCGTGATTCGAAGGGCCACCGCCGAGCCGGTACAACCCATTCGGCGGGATCGCGCGGAGCCGACCCCGGCTGTCGACGAAAGTAACACAGGTGGCGGTCCGATTGCCGCGCATCGCCTGCCGCGCGTCGACCGCCAAGCCACGGATCTCCTCGACAGTCAGCGCCCCCGCACCGGGGCCCGCAGGGTCGCAGACATCCTCCTGTCCGATATCGATAAGTAGTGCAGGTGCAATTCTCGCAACCTGGTCGACGATCTGCCGCGACCTTTCGCACTCACCCAGATCGATCTCGACCAAGGCCAACGTCAGCAACGATCCAACCCGGCCGCTTCGCGGACCACAAACCGGCTGCAGCATGTCGCGCGCTTCCTCCAAACGGCCGAGCGCGTACAGGATCTCGCCGTGCCACGCATAGTACGGTTGCGCAGGCGGATCGTGCTTGCCGGACGACGCCTTCCGAATGAGGCGGAGCGCCTGATTCGCATCTCCTTGCAACAGAGTTACTCCAGCCAGCCCGATGCGAGGCCAACACCCTCGCTCTACTTCCGGATTCCAGACTCTGATCGCCAGCGCCCTGTCGAGATCGCGGCGTGCCTGGTCGAGCCGGCCCACCCACATCATCAGCTCAGCGTGGTAGAAGTGCGGGTGGGGCCACTCCGGAAATCTCTCGGCCAGGTTTGCCAAGCGTCGCGACGCCTCCTTTTCGCCACCATACCGGACCGCCCCGAGCGCATCCTTCACCAGGGATCGCGGCGAGGGGTCGACAACCAGCCGCTCGAGTCGGCCCCCGCAGACGATCGTCGGCCGGACCGGGTTCCGGTTGCCACCGAGCCGCTTCAGAGCGAGCTGCAGAATCGATTCGACCTCAGCCGGCGACTCTACAGCGCGGACTTTCACGCCGCACAGGCGCAGGATGCGGCCGAATCTGGACAACACACGGTCACCGCGGAGAGCCCGACCGAGGTAGACTCGCCGCATCAAGCGAGAGACACGATCGCCATCCTCCGCACCGCAGATCGCGTCCACGGCGCGGTGCAACACGATGTCGCCGTCCGGGCGTCTGCCCAACTGCAGCGCGCACAGCGCTTCGAGGATCCGTAGCGCTACGTAGTGACCGTGATCGGGGCTGGCGTCGCCAGCTCTCCGCGCCTCGTCGAGGGCCTGTCGGGAGCGTCCGGTCGACGCCAACACTTCAGCCCTCCAAGCACGTGTCTCTGCGTCGCGACCAGGTAGCTCGCCAAGCGAATCGAGCCTGCTCTCCGCCTGCGCGTGGTTGCCCGTCAAGACATCCACGGCCAACCTCAACCGCTGCACGACGGCCTCGTCGGCGCCGAGGCGAGAGAGAGCATCGATCTTCGACGATGCGCCCTCCACATCACCACGCCACAGACACAGCGTCGCCAACCTCTCGCACGCGAGCTGCCGATCCTCGCCCGAAACCAGGAGTAACACCTCGGCGGCCTCGTCGTACACGCCCGCTGCGACCAGGATGTCGGCAACCGCAACGCTCGGAACGAAATCGTCGCGGCGGCGAGCGACGTGCAACGCGGCGACCGCGCCACGAGTGTTCTGCACGGCCAGCAACAACTTCGCCAGCTGCACCAAATCGGTGGCGCTCGATCCGGCATGCCCGACGAGCAGTTGGCCCCAAGCGAGGGCGAACTCAGCGGCGCCCGACTGAACTGCGAGGTCCACTCCAATGAGGAGTTGCGACACGCGCGACCTGGGACCGAGAACCTGCCTGAACGTATCTAGTGCACCCTGCGCATCGCCGAGCGCACCCGAAATCAAGGCTCCTGGCAGCCCCCCCCCGCACCGTCCAGCACCCGCCGGGCGCCGATCATGTCACCCGACAGGAGCAGCAGTCGTGCACCCAACTCCCTTCCACCAGCCGCGCGCGATCCATCGACCGCCCGATCGACCGCCTCGCGAACCTCGCGCAGTGACGCACTGCCAAGGCTTCCTAGCGCGCTCAGCCAGATCTCGCGCTTTGACTCGGGACGCACCGGCTCATCGGAAGGTCGCGGGCCCGCCATCCGTGCTCCACTAGCGATCCGCCACTGTCCAGGCAAACCGAGGCGGCTACGCCACCGCCGATGCAGGCCGAGCCACAACCCGGCCCTTCACTCGCAGATGCCGCCCGGCCCCGCTCCTGTCTGGCCGTCGACATCGCAATCGCCGGGGCAGGCCAGAGCGACCGGGGCGTACGACACGAGAAGAGAAAAAGAGACAGCAATCCGTCTCAATACGGTCATGCACGACTCTCCCCGAGCCGGCACCGGGTTGTCAACGATGACTCGAGAGCAAGCAGTCAATCGGCAGCAGCAGCAGATGCCTCCCGGTAGACGCGGAGGATCTCCTCGCCCAGCCACTCATAGGCCAGCTTGATGCTGGTCGGGATCTTGAGATGGGTTCCGTCGGGCCGATACGCGCGGTCGAGCTCACCGCCCGGCAGGCCGCGCAGGTATCCCGCGAAGTCGACGACGCGGACCTTGCCTGGACGCTCCTGCTCGAGGCTCTTGATCAACTCGTTGAAGCGCCGCATGCGCGCCGGATCCGATTCCGGGTACGGGGTCTCAGGCACGACGCCGCGGTCACGCGCTTCGATCCGGGGATGGGTCAGCCAAACCACCAGGGCGCCGTCGGCCGAGAGAATGTCGACCGCGTTGAGCATCTCCGCGCGCAGCTGCGCATCGATCACGGGATCGCCCGGAGCCCGCCAGGTGTCGTCGCCCGGCAGAAGCCGGTCGCATACGTCCCACGGGCCGATCAGCACGACGGCGATGTCGGGGCGGCCCGCCTCGATCTCCGCGCTCCAGGCGGACTCGCGGTCTTTGCAGCGGTTGGGGCGCTCGATCACCGTCTTCTTGGTTCGGTACTTGCCCTCGCGCAGAAGGCCGCAGCCGGGCTCGGCGACGCCGCGCCGCAGTCGTCCGCGGTCCTGCTTGTGCAGCCAGACGCTGAGCCCGATCCCGAGGAAGGTCGCGGTCGAGTCGCCGAAGGTCGCCACTCGCGGCTGGTCCTTGCCCAGCCCCGGCGCCTCGTCCATGTCGACCGGATTGGCTTCGTAGGCATCGAGCAGCGCGACCACCTCGCGCACGTCGGGGTTGTCGGCGTCGCGCGGCGTCGCCGAAGCGCCGGTCGCCGCGACGATGCCAACCGCAACCGCCAGAAACGCCGCCGGCGTCACCAACAGGGGACGCCAGCCGGTGAACAGCCGCCCGCTGCGGATCGGCGCTTCGAGGAAACGATACGACAGCTCGGCGAGGGCGAAGGTGACGACGACTCGCAGTGCAAAGAGCGGCGCCGCGCCGAGTCCGGTACGGTCGGCCGACAACCACAAGAAGACCGGCCAGTGAAACAGGTAGGCCGCGTAGGAAACCCTGCCGATCCAGCGCATCGGAGCTGCGGCGAGCACGCTGCGCACCAAGCCAGACGGTTGCACGGCGGCGACGATCACCAGGATCGACAGCAGAGAATAGGCGGCGAAGCCACCCGTATAGAGCCAACGTTCAGCGAGTTCCACGCTGTGCCAGAGGTACAACATCCCAAGCATCGCCGCGAGCCCGAGAGCTGCGAACAGGGAACGGGCAACCCCGCGCAAGGGAGCGCGCCCCTGCAGTACGGTCGCCAGCACGCCACCCAGCAGAAGCTCGGCGGCTCTGCTGTCCGATCCGTAGTAGACCCGATCGATCCCGGCTCCGCCCTGGATCAAACATACCGAAACGACCACTGAAGCGACCGCGAGCGATGCCAGCACGATCGCCAGGACCCTGCGTGAGCCGCCACCGAGCCGCAAGCCCACGAATGCGACCAGGGGAAATACCAGGTAGAACTGCTCCTCGATCGCCAGCGACCAGAAGTGGTGCACCGGTGAAGGGGCGACGAACAGCTCCTGGTAGGCGGCATCGGTCCAGATGAAATGCCAGTTCGCGGCGTAGAACAGCGCCCAGAGAACATCCGACCGAATCCGCTGCAGCTGGTCCGGGGTCGCCAGCAGGAGCGCGAACAACGACATCGCCGCGAGCGTCAGCAGAGAGGCCGGCATCAGGCGGCGGAACCGGCGCATCCAGAAATTGCCCAGATCGAGGGTTCCACTGCCCGCCCATTCGACGAGAAACAGAGACGTGATGAGATACCCGGACAGGGTGAAGAACGTCGCGATCGGCAGAAAGCCGCCGGCCGCCCACCAGAACTGCGAATGGAAACACAGCATCCCCAGCAGGGCGAAGCCGCGCAGCCCCTCGAGCGCCGGCTCGAAGGCAAGCCGCGGCGCTCGCCCCGACACGCGTGCCGGTGTGCCGATATCTGCCCCTGGCGCGGGACGTTTCGTGTCGGTCTCGGGTTTCATCGTCGGTGGTCGGGGGTCGCGCGCAAAGGCGCCGCCCCATCGATCAACACGGATGGCCGCACTTAGGCAAGCCAGGCGCCAACCGAGTAGTGGGTCAGTTTGAAACTGGGGGAGCGTCCAAAGCGTTTCGACCGCGATCGGGACGTTTGGAACGCTCGGAAGATACATTGGTGGGTCTTCGCCCCCATTCGAGGGACCCTCATCCTGTCCTTCTCCCACAGGGAGAAGCGAATTCAGTTGCCTCTCCCTGTGGGAGAGGTCGGCCGCAGGCCGGGTGAGGGACCCTCGGATGACCGAGCGTCCTGTCCTCCGAAGCTCACGGAGCGTAGGAGGAAGCGAGGCTCAGTTTAAGTTCCGGAGGTCCAAACTGACCCACTACCGGCAACCGTCACGCGCTCGCGCTGGCCAACCATCGTAAGATACGATTGCCGTCTAAGGAGGTGCGAATGAGCTCACTCGATTCGGTCCAAGCGTTCCTCGGCTGGTGCACCGTCATCAACATGTCGATGCTGGTCTTCGGATCAGTCTCCCTGGTCACCATGCGCGGCATGATCGCGCCGCTGCACAGCGCAATGTTCGGCCTCGACGAGAGGGATCTGGCGCGCGCCTACTTCCGATGGCTGGCGCAGTACAAGATCGCCATCTTCGTCTTCAACCTGGTGCCGTACATCGCCGTGCGGCTCATCGCCTGAGCGGCGCCGCTCTTCACTCGACGCGCAGCGTGGTGGTGAGCGGCGTGTCGACCGACGAATTGCCGACGAGAATCTCGTAGGTCCCGGGGACGACGAGCCATCCCGCCGAGTCGTCGTCCCAGATTGCCAAAGCGCGATCGTCCAGCTCCATGCGCACACGGCGCGACTCGCCGGCGGCGAGGTCGACGCGCTCGAAGGCCTTCAGCTGCTTTGGCGGCTCGCCGGCTTCCGGCGGGAAAGCGACGTAGACCTGCACGACCTCGGCGCCGCGTCGGCTGCCGGTGTTCTCGACCGTCACCTCCACCGCGAGCTCGTCGCCGGCAACGATGCGGTCGCGGGACAGGGACAGAGAGCCGATCTCAAAGGTCGTGTACGAAAGGCCGTAACCAAACGGAAACAACGGGACCTCGCCGCTCGCGTCGTACCAGCGATAGCCGACCAACAGACCCTCGTCGTAGAACACGCGGCCGTCGACGCCAGGGTACTGCGCCGGCGTCTTTGCAGGCCCCTGGTCCTCGGAGGCGGGGAAAGTGATCGGCAGCTTGCCTGATGGGTTGGCGTCGCCGAACAACAGCGCGGCGGTGATGTAGCCGTCCTCACCGCCCGGATACCAGCCCTCGATCACCGCGGCGACGTCGTCGACCCACGGCATCAGAACCGGCGAGCCGGCGTGCACCACGACCAGCGTGCGCGGGTTGGCCCTAGCGATCGCCGCGACCAAGGCGTCCTGGTCGTCGGGCAGCGAGAGCGTGGTCCGATCGGCGCCTTCGGTTTCGAAGCTGCCGACGACAACCAGAGCGACGTCCGCCTGCGCCGCGACGCGCGCCGACTCGACGGCATCGAGTCCGGTCCCGTCGACGATCTCGACCGCGCTACCGTCGAGGCGCTCGCGTAGCGCCGCCAGCGGACTGATGGCGCGGATCGGATTCACCATCGAGCTGCCGCCGCCGCCCGAGGCGACCTGGTCGGCCCACGGCCCGAGAACCGCCAGTCGCATCGGCAGCGAATCGTCGAGCGGCAGGATGCCGTTCTGATTGCGCAGCAAGACCGAACCGGCGAAACCGATCTCGCGAGCGACGACGGCGTTCTCCTCCGCCGGAATCGGTGTGACCTCCGGCGCGCGGTCGAACAGGCCGAAGCGAATCATCTCGCGAAAACGACGCACCAGCATGTCGTCGATACGATCCTCGGAAACCTCGCCGGCGCGCACCGCTTCGAGCAGATCCTCTCCGAAGTAGCGCGGCCCCGGCATCTCCAGGTCGGTACCCGCGTTGGCCGAGGCGACGGTGCTCTTCATCGCAAAGAAATCCGACTGGACGAAGCCGCGAAAGCCCCACTCCCGCTTGAGGATCTCGGTGAGCAGACGCGGGTTCTCGCAACTGAAGGCGCCGCCGACCGAGTTGTACGAGCACATCACCGAGGCGACCTCGGCCTCGCGCACCGCCGCTTCGAACGGCGTCAGATGGATCTCGCGCAACGCCCGCTCGCTGATTTGCACGTCGATCGAGGCGCGCTGCTCTTCCTGATTGTTGGCGGCGTAGTGCTTCACCATGGCGACAATGTCGTGCGACTGGATCGCCTCGATGTTGGCGACACCGAGACGCGACACCAGATGCGGATCCTCGCCGTACGCTTCGAAGGTACGGCCGTTGATCGGTACCCGCGCAATGTCGACGTCGGGAGCTTCCAACAAGTTGCGGCCGATCGCCCGCATCTCCGAACCCTGGATGTCGCCGTAGCGGGACGCCATCTCGGGGCTGAAGGTCGAGGCGAGCAGCAGTGGCGAGGGAAGCGCCGTCGCCGGAACGTTGCTCAAGACCTCCGGCCCAGGTCCGACACCGGCCGGGCCGTTGGTCACCGTCAGGTCCGGGATTCCGAGCTCGGGGATCCCGATGACCAGCCGGAAGTCCTCTGGCGGTGCATCGCCGTGCGTCTGGGCGATCTTCTGCTCGAGCGTCATCGACGCGACCACCTCGCGGGCTCGCTCGTCCGGCGTCGGCCCGGCCGCAGAATCGTCGTCGTCACCACACGCGACGACCAGCAGAAGAAGGACGGCCAAACATCGCGGGAGAACGGCGCGCCTGGCTCGGCTGTCGTTGCTAGAATCGTGCATGGAGTTACCCCCAAAGAAAAAAAGAAAACCACGGATGAACACGGATGATCACTGTGGCGCTAGGAGAGGAGCGGCATGGGCATCCGTCAACACAAAGTCACTCAAAATGAGGTCGGGATGATTCCGGATATGCTTCTTGGGCCCTTCTCTTGTCCGTGCGATCCGTGTTCATCCGTGGTTTCATTTCTCTTCGAGGTGACCTCTTGGCCTCGAGCTGTCCGAAAAGTAGATCAGTCGGCGCAATGGGTGTCGGCTTCGGCGAGAGCGATGTCGAGCTTCTCGATGCCCTCGTCGATCTCGTCCTTGCCGACGATCAGCGGCGGCGCCAGCGCCAGTACAGTCCCCGGATTGGCCGCCATGGCGATCATGCCGAGCTCGATCAGCTTCTTGCCGACCGCCAGCTTCGGGTTCGGCCCGGGAGCCAGCTTACCGCGAATCGGCACCATCGGTTCCTTGGTCGCTCGGTCCTTGACCAGCTCGATACCGACGAACAACCCCTTGCCGCGAACGTCCCCGACCGACGGATGACGCTCTTGCAGCTCGCGCGCCCGCTCGAGCAGGTAGTCGCCCATGCGCGCCGCGTTGGCGATGAGGTCGTCGTCCTCGTAGCAGGCGATGACCTCCAGAGCCGCCGCACAACCGAGCGCGTGGCCGGCGTAGGTCGCGCCGTGACCGAAGAAGTGGTCCTTGAAGAAGTCGCCGATCGGCTTGCGCGCGATCGCCGCCCCGAGCGGCACGTAGGCGCTGGTGATTCCCTTGGCGAGAGTCATGATGTCGGGCACGACGTCCCAGTGGTTGACGGCAAACCACTCCCCGGTGCGACCGAAACCGGTCATCACCTCGTCCGCGATCAGAAGAATGCCGTGGCGATCGCAGATCTCGCGCACACCGGGCAGGTAGGCGTCAGGCGGAACGATGATGCCGTTCGCACCTGTAATCGGCTCAACCACCATCGCCGCAACGTGTTCGCCGCCGCCCTCCCACTCGATCACCCGTTCGAGGTACTCGAGATGCCGCGCCGCGCACGCGTCGCCGCCGTCGGTGCCGAACACGCAGCGGTACGGATAGGGCTGCGGTACTCGGATGAAGTCGGCGCCGCCGGGGAACTGAACCCAGCCGCGCGGGTCGCCACCCGAAGCGGTCATCGCCGCCGCGGTGCCACCGTGGTAGGTCTGGTAGTGAGTGATGATCTTGCGGCGCCCGGTGTACTGGTGGGCGATCTTGAACGCCGCCTCATTGGCCTCGGCGCCACCCAGCGTGAGGAAGCTGCGCGACAGGTCGCCGGGCGTCACCTCGGCGAGCAGGCGCGCCAGGCGCGCGCGCGGCGGCGTCGAAAACACCGGCGCAAACGAGGCGAGTTTGTCGAGCTGTCGCGACACCGCGGCGACGACGCGCGGGTCCTGGTGGCCGAGATTGTGGCTGACGAAGCAGGAGCTGAAGTCGAGCATCTCGCGCCCCTCTTCGGTCGTGAAGCGCGCTCCCCGCGCCGAGACGACGCGCAGCGGCGCCTCCTGCGGTTGGAAGCTCCAGGAATGGAAGAGGTGATCGACCTCGTAGCGGTCGAGCTCACTCGTGCCGGATGGAATGTCGCGCAGGTTTCGCACCTCGGCCAGTCATGCCACGCATCGGCGGCAATGGTCCAGCAGCGAGCCTGCGGGGGCTGATCGCTGGGTGCCCGGCCTATTTCGAGGAAGATGCGCCGTCGAGCGGGAGCGAAGCGAACACTTGGCGCAGGACACGCCGGGCCCGGAAGAAGTGGACCGCCAGTAGGGCCAAGGCGCGCGGATCGACTCCCGAACGCAGCAGTCGCCGCACCGGCCCGGATTCGCCGCCGCGATCTCCGAGGTTCGGGATCGAGTGATCGAGCGAATCGAGGACCACCCGGATCGCGGCAAAGGGGATCCCGGCGTCGCGCGCCACCGAGGCCACGGCCGCGGCTTCCATATCGACCGCGACTGCATCCCAGCGAAGCCCGCAGGCGCGCTTCTCGGCGGGCGAGTAGAGTACGCTCGGATTGGTGCACAACGCGCCGGCGAGCGGTATCAGTCCGGCCGCGCGCGCGACGCCGACCCAGCGCGCTCGCAGCAGCTCGTCGACCGGATAGCTGCCGCCGGCTGGGAGCGGACCGATCACCCGCGCCGGGACGACGACCGAAGCAGGCAGACAATCCGCCGAGAGCCCGCCGGCGCAGCCGGTGTTCACCAATGCGTCGACGTCCACCTGGCCGAGTAGCGCCCGCGTGCTCCGGGTCGCGGCGTCGGGCCCCATCCCAGTGCGATAGACGACCACCTCCGCGCCGCCCGCGCGGCATCTCCAAGCCGCGACATCGCGGGTCGGCAGGCGGGAAGCCCCGGTGAGCTTTCTGCGAACACACGACAGCTCCCATCCCATCGCCGCGCCGATCGCAGTGACCGAAGGCGTCGTCACGATCGCGCGGGGACCGGCCGGCCGCTCCGCCACGACACGACCGCGCCCCTCAACCCACCGCCTCGACCGACTCGATCGTTGCTGGCGACAGGCGCGACGGCTCCTCCTGGCCGGCCGACCAGACGTCGACGCGATCGGCGTCGGCGCGCGACACGTAGCCACGCACGACCCCTCCGTCTTTCAGCGTCAGCGTGACCTCGCCGCGGTAGTCGAGCGCCGACTGCAGCTCGGCGCCCACTGCCGGCGGCCGCACCACCGGCACCGGCGGCGGAGCGGCAGGTGCAGCCGGCTGCTTCAGACGCGGTCCCAGCAACAACGCTCGCAGCATCGCCGCCATCCCGCGCACCGAAGAGAACGCCTCGTCGACGGCGCTGGCCTCGAAGCCGCTGTGAACCATGCAGTCGCGGCACTTGGGGTTTCCGCTCGCATGACCGTACTCGGACCACGGGGTGAGCTCGAGCAGCTCCGCGAAGGAAGCCGCATACCCCTCCTGCTGCAAATAGCAGGGCCTCTGCCAGCCGAAGATAGTGTAGGTCGGATTGCCCCAGGGTGTGCAATCGTACTCCCTGGCGCCGGCGAGAAACTCGAGGAACAGGGGCGACTGGTTGAAGGTCCACCGCCGGCCGCCACGCTCCAGCAAGGCACGGAAGAAAGAGCGACTCTTCTCGCGACGCAGAAAGTGATCCTGGTCCGGCGCCGCCTCGTAGCTGTAGCCGGGCGAGACCATCATCCCTTCCACGCCGAGCTCCGTCATCGCATCGAAGAACTGCGCCGTGCGCTCGGGCGCGTCGCCGTCGAAGAAGGTGCTGTTGGTGGTGACCCGAAAGCCGCGGCGGGTTGCCTCTCGAACCGCGGCGACCGCCGTCTCGTAGGTGCCTTCGCGGCACACCGCGCGGTCGTGATCGTGCTCCAGCCCGTCGAGGTGGACGCTGAAGCTCAATTGCGGGCTGGCGCGGAACAGGTCCAGCTTCTCGTGCAACACCAGCGCGTTGGTGCACAGGTAGACGAACTTGCCGCGCGCGACCAGCATCTCGACGATCTCCCGGATCTCCGGGTGAAGAAGCGGCTCTCCACCGGCCAGCGTCACCACCGGAGTCGGGCATTCCTCGACCGCGCCGGCGATTGCGTCGACCGACAGATGGCGACGCAAGACGTGCGCCGGGTACTGGATCTTTCCACACCCCGCGCAGGCGAGATTGCAGCGGAACAGCGGTTCGATCATCAGAACCAGCGGATAGCGCGGGTTGCCGCGCAGCTTATGGCCGAGCACGTGGCGCGCCACAGCGATCGCCTGAGAAACCGGAATCATCGTCCCGACACCGCTGCTTTCTCTTCCCGCAGATACCGACCGAGCGCCATCGTCGGGAAGACGAGGCGGTAGAGGTGGTAGCGGATGTAGAAGTCGCCCGGGAAGCCGGTGCCGGTAAAGTGCTCCTCTTGCCAATCTCCGTCGGAAAGCTGACGCGAGGCGAGCCAGGTGACGCCGCACTCGACCGCATCCTCGGCGCCACCGGCGGCGAGCAAGGCGAGCAAGGCCCACGCAGTCTGCGAAGGGGTCGACTCGCCGCGACCGCGATAGCGGCGGTCGACGTAGGAACGCAAGTCTTCCCCCCAGCCGCCGTCCGCATTCTGAACGGATTGCAGCCATTGCACCGCGCGGCGGATGGGAGCGGATTGGCGATCCTGCCCGGCCCGCACCAGCGCCGGCACCACGGCTCCAGTACCGTAAATGTAGTTTGCCCCCCAACGACCGAACCAAGAACCATCCGCCTCTTGGGCCGCGAGCAGCCAATCGACCGCACGACGCGTCGCCGGTGACGACGAATGGTCGAGCGTTGCCAACATCTCGACCACGTGCGCAGTCACGTCCGCACTCGGCGGGTCGGTGACCTCGCCGAAATCGCAGAACGGAAGCTTGCCGCACAACTGGCTGGTGTTGTCGACGTCGAAGGCCGCGTAGCCACCGTCCTCGCACTGCATTCCGAGGGTCCAGGTGATCGCCCGGTCGATGGCGGCCTCGATTGCAGCCGCGCGATCGGCCTCGCCGGAGGCGACTCCGTGCAGCGCAAGCACCACCTCCGCCGTGTCGTCCAGATCCGGGTAGTTGTCGTTCTCGAACTCGAAAGCCCACCCTCCCGGGGCGAGAGACGGCCGGCGCACCGCCCAGTCCCCGGGCACCCGGATTTCCTGCCCGAGCAGCCAGTCGGCACCGCGAAGCAGCGTGTCGTCCGCCGCATCCACTCCGGCGTCGTGCAGCGCCACCATCGCCAGGCAGCTGTCCCAAACCGGCGACTGACAGGCTTCCAGTCTGCGCCCACGCTCGTCCTCGATGACGAAGGTGTCGAGACCCTCCAGACCGCGACGCACGACCGGATGGTCGTCGGCATAGCCTTGCAGATGCAGCGCCATCAGCGAGTAGACCCATGGCGGCTGAATTCCGCCCCACGACCCGTCCGCCTCCTGGCGACGAACGATCCACTCCGTGCACTGACGCAGAGCGCGGCGACGCAGCCAACGGATCGGTCGCTTTTCGTAGAGATGCAGAAAACGATCGAGCCCGTGGAAAGCCCGCGCCCATGCCGACTGCTTGCCACCCGCGACCGGTGCGGCCTGCACCCGCAACTCGTCGAGGGAGAATCCGAGCTGGCGCTGCGGACGATGCGCCGCGACCACGGTCAACGGAACGATCGTCTGCCGCGCCCAACAGGCAAAGTCGTAGACGTTGAGCGGAAACCAGGCAGGCAACAGGATGACTTCCGGTGGCAACGCAGGTAGATCGGCCCACGACCACTCGCCGAACAGCGCCAGCCAGATCCTCGTGAACACCCGCGATGCGGCGATTCCACCGCGCTCGCGAACCCGATACGCCGCCGCCTTCATGTGATCCGCGTCGACCGGATCACCCGCCAGCCGCAGCGCCACATAGGCTTCAATCGTCGCCGAAAGATCGCTGTCGCCGCCGTGGAAGATGGCCCAGCCGCCATCGGCGAGCTGCTGGCTGCGGATCCAATTCGCCGTCGCCTGCGTGCGTTCTTCGTCGTCGATATCGAGGAAACGCCGCAACATCAGGTCCTCGGCGTCCATCGTGACGTTGGTCTCGAGCTCCGCCTTCCACCAGCCGGCGGGATGCTGCAGGGCCTTCAGCTTGTCGGTGGCGCGGGTCAAGGCCTGCTCCGCTTTCGGCACGATCGAACCGGTCTTGGTGCTCATCGTTTCACTCCATCTCCATTCCGCTCATCGCGGCCATGCCGCGATCCAGCTGCGCGGGCGCGCTGCTCGCGCCCATCGGCTCGGTTGCGCGAAGCCAACCGAGAGCGCGCCGCGCCGCTTCGTTGCCGCTGCGCACCGCACCCTCCATGGTCGCCGGCCAGCCGGTGTCGGTCCAAACTCCGGCGACGAAGATCGGAGCCACTCCGACATCGCCACCACATCGCAAGCGACCCGTCCCGGGACGCTGTGAGAAAGTCGCATTCTTCTCGAAGGTCGCGAGGAATCGAGTCATCGTCGCGCCGCGGGCGCGCGCGAACACTCGCGGGATTTCGCGCTCGGCGAGCTCGCGCAGCTGGCGCTGGTCCATGCCGCAGAACGCGTCGGCGGCGGACAACGAGATCGCCAGGTATTGGCCGTCGAACCCCGGGGCGTGGGCGCTGCGATCGAAGACCCACTGCAGTGGAGAATCGATCGTCGCCACGAACGCCTCGTCCATGACACGGCGGTCGTAGAACACGTGCAGATTGACGATCGGATCAGACGCCAGGTTACGCAAGCCGCGCCGATCGATCCCAGCCTCGGGCGGCAACAGCTTCTCGGCGACCGCCGGCGGGGCGGCGACGACGGCGGCGGCGTACTGCTGCCACTCGCCGCGGCAGCGAACCTCGACCCCGCCTGCCCCACGGCGCAGCGCCTCGACCTGCTCGCCGACACGCACGATCGCCCCGGCCGCGTCCAGGGCCCGCAATGCCGGCTCGCCGATCAGAGTCTGCAGGGGCCCCCGCCCCCAGCCCAAATCGGCCCCGTCCCTGCTCTCCAGCAGGCCGGTCTGGAAGACCTTCGCCACCATCGCCAGAGAGGCTTGCCGCGGGTCGACGTTGAGTGTCGGCCGCACCAACAACTCCCAAAACCGCGCAGTCGACTCGAACGCACAGCCCCGGCCTGCCAACCACTCACCGAGCGAGCGATCGTCGTTCGACCGATCGCCGAGTTCGAGCCGGCCCAGCGCTTGCACCGCGCCGACAACCTGCAGGCGCTGTCGCAACGTGAAACCGGGAAGAGCAAAGAGCCCGCGCGCGAGGTGAAGCGGCGGCGGCAGGTCGTCTCGTCCGAGCTCGGCGCGGGTCCCGCCAGGCGACACGAGAGGAATCGAAAGACGATTCTGCAGATGTGCCTGGTCGGTCGACCCGATGCGGTCGATGAAGCCGCGAAAAGCAGTGCAGCAGCGCAGGAACACGTGCTGCCCGTTGTCGATCCACGCACCGTCGACAAAACGCGAATAGGCGGCGCCGCCGAGCCAGCGACGCGACTCGATCAGCGTGACCGCGGCTCCGCGGTCGGCGCAGCCGAGTGCCGCTGCCAACCCCGACAGGCCGCCACCGACGATCGCGACGCGCGGCCGAGTCATCGAGCTCCCCAGAGCAGCCCCGCGCTGCAACGCAAGATCGAGGAAGAGGAGGCCTTGACCGGCGCGGCGAGGACCTCGAAGCCACTGCGGCGAAGCGCCCTTGCCGTCGCCAGTCCGCCGCCCGCATAGCCGCTCACCGAAAGCCGCGCGAAGCCGCGCAGGTCGCGAACCAGCGGCAGCGCCGAGCGCAGCAGCTCATCGGCGCGCAACACCTGAACTTCCAACACGCGCCGCAGACGATCGGCGGTACGCGCGGCGGCCAGGTCGGCCTCTTCGCACCCCGCGCTCGCCAGATCGCGCTGTGGCAGGTAGACGCGTCCGGCTCTAAAGTCCTCGCCGACGTCCTGCACGTGCTCGAGCACCTGCAGCGCCGAGCACACGTGGTCCGACAGCGCGATCCGTCGCGGCGTCGCCGCACCGAACAGGTGGAGGACGATGTGCCCGACCGGATTCGCCGACAACGCACAGTACCCCAAGAGGTCGTCGAAGGTCGGGTAGCGCCGTTGGATCTGGTCGCGCCGGTTCGCCTCGATCAAGCGATCGAATGGTTCTCGCGGGATCGCGCAGTCGTGTACCGTTGCTCCCAGGCGCCGGAACAGTTGGGTCCGCGGTGCCGCGCCGTACATCGCATCCACTTCGGCCGCGATGGCGTCGAGCAGCTCGGCGCGATCGCCTTCGAACTCATCTCCCGCGGTGTCGACGAGGCGGGCGAAGCGGTAGACGTCGACCAGACGGTTGCGGATCGCAGCAGGCAGGATCGGCAGCGCAACCGGAAAGTTCTCCCCCTGCATCCGGCGGTCGATCGCGGCCATCGCCGCGACGTCCGATGGTGCACGTGTGCACAACGGTTCGCGCCCGAAGCTCGACCGGTCTCGCGACGAGCTCACGCCCGCGGCGCGAGCGCTAGACGCGCCAGATGACGCAGCCCTTGCGCGCGAACTTCCCGGCCGCGTGCATCCGGGTCGACGTAGGCCAACAAGAGATTGCCGTCCATCAAGCCGATCAGCGCCGCGCCGATCGCCTCGGTCTCCGCCGGATCGTCGATCAGCTCCGACAGCGTCTCGCGGATGCGCGATGCGTAGAGTCCGTGCAAGCCCATCAAGTGCTGGCGGAGCTGACTGCGAATCTCCGACGACTCGAGGAGCCAGCGAACCAAGACCTCGATCGGCTCCTCGTTCTTCTGGACGAAGCGCTCGTAGATCGCGAACAACTCGAGCAGCCTTTCAACCGGCGGCAGCCGGTCGATGGTCTCGGAAATCTCGTCGACGAAGGGACGCAACAGATCCCGCAGAACCTCGTTGAACAAGCTCGCCTTGTCGCCGAAGTGCCAGAACACCGTGGACGGCGACACGTCGGCCGCGGCCGCAATCGTCCGGATGCTGGTCTGCGTGTACCCGCACTCGATGAACAGAGACTGCGCGGCGGCGAGGATTTTCTGCTGCGTCTCCTGCTTGCGGGGTGAAATCGCCCGTGAAGTAAACGTCTCGCGCCTTATCTGACTAGTGAAGTCCATCGCTCCCCTTCCACGTCGTCTCCGCACTCGTCCGCTCAAAGGACGGCGCGACCTCGCGACCACGCCCCTCGCCGATCCAGGCCCGGAGCTGCGGACCGATCACCAAAGGTACCTTCTCCACGTCGCCGATTCGACGCACCCCGGCCAACAGCATCAGTGCGCGCACCCCCTCGACCAGCCCGGCCGCGGTGTCGACGACCCCGCTCTCGCCTCCTTCGTGAAACCCGCGCAGAAAGGGCAACGCCATGCCGCAGAGGCTGGCGCCGAGCGCCAGGGCGCGCAGGACATCGACCGGCGAGCGCAAACCACCCGAGGCGATGGTCCGCAACCCGGCGCGCCGGGCGTAGACGACGGACGCCGCGGTTGGCACTCCCCAGTCGTGCAAGTGACCGCCGAGCAGGCGTTGCCGGTCCGATCCGCGGAACGACTCGACGCCGGGCCACGAGGTGCCGCCGGCACCGGCGACATCAACCCAGTGAACACCCGCTTCGGCCAGCCGGCGCAGCGTTCTCGGCGCGAGGCCGCACCCCGTCTCCTTGACGATGACCGGGCGCGTCTGTCTCGACACGATTGTCGCGATCGTGTCGAGACAGCCGCGAAAATCGCGGTCGCCCTCGTCCTGAACCAGCTCCTGTGCCGCGTTCAGATGCAGGCAAATCGCGTCGGCTTCGATCGCGTCGGCGAGCTCGCGCACCCTGGCAGGGCCGCTGTCCCGCGCCTGGACGATTCCGATGTTGGCAAACAGGAGAACGTCCGGCGCAACCTCGCGCACTCGGTAGGTGCTCACCAACTCCGGCGATTCGAGCATCGGCCGCTGCGACCCCACTCCCATCGCGAGCCCGGCCTCCTGCGCCGCGCGCGCGAACGCCCGGTTGCAACGCTTGGCGCGCTCGGTGCCGCCGGTCATGCCTGAGATCATCAGGGGGACGGCGAGCCGGCGACCGAGAATTTCGACGGACGGATCGATCTCCGCCAAGGACAGCTCGGGCAGAGCGTCGTGGAGAAGGTGCACCTCGTCGAGCAGCGTTCCCGACCTCGACTCCACCTCCTCCTCGGCACACAGCCTGAGGTGGTCGTCCTTGCGCTTTTCGACGCGACTCATCCAACCGCACCTCGGTTGAGCCACGTGCCGACGGCGATCGCCATGCGGCGCGAACGCGACAGGCGCAGCCCCTCGCCGGCGCACGGAAACCCGCGGCGATACATCTCGTCGAGAAGCTCCCGATAGATGCGGGACATAGCGACCGCGGGGAGCAGGGTCTGGCGATCGCATGCCGCCAGGTGGGAGTCCGCCGCTTCGAAGAAGATTCGCGCCCGCTCCGCGTAGAGCGCCAGCAACAGTCGCAACGACGGAGCGACCGCGGGACTCGTCAGACTCGCGGGGTCGACGTCCAGCCGCTCCAGGTCTTCCTTGGCGATGTAAATCCGGCCGACTCGCGCATCGTGCCCGACATCGCGGATCACGTTGGTCAGCTGCACCGCGATGCCAGCGTTGTCCGCAAATCGCAACGCGCTCGGGTCCGAGACGCCGAGTAGGCGTACGGTGAGCAAGCCAACCGTCGACGCAACCCGATAGCAGTAGCGGCGCAGGTCTTCGAAAGTATCGATCTCGTCGCCACGCAGATCCGCCTCGATTCCCAACAGCAGGTCGTCGAAGTACTCGCGCGGTAGGTCGAAGCGGCGAACCGCGTCACCGAGAGCGACCGCCACCGGATGGGTTGCGCCGCCGTCATAGGCCGCGTCGAGCTGCGCCCTCCACAGCGCCAGCAGCCGCCCGCGATCCGACCGGACCTCATTCGAGTCGGCGATGTCGTCGGTCAGCCGACAGAACGCGTAGATCGCGTACAAAGCACGGCGCTTCGCCCGGGGCAGCATCCAAAAGGCAGCGGAGAAGCTCGAACCGCTTCTCTTGGTGAGCAAGGCGCAGTGATCGTACGAGGCCCGGATGGTGTCGACTGGCGTACGCGCGTCCGCCAGAGGATCGCCGATCCGCTCGAGAAGAGGCTCGGCGCTCACGCCGCCACCTCCGCGCGCTTCTTGCCGAGCAGCTGCTCGACCTGCTCCGTCACCGAGCTCGCGTCCATACCCTCGGCACGCCATTGGTCGGCGACGTCGCCATGCGGCACGAACGAATCGCCGACGCCGATGCAACAGATCTCGATGCGCGGGAGCTGACCCGCCATCTGCTCGAGCACGGCGCCGCCGAAGCCACCGCAGCGCGTGTGGTCCTCGAGGGTGACCAGGCAACCGGTCCGCTTGGCCTCGCGGGCGATCAAAACCGTGTCGAGGGGCTTGATGAAACGCGCGTCGACGACGCCGGCGGACACGCCGCGCTCGGCCAACCGGTCGGCAACTTCCAGCGCGGTCGCGACCGTCTTGCCAATCGCCAGGAGAGTCACCGAGCTCCCATCGCGAAGCACCTGCGCCTCGGCAAAGCCTGCCGCCCCTTCCGCCGGTAGCTCGCCGGCCAACGCGCCGCGCGGATAGCGCAGTGCAAAGGGCTGCCCACTCTCGACCGCGAGACGAAGAAGGTCGAACAGCTCCTTCTCGTCGCGAGGCGCGGCGACTGCCAGGCCGGGGATGATGCGAAGGTACGACAGATCGAGAAGCCCGTGGTGCGTCGGGCCGTCCCCTCCGACCAGCCCCGCCCGGTCGAGGGCGAAGGTGACCGGCAGGTTCTGCATCGCGACGTCGTGCACGATTTGGTCGAACCCTCTCTGGAGGAACGTCGAGTAGATAGCGCAGACCGGCCGTAGCCCTTCCGCCGCGAGTCCCGCGGCAAAGGTCACCGCATGCTGCTCGGCGATGCCAACGTCGAAGGTTCGCCCGGGAAAACGCTCGGCAAATCGATCGAGACCGGTGCCGTCCGGCATCGCAGCCGTGATCGCAACGACGCGTTCGTCCTGCTCGGCGAGACGGATCAGGGCATCGGAGAAGGCGGACGTCCACGACCGGGCCGTCGGCGCGCTCGAGTGGGGGAGCCCACTGGCGACATCGAACGGCCGGGTAGCGTGCCAACCGTAGGGATCGGATTCGGCGGGACCATAGCCCGCGCCCTTGCGGGTGCGCACGTGCAACACCGCTAGGCCAGCGGATTCGCGAAGGCGCAGAAGCGCCGGCGCCAGCTCGTCGAAGTCGTGCCCGTCTACACAGCCGACGAAGGTTGCGCCGAGAGACTCCAGGTAGTCCCGCCATCGGCCCGTACGGGAAAGTCCGCCGACGCTGGGCGCGATCGACATTCCGTTGTCGTTCAGCACGACCCCGACATCGACGCCCAGCTCGCCCGCGTGGTTGAGGGCTTCGAACGACATCCCGGCAGTCGCCGCGCCGTCGCCGAGAACCGCGACCACTCGATCGTCCCCGCCGCGAGCCCGAATCGCCTGCGCGACGCCCACCGCGGCAGAGACCGACGTGCCCGCGTGGCCGGCGCCGAAGACGTCGTAGACACTCTCCGCCCTGCGCAGAAAACCGCTCGGGCCGTCGGCACGCTTGATCCGCTCGAGCTCGCGCCGGCGGCCGGTCAGCATCTTGTGAACGTACGCCTGATGACCGACGTCCCAGACGACCCGGTCAGAGGGAGTCTCGTAAACCCAATGAAGGGCGATAGTCAGCTCGCAAGCGCCCAGACTGCCGGCAAAGTGGCCACCAGAGGCAGCACCGAGCCGGACCAGCTCGGCGCGCGCTTCGGTGGCGACGGCGGGCAAGCTCTCGATTGGCAGCCGCCGCAAGTCTTCGGGCAGAGCAACCGAGTCGAGAAAGGGGGTAGTGGATTCGGATTCGCAGTCGCAGTTCGGCATCGGGTCCAGGGGCTTTGAGTTTTGAAGGTCCGGCCAACCTGCCCGAGCGACGACCGGCGCGGCAAACAAATTCGCTGACCGAAACCCCCGATCCGATCAGTCTGTAGTCAGCCAACGCCGCCGACACTCGGCCACGGCGGACCAAGCGCGGCCGCAAGGCCGCGTGCCGCCCCCTCTCGCCGACCGTCGCGCTGCCGAGCGGAGCAGCCCTGTGCGCAGACGACTGCCGATGAAGGCGCCGTCGCTCTCGGGATTCGCAGATCGAGCGGGCTTAGTCCAGAAAGTACGAGCCGGTGAGGACGAACATTTCGTCCTCCGTAGTCACACCGAAGCCGGCCGTGCAGGCGTCACAGAAGCCGTCACCCAGCCCGGGGCTGCTGTCGCACTGCGCGTCCCGCGAGCATGGCGAGCCGACCAGCCCCTCGGCACAGTGGGTCGGCGGGCACGCTCTTCCGTTGGTCGGCGTGTGCGACCTTCGCTTCACATCCTCCGGATCGGTGAAGCCGTTGTCGTACAGCGCGCAATAGGTGAGCGTGCGATGCGTGGCCGGCGAGCCGACCGGCGCGAACAACCGCGAAGGCTGGAACTGGAGAACCAGCGGGTCGGCGTAGGACAGGGTCGTGTAGATGAGGCTTTCCTCCGCGTCGCGCATCTGCAGCCCGGCGAGGGCGTGGCCAACGGCGCGAACCATGTCGGCGACACCGACTCCGTCACCATCGCCGTCGAACGCGGCACAACCGGCGCCTGCGTCGATGCCCAGCAACATGTTGACGCCGCGCAGGAGCTCGGAGATTTCGACGGTGAAATTGCCGTCGCAGTCGCCGATCTCCGGGGCCAGGGGCGCCGTGCAGGCAAATCCTGCGCACAGGTCGTCGACTGGGAAATCCGGCTCCGGACCGAAGGGTGTGCAGGGATCGCCGTCACGCGGCCCCCCCTCGCAGGTGAAGTTGCCCTCGAAGATACGAAAGCGGCGACCTCGCTTGTGCGTGTGCGAGGACAAGTCGAGCACTTGCGCGCCGTCGGGCAGCTGGAAACGGTGGCAGACCTGGTCCGCACCGAAGGCGGGCGGATTCATCTTGGAAATCCGGGAAACGTCGACGAATCGCTCGAGCCTGTGCTGCTGCTCTTCGAGCGATGCGAACTCGAGATTGATCCAGATCTCGAGCCGCGCCTCTTCATTGAAGACGTTGAACGCGTGCGAGTTCCAAACGACGATTCCCTTGATCGGAAGCTCGTCGAAAACGCCCTCCTGGGTCGCTGAACCCGAGGCCATGGTATTGAAGATGCTCTCCGTGCCGACGCCGATGCCGGCATCGCCCGGGCCGAATCCGAAACAGCCGACGCTCTGAACCGGGTCGCTGCCGCAGACGCTGCCTTCACCGCAAAAATCCTGGTCGCGCGGGTCGCAGGTCGCGCCGTCCTTGTCGCCACCTCTGCAAGCGAACGGCCCCCATACGGGGCTGTCGATCGGCGTGTCGCCTTGGTAGACCTGCACGACGGCGTGGTGACTGAAGGGATCCTGTCGCGGCACCACCCGGCGGATGCGAAACGTCTCGCCACCTTCACCGAGTGACTCCTCCGGAACCTTCCCGGTGAAGTCGTAGTAGCTGACGAAGCAGGTTTCCCGTTCGCTGTTGGCCGGCAGCACTTGCAGCGGCGACAAGATCTGCACTCCATCCTCTGGCGCCGGAGGCTCGAGCGGCGGCGCCTTGATCGGCTTCGGCTCGGGCAGACAGGCGTCGACCAGCCGGTCGGTTCCGGGAACGACCGCGTCGAACGGTGCACCGTTCTCGAGCCACAACTGGAGCAGTTGTAGGTCGTCGATGCTGAGCGGGGGCAGCCCCCCCAACGGCATCGGTCGCAGCGGCGCTTCCCAGAGCTCGGGAAGCGTCGCCGCGGCCACATTCAGCCACAGCAGGCTGTCGGCTTTGCCGCCGACCTGCGCATTCGGCAGGACCCGCTTGAGCGTCGGACGGTCGTCGATCGGCACCGACTGCACCGGCTGATCGACCAGGTTGGCGTACGACACCTCGGCCGAGCTCAGGTCGAGACCACCGGCCGGATTGGCGCCGGTGTGACAGGCGACGCTGGTGCATCCGCGGCCTTCGAAGATCACCGCCTGGATGGCTTCGAAAGTGCTGTCGAAGCTGGTCTCACAATCCTGTGCGGCGGCGTCCCAGGCCCCTAGCGAGACTGTCGCACAGAACGCGACGATGGCGGTCGAGCGGTTCCCGATCATGGCTCCCTCCCCGGATCCAATACTCCAGTACCAACTCGCGATTGGCCAGGCAAAAGGGCTGCACTGGGGTGGTCGGTCAGTTTGATTCGCAACTGCGCTTTCTACGGGCTCAGCCCGAGCTCGAATTCCGTCCCCCCTTGCCAAGGGGGGACTTCAGGGGGGTCAACTGGGGCGCCGTTGGCTCGAAAACAGAAGTTCCTGGAGTCGCGGCATGACCTCCCCCTAACCCCTGCTTGGTAAGGAGGGGGGATCCAAGGGGCGTCCTTCGTCACTGCCCGGTAATCAGTCTGACCCACTGCCCGCGCTGGGCTAGTCCGACTTCTTCTTGCTACCGAGCCCGCGCACGACCGATGTCAGAAGAGGGACGATCGCGGCTGGGAGCAGCGCGTCGAAGGGATTGCGCAGAAAGGTGGTCAGCTCCTTCTTGATCGCCATCAGCTCGGCCTCGGCCAGCGCCGCCTCTTCTTCGATGTCGGTCAAGGCCAGATCGCGCATCTCCTTGATCATCCCCAACTCGGGGCCGGGCTCGAGCGAGCTCGCGTACCAGACGAGCACCGCCGCGACCAGCAGGTCGACGAAGCCGACGACGAGAGCGGCGAGCGCCTGACCGAGTGGCGGCACCAGAGCGAAGAACGCAGCCAGGCTGAGCATCACCACCCCGATGATCGACACCAACCCGGCGAGCGCGTTCAACTGGGCGCGACGCGCACCGAGGCGGATTTCGTTCTGCAGAAGGAGGCGCTCCGAACGCCAAACGACCTTCACCGCGTGAACCAAACGTTCCATCTCGCGACCTCCTACCTGCGCCCGCTGAGCTTGCCGATGACGATCCCGAGCGCGAGCGCGGCGAGCAACGCCAGCACCGGACGCTCTCGTGTCGCGTCTTCCAACTCGCGCGCGAGATCCTCGACCTGGTTCAACAGATCCTCGATCGCTGGCATCGCAGAGTCCGTCGTCTCCTCTTCCGCGGAAGCTTCCGGCGCAGCGCCGGCCTCGGCGCCGCTGGTCTCGCCTTCGTCACAACTCGAACCGGGCGCGGTCGCTCGGCGTTTGTCGCGAAGCTCGGCCAACTGACGCCGCAGCTCTTCCAACTCCTCTACATCTCGCTTCGCTCCCGACACCTTTTCCTCCAACCGAATCAGACGATCTTTCCAGGCGGCCGCGCCGCCGAATTACTCGGAGAATACCATCTCTGCGAGATCGGCGAGATCCGCCGCATCGATCTCGCCGTCACCGTTGACGTCATCGCCGCCGCAGGGGGCGTCCTCCTGCCCGGCGACCGCGCGGATCAAGGCCGGGAAGTCCGCGGCGCTGACACGACCGTCGCAGTTCGCATCGCCATCGCGCACCCCGTCGGGGGTGGGCGTCGGACTCGGCGTCACCGTAACCACCACGGTCGGCGCCGTGCCCGTCGGCGTTGCCGTCTCTGTCGGATTCCCAGGCTCGGTCGGCGTCGCGCTCGAAGTCGCGGTCGGCTCGCTCAGCGTCGGCGACGGCGTCGCGGTTTCGTTCGGGGAAGTGGCGGTCGCCGTCGGCGTGGCGGTTTCCTCGAAGCCGCCGGGAAGAGTCTGCGGCCAGAACCCGCCGCGCAGGCGCAGGTTGCCCTGCTGCAACTCGACGGCATCGGGTTGACCGGCCGTCGCGCTCAGCGCGATCTGGTCGGTCGAGAGCCGCTCCAGCCCACCGCCGGTGGTCGTACGGGTGATCTCGTTGTAGGTACCGCCGGCGAGCGCCGATGTCGCCATGAGGCAGGCCGACACCAGCACCAGCCCGCATATCTCACCAGGTTTCGTAGCGAGAGCGCGGACGCCCGGCTCCTTGCGCTCGCGGCGGCTGACGATTTTCGCTACGAAGCCACTTTCCGGCCAGGCCTCTAGAGCTCGCTTTGGTCCGCGCATCGAAGTCGCGCCCGCCTACTGCAGCGTCACCAACATTCGGATGACCCCGCTGTCACCGTCGAAGGGCTCCAGGGCCTTGCCGATCACGGCTCCAACCGGCGGGTCGACGCCTGCCGACATCGCGTGCCCGGCCAGCGCCGATGCCACCAGCAAGTCGCCGGGCTCGATTGGTCCGGCGGCGTTGGTCGCCTTCACCGGAACGATGCCGACGACGGCGAGCGGCACCTTGCCAGTGCGGTCGGCCTCGTCGAGCGCGCCGCCGAGCAGTCCGGGCTTGGTGGAATGCACTCCCACCACCGTCGTCTGATACGCCTCGCTGCTGCGCACCAGCTCGCCGGCTGCGTCGACCGCCAGCACGTCGCCGGGCTCGACCCCCGGCTTGGCGGCGAGCAACTCGGCAAAGTCGGCGCCGCCCGAAGAAATCGTCCCATCGGCGGTGACGTTGCCGTCGA
>JAUIGL010000064.1 GCA_030430165.1 bacterium | reverse complement strand
TCGAAGTGTGCGCGGCGCGGCGCGGGGAACGCAAAGCCTGCGACGTCGGCGAGTGGACGTACACGGAAACCAGCGGCGTGCGCGTTTCCGGCATGCCTCCAGCCGGAGTCGGTTGGACAGGCGACCTGCGCCTGCGACTCCGACTCCTGCCGAGCGATCGCGAGCAGGTCGTGGCCCTGCCCGCGGGAGCACTCGGCTGCTCTGGAGCCATCGCCGCAGCCGACGGCGGGGCGATCGAGGTGAGTCGCGATCGACGAGTCGCGCGGCTGTCGCCGGCCGGAGATCGCGATCGCGCTCGGCGCAGCGTCGAGATCGTATGGCGGATCGGTTCGCCCGAGTGCACGGCAACGGCGTACGACGGTCTGCCGCCCTTCATCATCGAAGGCGACGCCGAGACGGTAGCGCCATTGGTGGCGGAGCTGGCGGGCGACGCCGGGCGGGAGTCTCGATGATCGCCCGACGACACGAGAGATCGGGCGGCCGCCTCGGCATGTCTCGATTGGTTCTCGCGGCGATACTGCTCGCCACCCCTTGCCTGGCCCAGGAGAGCAGCTGGATCGATCAGTACCTGCATCCGCTCTGCCTGACACCGGAAGCCGGCCGGGTTCTCCAGGAGCTCGCCGACGGCGGCGCGCTCGCTGCGGCGCTGCCCAAGGGCTTGACCATCCGCGGCGGCGCGATCGACGACGCGTCGATCACCCTGACCATCGCCGGCGCCGGCGAATCGGAGACTCGCCTGGTGCTCACCCTGTCGAGCGCGGCGGTCGGCACGCCGGCCTTCGGCCAGGGTCGCAAGCTCGGCTACCATCTGGTCGCGCTGCGCGGCGAAAGCCCCGACCCGGATCGGCTGCTGGCGCTCGCCGAGCGAATCGACGCCGCACTCCCGCAAGCCGCCTTCGAGCGTTGCGCGCGCGGTGCTCCGATCGCCACCGATCGCCGCTTTCCCCTCTCCTGGATGCTGACCGCCGCCGGCTTGCAGCTGATCGCGATCGCCGCCGCCATCGCATACGGCCTGCGCGCGACGCGCGCATAGCCGATCCTTCCCCGGCGGCGCCGCGCCGACTATGGTCGCGCAACCGATGCGCAAGCCGACGACACGCGCCGCCCTGTGGATCGCTCTCGCGGTGCTGCAGATCGGTCTCCGATGCGGGGCTGCCGGAGCGCAGGCAGCGATCACGCCCGAGATGGCCAAGCGCCTCTTCGATCAGATCGCGCCGCTGCGCGAGGACGACGGATGCGCCCTGGCCGGCTTCCAGACCAATCGCGTCGACATCGCACTCGAGCTGCGCGCAGCCGACGGCGCGACCCGCGCGCTGACCATCGGCTCGGGCACACTCGACGCGGACTCACCGGTCGCCGCCGGCGATTGGCAGCTGGCGGTTCCCGAGCCTACCGAACGCGATTGCGGCCGCACCGTCGACGCGATCGAGCGTATTCTCGGTACCACCGCATCGCCGCGTCAGGAGCCTTGGAAACCGGGCCGCTGGACCTCGGTGCGCGAGAACTACACCCTGCTCGCAGTCGAGGTCGCGATCCTGCTCGCGGCCAGCGCGATCCTGCTCGCCCGAGGCTTGCGCGTCGCGCCCGCCGCGGCCAGCTACGCCCTGGGGGCGATCACCGGCGTCGGGTTCCTGCTGCGACTCTTTCTGTCGCCGCGCACCTTCCTGCACGAGTACTACCACGTCGGCGAAACCCTGTGGTCGCACCTGCGCGGTGTCGCCGGACCGATCTACGGCGACACCGGTCCCGCCATCTACCAACTCGTCGCCGGCGCCAGCGGCAGCAGCGGCAATGCTGGCGCCATCTTCGCGTCCAACCTGGTGATCGCATCGCTGGCGATCCCGGCGATCGCTCTCGCTGGCTACGCCGTAGTGCGGCGCTGGTCGCACGCCTTGCTCGCCGCGGCGCTGCTCTGCATCTTTCCGCAGCACATCCGATTCTCGGCAAGCGAGGTCCTGTTCATTCCGGCAATTACCTTCGGCTTCTGGGCGATCGCCTTGACGATGCACTACGTCGACTCGCGCAAGCTGACGCACGGACTGTGCGCCGCCCTCGCGTTCTCGATCGCGATCCAGACGCGACCGGAGATGACCTTCCTGCCGCTGGCAGCGCTCGCCCTGATTGCGCTGACCCGGCCGCGCTCGCTGCCGATCCTGTGGTCGCGCAACTCGCTGCTCGCCGCCGGCTTGCTCGGAGTGCTGCTGGCGCCGCGCTTTGTCGAGCTTTGGCAGGTGCTGCACAGTCAGCAGATTCCGCAGCACGTCCCACCGACCCTGCACCGCTTGCAGCACAGCGCGGTGTTCCTCGACGCGACCATCACCCCGCCGGTCTACTGGCTGCTGGCCGCGCTCGGCGCCGGCTGGACCCTGCTGCGCTATCCGGGACTCGTAGTGTGGGCGTTGACCGTCGCAACCGCCAGCGTCGCCTTCTCGCTGTCGTCGGGTGACAACCTGCCCTACAACACGCGCTCGCAGTTGCTGCCCAACACGCTGGCGATTCTGGTCGCGGCGGGCTGCGGCCCGCTGTGGGTTGCCCTGTTCCGCGAGCGAACCGAGCTCGCCGCCAAGGCGGGAGCTCTGGCGCTGGGATTGCTGGCAACGGTGGTGCTGTGGCGCGGCGTCCCCTTCATCACCAGTGTCGGCGACCAGCAACTGGAGTGGGCGTTTCTCGACCGATCCGTCGCCCAGCTTCCGGAGCGCGGCACCCTGCTGACCAACGTCGCGGTCGGCCGCAATCTCGACGCCTTCCCCGACCTCTTGCTGCGCCGCGAGGGCAAGAGCTACCAGCTGGTCGACCTCGCCGCCGCTTGGAGGGGGGAGGTGGTGTGGCCGGAGCCTGGCGCAAACGTAATCTTCTACCAGGGCATGTTCTGCCACGCCGACTTTCACGACGCCGCGCCGCCCGAGCCGATGACCGAGCCGTGCAACGAGGTACGGCGGCGCTATCGAACCAGACCGCTGATCGAGGCCGAGCTCGACACCTACGGATTCTCGGCACTGCGTTACGCCGAGCCGCCCTTCCACATCGGGTTCTTCGTCCTCGAAGGACAACCAGACGGGGATCGACCGTAGCGGCGCTCGCTACCGCGCCACCCGCCCGGTCTCGAACGAAGAGAGATCGTCTTTCGCGATCCGCTCCTTGTAGACCGAGAATCCGTGCGGCCACTGGGTGACGATCTTGCCGGAGGGCGCCCGGTAGTAACCGTTGGCGCCGGCCTGCCACACCGCGACCTTCTCGAGCTCCTGCTGCAGCCCGGCGTTGTACTCGTCCATCACCTCGCGGCGCACGTCGATCCAGTCGACCCCGGCCCGCTCGGCTTCGTCGATCAAGCGCAGCGCGTACTCGACCTGAAACTCGAGCATCAGGATCATCGAGTTACCGCCGTTGGTGTTGGGACCGTACAGCATGAAGAGGTTGGGGAAGCCACTGGTCGTGACACCGAAGTAGGCTTCGGGGCCGCCCTGCCAGGCGTCTTCGATGTTGAGCCCATCGCGCCCCTCGACGTCGATGACGCTGACGTATTTCATGGTCTCGTAGCCGGTGGCGAGAACGATCGTATCCACGTTTCGCTGGCGTCCGTCGGCGGTGACCACTCCCTCTAGCGTCACCTTCTCGATCGGATCGGTGACCAGCTCGACGTTCGAGCGGTTGAAGGCCTGGTAGTACTTGTTCGACATCAGCGGCCGCTTGGCGCCGAACGGGTGGTCGGGCGTCAGCTTCTTGCGGATCTCGGGATCCTCGACCACCTGGAGCGCCTCGCGCACGACTCCCTCGACCGCCTGCATGCCCTCGGGCTCGAGATAGTTGAGAACCGTCTCGACCAGGTTGAAGACCTGACCCCGGCTCTCGGCGAGCAACTCTGGGTGTTTGCGGAACGCCTGCTTCTGCTCGTCGGTGTAGGGAGCGTTCTCCTTTGGCGCGACCCAGTTGGGAGTTCGCTGGAACACGTAGACGTGCTCGACGTCGGGCGCGATCTCCGGCACGAACTGAACCGCGCTGGCAGCGCTGCCGATCACCGCGACCCGCTCACCGCGCAGGTCGTGGTCGTGGTTCCACGTCGCCGAGTGGAACATCGTCCCGGCGAACGCATCGAGCCCCGGGATGTCGGGCACGACCGGTCGTCCGAACATACCGACGGCGCTGATCAGAAACTGCGTCTCCACCTCTTCGCCATCGTCGAGAACGAGGCGCCAGCGGGCGCGCGCTTCGTCCCAGCGGGCCGAAACGACACTGGTGGCGAGGCGGAGATGCGGCTCGAGCCCGCGCTCGAAGGCGACGCGCTCGAGGTACTCGCGGATCTCGGCCTGCGGCGGATACGGCCCCGACCAATCCGGGTTCGGAGCGAAGGAGTAGCAATAGAGCGGCGACGCGATGTCGCACTCGAGGCCGGGATAGGTGTTGCGCTGCCAGGTACCGCCGACTCGCGGCTCGCGGTCGAAAATAAGGAAATCGTCCTGCCCGCGCTCGCGCAGCTTGATCCCGGTACAGAGGCCGCCGGCGCCCGCCCCGATGATCGCAAATTTGACCTTCTTCATTCTCGACACCTCGAGCGATATTGTCCGGCTCCACTGCGGGCCGCGCCGCTCACCTGACCTGCTTAGCGGTCTTCGATTGCAAAGTACAGCTCACTGTAACTATAGTGCCGACTGCAATGTCGAGAAGGGTTGCCTGATGGGGCTCAACACCGCAAGTCCTCGACCGGCCGGATCCGCAGGTCTCGCTTGATGCGCGCCCCCCTGTACTCGCAACGAGCGGGAGAGATCCTTACCCGCGAGTTCATCGAGAACCCCCATCCGGTCTTCGCTCGCTTGCGCGCGCAGGCACCGATCTCGCGCGTCGACAACACTGGGGTTCACCTGATCGCCACCTGGGATCTGATCGACGAGGTCCTGGCCCGGGAGAACGACTTCTCTGCGAATCTGACCGGCGTGCTGGTTCAGGGCGACGACGGCCTGCCGACGGTCTTCCCGCTGCCAATCGCCGCCGCGAACCAAGTGATCGCCACTGCCGACGAGCCGGCGCACACGGTACACCGGGCGCTGGTGCAGCCGCGCCTGACGGCAAGCCGGGTCGCCTCTCTGGAAGGGCCGATCCGCACCTGGTCAAAGGAAGCGATCGACCCCTGGGTCACCGGTGGCGGCGGCGATTTCGTTCCCATCGCCGAGGTCATTCCGGCGCGCGTCGTCGCGGCATTGCTCGGGCTTCCCGATGGCGACGTCAGCCGCCACCGCCAATGGGCGATGATGGGCGGCGACATGCTCGCCGGACGCGTCGATCAGCACACCATGCTGATGCTCGCCACCGAGACGGCGAACATGACCGAGTACCTCACCGAGCATCTCGATGCGGCGCGGCGCGATCTCCGCAGCGACCCGGACGCCCCGCTACTGCACGCGCTCGCCGGCGGCGTCGAAGCCGGCGCGATCGACACCGAGCAGGCCGTGGGGATCGCCACCGTGATGTTCGGCGCCGGCGGCGAGTCGACGGCGGCGTTGATCGGCAACGCAATGCGCCGCCTCGCCGAAGCACCCGAGCTCGCCGCGCTGCTGCGCGATGATCCGAGCCGCGTTCCAGCCTTCGTCGAGGAGGTGGCCCGACTCGACGCGCCCTTCGCCTTCCACTACCGCGCCGTGCGGACCGAGTGTGAGCTCGGCGGGGTCGAGCTGGCGCCGGGCGATCGCTTGATGCTCTTGTGGGCGTCGGCCAATCGCGACGCCGCCTACTTCGACGAGCCCGACGAGTTGCGGCTCGACCGCAAGCATCCGAAGAACCACCTGAGCTTCGGACGCGGGGCGCATTTCTGCGTCGGCGGACCGCTGGCGCGGCTCGAGGCCAGGGTCGTCTGCGAGGATCTGCTCGCCGGCACCCGCGCGCTGGCGCTCGACGCCGCGGCACCGCCGCTTCTCGCCGAGAGCCTGCTGGTACACCGCCACGAGCAGCTGCACGTGGTCGCCACACCGGCCTGATGCTCCGCGGCAATCCAACATACGGCCGCCCCGTTCACGCTCCCGCTGCAGGATTGAACCGAACGCCAACGCTGGCATCATGCCGGGCGCAGACACGGGAGTGAGCTTAGCATGCGAGTAACGCGCGACATGATCGACCCCGAGCTACGCTTGGCCGGCACCCTGGCGAAGCTGCTGTTTCGGCCCAACGCAAGATTCTTCCGGCTCGCCCGCCGGCTCGGCCAGAGAATGGACGGGCAGAACATCGCCGGTCTCGACTGCGACGAGCGCCGGATCGAATCCATCGACCAGGGGCCACAGGTGCGCGTACGCATCTATCGACCGCCTTCGCCGAGCACCCAGGGGCTGCTGCCCGGCGTGCTCTTCTTGCACGGCGGCGGCTACGCGATGGGCAGCCCGGAAGCTTCCGCGCCGACCTACAAGCAGCTGATGCGCAGCCGCGACTGCGTCATCGTTGCCCCCGACTACCGCAAGTCGGTCGAAGCGCCCTATCCCGCAGCGGCGAACGACTGCTACGCGACGCTGCTCTGGATGCACCAGAACGCGGCGGAGCTCGGCGTGCGCGACGACCGCATCATCGTCGTCGGCGAGAGCGCCGGCGGCGGGCTGACCGCCGCGGTGAGCCTGATGGCGCGCGATCGCGGCGAGGTCAGCGTCGCCCACCAGATGCCGCTCTACCCGATGATCGACGATCGCATGACCAGCGACTCGATGTGCGACAACGACGCGCCGCTGTGGTCGGCACGACACAACCGCGTCGCCTGGGACCTCTACCTCGGCGGACTATCGAGCGACCAAGTGCCGAAGTATGCGGCCCCCGCCCGCGAGACCGACTACGCGGGCCTGCCGCCGACGACGACCTTCGTCGGCGCTCTCGATCCGTTCCGCGACGAGACCGTCGACTACGTCGAGCACCTGCGCGCCGCCGGCGTTCCCGCCGAGCTGCGCGTCTTCGATGGCTGCTACCACGGCTTCGACCTGCTCCGCCCCGACTCCAAACCCGCGCGGGCGGCAGGCGAGTTCCTCCGCCAGCAGTTCGCCGCGGCGGTGGACGGCGCGGCGAGCTGACTCGCCCGAGGACTTCATGGCCAAAGACGACGACAACTTCGCAGCCGCCGAAGACGCGCTCCACGAAGAGGCCCGCGAGCTCGCCGGCTGCGACGACTTCGGCGACCCGAGCTACCTCGAGGGCCTGCGGGTGTTGCTGCGCTCGCTCGACGAGTCGAAGAGCCTGAGCAAGCTCGGCCGCATGATTCTGCGCCGGCAAGTGGTGACCTCGCTCGCCACCCGACTGCGCTGCGAAGAGCGACTGAAGCAGCACCCGGAAGTCCTCGATCGCGAGGTCCGCCGGCCCATCATCATCACCGGCCTGGTGCGCACCGGCAGCACCGCGCTGCACTACCTGATGGGTCAGGACCCGGGCATGCAGATGCTCGAGTACTGGCTCTCCGCCGAACCGCAGCCGCGTCCGCCGAAGTCGCAATGGGCCGAGCACCCCGACTTCAAAGCGGCCCAAGCGAGCCTGCAGTTTCTCTACGACACCACCCCCGACCTGATGGCGGTGCACGAGATGAAGGCCGACTGGCCGGAAGAGTGCGGCCACATCCTCGCCCAGAGCTTCACCGACGACCGCTTCGAGTGCAGCGCCCACCTGCCCGCCTACTGCGAGTGGTACTGGCATACGCCGCATCCCGAGACCTACACGCGACACAAGAAGCTGATTCAGCTGATCGGCTCGACATCGCCGGACATGCGCTGGCTCATCAAGTACCCGGTGCACCTGCGCCAGCTGCCGGCGCTGTTCGCCGTCTACCCAGACGCGTGCGTCGTCCAGACCCACCGCGATCCGCGCACGGTGATGCGCTCCTACACCAGCTTCCTGACGAAGATCCACGCCATGCACGAAGAGACGGTGAACGAAGAGCAGATCGCGCGCACTCAGCTCGAGAGCTGGGGCACGGCGGCGGACGCCGCGATCGCCTACCGTCGCGAGCACGGCTCGGGTCAGTTCTACGACCTGCAATTCGAGGATTTCATGGCCGACCCGGTCGGCGCCGTTAAGGGAATCTATGCCCACTTCGACCAGCAGCTTTCACCAGCCGGCGAGGCTGCGCTGAACCAGTGGAACGACGCCCACCCGCAGGGCAAGCACGGCCGGCACAGCTACAAGAAGCAGGAAGACTTCGTGATCCCCGAGACCGAGATCCTCGACCGCTTCGCCGACTATCTCGAGTTCTTCGACATGCCTCGCTAGCGTTTCACTCGGAGGTCGCGGGAGCGTCAAGCGCCGCGCAGCACGTGGCCGGGCAAGGCGCCGGTGTGGGCGCCCTGGTCGAGCAACACCTCGCCGTTGACGATGACGCAGCGGTAACCTTCTGCGTCGACGACGTAGCGTTCGGTGTCGGCGGGAAAATCGCGCACCAGGTGCGCCTCGCCGGCACGCAGCGCGGCCGGGTCGTACACCACGACGTCGGCCCAGGCGCCGGTGCGCAGGAAGCCTCGGTCGCGCAGTCCGTGAACGGTTGCCGGCATCCCGGTGAGACGCCACACCGCTTGCTCGAGCGAAATGTTGCCGGCCGGCACCCACTCGGCGAGCAGGCGGGTCGAGTAGTCGGCCCCGGTGAACGAAGCCAGATGCGCGCCGCCGTCGCTCGATCCAGCCATGACGATCGGGTCCGACAGTCCGGCGACGACGATGTGGCCGATGAACTCCTTGGCGATGTCGCTCATGCGAGTGCGAAAGTTGGTTTCGAGCCCCTCCGCCAGGGCGAGGTCGAGGAAGGTGTCGAGCTTGTCCGTGCCGCGTTCCTCGCTGAGCTCGCCTACCGTGCGTCCGACCCAACCCTGGTTGGCTGGATCGCGCACCGCCTCGACCTCGAGGTCGGCGACGTCGAAGGCAACCGCGCGGGCATCTTCGTCGTCCCACTCAGACCGCATCTTCGCGCGCCAGGCGGGATCGGCGAGACGCTTCGAGCGCTCGGGCTCCGCGGTCGTCAGGATCTCGCGCCACACCGGCATCTCGTCGAAGACGAAGGTGTCGGCCAGCTTGAGATGGAGCTCGAGCTTGTTGGTAGTGAACTGCGGGTGCACCCGCACCCCCTGCTCGAAGGACTCACGGCAGAACTCGAGCGCCCGCTGCCAACCCATCGGGTGCTGCGGGGTTGGCGTCAGGATGTTGAGCTCGATCGGCTTGCCGGATGCTCGGTACATCGCGTGCAGGAGCTCGCGGTCCTTCTCGTCGTAGCCCGAAGCGAAGGATCGCGGGATCGCCTCGATGGCGCCGTGGTCGAACTCGGCCAACACCGAGCAGAGAGCGATCACTTCTTCCGGGCTGGCGTGGTTGGACGGTACCTCGCGGCCGTCGTCGCCAACGTGGATGTCGAGCTGCGAGGTGGAGAAGCCGAGCGCGCCCTCGCGCATCGCCTGGCGCACCAGCTCCTGCATCGCCGCGATCTCTTCGCCAGTGGCTTCACGCTCGGAGGCGTCGTCGCCCATGACGAAGCGGCGCACCGCGCAGTGGCCGACGTAGCCGCCGGCGTTGACGCCGAGCCGCCCCTCGTGGCGCTGCCAGAAGTCGGCGAACGACCCGCCGTCGAAGCGAAAGCCAGCGCCGAGCGCCTCTTTCGACATCCCCTCGACGCGCGACAACATCGCCGCCAGCCACGGCACGTCCTCCGGCTTGGCCGGCGCCAGGGTAAAGCCGCAGTTGCCGGTGAGCACCGTCGTCACACCGTGAGAGCAGGACGGCGAAGCCAGCGGATCCCAGTCGAGCTGCACGTCGTAGTGCGTGTGGACATCGATGAAGCCCGGCGTCACCACCGCGCCGTCGGCGTCGATCACTTTCTCCGCCGCTTCGGTCACGCGGCCGATGCGGGCGATGCGCCCGTCTTTGATGGCGACGTCGGCCTGAAAACCCGGCATTCCGCTGCCGTCGACGACCAGGCCGCCGCCGATTACGATGTCGAACGACATTGAGCAGTTCCCTCCAGAAATGCAGCGGACACCATAGTTACAGCAGACTGTACCCCGCAACTGCGGGCGAGCGGACAACCGTCGTTTTACCGTACGGCGGCCGGCTCGCAGCTCGGCGGCCCCTGTTGCATCCCTCTGCCGTTCGTGGCTTTCTAGGCGGTTCGTGGGGCCGACCGGGCCCCGGCTACGGAGGAAGGTACCATGTCACGAACTTGCGATCTCAGCGGCCGCGGCGCTGCCACCGGAAACAAGGTCTCGCACGCGAACAACAAGACCAAGCGCAAGTTCATGGTCAATCTGCAGCAGGTGTCCCTCCATTCGGCCGCCCTCGGGCACCCGGTCAAGATGCGCATTGCCACCGGAACCCTGCGCACGGTCACCAAGCTGGGCGGAATCGACGCCTATCTGCGCAAGACTCCGGACGCCGACCTGACCGGCGAGGCGATCCGACTGAAGCGCCGCATTGCCAAGGCAGGCGCGCCCAAGAAGTCGGCCGAGAGCTGAGCCCAGCGCCGGACTGATTCCGGCCGCCTTCAGATCGTCCGCCCGGCGGCTGCCTCAGCTCGCCAGCTTGACCGCCGCCTCGGCGGGAGTGCGCCCGCGTACCAGCGCGATACCGACCAGCGGAAACTCCAGCAGCACCGTCAGCGAGGCGAGAAACACCACGCTGCCGCGTGCCACCCGGGTCGCCAGTAGGCCCTCCGGCAAGACGGCGTAGGCGATCCACAAGAAGAGCCCGGTCACGGCGAAGCCGCCGATCGACATCACCAGAAACTGGGCGAGCGAGTTGTCGGCGTCGAAGCTGAACAGAAAGCTGCTGCGCAAGCTGCTGTTGGCGCGCGCCGTCCCGCCGGCAGCGAACCCGGCGAGCAGGTGCCCCCACTCGTGGAGAACGAACGCACTCGCCCCGACCAGCAACCCAGCGAGCACGCCGACCAGGTCGCCAAGCGGACCATTCGACGCCGAATAGCCAGCCACCGTCGACCACGCCAGCACCGTCGCGCCAACGATCACCGCGTCGCGCACGGCAAACTTCTGGAACATGGACAGCGATTCCCACATCGACCCGACCTCGTCCACAACCGTACGCCAGCCCCGCAGCCGACGCCACCAACCGCCACATCCATCTTCAGAGCCCGTCAGCCCCCCATTGACCTCCTCCCCCTATGGGGGAGGATTGAGGAGAGGGAGTCTCCGACGATGTCGGCGTAGCCGACACACCGACGCTGTATGAAATCGGCTTCAGCCGATTTCACCTGCAATCCCCTTCGCTACTTCCCTCCTTCGCTCCTTAGCGTTGTTCAGTTGTCAAGAACGCCGGGCGTAGCCCTACGAATGCAGTGCTTCGCCGCACGCGGCGAAGCCATCTCTGTTAACCCTCTCTGCCCCTCCGGGGCATCTCCCCCGTAGGGGGAGAAGTTTTGGTACCGAAATCGGCTTGGGCCGATTTCGACATCGACTGATTTGACCGCTCATCCACTCCGTGGGAGGTCTGACGGCCGTGATTGCTACCCGGCTACTCGCGGCGCTGGCGACGCTCGCCATCCTCGGCTCCAGCACCGATTGCCGCGCCAGCGAGCCTACCGTCGAAGACGAAGAGGCACGAGCGGCAATCTCGCCCGAGCTGGCGCGCAGCCTCTTCGACAGCGTGCGCCAGGTGGCGATCGACCACCTGTGCGCGCTGTCCCGCTTCGATACGCATCGATCCTACGTCGAGCTCACGCTGACGGCGCCCTCGGGCGCAGCCCACCAAGCGCGCCTCGAAGCCATCGACACCGCCGGCTGGAAGATCACCAGCGACGAGGCGCTGCGCGCCGATTGCGGCGACCTGCTGCAGGCACTGGAGCAGGCAGTCGGAACGGCGCCGGCGCCGGTTTTCACCGGCGGCTCGCGCGCCCGCTGGCGCAGTCTCTCCGGCATGCACGGCGCGCTCGCCGGCGCGCTGCTTCTCTTGCTCGTCGCCTCGGTCTGGATCGCCGGCCGCGAGATCGTCGCAGAGCGGCCGCCACCCAGCGCGCTGCTCGCCCTGCTCGGGATCACTCTTGTGGCGCTGGCGCTGCGAATCTTCTTGTCGCCGCCGACCTTCCTGCACGAGTACTACCACGTCGCCGAAACCATCCGCGGCTACCTCGAGGGCAACAGTCCGCCGGCATACGGCAAAGCGGGGCCCGCGCTGTACCGACTGGTCGCCGCCGCACTCGATCTCGACCACGTGGTCGGCGTCATCTTCTACACCAATGCGGCGCTCGCGGCGCTCGCCGTGCCCGCGGTCGCCCTGCTCTCGCTGTTCCTGATCGGACGCTGGGACCACGCGCTGGCAGCCGGCCTGTTTCTCTGTGTGCTACCGCACCACCTGCGTTTCTCCGCTTCGGAGGTTCTCTTCGTGCCGGCGATCACACTGGCGATCTGGTCGGCGGCGCTGTTCGCTCTCTATCTGCGCAAGCGGCGCCTCATCGACCTCCTCGTCGGCATCCTGGCGCTGGCTCTGGCGATGCAAACGCGCCCAGAGCTGATGGTGTTCCCGGGGTTGGTCGTGGCCCTGGTTCTCTTTCTCGAACCTCGCTCGTGGCGCGTTCTACTGTCGCGACACGCGGTCATCGCCGCCGCGCTGCTCGCCGGCCTGCTCGCGCCGCGCTTGCTCGAGCTCAGCGGCGCGGTGGGTGGCGGCCCGTCGCCGAAGCTGCCGCAGCTCGACCGCTACCTCGCTGCGCTGTTCCTCCTCGACACCAACGTCACTCCGGCCGTCTATCAACTGATGCTGGCGATCGGCGCCGTGTGGACCCTGCGCTACCGCCCCGGGTTGCTCGCCTGGGTAGCGTTGCTCTTTGCCGGCTACACCCTGTCCTCGCTGTCGCTGTTCGACAACCCGCCCTACAACCTGCGCGCCCAGCTGCTGCCCGACAGCTTCACCGTGCTGATCGCCGCAGGCGCGATCTGCGCCGTCGGCGACTGGCTGCGCGCCCCGGCCAGAGCGGTCGCCCTGCTGTCGGCGGCGGTCGCCGCTTCGATGCTGTTCTCCTCCTACGGGTTCGTGCGCGAGCTGCGCGACCAGCAGCTTCAGTTCGCCTTCCTCGACAGCACGATCGCGCGGCTGCCCGAGCGCGGCACGCTGCTCGCCGCCATCGAGGTCGGCGGCCGCAGACTCGACGCGTTCCCGACCTTCCTGCTCGACCGCGACCGCAAGTCCTACGCCCTGGTGGACGTTCGCGACGCCGCCGACACCGACCAGTGGCCGCCGGCCGCGCCCGACCTGATCTACTACCAGGGGATGTACTGCTACTTCGCCTTCGACGACGAGCCGTCGCCGACGCCGCTGATGCCGGCGTGCCGCGCCGTGCACGAGCGCTACGATCTGGAGCCGCTGCACACCGAGACGCTCGACACCCGCGGCTACTCGTTGATGCGCTACGCGCCTCCGCCGTACTCGATCGGCTTCTACCGGGCGAGTCGCGCGCGCTGAGAATCCGCCTCGTCGAGCAGGCCGCTGCCAAGCAGGTACTCGGCGAGTTTCTCACCGAGAATGCGATGCCCCTCGGCGTTGAAGTGGCACGAGTCCATCGCCACTTCGTGCGAGTCGATGCCGTGCAGCCACTTGGTGAGATCAATCACCTCGAAGCCCTCGCGCGCGCCGAGCTCACGCAACGCGTGCAGGTCCGTGTTGGGGTCCGGCTGCTCTCGCTCCAACCCGGGCGAAGCGAGCACGATCAGCCGCGCCCCGGCAGCCTGCGCCCGCCGGTGGATCTCGAGCATCGGCCGCGCCGCGTTGCTGAACCGGGCGGCCTGCGGTTGGCTGCGGTTCACCACCACCCAATGTGTCAGAAGAGCGTAGAGCTTCGAATGAACCAGCAGCCAATCGTTGACCGACGACGGCAGCGGCAACGCCTGGATTCGTCCGCCGTCCTCCAACATGTCACCGAAGTCGACGATGTAGCCGCCGAAAAAACGGTACTGGCGCGAGTCATCGGCCCAGTAGTGCACCAGCACGACATCGGGCCGCAAGCGATCGCTGATCTCGGCATGAACTGCGTTCTCCTGCGCCGTGTTGTAGCCGGGAATGGCGAGATTGAGGATCTCGACCGGACGCGGCGAGCGTTCCGACAACAGCCGCGATGCGTGCGCCAGGTAGGTCGCCTCGGCCGGCTGGCCGACACCGAACATGATCGAATCGCCGAGGCCGACGATCTTGACCGCGTCGCTCGCGCGCTCGAACCGCGCCAGGTCTTCATCGCCGTAACGCTGCTCGAGCTCGTGCGAATCCCACAGAACGACGCCGTCGGTCTCGCGCCGCTCGAGGCCGTACAGGGAGATCAGTCGGCCGAACTGGGCGGGCAGGCCGACCAAGCGAATCGCCAGCTCGGCGAGCAGCAGCGCGACCAACACCCCGGCGACGACCAGCGCCAGATTCGACGAGGCCCGCCGGACCAACGAACCGCTCATCCAGTCGGGATCGAAGCTTCGCGCTGCGCAAACGGCCGCAGCTCGTCGAAACCGTAGAGCTCGGCGTAGCCGCGGCGAACGCCGTAACAACGGTGCGCCTCGGCGCAACCGGCACAGACGTCACCCTTGACGAACTCGCCGCCACCGGCGTCGTCACTCACCGCTATCTCCGAGAACTCGTCGCGCGCCGCCGGCGGCACCAGGCACAGCGGCAGGCCGCACATCGAGTCGAAGCCGCAAACGTCGAGCCCGGCGCGTTCGGCGATCTCCAGCCCCTCGAGCAAATACGGCATGATGTCGGAGAAGCGCGGAATCAGCTGCGTCGTCCGCGGCACGACATCGGTGTGCGAACCGACGAAGGAAAACACGATCGCCGCGCGCGGCCAGCGCTCGGCCACCATCGATACCAGATTGGGAAAGTCGGCGTGGTTGGAATCGCAAAACACGAAGTTGAGCCGCACCCGGATCGACGTCTTGCTGAGCTCGTCGATCCCCTGCACCGTCTGCACGAAAGTCCCGGGGGCGCAGGTGATGTAGTCGGAGATCTCGGCGGTCGATCCGTGCAACGACACCATCGCCTGCTCGATCCCCGCCTCGGCGAGCGAACGCGCCAGCTCGGGGTCGGCGAGCCGGATCGCGTTGGTCTGCAACTCGACCGCGCGCACTCCCGACTCGCGGGCCAGGCGAACGTAGTCCACGAGATTCGGGTTGAGGGTCGGTTCGCCGCCCGACAAAACCAGCACCGCCCCTTCGCCCCCGGCCTTGGCGATCGCCTCGCGCACGGCGGCATCGCCGGCTGGCGGCAGGTGGGTCGAGACGAAGCAGAACTCGCACGACTGATTGCAGTGGAAGTTGACTCGAACCGTGTACTCGGCGACCTCGCCGTAAGCGCTGTTGCGCAACTCGTCGCGGCCCACCAGCTCGCGCTCGATCTGCTCTTCGACGGTCGACATCACGGTGAGGCGGCGGCGCAGTCGATGGGTCGCCACCGGGGTGAGCGGCGGCAGCGCGCCGGCGGCCACCACCTCGCGCGGAAAACCGGGACAGCGGTCGCGCACCAGGCACTCCTCGCAAGCGTCGACGTGATCGAAGTCGGGTCGCTCGGCGTTGCCGCGGTTGAGCGCGTACAAGTGAGCGACGCGTTCGGCCTTGTCGAAGATGCACGGCGGCACGTAGGTCGACGGATCGAGGCGCACCGCCAGGCCGACCCGGCGCCCGGCGTCGGTCACCGCGGTGGCAGCCGCGGCGACGGCGGCGAGCGGCGCGCACTCGGATCGGTCCGGAGCGTCGGTCGGCACCACCAGCACCAACCCTTCGACAGGCAGACCCGCCTTCTTGATCTCACCCGGCAGCATCGCCACCGAATCGAGATTGCGCGCCACCAGCGGTGTGGTCACCTCGACGCGCACCCCCGCCTCGGCGAGCGCCGTGATACCGCGCAGCGCGGCCGCAAAACCGCCCGGCTCGCGCGTCACCGCATCCGCCGAGGAGCTACCCCAGCCGACCAGCTGCACTCTCGCCAGGGTCAGACCGGCATCCGCCAGCGCCCGGGCGCGCGCCGCGTCGATCAACGCCGCATTGGTTTCGAGAACCACCCGCGCCCCGCCGCGCGCGGCGCGCGCGACCAGATCGGCAATGTCGCTGCGCAGGGTTGGTTCGCCGCCGGTGAGGACGATCTCCTCGGCGCCGCTGTCGACCGCCTGGGCGACGCGCAAGCGAGTCGCCGGGCGAGCGACGAAGTCCGGGTCCTCCGCCGGGCGCCGGGCATTGCAGAACCAGCAGTTCTGGTTGCAGGTCTCGTTGGTGACGACGCGTTGGACTCGCATGGGCTTTTCGAAGGCTGGGGAATCGTCCCCTAGGACACCCACAAGACTCCCACGATCAACCGTTGATTTCCAAGGGGATCAGCCGCGCGGATCGGCGGCGAGCGGCACCACGCAGCGGTCGCCGTAGAGATCGACGTCGGCCCGGCGCGCGCCGAAGCACGACGGCCGCACCGCGCAATCGCCGCAGGCAGCGAGAAAGACGCGACTATCGAGCTCCTCCGACACCGGCGTCAGGGACGCGATGCGGGGGTCGGCCGCGAACGCGCAGAGCGGCGGGCCACACGGGCCGTCGAGCCCGCTGACCTCGATACCGAGCGCAAAGCAGCGGTCGATGACCCGCGCCAGCACCCCGCGAAGCCGATCCGGCTCGGGAATGATCTCGGGCAGAAGTCGGGCATCGAAGGGGTCGCTCGGCTGCGACAACATCAGGCCGCGGAAGCACGCATCGGCGGCGAGCTCGGCGGCGACGAAGTCCGGCAGACCCTCGATGTGATCGAGCCCCTCGCGAGTGAGGACACAATTGAGCCGCACCGGCACCCCGGCGCCCATCAACGCCTTGATGCCGGCGACCGTGCGCTCGAAGGTACCGGGCGCCCTGGTGATCGCGTCCGAAGTCGCGGCGTCGGCGCTGTGCAGAGAGACGAAACAATCGCTGAGGCCGGCATCGCGCAGGTGCTCGGCGAGGCCCGGCTTGGCAAAGCGGACCGCATTGGTCTCCAGCGTCAGCGTCGAGAAGCCGAGCTCCCGCGCGCGGCGCAGGTACTGGTCGAGCGCGCCGTCCAGAGTCGGCTCGCCGCCGGAAAGGATCAGGCTGCGCGCCCCGGCGGCGTAGAGGTCCTCGATCCAGGTCAGCACCTGCTCGGAACCAAAGCGCCCCCAGTCGCGATCCTGCCAGCAGATGCCGCAGTTTTGGTTACAGCGAAAACCGACGCGAACCAGCGCCTGGCCGTCGACGCCGGGGACCAGTTGCCGGTAGAACGCCATCGGCACGCCCACCGGCAGGTCGGCGAGGCGATTTGCCGGACCGCGCGCCGCTTGCCACTTGTCGACCGAGATCGCCGCTTCGAGGCGCCGCCCCATCCGCTCGAGCGCGGTTTCGTAGCGGTCGGCGCTGGGATGGAGGGCGACCGACGCAGCCTCGACCACCTGGGTTCGCCCGCCCTCGGCCGGTCGCGGCGCGATCGGTTTCAGGCGCAGCTTGACGATCGGCTCCGACTTGCCGAGCACCAGATCGATGGCCGCGCGCTCCGCCGACACCGACAGCAGGTTTAGGTCGAAAGCCGGCAGCTCGACCGGCAGAACCGGCGCCTTCACCAACGTGCGGGCGATCTCCAGCTGAAGCTCGGCTACCGTCGCCTCGAGATCGGGCGGGTCGCGAAACACGACCCCTTGCATCGCCCTGCCCTCGCCACGCCCGCGCCCGGACTCGAGCGGCGCCGACGCCGCGGCTGGATCATCGAGAGACATCGCTCGATCCTAGCCCGCCCGGCCGGTCGATTTCGAGCCAATACCCCCTGCCTCGACTGAAGGCCCGTACCGCGGAGCTCACCCGGCCGCGAACGGCGCAACGAAGCCGAGGCCGGGGTCGGTTCGGGTGAACCTCGCCACCGCTTCGCCTGCCCGCTCGACGGTAACCTCCCTGTCGCCGAAATTCAGGCGGTCGCCGCGGGCGAGGACGGCGGCGAAACGGCGGAATGCCGGCGGCGCCCATCCCGGTACCGAGAGAGAGCCAAACGAAACCGTGGCGCCGTTCGCCACGCCGTCGAAGACCACCTGCCGCTCGTGGTCAAAGTACAGAAGCGGCTGCCCCAATGCGCGGCGCAAGGCGCCGACCGCGCGCGGATATGCCTTGTCGAGCTCGTCGAGCGCCGCCGCCGCCCACGCCAGCGCCGCGCTGCAGCGGTACGAGCACGGGTAGAACGGCGCGACCATGGTGTGCAGGTTGTTGAGCTGCCAGGGCCAGGCTGCGGCCTGCGGCGCGGTGCGCGACCAGGACAGGTAGCGGTTGAGACTATTGTTGGAACGGTCGTCCTGGGCGGCGAACGCCTCGACGCAACAAGACGGATAGCCGACCAGCTCGCCGATCTCGCGCAGCGCCTTGCTGGGATCGACCTCTGCCTGCAAGTAGGCGGCGCGGCGCGCCAGCTCGGGATCGCGCGATAGGTAGAGCTCGACTCGCTGTTCGCCGAGGTCGCGCCGGTCCTGCCAGCGATCTTGCGCCGCGACCTGAACCCGGCGGTCGCGACGCTCGCAGTGGACGTCGCCGAACCAGGCGAGAGTCCGCTCGACCTCGTCCGGCAGCACCGTCAGGAACGCCACCGGTTTGATCCCGGCGCGGAAAGCCCACAGCTCGAACGGCTCGGGCGGCAGCTCGACCTCGCAAACGGGCACTGCGGCATCGGCGTCGTCGAGCTCGCCACGCAACCCGAGTGCCGCGAGCGGATCGCCGGGTTCGCGCTCGGCGACCGCCGCCGCCTGCGCCAGCGGCGCTGCGACATGGGGGATTCGTCTCGCCAGACGCGATTCGGACTCGCGCACCAGCAACGCGACGTCGCGCGCGAACGGCAGGTCGATACCGGCTTGCGGCACCAGCAGCTGTCCGAGCGCGCGCACGGAGGCAGCAGCAACCGGCCTCGCGTCGACGACTGCCTTGCCGTCGACCGCAATCGTCTCGCGCCGATCGTCGACAACCCAGGAAATCAATCGCCCTTCCGCCTGCGCCCGCAACGCCACTCGGCAACCGCGCAACCGCAGCCGCAGCTCGCTCGTCCAAGAATTCGGCCCGCCGCTGAGGGTCCACGCGTAGCCTCCCGGGGTCACCTCCACCTCGGCAATGCTCGCCGCCGGTACCAGGGCGCGCACCAACGCCAGCGCATCGATCACTGCCGGCAGCGGGTCGGGGGGCGAGCCATCCGCAGCCCCCGCGACCTCGAGAGTCATTCGTCCGCCGCCCAACTTTTCCAACATGCGGCTAACCGCCGCCCGCCCGGGCAGATTGAGCCAGCCGTGCGCGACCGCTACACGGCTCGCGCCCTCTCCCAAATCGATGTCGCAGATGCCCGAGTGAAGCGGCACCGCGACCACTCCCGCGGCGCCTTGCGCGGCGATCGCCAGCGCGTTCTCGAGCGCCAGACGCGGTCCCGCCGCCACCGCGAAGCGCGCTCGAGGCCATCGCGCCGCCGCCGCCTCGATCGAGTCGCAGCGCTCCAGATCATCACCAGACCCCGCCGCCGCGGCCACCGATCCGACCAGCGTCAAACGGGGCGACCGGCGCGCAACTTCGCGCCACGCCGCCGCCCGTTCGTCATCGCCAACGAGCACGACTGGAACCGCTGCCGGAGTTTCGCCCATCGCGGTGGATGCTATCCCATTCGCCGAAGGTCGGCGAAACCAGCCGCTTACTCGCTTCCTCCTTCGCTCTGCGAGCTGCGGAGGACGCTCGTAGGCAAAGGCATGGGCATAGGCACAGGCAAGGGATGGTGGTCGCTGCGCGACTTCCAATCGTTTTGGCAAAAGGCGATGAATCTGGGTTTAGTCGGACCGATCCTCTATAAGAAAAGGATGCCGACGCCCCGCTGCTCAGCCGACCAGCCGCTGGCGATTCTCACCTTCCACAGCCACAGCGACCGGTCGTTTCTCGACGATCGCGAGCTCGCCACTCTGTCGGGGGCGCTGCGCCACGAGCAGATCGCCAACGACCTCGTTCTGGTGGCAATCACCGGCGGCTCGCAGGCCGACGCGGCCGATGCCGAACGCAATCTCGCCGAGCTCCTCTCCGGATACGACCCGATCGTATACGAACGCGTTTGGGACCCCGAGGTGGTTGCGCGCTTGCGCGACCAGCTGCCCGACAAGACCTTCATCGGTTTGCGCGGCGAGCACGAGCTGCTCGACGATGCGCCAGCCGACATCTTTTGCAACGGCGAGCCCAAGCAAGTGCTCGCCCCCCTGGTTGCGTGGTTGCGCGGCGAGCGCGACCTGCCACCGCGCGGAGCGCTGTTCCGCGGCGAGCAGGGGTGGCGCGAGAGCGACCCCAGCGCGCCGGTCGAGGTTCGCTCGTTCCCCTACGCGCCCAACCTGCGACCGGTCATCCTCAACCGCGACCGGCTCCCCGAGTCACGCACCTTCTCGGTCACCGGCAACGAAGGCTGCCCGTATCAGCAGGACGCGAGAGAGAACCCGCTCTACGCCGGCACCGAGATCCCGCAACGCTTCGGCCGCGGCTGCGCGTTCTGCACGACCGGCAACCACTACGCCGGCCGCCCCAACGAAGAGACCGCGGCGTCGGTCTTCGAACAGATCCGCTACGTGCGCGAGCAAGCACCCGAGCTCCGTCTGCTCGTGCTCAAGGACCAGAACCCCTTCGGCTACCTCACCGAGGTCGTCGAGCGCTGCGCCGCGGAGTCGGTTTCGGGCTTTACGCTGCTGCTGGAGACGCGCGCCGAGTGGTTCCTGCGCAACGCCGGACGATTCGCCCGCGCCCTCCAGGTCGCAGGCGAGAGCGGCATCCGCCTGGCGCCGTTTCTGGTCGGCATCGAGAACTTCTCGCAGGCGGAGCTCGACCGCTTCAACAAGGGCATCCAGGCGGAAACCAACTTCGAGTTCCTCGAGACGCTGTGGCAATGGAAGGATCGTTACGGCGACGCGCTCGACCTCGGCCACGCCGCCTTCGGTTTCATTCTCTTCTCGCCGTGGACGACGATGCGCGATCTCGAGATCAACTTTGCCGGGATCCAGCGAACACGGCTCGACCGGCTGCGCGGCAGCATTCTCTTGTCGCGGGCACGACTCTACGAGGACACCGCGCTGTTCTACCTGGCGCAGCGCGACGGTCTCCTGGTCGACGAGTTCGAATCGCAGGCCGACGACGCCTCGCGCCGGTACGGCTACTACCCCAGCCGGCCGTGGCGACACGTACATTCCGACGTCGCTCACTTCGCCGCGCTCGCCACCGAGCTCGCCGAGCGCAACCACAGCCGCGACATGCTGCGACTGTTCGAGCTGCTACTGAGCGCCTTCCGGGAAGCCGGAGCCAACTGGCGCGAGCTGACGGCACACGGCCTGTGGCAGCGCTACCAGAGCGAAGGGACTCGCAAAGAGAACCGAGGGGACCGGCAACTGGCGCCCGCCAGCGAGGAGTTCCTCGAGAAGTTCGCCGCACTGATCGCACCTCTGCCGATCCAAGGAGACTTCGCCGGAGGGTGGCAGATCGGCGGGGTCGCGACCCGGCCGGGCCGGGTCGAGGTCGAGATGTGCCACGCCGAGGAGCCCGCGGTGCGCCTCGAGCTGGTACCGCGCGGCGACGGTCCGTACCTGCGCCGCAGCCGCCACTACCACCTGCGCGCCATCGGCAAGGACCTCAACCCCAGCCAACAACGAGCCGCCGAGACCCTGGTCGACGCGATCGTCGCCAACGACCGCTGAGCAAACGTTCCGCTCAGAGATCGCCGGTAGACACCCGCTCGCCGTCGGCGCTCCACAAGCGCCGGTGGATCACCGAGTAGTCGGCGCTCGCCAGCGACACGTGGATCATGTGGTCGACCCGGTCGACCGCTGACAGATCCATCGCCGCCGTCTCCAAGACCAGGCGGCTGCCGCCGTTCGGCAAGAAGGTCAGCTCCAAGGCCTCCAGACCGTCGATCGCGTCGGACGAGTCTTCGTATATGTAGCGATCGCCATCCGAGACCAGCGTTCCGGCCGGAACGACGACGCCGTAGAGGAGCTCGCCGTCGCTGACCTGCAGCGAGAGCTCGGCACGATCCGGGTCGATGCGCTCGATGCCGGCGCCGGTTTCGATATCGAGAGACAGGACGTCGCCGGCGGCATCGCCGAAGACGATCTCGCCGAGGAGATCCGAGATTCCCTCGGGTCGATACCAGATCGGCGAAGTCCAGGCGCGCTCCTGAATGGTCTTGGGTCGTTCCGGATTGCAGCATTCCTCGAACCCCTCGGCGACGGCGTCGGCAGCGCAGTCGATTCCCTCGCGATTGCAGAGCACCGTGCTCCAGCGACAGATCGGATTTTCGAGAACGCGCGCGTAGTAGAACGCGCGCTGAGCCGAGTCGAATTCCGGATCGGTCCACAACTCACACAGCGAGTCGAAGCCACCTCCCGACGTCTCGCAGGTCGAGGGGTCGACCGACGCCCCACCGTTCGCGTCGCCGGCGACGTCGAACACCTTCTCTCGCGCGACTCCGTCCTCCCCGACCCACCCTTTGATGATCTGGATTCGCTGCAAGCCAGCACCCGGAAAGCCGGCGGCGCCCGGGTCGCGGTTGGCCATCACCGCAAAGCGCGGCGGATCGTCGACCGGGCCGATCTCGCCGCCCATCGGCACACCGTGGCGGTAGCCGGACTCAACGACGGTCCCATCCGAGCAGACCCCGTCGGGAATCCTGCCGCCAAAAAAGCGAACCACCGGCCTGGTGCCGCTGGTGCCATAAACTTCGCGTCGCCGAATTGCTGCGAACAGAGCGTCACGCGAGTTCTCCTCGGCCCAGACCACTGCCAGGCCGCCGCCGTTGGCCTCGATCCCGCCGACCACTCCGAGGCCGAGCGGCACCAGCTGGTTTACCGGCGTCGCATCGCGCAACCCGAGGTGCCCGGCATCGATGAAATCGTTCTCGTGCGCCAGGCCCGGCGTCGCGTTGTGACTGTCGGTCGCCGCCAATATCCCCATGCGCAGCGGATTGACGCCAATCCTCTGTTCCTCTTCGAGGCCGATCATCAGCGCGTTGCGCACGTACGAGGTCGGCTCCTGGACCACCGTCCCGATCATCTCGGGATCGATGCCGATCTGGTCGGAGCTCCACTTCTCGAAGCCGCACAGCTCGTCTCCCGGCGAGAGCGCGGGGTGACACTCGGAATCTCCCTTGTGTTGCATGACTTCGACCAGCGGCTCGAAGGCGGAGCGCTCGGCGGCATCGGGAGCGGTCAGTGGATTGCCGTCGGCGGTCTCCGGGACGAACATGATTCCATTGCTGAGGTTGGAGTTGTGCGGGATCGCCAGCACGTCGCAGCCGATGCCGGCGTCGACGCACTGCGCGCGCAGCTGAGCCCAGAGGTTCTCGGGCTTGCTCTCGTCGAGGTAGCTGATCGGCAGAGGCGGCACGAACTCGTTGCGGAAGATCACGTTGCGATGGAAGTTCTGCACGTCCGGGTTGCCGGTCCACTCGTAGGCGTTGAAGGTCGTGAAGCCGCAGGACGGCGATCGGTCGTAGAATTCTTCGGCAGCGTCCAGCATGTCGCGCCAGATCGGCGACGCCGCATTGGCGCAAACCCCGCCCTCGCAAAAACCGAACCTCATCCCGGGATCGTTGGTGAGCTCGACCCCGAAGAGGACGACACCGATGCTCGAAGACTGGCTGGTCTGCGGGATCTCGTTGCGAAACCGAGTGCACGTTTCGGATTCGAACTCGTCCGTTCCCGGCGTCAGACAGAGGTCGACCTCGCCGAAGAACTCGGAGTGGTCGGTCACTGCGGTGAAGTCGAGCGGACGCCGCAGCCGGGCGGTGCGCGGGCCGGACACTCCCGGCAGCTCGACGCTGTCGCCGGCGGCGAATCGATAGGCGTCGCGCGGACCGAGCTCGATGCCGCCGCTCACCGCGTCGAAGGATCGACCAGTGTGCACATGAGTCTCACCGAAGAAAGGCCGCCGCAGAACGTCGAAGTCCGCACAATCGGCCCGCTGCTCGGTGCGTTGCCAGGGACCGGTTCGTCCGCTCCCGACCTGAGGGTCCGAGTCGTCGTCCGATCCGCACGAGGTCAGGAGCAGAGCGCTCGAAAACAGAACGGAAACGATGCGAGGCGAGGTCATATTTTCGGTCCCCTGAGGTTGGTCGAAGCAAGCCGATGCCGCCGGGAGAACGCCCCCTGGTGACGCCCCCGACCCTAGCCAGCGATCTCCCGACCGTGCAACATATCTGGCAGTTGCAATCCCACGAACAACGCGGAAGATACGCAGCCATCGCCGGCGACACGGAGTCGCCGCGCACAGAAAAGAGGGCACGCATGAACAGCGTACAAGCGAAACGGCACCGTCGTGACGCGGCAATCGTGATCGCGATCGCCGGAGGCATCCTCCTCTTCGGGAAGACGTTCGCCGACACCGACCGGCCGCCCGCGGCCAAGGACCCGGCCCGCCGAGCGACCTACCGCGCGATGGACCCGGAAGCACGCAAGACCTTCCGCGCCGAGCGCCGGGCGACCGTCGCGGCGATGAGCCCAGAAGAACGGGCGACCATGCGCGCCGAACGCGCGCGAGACGGCAAACAACGCGGCCCCGGACGCCAAGCGTGGGCGGCGGCAGCATCGGTGCCAGTCCAGATCGGCGGCAAGCCGGTCGCCGGCAACTGCCCGCAGGGCGCCATCTGCAGCCTGTCGACCTCACCGGAGGAAGGCCAGGTGCTGATCCTCACCTCCGCCTGGAACGCGGAGAGCATCGAGTGCGATGGCGTCAAAGTGAGCACGCCGGCCAACGGACAGCCTATCGCTCCTCTGTGGCGTTGCGAGAAGTCGCTCAGCATTCGCGGCACCGGGGCCGGGTACACCGCGTACTCGATCGCCAAGTAACGAATGCGAGGCGAACCACCAACCGAACCACACCGAAGGCCGGCCTGAGATGCCGGCCCGGCTTTTCATCCGGCTCGGCGTCGCGGCGGCGGCGCTGTCGCTCGGCAGCGCCTGCTCGCAATCGGGCGACCGCATCGATCGCTCGACCATCGACAACGTCGTCGTCATTACGATGGACACGACCCGCGCCGACCGCATCGGCGCGTACGGGTACGAGGCGATCGAGACCCCGGCGATCGACGCGATGGCCGCCGGCGGCGTGCTGTTCGAGGACGCGATCACCGCGGTCCCCCTGACTCTGCCCAGTCACACGACGATCTTCACCGGCCAGTACCCACTGCACCACGGGGTTCGCAACAACGGCAGCTACCGGGTGCCGGCGGCGGCGCGAACCATGGCCGAGATCCTCAAGGAACACGGGTTTCGCACCGGGGCGTTCATCGGCGCCTACGTTCTCGATTCGAAGTACGGGCTCGACCAGGGCTTCGACGTCTACGACGACGACCTGCACGGCGGCACCAAGGCGCCGATGTTCATGTTCGACGAACGCCCGGCGCGAATGGTGGTCGACCGCGCGCTCGACTGGCTGCAGCGCGACGACGACCGCAGGTTTTTCGTCTGGCTGCATTTCTTCGACCCGCACGCCAACTACGCACCGCCGCCACCTTTCGACGTACTCTACGACAGCAACCCCTACGAGGGCGAGATCGCCTACGTCGACTCACAGATCGCCCGCCTGCTCGAAGCGCTGCGCAACCAGGGGAGGCTCGACTCGACGCTGATCGTTCTCACTTCCGACCACGGCGAGGGTCTCGGCGAGCACGGGGAGAAGACGCATTCGCTGCTCCTGCACGACGCGACCGTGCGCGTGCCGTTGATCATGCGCCATCCGCACCTTCCGCAAGGCACCAGGGTGCAAGGTCAAGTCCGCACCGTCGACATCCTGCCGACCGCCCTCGACCTGCTGCGTGTCCCGGCCGACATCGCCAGCGATGGGGTCAGCCTGGCGCCGGCCATGCACAGCGGTACCGCGGCACCGCACGACGGATACATCGAGACCCTGGTCACCCGATTCAACCACGGCTGGGCCGAGTTGCGCGGTGTGCGCACCAGCGAGCAAAAGTACGTGCACGCGCCGCGGCCCGAGCTCTACGACCTCGCCACCGACCCAGCGGAGCTGGACAATCTCTACCCGCGCGATCCGGATCGCGCACGGTCACCCGACCAACGCCTCGCCGAGCTGCTCGCCGGCGACGTCATGCGCAGCGGCGCCGACCAGCAGCATCGCATAGAGCTCAGCGCGACCGACCGCGAGCGCCTCGCCGCGCTCGGTTATCAGGTCGGTGAGCACGGCGTCGACGAGGGCGCGGAGCTGCCCGACCCCAAGGACCGAATCGTCTCCTGGGAACAGTTCCACGATGCGCAACAGCTGGTGCGCGAGCGCAGGTTCGACGAAGCGAAAGTCGCCCTCGAGGAGGTGCTCGCCGACGATCCCGGCCATGTCCTGGCACACGGCTCGCTCGCCTCGGTGCTTCTCGCCCTCGGTGAAACCGAAGCCGCCAAGCGCGAGCTCGAGACGGTCACGGCGCTCGATCCGCGGCGCAACAACGGCCGCATCGGCCTCGCCCGTATCTACCAGCGAGAAGGCGACATGAACGCCGCCTTCGATCTCCTCAAGGAGGCGCTCGAGGTCGGCGGCAACCAGCCCGAGGTGGCAAACCAGTTCGCCGACCTGTTCCAGCGCGCCGGCAATACCGAAAAGGCGATCGAGTGGTACCGTGAAACGCTGCGGCGCGACCCGCTCTACATCAAGGCCTATGTTGGTTTGAGCGATACCTACCACCGCGCCGGACGCGAAACCGAGGCGCGCGAAACCCTCGAAAAGGCGCTGGAGATCGACCCGCGCAGCGTCGACGCCCTCTACAACCTCGGCGTGGTCGCCGAAGCGCAGGATCGCCCCGACGAAGCGGCGACTCTCTACCGGCGCGCGCTCGAGGTCGAGCCTACGCACGCCCAGGCGCTCAACAACCTCGGCGGCTACTATGACCGCAAGGGCGACACTCAGCGCGCCAGATCGCTCTACCGTCGGGTGCTGGCCGCGCACCCGAGCCACTACGAATCGGTCTACAACCTCGGAACCCTGTTGCTGCGGGACGAGCAAGTGGAGGAAGCGATTCCGATCCTCGAGCGCGCAACCCAGCTCGGCGGCCGCGACAGCAGCGCCGCCAACAACCTGATCGAGGCGTATCGCCGCGCCGGGCGCGGCGATCGAGCCGTCGAGTTTCTCGAAGCGGGCCTGGCGGAGCACCCGGAACGCGCCGATTGGTGGTACCGGATGGCGCTGGTCGAGGCGTCGCTCGGCGAGACCGAAGACGCAACCCAGCACCTGGCGAAGGCGATCGAGCTCGGCGGCGACCCGGTCGCCGGCCACGCGCGCAAGGAGCCTCATCTGCGCGAATTGCTGGAGGCGGCGCGAACAGACGCGGAAGACTCGTAGTCGGAGGCTCCAACTCCGAGATGGCCCCTCGATACGCCCTGCGGGCTACTCGGGGACACGGTTTTCCGCTCCAACTCTGACAACGACACCGTACATCCCGAGTAGCGCGCAGCGCGTATCGAGGGACGGGTCTGCCCCTCCAACTCTGACAACGACACCGTACATCCCGAGTAGCGCGCAGCGCGTATCGAGGGGCTGCCGCTCCAGCCTGCGCCCTGCCATGCGGTCGGCTGCGGCATTTTGCGGTTGACCGCCCACCATAAGAAGAGCTACTTTTCCGCGCATGCGGCGCGCAATATTGCTGGCAGCGCTCTTGGCTCTGCCGGGCATCGGGCTAGGGGCGGATATCGAAGTTTCGACCGGCGGAACCGACTCGCCGACCTGCGGCGCGCCGGGTGACCGCTGCAAGACGATCACCCACGCGATGACGGTGCGGGCGACCAGCGGCGACCGCGTGCTGGTCGAAGACGGCACATACGATACCGCCAACGGCGAGACCTTTCCGATCCCGCTCCTCGACGGCGTCGAGATCATCGGCGACACCGCGACGCCGCAAAACGTCGTCGTCTTCGGCGGCGGTGGCGCAAACAGCGTCGTCTTCCAGTCGAGCGGCCCCATCAGCAACAGCACAGTGCTCGCCGGACTCACCATGCAGCACACCGCGACGACGATCGGCCTGCAGGTCGGAGTCGGGGTCAATCTGCTCGGCGCCGCCTCGACCGAGACCATCGCCCCGATCATCGAGCACAACCGCTTCGTCGAGATGGGCTTCGGGGTCCTCGCCGGCTTGGGGATGAACACCTTCAGCTCCCTCACCACTTCGGGAAACATGTCGCCCACCATCCGCGAGAACTTCTTCAGCGAACAGGACTTGGCGGCGATGTGGCTTCTGCCGACCCTCGGCAATGGCGACAACGCCCCGGTGATCGACCAGAACGAGGTTCGCGACCCCGCCGGCGGCGGCATCATCTACGGCGACGCCCAGGTCAACTTCCCTTTCCTTTTCCCGTTCCCGCCACTTTTCCCTCCGGTCCCGCTCGAAGGACGCATCGCACCGACGATCACCAACAATACGGTCACCGGTTTCGGGGGGGCGCTATCCCTGATCCCGACCACCACGATCACGCCGACAAGCCCGACCATTCAGTTCTTTCAGTTCGTCTTCGCAGACGGCATCCGTGTACTACATGCGCCTAGCAGCACTGCTTCCTCGGTCGTCATCGAACCGCTCATTTCGGGCAACGAAGTCGACGTCACCGCCTCGTTCCCGGGATCAACGAGCATCATCCTTCCGGGGTTCACCCCGCTCGACGGCATCAACGTCGTCGTCCTGCCCAGCCAGGTGTCCCACTTCGACGCCGAGATCAATCCGACCATCAGCAACAACACCGTAACCGCTTCGAGCGGCAATGACGGCATCGCGGTCGAGCTGGGCGCAATCTCCTTCTCCAACATCACGCTCAGCGGAAGCGCCTCGATCATCGGCAATCAGGTCAGCGGTTTCGACAATGACGGAATCAGCTTCGACATCCTCGGCTTCTTCTTCTCCAGCTTCTTCGCCGATTTCAACGTCTTGGCGGACTCCAACACCGCGACGGAGAATGGGGACGATGGGATCGATCTCGACATCTTCTCCGTCGGCAGCGGCGGATTCGCCGACGTCAGGCTCGACCCGACGGTCCGCAGCAACACCGCCCACTTCAATGGCGACGACGGAATCCACATCGGCGCATCCAGCATCGGACCCGGCTTCGGATTCGGCAGCACCGCACTTGTCGCACTCAACGGGACCCTGTCGGGCAACCGCGCCAGCCGTAACGGCTCGGACGGCATCCAGTTCGAGATCATCGACGGCGGTAGCCTCGCCCTCCTCGACGTCGACGCGACCGCCCACATCGCGAGCAACATCACCCGCGCCAACGGGGAAGACGGGATCCAGGTTTCCGCGGAGACCTTATCGAGCGCGGGTGAGATCGATCTGAAGTTCGACGCGACTCTCGAGAACAACATCAGCGAACGCAACGAGGAGGACGGGCTCGACCTGATGATCGCCGGCATCGAAGACGCGAGCACCATCAACATCGATGCCGACGTGACCTTCGACCTCAACCAGGCGCGGATGAACGAGGACGACGGCCTGGAAGTCGACCTGCGCAACCTCAGATACTTCGATAACGGCGATCTCGACTTCGACGTAACTCTCAAGAGCAACACTTCCACGGACAACGACGACGCCGGGCTAACGGTCGATGCCGACTTGTTCGAGGAAGCCACAGTTTCCAACCTCGAGATCGATGTCGTCGCCGAGAACAATACGATCACCGGCAACGGAGCAGAGGGGATCGAGATCGAGGTCTCGGATTGGGAGAACCTCTCGGGGACGATCAATCCGGTCGATGCGACGGTCACCGGCAATACTGCCAACAACAACGGCACCGGGTTGGTGGTCAAGGCCGCCGAGATCGAGGACGTGCCCGGCTTTGCCCTCTCGGCGATGATCTCGAGCAACGTCGTCACGGGGAATCAGGACACCGCGACCGGGCTCAACCTGCACTACATTGGTAGCGCCGCCGCCGGAACGGCGATGGTTACCGGCAACGATCTGAGCAACAACCAGGGAAGCGGCGTCCTCATCCAGATCAACAACGTCGGCAGCAGCGACCCGGCGCAGGTCGCCCTGCGCAACAACACCATCTCCGGCGGCTCCGGCGACGCGATTCGTATCGGTGGCACGACGACGACCGTGTCCGCCACCTTCGACACCATGCTCAGCACCACCGTCTTCAACACCAACGTCAACGTGCAACCGGCCGCCGGTAACTACCAGGTCGACCTCGGCGGCGGCTTCAAGGGCGGTAACGGCGCCAACATCATCCAGGGCAACTCGACCGGCAGCGGCGGCAGGTGCAACGCCGGCGTCTTCTGCGACGTCGACAACGACGGCCCGGAAGACGTCCCCGCCCAGTGCAACCTGTTCACCGCCGACAACGAGTTCGCCGAGCAGCAGTTCCTCTACGACAACACCGACGACGCCGCTCTCGGCGACGTTCTGGTGACGTTCTGCGAGCCGTTCACCACCCTCGCGCCGCCGCTGATCGCGGGCGACGGCAACGCCGGCGGCACCTCGCTGCCCGACGCCGACATCGAGATCTTCAGCGCCGGCCCCGACGGCATGAAGGGAACCGACGACGACGAGTCGGTCGGCACCGGCATGGCCGACGGCAACGGCGACTACGACGTCACTCTCGACCGGCCGCTGATCGGCGGCGAGATGATCTACGCCATGGACAACACCAACGGGCCGATGAGCGATCTCGTCGAAGTGCTGATCCCGACGCCGACCGCGACACCGACGCCCACCGCGACCGCAACGTCCACCGCCACCGATACGCCGACGCCGGTTCCGCAGGGCGCCCCCTGCACCGACGCCAGCGAATGCGCGAACGACCTCTTCTGCTCGCCCGACGGCGTCTGCTGCGACACCGCCTGCGACGGCCCCAACCAGGTCTGCACCCTCGGTGGCGACGGCATCTGCCGCGACGTGCCGGCGGCTGCGCCGACGACCTCCAACGCCGGCATCCTCGCCGCCCTCGCGCTGCTGCTGCTGATCGCAATGCGCCGCATGACGCGCGCGCCGGCACGGCGACATTAACCCGAACTAGACTCGGTAGCCGGCGGACGCGGAAACGTGTCCGCCGGCTCTACCACGAGCTAGCGGACGGGCGACGCCGCCGTTTCGAGCGCCGCAAGCCTCGCCTCGGCGGCAGCTACGTGTCCGTCGGCTTCGACCGATCGACTGATGCGCACAATCTCGGCCAGCGTCTCGCGGGCGCGATCCGTCCAGCCAGCCATCTCCTGCAGCCGCGTTCGATCCCACAAGAGCAACAAGCGCTCACAGGGAAAGATCTCGGCGGCGGCGGGGAGGATCTCCAGCTCGGTCGCTCCAGCCGCCGGCTCTCCTTCCGCGGCCAGCACCAGCGCGTGCACACGGCGCGCCTCGTCGTGGTGCACAGTCGCCCCCTGGGAGAGGCTCAAGGTTAACGCTTGATCGACCAGGCGGCGCGCCTCACCGAGATCACCGAGCTCGAACGCGCAGCGACCGCGAGCGGCCAACACGCCCGCCGCGTGTTCACGGCCGGTCCCGGAGGACGCCACCAACTCTGAGGCGCGATCGTAGGCATCGCGCGCCCCTCGCCAGTCTCCACACAGCGAGAGACTGCGGCCGAGCGTGTCCAGGCAGAGCACTTGCACATGCGGCCCACATTCGGCTTCAGCGATGGAGATCGACGATCGAACTTTCGCCTCGCCGTCGCCCGGTGACCCGAGATACTGAGCAGCAAACACGTAGCTGTTCAGAGTGAAGCACAGGTCGTCCTTCGAACCGATCTCGCGCGCGATCGCCTCTGCCTCGCGCAGGTCGCGAAATGCTCCCGAGAAATCTCCGGCGGCGGCCAAGTAGGTAGATCGCGCCAAGCGCCCGAACGCTGCTCCGGACAGGCGAAAGAACCGCATCCCGGCCCAGTGGTCGTCTCCGGCCAGGTCGATCATCGCCTGCGCCGCCGCCGCGGCCTCGGAATCGCGTCCAGTGAGCAGGCTCGAGTAGTAGCGAATCGAGGCCGCCGCGATCTGCAAGTCGATGTCTCCGGACGCGGCGGCGCGACGCTCCGCCTCGGCCGCGTGCGCGTAGTAGTCGTTCAGGTCCGCCTTGAGAATGCCGACCGTCGGCGTGTACGAGATGATGAAGGCGGCCAGAAAGGAGTCGTCGCCGTCGGCTTCGCCGAGCCGGATTCCCTCGGCGTAGAGCTCAGGAATTTCCTCTGCCGCCATCCCCTGGCGCCAGCCGGCGGCGATGAAGATCCCGAGCAGCGCGCGCTTGTGGAGCGAGGTCGCAGCGGGGTCGTCGAGATCCAGGACGAGATCTCTGACCTTGCGAAACCATCCCAACGCGTCGATCGCCTTGGTCGCCTGGGTTGCGTCGGCAGCGGCGCAATACGCCTCGGCGGCTGCGAGCACCTGACCGGCGGCCTCGCGGTGGTGCGCCAGCAGGGCCGGCTCGGTGTCGCGTCGCATCGACTCGAGCGCGTCGGCAACCGCCCGGTGCAGCGACCTGCGCGCCTCGGTCAATTGCGAGTCGTACGCGACTTCCCGGGTAAGCGGATGGCGAAAGGAGTACTCGATGCGGGGAAAGAGCGCCGACTCGTAGACGAACTCGGACTCCTTGAGCCGGGCGAGCGGGTCGCGCAGCGCCGCCGGCGATCGCCCGAGGGTCGCCGCGAGCAACTCCTCGTCGAACTCGGCGCCGACCACCGACGCCGCCTGTAGGACCTGCTTCTCGGACTCCCCGAGACGATCGATGCGCGCCGCCAGCAACGGCTGGACGGTTTGCGGAACGTCGATCGAATCGACGCGGGACGCAGCCGAGTAGGCGCCCCGAGCGCCGGTCAACGCCCCGCGCTCGACCAGCTCGCGCACCACCTCCTCGGTAAAGAACGGACTGCCCGCGGTGCGACCGGCAATCAGGGCGGGAAGATTGCCGAGGCTCGGGTGGTCACCCAACAGGTCGCCGAGGAGCTCGAGGATCGACGCGCGATCGAGCGCGGCGAGCCCGATTTGGTGGTAGTTGGAGCGCTGCATCCAAGCTGCCTGGTAGCCGGGCCGGAAATTGAGAATCAGCAAGCTCGACGCGCCGGCAATCGCGTCCACCCAATCCGCCAGCAGACTCTCGCTGGCCGCGTCGAACCAGTGCAGATCCTCGACCAAGCTGATCGTCGTCTCCTCGCTCTGCACCAGCCGCGACAGCAGCTCGGCAGTGCGCCGCTGCTGCACGCCAGGGTCCATCGGCGGCAGGGGTCGCTCCGGGTCGGCGACGCCGAAGAACTCGAAGGCCAACGGCAGGGATTCGAGCAACTCCGGAGCGAGCAGGACGATGCGCCCGGTGAGCTTCTCACGCGTGACGCGCGGCTCGTCCTCGGGACTCATTCCGAAATAGTCGTGGAACACCTGCATCATCGGGTGCGCCGGCAGGTTGCCGCCGTGCGACACCGCGCTGCCGCGGTAGACCCGGTAACCCTTCAGGCGGCAACTCTCGGCGAACTCGAAGCACAATCGGCTCTTGCCGACCCCCGCCTCGCCGACCACGCCGACCACCTGTCCGGTACCGACGCGGGCGGTGTCGAAAGCGGCTTCGAGGGTGGCGACGTCGGCTTCCCGGCCGACGAACTTGGAGAGCCCGCGCGCGAGGGACAAGTCGAAACGCGTCCGCGCCTCACCGACACCGAGCAGCTCGTGGACGGCGACCGGGTCTTCGACACCCTTGATCTCGAAGTCACCGAGAGACTCGAGATCGAAGTATCCCTCGACCAGCGCCGCCGTGCGGCCGGTGAGATAGACCGCGTTCGGCGCGGCGAGGCTCTCCATGCGAGCGGCCAGGCCGACTGTGTGCCCCTGCGCCGTGTAGTCCATGCGCAGATCGTCGCCGATCTTGCCGACTACCACTTCCCCCGAGTGCAGGCCGGTGCGGGTCGAGAAACTGATTCCGTAGCGGCGCAACACGTCGCGGCTGAACTCGCGCAGGCGTCCCTTCATTTGGACTGCCGCCCAACAGGCGCGCTGCGCGTGATCTTCGTGCGAGATCGGGGCACCGAAAATCGCCATGATCCCGTCGCCGGTGTACTGGTTCACGGTGCCTTCGAAGCGATGCACTCCCTCGGTCAGGATCGCGAAGAAACCGTCGAGAATCTGGTGCCACGCTTCCGGGTCCACCTGGCCGGCGATCTCCATCGAGCCCTTGACGTCGGCGAACAGAACCGTGACCAGCTTGCGCTCGCCCTCGAGCGCAGCGCGCTGGGTGAGGATGCTCTCCGCTAGATGATGCGGCGTGTAGTCGCGCGGCGCGCTCGACCGAACCTGATTCGCCGCCAGCTTGGCGCCGCAACCGTTGCAGAAACGCGCGTCGTCGTCGTTGGCGCGGCCACACTGAGCGCAGACGACGCACAACGGAACCCCGCACCCGCTACAGAAGCGCGCGTCCGCCTGGTTTTCGCGTTCGCAGGATGGACAGCGCATCGGCTCAGGCAAACACGAAACCCGCCAGCGATTCGAGTACGTCGGTGCGGCGGATCGTAATGGTCCCGCGTTCCATCGACAGAACCCCCTCGTCGCGCCAGGCACCGACCTGCTTGTTGATGCTCTCCCGGGTCGTGCCCACCATATCGCCGAGATCCTGTTGCGACAGACTGAGACCAATCTGCATGCCCCCGTCGACCGGGCGCCCGTAGCTGTCGGCCAACGCCAACAACTTCTTTGCCAGGCGCGCCGGCAGGTTGAGAAAGACGGTGTCTTCGACCAGCTGACTGACGCGCTGCAGGCGCTCCGCCAGCGTCGCCAGCAACTTCGTCGCCGCGTCTGGCTGCTGGGCCAGGAACTGCAAGAACTCGCGCCTGCCGAGCGCCACCAGCTGGCACGGCTCGATCGCGACCACCGTGGCGCTGCGCGTCGCCCCCGACAACAAGGCGAGCTCGCCGCACACCTCGCCCGAGTCCATCAACGAGAAGAGCACGTCGCTGGCATTCTCCGATGTCGAGGAGGCCTTCAGTCTGCCCGAGAGGATCACGTAGACCTCGCTGCCGCTGTCGCCCTTGTGAAAGAGAGTCTCGCCCTTGGCGAGCGAGAGCGGCTGCGAGTAGCGCACCAGACCGTCGAGCTCGCGATCGTCGAGCGCCGAGAACAAGGGAATCTTGGCGATGATCTTGCGGCGGGATTGTAGGGACTGGGAGCGCATCGCAGATAGCCCACGGCGGTGGAACCGAATCGTTTGCAGCTCGGTGATCATAGCCCCGGACCACCGTGCAGCTCCACCCGGAGCGAGTCCGGAACACGGAACAAGGCGGAGTCCCGGTAGCTCCGTGCCTCCTCCAGCAGGCGCGCGTCGGGGAAGCGTTGGACCAGGCCGCCGATCGCCAGCCGCGCCTCGAGCCGCGCGAGGTGGGCGCCGAGGCAGAAGTGCGCGCCGAAGCCGAAGGAGAGATGGTCGACCGGATCTCTGCCGATGTCGAAGCGCTCGGCGTCTTCACACAGCTCGGAATCGCGGTTGGCGGCGCCGAGGATCGTCAGGATCGTATCACCCGGCTCGATCACCGTCCCGTACATCTCGGTCCTCCGTCCGGCGACTCTCCCCGAATACTGCACCGGCGTATCCCAACGCAGGCACTCTTCGACAGCCTGCGGAACCAGCGAGGGATCGCGCGAGAGGACCCGCCACTGCGCGGGGTGGTCGAGCAATGCGCGCACGCCGTTGCCGATCAAGCTCATCGTCGTCTCGTATCCGGCGTTGAGCAGCTGGATCGAGATCGCCAACAGCTCCTCGTGGCTGAGCCGGTCGCCGGACTCCTCGGCGGCGATCAGGTGATCGAGGATCGCCTCGCCGGGCGCACTCCTGCGTCGCTCGATGTGGTCTTCGAGATAGGTGGCGAGGGCTTCGGTCGCCTGGTGGCAGGCCGCGGTCTGTTGCGGCGTCAGCCGTTCGCTCTCGAAGATGCGCGAGAAGTCCGGTGTCCAGCTCTTGAAGAAGGCTCGGTCCTCCACAGGAATCCCGAGCATCTCGCAGATGACGAAGACCGGCACCACGAATGCGAGCTCGCCCATCACTTCGATCTCGGCCCGATGCTCGACCGCGTCGAGTCGGTCGCCGACGATCTCGCGGATCCGAGTTTCCAGTCGCCCTACCGTGCGCGGCGTGAACGCCTTGGCCACCAGCCCGCGCAGTCGCGCATGCCTGGCACCGTCGGTGAAGGTGAGCATGTTGGGAAATACGCGCGCCGCCGCACCTCCCTGCAACGACTCGGGGACCAAGGTGGCCGGCGTCGTCATCCCCATCGACGGATCGCGCAACACAGCGCGACAGTCGGCGTAGCGTACGACTGCCCAGACGGAGGCTTCACCGTCTCGCGCGACGCAGCACAGGGGCGTGTCGCGACGCATCCGGGCGTAGGTCGGATAGGGATTCGCGCGAATCCCCGGGTCGAATGGATCCGGTGTCGTCAGTGGTGCGTCGGTCTGCGCGGCGGTCTCGGCCATTGGTACCTCCTCGGTTCGAGTCGGCGCCAATATGCCCCAAGCGGCCGGGATCCGGTGTGAACCAGGTCACACCCGGGACAATTTTTCTGGCATCGGATCCGGGCATCGGATCTGTGGGGCGTCGGATCTGGTGTGGGGCGTCGGATCTGGGGGGCGTCGGATCTGGTGTCACAAACCCAAGTATTCGAATTCGTTGAATACTAAGTGCGTAGACTCGAGGTTGAGGGCCTTGGCGGTGTGATTTCCTGACGGGAATGGCGCCTGCAACCCGACGACTACACA
>JAUIGL010000063.1 GCA_030430165.1 bacterium | reverse complement strand
ATCATCAGCAGATCGACCGCGATCACTCGACTGGCAACCCTCGCCATGCGCACGATCTCGCGATCGATCGCCTCGTACTGGGCGGGAACGATCACATCGTCGAGCTGGCGTGCCGGCTGATCGCCAATCACGTCGACCAGCATGCGCGGATAGACCCCGCGCCGGCGGTCGCGCTCGGAGACCGCCTGTGCGAACCGGGCCTCTCGCTGCGCCCACATCTGATCGAAGCGGTCGGCGATGACGAAGCCCTCGACCTGCTCGGCCGGGTAGCTGGTCAGCCAATTGACCACGCCCACCCGGCGACCGAGCGCCGAGGCGATGTTCCAGATCGCCGGCACCTTGCGGTCGGTCGAGGCGAACAACCGCATTCCGACGTTCTCATCGTAGTACGCCCAGTCGAGAATGCCGTGCTCCTCCGGAACCCGACCGGTCGCGATCGTCTGCCAGATCCGCGGTGACAGCGGCGGCAGGCGCGACGGGGTTACGTCCATACCGGCGAGAACCCCCTCGCGCAGCAAACGGGCGAAGGCGGGCAGCCGGTGCGCGGCCACCACCTCCTCGAGGAACTCCGGGCCGAGCGCGTCGAAGCCGAGCACGACGACCCGGCCGCGCGCCGCGCGCAGCTCGGGAGTCCCCTCGACACGGACCCGCGCCAGTGGCGCCGGGTCGCTGCGGTCGCAAGCGGCAAGGGCGACGACTACCGCGAGCAGCGCGGCGCCGCGCAAGAGGTTGGCAACGATGATCGACATGGGGAGCACTAATCTCTATGGTGCCGCATCCCGTCTCGCAACGCTCGCTGTGCACCGGCACCGGCTGACTGCACCGCGGCAGGCTCCGTCACATTCCAGGTCGATGTATCGCCCCATCCGCTACCAGGTCGCGCTGACGACCGTCGCCGCGGCAGCGTACGCGGCACTCGCCATCGTCTTGCTCGACCCGCTGTTCGACGATCTCTGGTCGGGCCAAATCGATCCATTGCGCGTGTTCGGCGGCTTCCTCGGTGGGCCGCGCCTCGACGTCTTCACCTGGACCCTCGCTTGGGACTGGCGCGCTCTCAGCGCGGCGGTCCCGCTCTTCGACGCCCCGGTGCACCCGCCGCTGGAGCACGCGCTGGCGGCAACCCACACCAAGCTCGGCCACCTTCCGATCTTCGGCCCGGCCTACGCCGCGACCGGCAACCCGAGCTTCGCAGCGCAAGTCACCAACCTGGTGAATCTGGTGCTGAGCGGCACCGCGCTGTTCGTGCTCTGTCGCAGCTGGAAGCTGCCCGTCAGCGCCAGCTTCTTCGGCGGCTTCGTCTACGCCTTCGCACCGGCGCGTATCCGCAACCTCTTCGATCCGTCGCTGCTCGCCGGCCAGTATCTGCCTTTGGCCCTGCTCTTCATCGACCGCACGCTGCGCCGCGCGCGCCCGGCCGACGCCGTCGCGGCAGCGTTCTTCTGCACCTGGCAGATGGCGTGCTCGGCGCCCGCCGCCGCGGCGACGGTTCCGATCGCCGCCGCCTACACACTGGCCCGCAGCGCGCTGGCGCCGCGTCCGCCGCTGCGCGCAATCGTCGCCGTCGCCGTGGCGCTGGCGGTCGCCTGGCTCAGCGCCTGGTGGGCCCAGGCAGCAACCGGCGCCGGCGTCGCCGCCGGCGAGCTCGTCGTTCCCAATCCACTGGCAACCCGCGGCGCCATCACCTGGACCGGCATCCTCGGCAAGCCGGCGGCGACGCTGCCGTGGGAGCTGAGCATCGCGCTCGAGCCGCACTACGGTTGGCTGGCTGCCCTCGCGATCATCGTCGGCCTGGTCTTCGCTCGCAGACATCCGCGCGCCACCGCCGGAGCTCTGGCAATTCTCGTGGTGTCCTACCTGGCGGCGCTGGGCGACCGCCTGCCGCTCGGCCCGCTCGGCACCTGGTACGACTGGCTGATGTCGATCGCTCCGGGAACCGCTTCGCGTTCCGCCCCCTACTTCTTCTCACAGCAGTTTCTGCTGGGATGGTCTCTGCTGGCCGCGCTCGGGACGGCTGTCCTGGTCGAGCGCATCGCCAGCCGGCGCGCCCTGGCCGGTCTCGCGGTTGCCGTGCTCCTGCTCGGCACCGGGTTCGAGCTCGGCTACGGCCGGGCGCCGGTCCCGACTCGTTCGCGTCCGGTAGGCAGCGGCCTACCGCACGCCTACTCGCTTCTCGCCGAGCGCCCTGCCGGCACCGTCGTCAAGTTGCCGGTGCGCCCGTGCAGCGCCGAATCCGACATGATCGAGAACGAAAGCCTCTATCTGCAGACGGCCCACTGGCAACCGGTCGCGGTCGCCAAGCTCGACCTCGAGCCGCTCGCCGCGCCGATGGTACGCTCCCTGATCGGCGCCCTGCCCGACCCCGCCGCCACAGATGCCCTGCGCCGGGTCAGCGGGCTGCGCTATGTGGCCGTCCACCTGGCCGAGCTCGACGTGGAGGAGCGCGAACGCTGGCGCGACCCAGCCGGCCTGAAGCGGCTGGCGATCAGCGACCAGGTGCTGCTGTTCGAGGCGGAGCAACCGCCCGAGCCGAAGATCGAGCGTGCCGCCGGGCGAAGCGAAACGGTGACCGGCCTACCCCTGGCCGCGCTACCAGCGAGCGAGCGCAACGCCAGCTTGGCGATCGACAGCGCCGCCAGCACATCGGTCGGCTTTCCGATACCCGCGCGGATTCAGGTGACCAACCGATCCAACCGCGCCTGGCCCGGGGTCGCTGTCGACGCGACGCACCTGGTCACGATCGGCACACGCTGGATCGACGAAAACGGAGAGGTCGCCGCCGAGACCCCGATGACGGCCCGCCTGCCCGCCGATCTCGCGCCGCAGCAGTCGGTATGGGTGGAGGTGTGCATCCCTTCGCCCGACGAGCCCGGCAACTACCGGCTGATCGCCGGCCTGGTACAGCACGGCGAATGGTTTCCAACGACCTCGCCGCCGAAAACGATCGCCCTCGGCGCGCTCAATTTCTGAGCCTCGCACCTCGAGCCTACGAGCTCTCCGAGAGGATCTCGCCGGCGATCCTCTCGGCGATCAGTTGCGCGCCGAGCTGGTTGACGTGGCAACAGAAGTCGCTGTACACGGTACGCCGCTCGTCCTCGAACAACCCCGTCAGATCGACGAAGTGGACACCCTCTTCGCGCAGCGCGGCGCCGCGCTCGACCAGCAGCGGGTAGGTGCGGGGAATCCGGTCGACGCCGATGAAGCCCTCGTCGTACGCCACCCGCTGCTCCTCCTCGGTGAAGACCTTGGAGTCGGGCACGTACTGATTGGGCTGGAGGAAGTGCAGGTAGCGAACCCCGAAGCGCTCGGAGACAGCGTCCATCTGAATCGAGGAGCGCGCCCACAGATCGACCAGGTCGCCGTAGAGCTCGCCCTCTCGCTGGTACTGGTGCGGCGGCCCGGCAACCCGCGGCGGCAACTTCGCCTCGGCCAGGATCTCGCGCAACGAGGTCGACTCGCGCCGCAGCGCGTTCAGCTCGCGGCCGTCCATCAAATCCCAGAGAACCAGGACGGAGTTCATCCGGCGCAGGATCGACCAATCGGCGAAGCGCTGGCGCAGCTGCTTGCGCCGCTCGCGGATGATCTCGATCTTGCCGAGGCGCATCATCGCCTGCGGATTCAGACCGCGTCGCGCGTGCAGCTTCCAGTTGTGCGGATAGTACGGACTGATGCCGTCGTAGAAGTTCTCGGCCGACGAATCGACCTCGTTGAAGCCGTCGATGTTGACGACGTAGTCGTACTCCGCGCCGAGCCCCAGCATGAACGACAGAATGTTGAGCTGCTGCGGCTGCTTGACGCCGCCGAGGGCGGTACTGCGGACTTCGATCTCGCGCCCCTCGAACTCCGGTGAAGCCGCCAGACGTTCGACCAGGACATCCTGAGCCATGTAGAACACCTGGTCGGCGAGCGAGCCGCCGAAGATGACGATCAGCACCCGGTCGGCGGCGTCGCGCACCAGCGGCTGCGCCTGGAAGAACCCGTAGCCGTTGACTCCGGGCGATTCGGGATTGGCGACGAATCCGAAGAACGGATGGAGAATCACCGGCGTGTCCGGAATCGCCGCGTCCTTCAGCTCCGCGACCTTGTGGGCGAGGTCGGGAGGAAGCTTCTCGATCGGGTTCGGTTGGGAACGCTCGCCGATCAAGCGGCCGAGCACTTCGTCGCGGACGAACTCGCGGCCGCGGGTGCGCTCGTAGATCTCCACCGCGCCGATTTCGAGCGCGATGACGGCAGCGATCGCTACCAGGACGACATAGCCGATCTTGTAGAGCCACTTCCGCACGTCGGACAGGGGCCCCGACTCGATCACTCCCCGCCGGGGCCGTTCCCTATGGGTAGTGCAATCCCGCGGTGGGATGCAAACTCGCCGGGGTCGCCGGGCGTCTAGCGCGTCGCGACCAGCTTGCCGACTTTTTTGCGCGAGCTCTTCTTCGCCGTCTTGGTCGCGCCCTTCTTGCCGCGGCGCGAGTCCTTGTAGAGCTTGTACTCGAAGCTGTCGACGAGCGCCTGCCAACTCGCCTCGATCACGTTTAGGGACACGCCGAGCGTGCCCCAACGCTCGTCCTCGTCGGCCGATTCGATCAGCACCCGCACCAGTGCCGAGCTGCCGCGTTCGCCACCGAGCACACGAACCTTGTAGTCGCGCAGCTCGAGCTCCTGGAGGCGCGGGTAGAAGCGGGTCAAGGCGCGGCGCAGCGCCTTGTCGAGGGCGTTGACCGGGCCGTTGCCTTCGGCCGCCGTATGCTCGACCTCGCCCTCGGGTCCGGACAGCATCACCGCCGCCCAGGCACTCGCCGGATCGTGCTCGATGTCTTCGTCGGTCGCGAGATCCACCGTGCCGTCGTCGTGGAAGACGCGGCGCATGTAGCCCTTCTCGTCGACCACCCGGAACTGGATCAGCTCGAAGAACTTGGGTACCTGGCCGAGGACACGCTGCATGCGCAGCTCGAGCGACGCTTCGGCTCCTTCGAACTGGTAGCCGCGGTGCTCGAGCTCCTTGATCTCTTCCACCAGGTGGCGCACGTGGGCGTCGCTGAGATCGATGCCGAACTGCTTCGCCTTGTAGACCAGGTTGGCGCGCCCCGAGAGATCCGACACCAGCACGCGCTGGGTATTGCCGACCAGAGTCGGGTCGATGTGCTCGTAGGTCTCGGCGTTGCGCTGTACCGCCGCCACGTGCACGCCGCCCTTATGGGCGAAGGCGCTCTGACCGACGAACGCCTGCCGTTTGTTGGGCTCGATGTTGGCGAGCTCGTCGACGAAGTGGGAGACCTCCTGCAGCTTCTTGAGGTTCGCAGCGGTCAGCACCGAGTACCCCATCTTGAGCTGCAGGTTGGCGATCACCGAGCAGAGGTTGGTGTTGCCACAGCGCTCGCCGAAGCCGTTCATCGTCCCCTGCACCTGCCGCGCGCCGTGCTCGACGGCGATCAGACTGTTGGCCACCGCCAGCTCCGAATCGTTGTGGCAGTGAATCCCCACCGCCGCGCCGGTAGCGTCGATCACCGCGTCGACCCCCGCCGCGATCTCGTTCGGCAGGCGGCCGCCGTTGGTCTCGCACAGACAGAGCAGATCGGCACCCGCGTCGGCGGCGCTGCGCACACAGGCGAGCGCGTACTCGGGGTGGTTCTTGAACCCGTCGAAGAAGTGCTCGGCATCGAAGATCACCTCGTCGACGTGCTTCTTGAGGTAGCGCACGGTGTCGTGGATGAGCGCCAGGTTCTCCTCGAGAGGAATCCTCAGGTCGTCGCGCACGTGCAGATCCCAGGTCTTGCCGAAAATCGTCACCACCGGCGTATTCGAACGCAGCAGCTTGGCGAGATTGCGGTCCTGCGATGCGTTGGTTCCGGCACGACGGGTCGAGCCGAAGGCGGCGATCTTGACCTGCTTCAGCTGGAGCTTCTGGACCTCCTCGAAATACGCCTCGTCGCGCGGGTTCGAACCCGGCCAACCGCCTTCGACGTAGCGCACGCCGAGCGCGTCGAGACGCTCGGTGATGCGCAGCTTGTCCTCGAGCGTCAGCGCGATGTCTTCGGCCTGACAGCCGTCACGAAGCGTCGTATCGTAGATGTCGACAGTATTGCTCATGGTCTCTCCGGGTTGCGCCGGATCCGGCCAGCCGCTGCATCCGCTCGTGCGCGGGCCTCAACTCTCCTGCTCGACCAGCTCGCGGTGCAACACGCGCACCGCCAGCTCGCCGTACTTGGCATCGAGGACCACCGAGATCTTGATCTCCGACGTCGAGATCATCTGGATGTTGATCCCTTCGCGGGCGAGAACGTCGAACATCTTGGCGGCGACCCCGGCGTGGCTGCGCATTCCGAGCCCGACCACCGACACCTTGACGACTCCGTCGTCGGAATGGACGCCGGCGGCGCCGATTGCGTCCGCCGTCTTCGCTACCATCTCGAGCGCTCGCTCGAAGTCGCCCTGCGGCACGGTGAACGTCATGTCGGTGGTATCGCCGCTCTCGCTCGAGTTCTGAATGATCATGTCGACGACGATACCGGCGTGCGCCACCGGTCCCAGCAGCTGCGAGGCCAGGCCCGGCTTGTCCGGCACCTGGCGCACCGTGATTTTCGCCTGATCGCGATCCAGGGCGACGCCCGAAACCAGAATGTCTTCCATACCTGCTTCCTCTCGAACCACCCATGTTCCGGGCGAGTCGTCGAAACTCGTGCGAACGTGTACCGGCACCTGGTAGCGCTTGGCGGCCTCGACCGAGCGGATCTGCAGCACCTTGGCGCCGAGGCTGGCGAGCTCGAGCATCTCGTCGTAGGAGATCCGCTCGAGCTTGCGCGCGCCGGGGCAGATGCGCGGGTCGGTCGTGTAGACACCGTCGACGTCGGTCAGGATTTCGCACGCATCGGCCTCGAGTGCGGCGGCGACGGCAACCGCCGAGGTGTCCGACCCGCCGCGTCCGAGCGTGGTGATGTTGCCGTCGTCATCGACGCCCTGGAACCCAGCGACCACCGCGACCTGCCCGGCGGCCAACGACGCGCGCAGGCGATCGATCTCGATATTGCGGATGCGGGCGCGGCCGTGGGCGTTGTCGGTGCCGATCTTGATCTGACCACCGAGAAACGAGCGCGCGGCGATTCCACGCTCGTGCAAGGCAATCGACAACAGCGCCGCGGAAGCCTGCTCGCCGGTCGCCATCAGCACGTCGAGCTCGCGCACCGCAGGCTGCGAGGCGAGATCCTTGGCCAGGCCGATCAGGCGATTGGTCTCGCCCGACATGGCGGAAACCACCACCACCACGCCGGCGCCACCGGCGCGAACCGACGCCACCCGCTCGGCCACGGCGCGGATGCGGTCGAGCGAACCGACCGAAGTGCCGCCGTATTTCTGTACCACCACGTTCATTGGAGTCTGCGCAGCTCGTCGAGCAGGCGATCATAGCCGACGCCGTCGGCCCTCACCACCACGCTCCGGCTCTCGGTTCCAACGAACGTGAGCGAAACCGCGAGGAAATCGGTCAGTGGCTCGCGCAGACGCTGGTACCACTCGACTGCCGCTACCCCGTCACCGTAGAGGTACTCGCGCAACTCTTCAACGTCGCCCTCGGCCGCGCCCTCGCGGAACAGATCGATGTGGTAGAGCGGCAAGCGTCCGCCCTGATAGGGAAGAATCACCGGAAACGACGGGCTCCGCACCAACCCCTCGGGCACCGCCAGACCGGCGGCGATGCCGCGCACCAGGCAGGTCTTGCCGGCGCCGAGCTCGCCGTCGAGGCCGATCCGCTGGCCGGCGACCAGGCGACGGCCGATCGCCTCGCCGATGCGCTCGGTTTCGTCCTCGCCGCGGCTGGCGAGGACCACAGCTTCAGAATCCGACGCGGTCATCGAGCTCGCGGCGAGCGCGCGGGATCGCCTCGGCGACATCGGTAGCGAGCATGCCGATCGCTCCGCCTTCGGCGACCCGGTCGGCGGCCAGTCCGTGCAGGTAGACACCGACACACGCCGCCTGGTCCGCCCCCAGCCCCTGCCCCGCCAAGGCCCCGATCAACCCGGCGAGGACATCGCCCATGCCGCCGCTCGCCATGCCGGGATTGCCGGTCGGATTGACCCAGACCATTCCGTCCGCCGCCGCGACCACCGTGCGCGCACCCTTGAGAACCACGGTGCAGCGGTGGCTCTCGGCAAAGCGGCGGGCGACCCCGATGCGATCGGCCTGCACCGCGGCGGTGTCGATGCCGGCGAGGCGCGCCATTTCACCCGGATGAGGAGTAAGCACGACCGGCGCCTGGGCGCGGCGCAGAGCCGCCGTTCGCCCCGACACCACATTCAGAGCATCGGCATCGAGCACCAGCGGCACCCGGCACCAGTCGAGCAGCCAGAGGACGGTGCGCCGAGCTCCCCGCGCGGTGCCGAGGCCGGGACCGGCCACCACCGCCGCCTTGCCTTCCAGGGCGGCGCCGATGCGCGTCTCGCAGAACGACAGAACGCCGTCCTCGTCGGGCAACGGATCGGTCATCAGCTCGTGCAACGAGGTGGCGAAGATATCGTTCACCGACGCCGGCCCGGCCAGCGTCACCAAGCCGGCGCCGCCGCGCAGCCCGGCGCGCGACGCGAGAATCGCCGCGCCGGTCTTGCCGCGAGCGCCGGCGACCACCAGCAGATGCCCGGCGCTCCCCTTGTGGGCGTCCGCCGCGCGGCGCGGCGCCCAGGCGCCGCTGAGACGGTCGTCGAGCAGGCGCGCGCGCGGCGGATGCGCGGCGATCGCGCGCTCGTCGATGCCGATGTCGACCACGGCCAGCCGCCCGCAGTGCTCGATTCCCGGATACATCACCTGGCCGAGCTTGGCGAAGCCAAAGGTCGCCGTCGCCTCCGCCTGCACCGCGGTACCGAGGGGCCGACCGCTGTCGGCGTCGAGCCCGGAGGGGATGTCGACGGCGAAAACCGGCGCGCCGCAGCTGTTGATCGCGGCGATCGCGTCGGCGTAGAGCCCGCGAACCTCCGACGAGAGCCCGGTGCCGAGCAGCGCGTCGACGACGCATGCGGCTTCGCCGAGATCCGGTACCATCCGGCCCAGCGCCGCGGCGGTCTCGACTTCGACGATGCTGCCGCCGACTTCTTCGTAGCGCCGCAGGTTGAGCAACGCGTCGCCGCGCACCTGCGAACGACGGGCGAGGAGAATCACCTTGGTGGCGATGCCGCGCTCGAGCAGGAGACGGGCGATGACGAAACCGTCTCCGCCGTTGTTTCCCTTGCCGGCGACGACGATGGCCGGCGCGCCGGCGCTCTCCAGATGGGAGAACTCGCCCAGCAGCATGGCGCAGGCGCCCTCGCCGGCGCGTTCCATGAGAACCTCGCCGGGGGTGCCGAAGTCCTCGATGGTCGCCCGATCGAGGTCGCGCATCTGCGCCGCGGACACCAGGAACATCGGCCTTCCGTCAGGCCAGCGCGGTGCGCACCGTACCGGCGATATCGTCGACCAGACGGTCGACCAGCTCCGGCCGATCGCCCTCGACCATCACCCGCACCAGCGGCTCGGTACCCGAGTAGCGAACCAAGACCCTGCCGCGGTCGCCGAGCTCCGAATTCGCCGCATCGATCGCCTTCGCCACCGATGCGATCTCGTCGAGGTCGCGGCGCTCGCGAACCCGCACGTTGACCAGCTTCTGCGGGAAGCGCTGCATCACCTTGCGCAGCTCGCTCAGCGGCTTGCCGCTCTCGATCATCAAGGCGAGAACCTTGAGCGCGGTCAGCAACCCGTCTCCGGTCGTGCTCTCGTCGAGACAGACGATGTGGCCGGACTGCTCTCCGCCGAGAACGTAGCCGCTGCGCCGCATCTCTTCGACGACGTAGCGGTCGCCGACGGCGACCCGGATCAGTCGGATCCCGCGCTCGCGTAGCGCCACCTCGAGGCCGATGTTGCTCATCACCGTGGCGACGACCCCTTGGTTGGCGAGCGCGTCGCGACCGAACAGGTCGATGCCGAGCATCGCGATGAGCTCGTCGCCGTCGACCACGTCGCCGGTCTCGTCGGTGAAGATCACCCGGTCGCCGTCGCCGTCGATCGCAATCCCGACGTTGGCCTGCTCGACGCGCACTCGCTCGCCGAGGTGCTCGGGATGCAGCGCGCCGCAACCTTCATTGATGTTCTCGCCGTCCGGCTCGACACCGATGGCGACGACGTCGGCGCCGAGCTCGTCGAACACTTCCGGACCGACCCGGTAGCCGGCGCCGTTGGCGCAGTCGACGACCAGCTTCATGCCGTCGAGGGTCATGTTTCGCGGAAACGTGCTCTTGAGAAACACGTTGAAGCGGCCGGCGGCATCGTCGATGCGGTGCGCCTTGCCGACCTCGGTGGCGGTCGGCCTCAGGTGCGCGATCTCGCTGCCGCTCAACAGCTGCTCGATTTCGCGCTCGGTTTCGTCGGGCAGCTTGAAGCCGGTGCGGTCGAAGAACTTGATGCCGTTGTCCTGGAAGGGATTGTGGGACGCCGAGATCACGACACCCGCATCGGCGCGCATACTGCGCGTGAGAAAGGCGATCCCCGGCGTCGGCAGCGGGCCGACCAGCATGACGTCGACGCCCATCGAGCAGATGCCCGAAGTCAGCGCGCTCTCCAGCATGTAGCCGGACAGCCGCGTATCCTTGCCGATGATGATGCGGTGGCGGTGCGGCTCCTTCTTGACGACGTGGGCGATGGCGCGACCCAGCGCCAGCACCGTCTCCGAGGTCATCGGTTCGATGTTCGCCGTGCCGCGCACCCCGTCGGTGCCGAACAGACGGCGTGGCGAATCAGCCGGCATCGCCGCCCTCTCCCACCGGAACCCGCTCGTCGCTCACGCTCGACTGCGCCTGCGACTGCGCCGGCGTCATCAGGACACCGGGGGTCTCGGTGATCGGTCGTTCGACGATTTCCACCTTTACCTTCGGCAACTCTTTCACCAACTCGATCCCCGCCGGCAGCGTCGCCAGCGGCAGCGCCTCGTGCTTGCCCGGGACCAGACCCGTGGCATCGACATAGACGGCCCCGTTGGGCAGCTCAAGGCCCTGTACCTTGGACCGCGCCCCGCGCACGAGCAGAGCGATCTCCGCCGGCTCGACGGTGGCTTCGCCCTCGGCGTTGCGGACGACGATGACGATCTCGCCGATCTTGCGTTCTTCTACCGGCTCCTCGAGCAACAGCTCGACGTTGACGCTGGGTGCGGAGAGGGTCAGGAACTCACCCTTGATGTCGATGTCGATCTCTCGGGTCATGCGCCCGGCCTTGGCTTCGGACAGATCGACGGCAACGGTCTTGGCTTCTTTGATCTCGCTGACGATTCGCGCCGGGCCGCGAACCTCGACCAGCTCCGGGCTCACCTTGGTCTCGGAAATCCGCAGGTCGCCCGCCGGCCGGCCCTCGATGGCGAGCTCGACCGGCAACCGCTTGCTCTGCACCTTGGCGAGCTCGAGCGTCAGCTCGGACGGCGTCATGCGAATCGCGGTGACGCCGCGCGGCAGGTCGACTCGGTCGGAGCGCAAGCGGAACGTGGTCACGCCGGCGCGAACCCGGGTGAGATCGATGGTCACGCCGAGCGACGCCGGATCGATTCGGCTGAGCAGGGTCGGCGGACCGACCACCCGCAGCTCGACCTCCTGCACCCGCGGGCTGATCAGCATCAGTCGCTCCGGGGGATCGATGTAGCGCACCGGAATGGCGATGTCGGCCTCGCTGTCGCGCTGCGCCGCGTTGACGAAGAACCACAAGCCGCAAGCGATGAAGATCGACAAGACCTTCAGCATGACGTTGCGCAGGAACATGCCCTGCACGAACTGACCGACTCTACGCAACCAGACCACTCGTACGCTCCGTTCCTACACCAGCAGCTTTTCGAGCCTGTCGCGCAGGTTGGCGGCGTCGAGGTCGCGCGTCATCCGCCCGTCGATGATCAGCGAGATGCGCCCGTCCTCTTCCGAGATCACCAGCACCACCGCATCCGTGTCCTCGGTCATGCCGATGCCGGCGCGATGCCGGGTGCCGAGCGCCTTGCTGACGTTGGGGTTGGTGGTGAGGGGCAGGAAGCAGCCGGCGGCGGCGATGCGGCGGACACTGAGAATGATGGCGCCGTCGTGGATCGGCGAGCTGGTCTGAAAGATGCTGATGATGAGCTCGCGGTTGATGTTGGAGTCGATCTTGGTCCCGGATTGGATGTACTCGGTGAGGCCGACGTCGCGCTCGAAGACGATCAAGCCGCCGATGCGGCGCGTCGCCATGGTCACCGCGGCGCGCACCACCTCGTCGATGTCGCTGCTCTGCAGGTTGGCCTCGCTGCCGAAGAAGGTTCCGGTGCCGACCTGGGTCAAAGCCCGGCGGATGTCGTTCTGGAAGATGACGACGATGACGATGAAGATCGAGCTCAGGAAATTGTCGAGGACCCAGTTGACCGTGTACAGGTCGAGAAACTGCGAGGACAGGAAGACCAGAAAGACGACGCCGAGCCCGAGCAGCATGCGCGCCGCTCGAGTTCCACGGATCAGGTCGAGGGTCTGGTAGACGAGGAACGCGATTACCAGAATGTCGACTGCGTCCTGCAGCCGAAAGTTGGCAATCAGGTCCTGCACGGCGTCACCACCGCACAGCGGGCCGGATCACCCGGCCGAGCAACGTCGCCGCGCGGCACCTGCTCCCGCGCAGGCGTGCGCCCGCCCGGGTCGCGTCGTCTAGAGGCCTGGCCGCAAGGTGGCTTCGTCGCGAGAATCGGCAGCCGCCTCGAGGGCAAGGAGCCGAATGCGACGTCGTATCCGGCGATACGTCGAGCGTTCGGCGACGCAGCGATCGAGGATGGATGGCGATTCGCAGCAGAAGACCACTTTTCGGCCAGGCCTCTACCTCGGAGCTGCCCCGCGGCGATCTCACGCGGACGAATCGGCACCAGCGGCGGTGAGCGGGCCGCCACCACCGCTGCGATACTCGCGGATGAGATCTTCGATCGCCGAGCTGTCGAGCGATTCGCGCTCGAGCAGCAGCTCGGCCATCTTGTGCAGCAACGACAGATTGTCGGAGAGAATCTTGCGCGCCTTGTCGTACGACGTCTTGAGAATGCTGCGCACCTCGGTGTCGATCTCCATCGCCGTCTTGTCCGAGTAGTCCTGCACCTGGCCGAAGTCGCGGCCGAGGAAGACTTCGTCGTCCTTCTTGCCGAAGGTCACCGGACCGAGGGTCTCGCTCATCCCCCACTCGCAAACCATCCGACGCGACAGGTCGGTCGCCTTCTGCAGGTCGTCGCCGGCGCCGGTCGTAGTCTCGCCGAGAACCAGCTCTTCGGCGGCGCGACCGCCGAGCAACATGGTGATGCGATTGAGAACGTAGTCGCGCGACCAGGTGTGGCGCTCGTCGAGCGGCAGCTGCTGGGTGACGCCGAGCGCCATGCCGCGCGGGATGATGGTCACCTTGTGCACCGGATCGGAGCCCGGGGTCAGCTTGGCGACCAGCGCATGGCCCGACTCGTGGTAGGCCGTGTTGCGCCGCTCTTCCATGCTGATGATCATGCTCTTGCGCTCCGAGCCCATCATCACTTTGTCTTTGGCGACCTCGAAGTCGTCCATGTCGACCTGGTCTTTGCTCTGACGCGCCGCCAGCAATGCGGCCTCGTTGACCAGGTTCTCGAGATCGGCACCGGCAAAGCCGGGAGTGCCACGCGCCAGGACGCCGATGTCGACGTTCTCCGACAGCGGCAGGCGCCGGGTGTGCACGCGCAGGATGCCCTCGCGCCCCTTGACGTCGGGACGCGGCACGACGACGCGGCGGTCGAAACGACCGGGACGCAGCAACGCCGGGTCGAGGACGTCCGGCCGGTTGGTCGCGGCGATCAGGATCACCCCTTCGTTGGCCTCGAAACCGTCCATCTCCACCAGAAGCTGGTTCAGGGTCTGCTCACGCTCGTCGTGCCCGCCGCCGAGACCGGCGCCACGGTGGCGACCGACCGCGTCGATCTCGTCGATGAAGATGATGCAGGGAGCATTCTTCTTGCCCTGGACGAATAGGTCGCGCACCCGCGAGGCGCCGACGCCGACGAACATCTCGACGAAGTCGGAGCCGCTGATCGAGAAGAACGGCACCCCGGCCTCGCCGGCGATCGCCCGCGCCAACAGGGTCTTTCCGGTTCCCGGCGGACCCACCAGCAGCACGCCCTTGGGAATGCGGCCGCCGAGCTTGGTGAACTTCTTCGGGTCCTTGAGGAAGGCGATGATCTCTTCGAGCTCGTCCTTGGCCTCGTCGATGCCGGCGACGTCGCTGAAGGTGACCTTCTGGGTGTTCTCGTTGAGCAGCTTGGCGCGGCTCTTGCCGAACGACATCGCCTTGCCGCCGCCGACCTGCATCTGGCGCATGAAGAAGATCCAGACGCCGATCAGCAGGAGGATTGGGAACCACTGGACCAGCACCACGTAGTAGATCGGGTCGCCGGCCTCGGGCTCGGCTTTGATGACGATGCTCTTGCCCTGCAGGAACTGGCTGAGCTCCGCGTCTTGCGGCGCGAAGCTCTTGAAATCGTCACCGGCGGTATACTTACCGCTGATGTTCTGCCCTTGGATCGTGACCTCGGCAACGTCGCCCGCCTCGACGGCGGCGACGAAGTCGCTGTACGGGACTTCGGGCGGTTTCGATTGCTGCTTGCTCAACAGATTGACGAGCAGCAGGAACATCAAGGCTAGTACGAGCCAAAGTGCAACACTTCGGGACAATTGATTCACGACTCCCTCGGAGAATTCTCAGTAGAGAAAGGTATCATGGGGCCCTTGCCCCGGCAACGGGAACTCCGAGCAACATTACGAGCCCGCTTCGGACTCAGCCGCAAGACCGATGTGCGCGCGTCCACTGGCGACCTACGATGGTTTCTCGGCCCTGAGAACCAGGGCCCGCTTGCTGGCGGGGTCGAGCGCGAAACGACGACTGGCGGCGAGCCCGGGAACCCACAAAACCTCGCCCGCGCAGGCAACCACCGGATAACCCGGCCGGAGGCTGCGGGCCACCCGGTTCTCAGCGAGAATGCGCGAGATCTTCTTGCTTCGGTCGAAGCCCTGGGGCTGGATCCGCTCGCCCGGGCGGATCCGGCGAACCGTCAGATCGGAGCATTTGTCGCGGTCGCAAACGAAGCTCCAACGACCAGCGTCCGCAAAATCGAGAGCCTCGCTCGGCCGGCTCGAAACGACCCATCCACCGGGCAACTCGAGGCGGCCCTCGGCGGGCAGGGGTAGCGGCGCGAAGGCAACTGCCGGTCGCGTCTGGCGGATGTGCAACCGCTCCCCCGACCGCTCGACCAGCCAGTCGCCACCGAGGTCGGCCAATCGCCCGGCGGCGGAACGCCCGGCGAGCCGCTCGACCAGCCCGACCTGCTTCGAGCCGACCTGGCCCTGGCCAGTCTCGGTCTCGATCCAGGCGCGCAGCAGAACGCTCCGCGCCGGCGCGTCGAGCGCCGCCAGCAGCTCGATGTCGAGACCGTCGTCGATCGCCGCCAATCGCTCTTCGACCCAGTCGTCGACCACCGCCGCCGCCGCCCGGGCATGCTCGGCATCGCGGGCGAGGATCGCGGCGATCTCCGGATTGAGCTGGCGCAGCAGCGGCAGGACCTCGGCGCGGATCCGGGTGCGCAGGAAGCGGGGGTCCTGGTTCATCTCGTCGACACAGGTCTCGAGCCCGGCATCGCCGACGACCGCCGCGACCGCCGCGCGGTCGCAGTCCAGCAAAGGCCGAATCACACCGTCGTCGCGCGCGGGGTGGATCGCGCTCAGGCCGCGCGCGCCGGCGCCGCGCAACAGCCGCATCAGGAAGGTCTCGGCCTGGTCGTCGCGGGTATGCCCGGTGGCGACCGCGGCGCACCCATGCGCCGCGGCGAGCTCGAGCAGAGCCGCGTAGCGCAGCTCACGCGCGCGCGCCTCGAGGTTGCCGCCGGGCTCGACAGCCACTCCGACGGCGACGAAAGGCAAGCCCAACCCCTCGGCAGCAGCCGCCGCAACCTGCTGGTCGCGGTCGCCAGCCGAGCCGCGCAGGCCGTGGTTCACATGCGCCACCAACAGCTCGAAGTCGAGCTTGGCGCTCAGCTCGCGCAACACCAAAGCGAGCCCGACCGAGTCGGCACCGCCCGAGACCGCGACCAACACCCGGTCGCCGCGCTCGATCATGCGATGGCGATCGACGGTACCGCGAACCACCCCGACCAGCGATGCGAGAGAGTGGAGCATCCCGTGCACAGTAGCACGGGATGCTGGGTACGGGGTACGGCCTACGGGGTACGGGCGGCCTTCGGCCGCTAGGGTACGGCCCACGGGGTACGGGAGAGCCAACCCGTACCCCGTACCCGGTACCCCGTACCCTGGCCGCATACTGAGCGGCCCTTGGCCGCTCAGTATGCGGCCAAGAGAGAAAACAGCTTGCGGCGCGAGCGGGCGTCGGTGTTGCGCAGGCGCTGTTCCTTCACCGGTAGCTCGGTCACTCCGATGCCGGCGAGATAGGCATTGCACTCGAGGGCGTGGGTACTCTTGGCCAATCCCCAGCCGACGAAGTTCTCGATGCCGTCGTTGAGCAGGGTCGAGACCCAAACCACCTCCAGGGCGCGCGGCGCGACGACCACGCTGCCGCCGCCGGCGACGTTGCCGTCGTGGTCGTAGAGCTCGATCTTGAACTCGCCGCGGCGGCCGTACGGGTTGGTCAGCACGATCGCAGAGTTCACCGGGAACGTGGGCGGTTGCGGTTCGACCTCGCGAATCAAATCGGCCTTGTCGCGCGCACCCTCGCCTACCTCGAGCTGCGCCGTCGCCATCGTCGCCGTCGCCAGCAGCGCCAGCGCGGTCACTCCTACCATCTTCGTCCTCATCATCTTCCTGCTCCTTTCCGGATTCGAGTGCTGTTCTCTGAAGAACGCTGCACTCGCATAGAGGAAGAAGCGTGCCACCAGGTTCGCCGGGACCGGGACCGACGACCAAACCTCCGACCGGCCCGCGTGCTTCGCACCGGGAACGCCGGCGCGCAGCTCGCGCAGGCCGCAACCCACTGTTTCCAGGCGGGTTCTCGAGTAGATCGAAGGTTCGCACCAGAGTCCGAACCAACTGCCGCGGCGCCGCCGCGGATGATCAGCGGCGCGCCGCGCGGCGCCGTTGCTGGCGTGTCGACGGCGCCCACCACTGCAGCGGCTCGGCCGGCAGCACCGACTCGAGCTCGTCGAAGTCGGAGATGCCGTCGTCGTCACTGTCGGGATCGTTGGCGCTGAACGGCAGGCGGCGTTCGACGCCGTCGTGCAGGCCGTCGCGATCGGTGTCGTAGACCAGCGGGTCGGTGCCGTCGCGAATCTCGGTCGCCGAGGAGATGCCGTCGCCGTCGTGGTCCTCGGCGAGGTCGGACTCGGGAATCGTCAGGTCGGCGGTCAGCCCTTCGACCCAAATGATCTGCTGCGGTTGAACCGCGTCGTTGCCGCGCACGATCGACAGGCGATCGCCCACGCGCACCTCGTCGAAACCCTCGGGGATCGGATTCAGGTTGTCGGCGACGATGCGCGGGCGCACCGGCGTCAGAATGCGCGAGCCGATCAGCGGCACACCGCGACCGGCGCCCTCGAGGCGAAAGCGGTAGTCGTCGCCGATCGGCAGCCCGTGGTTGGTGAGCACCACGGTCGTCGCGACCTCGCGCTGGTTGATGCGCTCGATCAGACCGCAGCCGCCGATGCCGATGTACTCGAAGGTCTCGATGGTGCCGTCGATCTCGGCGTTGAGTCGAATCAGCGCCGCACCCATCAGCTTCGGTGACGGGCAATCGATCTCCATCGGCTGCAGCTCGAGGCGATTGGTGGTTCGCCGGCCAAAGGTGCGCACGAACAGAGTCGACGGCAAGTCGCCGAGAAAGCGCCGCGCGCGACCGTTCGGCAGACGCAGCGCGATCCGGTTCTGATTGTTGCCGCGCAACGCCGACTGGCGCACCAGGCGGCGGCGGCCGGTGTCGACCACGTTCACCCAGGCAGCGCCGACCTGGCGGTTGCTGCGAAACAGGCTGGTTCCCTCGAGAACGACGATCTGGCGGTTCTCGGGGTCGTTGGGGTCGGCGTAGCGCTCCGCCGAGAACAGCGACGGGCGATCCAGGTTGCGCACTCCGTCGATCACCTCGAAGGCATCGATAATCCCGTCGCCGTCGCTGTCCGGATTTTCCGGATCGGTGCCGACGAACGCTTCCTGAAGCGAGTTGAGTCCGTCGCCATCGACGTCGAGCACCGGCGCGACCACCGGCGAACCGTCGGGCCCCAGCGGCGCACCGATACACCACCCCTGCGCCTGCGTCGCCGCAACGCTCAAGCTGAGCAGCAACGCCGCGCTCTCGATCCATCGTCTACAACCGTTCATTGGAAACCTACCCCGCCGACTCGCAATCGACACACTGCCCCGACCGAGATCCGAAGCAATGTACATGCCCGAGCGCGTCGTCGTTCAACAGTGAGGGCGAGAAGAGTCGCGATTTTGCTGCCGAACCAAAACCCCGCACCTTCGTTCGCACCGGGTACGAACGTTCAGGGTCGCAGCCAGCGCCGCGCGACGAGCGGCACCGCGGCCAACATACATCCGAGTCCGAACCAACCGACGCCGGCGATCCGTTCGGGAAGCAGCGTTCGCGCCCAGCTCGACCATCGCCACTGCAGCGGCCGCCGCGTCGCCAGCGGCACCTCCCAGACCGAAGACCCCCAGCCTCTCGCCGTCGCCAGGATACGGCCGCGCGGGTCGACCAGCATGCTCGGCCCAGCGTTGGCGACGCGGAGCAGAGAGCGCCCGTTCTCGATCGCGCGAAACACCGCCATCGCCGCCTGCTGCTCGGCGCCGCGACCGACGCGCACGTCGTTGCTCGGGTTCAACAGAAAGTCCGCTTCTTCGAAGAACGCGAGCTCGGGAAACAGCGACTCGAAGCACACCAGAACACCAACCGCGCGACCGCCGGCGTCGAGGGTCGGCGCCGACTCGCCCACTTGGAACTCACCGCCGCGCCATGGCACACCGCCCCAGGGCAGCTCGGCCAGCGGCACCAGCCGGCGCTTGTCGCGAAAGTCGACGACTTCCGGATCGTCGGCGGAGACGCGAAAGACCGAATTGTAGGTCCCGCCGACACCGGCGCGCGGCGCTCCGAACAACAAGTCGCGGCGCTGGTCGCGCGACCAGCGGTACAGGAGATTGGCCATCTCCGGCCGGCGCGACGGCGGCCAGCGCAGCGACGCCTCCGGCCATACCGTCATCTCCGCCGCGCCGCGTCCGCTGAGGTCGACCAGTCGCTGCACCAGCCGTTCGGCGTCGCGGTCACCGAGCAGCGGCCAGTCGCTGTGCACCACCTCGACCGCGGCGACGCGCCACGGCGCCGGTTGCCGCAGCGCCCACCAGCCGAAGCCGGACGCGGTGAGCAACACGACCGCCGCCAGCGCCAGCGCCGGCACGCGTTTGTCGCGCAGAGCAAGCGCCTGCGCCAGGGCGGCATTGACCAGAGCCAGCCAGAACGACACCAGCCCCACACCGCCGAGCGCCGCCGCCTGATTCCACACCGGCACCTCCCAGGTAGCGTGGCCGAGCAGGCCCCACGGAATCCCTCCCGCCAGCGCGCCGCGCAGCGCCTCGACCGCAACCCAGCAGACGGCGACGCGCGGCGCGGCGAAGCGACCGCGCAGCGGCTCGCGGCCGAGGACGAGCGCGAACAAGGCGACGTGCAAGCCGCCGTAGATCTGGGTCGCCGCCAGGGCCACGACCGCTGCCGCGAGCGGTCCGACATCGAGCGCGACGCGCGCTGCCGGAGCCAGCCACACCCCCACCATCAGCCAGGACCAGCAAGCACCGCAGACCCATCCGAGACCGAATCTGGCCCATGCTCCCCGCCCGCGAATCGCCAGCAACAGCGGAATCAGCCCCACCAGGGCCAGCGGGGCCAGCGCCAGGGGCGGATGGGCGGCCGCCAGCAGGGTCCCGGAAACAATCGACAACGCCGCCGGCCATGGTCTATTTCTTGCGAACATCGATAGGCCTGAAGCTCATGGGCGACGCGCAACCATTGGAAATTTCAGGCAGCTACGGGAATCACCGCGGATTCCGCCTGCTCCTGTGCGCACTTTTGTTCGCAGTGGCCGCGGTCACCTCGGTCTGCGTCCGCGCCAGCCTCGACTGGATCGACCGTCCGTTCAATGGCTTCCTGATGGGCCAGAACCGGATCGTCGCGCCGATCGACCTCCCCTCCTGGACCGGGCGCAAGGCCGACATCCCCTATTGGTGGCAGCTGACCGCGATCGACGGCCGGCCGATCTCGACCACCGACGAGGCCTTCCAGGCGGCCGCCGATGCCGGTGCGGGCGCGACCCTGCGCTACCGCTTCTCCGACGGCAGCGACACGGTCGAGGTGCCGATCGAGGTCATGGTCTTCTCGGTCGGCGATTGGTTCGGATTGTTCGCCAACTACCTGGTCAACGGCCTGGCGTTGCTCGCCATCGGTTTCTTCGTCGCCTTCCTGCGACCGGGTCTCAAGTCGGCACATGCGCTTCTCGTCTTCTCGCTGAGCTGGGGCATCAGCCTGGTGATCGGCCTGGCCGATTTCCGTTCCTTTCACTTTCGCACGTTGCTGGCGATCGCCGAAGGCTTCGTGCCGGCCTCCCTCTTCTATCTCACTCTGTGCTTCCCGACCGAGCGGCCGCTGCGGCAGCGGCGCGGACTGCTGTGGGTGATCACGGCGTCGAGCGCGTTGCTGGCGGCGCTCAACGTGGTTCTCTACGAAGCTGCGCCGCACGCGTGGACCATCGCCTACCGCGCCGCCGTCGTCTGGGTGGCGCTGGTCATCCTGCTCTCGGTGCGCATCGCCTGGCGCGAGCACCGCGCCGCCGAGCCGATCGCGCGCGAGAAGCTGAAGATCGTCCTGGTCGGAATCGTCGCCGCCTTCGCCTTGCCGTTCTTGCTGCTCGGCGCGTCGCAACTGATCGGCGCCGACCTGCCGCTGAACGTCGTCACCGCCGGCTGGTGGATCTTCCCGGCGACCCTCGCCTACGCGATCGTCCAGCGCGACCTCTTCCAGATCGACGTCTTCCTGCGGCGGGTCGCCACCTACGTCGCGCTGAGCGCGGCGGTCCTGCTCGCCTACGCCGCGGTGCTGGCGGTTTCGAACTACATTTTTCACAACCTCGGCCTCGCCAGCTCGCCGTGGTTCGCCTTGTCGTTCTCGCTGGCGGTGCTGGTCGCCTTTCACCCGTTGCGCGATCGCCTGCAGGCAGGTGTAGACCGGCTCTTCTTTCGCACCCACTTCGACTACGCGGCGATCACGCAGGACCTCAGCCAGGCGCTCAACCGGACCCTCGACGTCGAGCACGTCGCCGACACCGTCGCCGACTTTGCGCGCCGCACCATGTCGCCGCTCAACGTTCGCCTGTACCGCGCCGGCACCCACGGCTTCGAGCTGGCCGGCCGCGAAGCGGCGGAGCCCGAGCTGCGTCTCGATGCCGAAACGGTCGCGGTGCTCGCCGGCGGACACATCCTCGACGCCGCGACCAAGCTGCCCGAGGCGACGCGGCGCGACCTGCCGCCGACGGCGCTGATCCTGCCGCTGCGCTTCGAGGATCGACTCGAGGGAATCCTCGCGCTCGGGCCGAAGCAGTCCGGGGCGACCTACGGACCGCGCGACCTCGAGCTGCTGCGCACCCTGGCCAATCAGACGGCGATGGCTCTGCGCAACGCCGCCTCGTACGAGCGCGTCACCGAGCTCGCCGACTCGCTGGAGACGCGTGTCGGCGAACGCACCCAGGAGCTGCAGCGGACCCAGGCGGAGCTGCGTCAGTCGAACGAGAAGCTGCGCGAGCTCGACCGCGTGAAGACGCAGTTCTTCGCTGACGCGAGCCACGAGCTGCGCACGCCGCTGACCCTGGTGCTCGGGCCGCTCGAAGAGCTCGGCCGCAAGGCGACCGAGCTTACGCCCGCAAGCCGCCGCCTGGTCGAGCTCGCCCGCGCCAACGCGGCCACGCTGCTGGTGCTGACCGACACCCTGCTCGACATCTCGCGCCTCGACTCGGGACAGATGCAGCCGAGTCTGCGCTCGGAACCGGTGCGACCGCTGGTCGAGTCGACCACCGAGCCGTTCCTCTGGCTCGCCGAGCAGCGCGGCGTCGCGCTGCGCACGAAGGTCGACGAGGTCGGACCGGTTCACTGCGACCGCGCCATGCTCGCCAAGATCCTCGGCAACCTGCTCGCCAACGCGCTCAAGTTCACCAGCAGCGGCTCGGTCGAGATCGGCGCTGCACAGCGCGGCGAGCAGATTCAGTTCACCGTCGCCGACACCGGCCCCGGCATCCCGGCCGAGGAGCTCGCCCTCATCTTCGACCGCTACCGCCAGGTGTCGACCGCTGCCAATTCGAGCTTCGCCGGCAGCGGAATCGGCCTCGCTCTGGTGCGCGAGCTCAGCGAGGCACAGGGCGGCAGTGTCAGCGTCGCCAGCGAGGTCGGCAGTGGAACGACGTTCACCGTAGCCCTCCCGGCAGCCGGCGCGGCAGACGCCGGGACCGTCGCTCCGAGCAGCGCCAGCGCCGAGCTGCGCGCCCTCGCCGCCGCGTCGCGCACCCACATCGGCGAAGCGCCGCCGGCGCGCGCGGCCGATGGCCGCGAATCGATCCTGGTGGTCGACGACAACGCCGAGATGCTCGACTTCGTGCGGCAGGTACTCAGCGCCGACTACCGGGTGCGCGCGGTTGCCGACGCCAATCAGGCCCTCGCCGCGCTGCGATCGGCTGCGTTCGACCTGGTGATCAGCGACGTGATGATGCCCGGTCCGGACGGCATCGCCCTCTGCCACACCTTGAAGGAAGACGCGGAGCTGGCGCGGGTGCCGCTGATCCTGCTCACCGCGCGCGCTTCGATCGACAGCAAGCTGAGCGGACTCGCCGCCGGCGCCGACGACTACATCACCAAGCCGTTCCACCCGGAGGAGCTGATCGCGCGCGCCGCCGCGCTGCTCCGCACGCGCCGCATCGAAGGCGAGCTGCGCCAATCGCACGAGCAGCTGGCTCGCGCCTACCAAGATCTGCGGGCGGCGCAGGCGCAGCTGATCCACTCGGAGAAGATGGCGGCGCTGGGGACACTGGTCGCCGGCGTCGCTCACGAGATCAACAACCCGGTCAGCTTCATCCACAGCAGCATCGACCTGATCAGCGCGTCGATCGAAGAGCTGCGAGAGACGCTCGAAACGCGGCTCGACGATGCCAACGGCTCAGCCGACGGACTGCGCGAATGGAGCGGCGACGGCGAACGCTTCGACACGCTGCTGCAGAACGCGCAGATCTGCAAAGAAGGCGCGCAGCGAGCCGCCCGTATCGTGCAGGACCTGCGCGCCTTCTCGCGCCCCGATACCGACGGCCGCCAGCCGACCGACATCCACGCCAGCCTCGAGCAGTCGCTGCGCTTGCTCCAGGGCGAGCTCAAGGGGCGGGTATCGATCCAGCGCGACTACGGCGAGCTGCCGATGGTCGTGTGCAATGCCGGGCAGATTGCACAGGTCTTTCTCAACCTGCTCGCCAACGCGCTGCAGGCGATCCCGGACAAAGGCAAGGTCACGCTGCACACCTCGCGCACCGGCGACGACGTCGAGGTCGAGATCCGTGACGATGGTTCCGGCATGGCCGCCGATACCGTCGACAAGATCTTCGACCCGTTCTTCACCACCAAGGAGGTCGGCAAGGGCACCGGCCTCGGCCTCAGTATCGTGCGTTCGCTGGTCGACGCGCACGGAGGCGAGATCCGCGTCGATTCGGCGCTCGGCAAGGGCACGACCTTCACCGTCGTGCTGCCAACCAACGGAGTCACCCATGAGCAACTCGATATCTCCGCCTGAACCGTCGGCACCCCCCGCGGTTCTCATCGTCGACGACGAACCCAACACCCTGACCCTGCTCAAGCAGCTCTTCGGCCGGGAAATCCCGGTGCGCACGGCGTCGACCGGCCCCGAGGCGCTACGCGTGCTCGAAGCGGTGGAAGTCGGCGTCATCGTCGCCGATCAGCGCATGCCCGACATGAGCGGTACCGAGCTGCTCGGCCAGGTGATGCAGCGCCATCCCGACGTCGTCCGCATCATGCTCACCGCCTTTGCCGACATCGACACCCTCACCGAGGCGATCAACACCGGCAAGGTGTTCCAGTACGTCGCCAAGCCCTGGGACAACCGCGATCTGGCGATGACCGTGCGCTCGGCGATGGAAACCTACAACCTGCGCCGCAAGAACGCGCAGCTGCTCGAGCAGAACACCCGCCTGGTCGAGGAGCTGCGCCAGGCCAACCGCGAGCTCGAGCGTGAGAACATCACCCTCAAGCGCGCCGTGACGGGGAGCTACCAGCTCGACAACATCATCGGTGTCAGCCCGGCGATGAAGAAGACCCTCGGCGTCATCGAAAAGGCGATCGAATCCGACGCCACCGTCTTGATCCACGGCGAAACCGGCACCGGCAAGGAAGTCGTCGCCCGCGCCGTCCACTACAACAGCAGCCGGCGCGATCGGAAGTTCGTCGCCCAGAACTGCGGCTCGCTCCCCGAGGCGCTGCTCGAGACCGAGCTCTTCGGCCATGCCAAGGGGGCGTTCACCAGCGCCGACAAGGACCGGCGCGGCCTCTTCGAGGAAGCCGACGGCGGCACGATGTTCCTCGACGAGATCGGCGACATGCCGATGACGATGCAGGTCAAGCTGCTGCGCGTCCTCGAAGAGGGCGAGGTGCGGCGCATCGGCAGCAACGAACCGGTGCGGGTCGACGTTCGCATCCTCAGCGCCACCCACAAGAACCTGCGCGAGGAGGTCGAAGCCGGACGCTTCCGCCGCGACCTCTACTACCGGCTCGACGTGTTGCGAGTTCACCTGCCGCCGCTGCGCGAGCGCGACGGCGACGTCATGCTTCTCGCCAAGCACTTCCTCGACAAGTACACCGCGCGCTCGCGCAAGCCGCTGTCCGGTCTGACGCCGGCGGCGATCCAGGCGCTGACCGACCACTCCTTCCCCGGCAACGTGCGCGAGCTCGAGAACGAGATCGAGCGCGCCGTGGCACTCGCCAACCCAGGTGACACGGTCGACGTCGATCTCCTGTCGGCCGAGGTCGTCGGCGACCGCAAGCTCGCCGCCGCCGACAACGGCAACGGCTCGCTGCGCGGACGCCTACGCGAAGTCGAGCGCCGCCTGATCACCCAGGAGCTGATCAAGAACGACGGCAACCGCACCCACAGCGCCGCCAAGCTCGGCATCTCGGTGCGCGCACTGCAGAAGAAGATCAACCTCTTGGAGATCAAGGCGTGAGCGCTTTGCGCTCACGCCTTGATCGGATCTGGGATCTGGGAGCTGGGAACTAGGGCCGGTTGGAGGTATCGCTCTCAGCGACCTCGGCCACCAGCCCCCCTGCAAACCAATGCTAGCCAACCACCCCCAGATCCCAGATCCCGCACCACAGATCCCGCACCCACACAGCGCACACGCCATGCCCTCCACCCGCAAAACCGTCACCAAAGTACCGAACTGCCAAATCTCGTCACCGCATCCCTTCGCGCATGCCATGCAGAGCGAAAAGATAGAGGCCGCAGTGCTTTTCCAGCGAAGTTGGCCCCGGGTTTGCTCCTATCCGAGGACATGGATGTCGGAAGTCTGATTGATCTGTGGGTGGCCGGAACCTTCGTCGGTATCGCGTTCCGGTGGATTGTCGGGTGGAACGTGGAGTTGCTGACCGCAGTGATTACGGGCGCACTCCTCGTCATTCTGTACGACGCCGGCTTTCAGCCGGGACCGCTCGTGCAGGCGATCGGCGACAGCGCTCCGGAGTTCGTCGCCGGGGCGATCGTCGGCTTGACGATGATGCATCTGACGCGATCCGCGGGCACCGAGAAATAGCGCCGCTGGCGCCGCCGACGGCGGCGCGTCCAAAGCATCGGCTGCGCCGATGCGGCCAAAGCCGCGCTGCGCGCGTCGGCCAAGGCTCGCCTGCGCTCGGCTCGCGTCCAAACCGCGGGCTTCGCCCGCGGGGTGGTCCAGGCTCAGGGGGTGTGGGTGGTGTTTGGGCGGGGCTTGCGCTCGGGGGGGTCTGGGTTGGGTGGCGGGGTTACGTTGATCGGGGTTTGCTGGGGGAGCTGGGGGTCTTCTTCGAGGGGCATGACTACCCAGAGGACGGCGTAGACGATGATTCCCCAGCCGACGAAGATGGTGAGGATGACCAGGGCTAGGCGCAGCGCGGTGACCGAGACGCCGAAGTGTTTGCCGAGGCCGGCGCAGACTCCGGCGAGCATGCGGTCGTTGCGCGAGCGGTACCATTCGGTGGCCAGCATGCCCTGGTTGAGCATGCTGCCGCAGTACCGACACTTGATCGCCGCGTCCTGAATGTCTTCGGCGCAGTAGGGGCAGCGTTTCATTCGGGGTCCTCCCAGGTCGAGTGCAAGCCGGACGGGTACGAGTGGGCCATCGCCAGGCGGTCGTGCGAGCGGCCGAGGGCGACCGGCACCAGCGCGAAGGTCACGCCGACGACGCCGAGCGCGGCCATCATGTAAGTCCACACCAGATAGGTCGCCAGCGAGGTCGGCATCAGCGCGCAGAAGAAACCGTAGAGCGTGCTCGCCGCGTAGAAGGCGGCGACCAGCGTCAACGGCAGCGCCAGCGCCGCGAGGCCGACGAAGACCGCCGCCTGCCGCCGCCACACGCGCAGCGCGTTGGCCTCGAGCTGCGCGGCGGCACACGCCAGAACGTTGCGCGACCAAGCGCCGAGGTCGCAGTCGAGCGGCCACGACAACGCGGAGGCAACCCGTTCGCTGTCGATGTTCGCACAGTCGGACTCCGCCGCCAGCTGCTTCACTCTGGCGACCGCGGTTTCTTTGTCGATTTCGTCTCTCATCTTCATGCTTCGGCCATTGCGGCCAGCTTCTTGAGCGCGTTGTGCGCTCGGCTCTTCACCGTGCCGCGGGGAACGCCGAGGACTTCGGCGACGTCTTCCTCGCGCAGGTCGTGATAGTAGCGCAGCACGATGACCTCGCGCTGCTCCTCGGGTAGGGCGGCGAGCAACCGCGCGGCGTCGATCCCCGCGTCGGAGCGATCGCTGCCCGGCGGGGTGCTCGCCTGGTCGCTGTGCTCGACCGGCTCGGGCGGCGGCCGCCGGTGCCAGTCGCGCGCCAGGTTGACGGCGATCTGGAACATCCAGGTCGAGAACTTGCGCGACGGGTCGAATCGATCGGCGTGGCGGACCACCCGCAACCAGGTTTCCTGGAAGAGGTCCTCGACGTCGCGACCGCCGGTCTGGCGGTGGAGAAAACCCGCCAGACCGTGCTGGTAGCGCCGCAGGAGCTCGGCGAGCGCGGCCTCGTCGCCGCCCGCGACCCGCGACGCCAGCTCCTCATCGGTGACCATCGATTCGACATGGTATCATCCCAGGTCGGCTAGGACTGCGGCTGGTGATGACCGCGCCGGCTCGGCGGACCGCCCTCCCCCGAATGGTGCCCGCTCATCCGGTTGGCGGTGGCCAGCCCCCAGCGCAGACCGCGCTCGAGCAGCGACTCGCCGCCCGGCCTTTTCGGGATGACCACCCACAGGGCGGGATAGGCGAGCACGCTGAGGTGCATCGGCAACAGCGCCAGCACCACGAAAGCCGCCCGCACCGCGCCCACCGGCACCGCGAAAGCGGCCGCCACGGCGGCGCAAACTCCGCCAATCCGGGAATCCGAGTGGCTGCGATGCCAGCGGGTGGGATCGATCGCGATCAACCGGCTCCGGCAATAGCGACAGCGAGTCGCCTCCGCCCGAATCTCCTCGGCACAATAGGGACAACGCTTCATTTCGTCCGACATTTCTTCCTCCATTCGCTTCTGGGAGGTAGTACGCACGGACCTCAGAAAAGGTTCACCTGGAAGATTTCAGGGTCGAAGGGTTCTCAGGAAAAGAAATTCTCGCGCCAAGACGCCAAGACGCCAAGGGGTTCTCAGGGTTGGAGGGCTCTCAGGAAAAGAAATTCTCGCGCCAAGACGCAGAGCCACCGAGGGGCTTTCGGGGTCGGGGGCTCTCAGGAAAAGAGATTCTCGCGCCAAGACCCCAAGGCGCCAAGGGGTTCTCAGGTCTTTTCCCTGTGGTGTTCTGGGTTGGCGACGATCGGATTGCGTTCAGGTTGCCGCAGCTCGAGTTACTCGCGCCAGGACGATGAGAAACGGCTCCCTGCAAACCCCCTTGGCGCCTTGGCGTCTTGGCGCGAGAAAATCTTCTGCAAACCCCTTGCCGTCCTGGCGCGGAAACCCCCCGAAGCACCCACGCGAAGAAGAAGAAGGAGGAGCCTGCCCCCCGAAGCAACGGTGTGAAGAAGGAGGAGCCTGCCCTCCGAAGCCTTGGCGAAGGAGGGTTGCCACCAAAATGCGCCTCGGGTAAATAGGGAAATCGATGCGGGCGTAGCTCAGCTGGCTAGAGCGTATGCTTGCCAAGCATAAGGTCGCCGGTTCGATCCCGGTCGCCCGCTCTCCCAAGAAAGGCCGCCTTCGGGCGGCCTTTCTTCATTCCAGATTCCAAGCGGAAGATTCCAAAGGCGATTCTGTCACCCCCCTCGGGAATTCGCTTTCCGCGAAGCGCGGTCGATGAGCGCGAGTGTTAGTTATTGACCTTGATCAGCGGCGTTCGATCTCGGCGAGCACCGCGCGATAGAGCTCGATGCCGATCCGGAACGAGTGCTCGTCGACCAGGCGATCGAATGACGTCCTCGCCTGACGACGAGTCATCTCCCCTGCTCGTAGCGCCCGCAGCAAGACACCGATGGTGCCGAGAGGGCGGATTCCTTCGGCTTCCGCCATCAGGCGGGTAATCCGCTCGTCACACAGGAGAAAGTCGGCGGCGGAACGAACGGCCAGGGTCACGGCGGCATTGTCGGCCTTGCTCATGCCGCTCGCGTAACGGTTCGGGCGGCGAACCGGTTCCACCGTGCATCGAGCGAGGAACGGCCGCAACACGCGCAGCTCGGCAGGCTCGGTGTCGGCTGTGACGATCTCGGCGAGCACCGCCTCGGGCAAGCGCACGTCCTCGCCGACGACCCGAAACACGAGATCGAGCTGCCGCAGCTTGCCGAGAAATATCAGCGGACTGGCGTCCGCAACGACGATCATGCACGCAGGTCGCCGGCGAGCTCCTCGACCCCGTAGCTGAGCTCGAGACCGGCGCTCCGCATCCGAACGATCATGTCACGCAGCGACAACCCAGCCATCTCCGCAGCACGCGAGAGGGTGACCTCGCCACCGCGGTACGCCTCACACGCGTGTTCGACGAGTAGATCCCGCGCGCCGCGACGCAGAGCGCGTTTGAGAAGGGTCGGTCGCTCGACCCCGAGCTCCCGAGCCTGGCGCTCCAGCTGGCTCGCCTCCGCCGCCGACAACCGCATCGAGATCGTCACACTCTTCATGTTTACACCTCAGTGATCTGTAAACACCGTGCTCCCAACAAGGCCCGGCGTCAATCCGTTCCTGCGGCCCCGATCGGCACTCGCCCGAGAGCGGTCCACGTCACTCACGCTCGGTGGCGCGACCGGTCGGCACTGGCTCACTTTTCTATCCACAGATTTCCCAGATTCTCACAGATTCCGGAGATCAGGTTGCCAGCGAGCCGGAAAAAATCTGCGTAATCTGCGTAATCTGTGGATAAACTTCCTGAGCCTTGTGGTTTTTCAGCAACCCCGCCCGGCCCAGTGACCGCCCCGTAGGCAGACTCGATGGGCTCACCTGCTGGAGGCACAAAACAATCTGCCAGCGGCTGTTGCACATCACCCAAACAGTCGTTTAAATTCCGCCAAATGCACCCGGATGACACTCGGCGACGGTCTGCCCGCGGGCGCGGCGTCGGCCGGGTTCATTAGAAGCGGGAGTGCGCGAGGAGGGACGTTGATGCGTTTCGGTTTTCACCTGTTCATGGTCGATCCCAAGCAGCACCAGGAGATCGCCAAGACCGCCGAGGAGGCGGGCTGGCACAGCCTGCAGGTTGCCGACGCTCCGTTCTTTCCGGAGAAAGTGTCGGCGCCCTACCCCTACACGCCAGACGGCTCGCGCTTCTGGCCGCTCGACCTGCCGGTGCTCGACCCCTGGGTGGCGATCGCGGCGATGGCGGCGGTGACCGAACGGATTCGCTTCGTCACCTCGGTGGTGCGACTGGCGATCCGTCAGCCGCTGCTCGAGGCGAAGAGCTTGTTCTCGGTCGACGCGGTCTCGAATGGCCGAGTGGCGATGGGCGTCGGGCTCGCCTGGATGCCGGAAGAGTTCAAGTGGCTCGGCATGGAGAAGAAGACGCGCGGCCGGCGCCAGAACGAAGCGATCCAGATCCTCAAGCTGCTGATGCAGGGCGGCTACGTCGAGTTCCACGGCAAGTACTACGACTTCGACCGCCTGATCATGGCGCCGGTGCCGGAGAAGCCGGTTCCGATCTACGTCGGCGGCACCACACCGCCGGCGCTCGAGCGCGCCGCGCGCTACGGCGACGGCTGGATCGGCGTCATGCACCCGCTCGGCGAGATCGAGCAGCCGATCAACGAGCTCAACCGCCTGCGCCACGAGTTCGGGCGCGAGAACGAGCCGTTCGACATCATGCTACACTGTCCCGACGCGCAGACCGTCGACGACATCAAACGACTGGAAGACCTCGGCGTCACCGACCTGCAAATCACGCCGTGGACGATGCCGGACACTCCGGCCGAGGAAGGCGTCGCCGCTTTCATGAAGCAGCAGCCGCCGCTGTCCGAAAAGAAAGACGCCATCCGGCGCTACGCCGACGAGGTGATCGCCAAAATTCAGTGACGGCTCGCGCCGCGACGCGGTAGAGGCGCGAACGACAATACGCATCCCGACTCGCTCGGGGTTGGAGGACAACCGATGGATACCGATCGCGACAAGATCAAGAAGCCCGAGTTCATGTCCGACGAAGACTGGGCCACCATCCTCGACCAAACGTCATCGATCGACCGAATTCGCAGTGACGGCGAGTCCGACGTCGAGGCCTACCTGGCCGACCCGAAAGGACGCGCCACCGGCGAAGGTCCGTCAGGGCTGCCGACCCTGCTGCTGACCTGCGTCGGCCGCAAGTCGGGCAAGGAACGCACCGTCGCCCTGGTGTTCCTGCAAGACGGCGAAGAGATGGTCGTCGTCGGCTCGCTCGCCGGCTACGACAAGCACCCGGCATGGGTCCACAACCTGCGCGCCAATCCCGAGTGCTGGGTCCAGCTCGATGACAAGAAGATGAAGGCGGTCGCGCGCGAAGCCGCGGACCACGAACGCGAGGGGCTGTGGGAGAAGCTCGACGGCCTCTTCCCCGTCTGGCACCACTTCCAGAAGCAAACCGATCGGCCGTTTGCGCTGGTGATCCTGAAGCCGACCGGCCCCGCCTGAACGCAGCAACCCAAAGAGGCAACCCAACGTGAGCAAAGTCGAATTCAAGCACCTGTTCTCGCCGATCCAGGTCGGCCCGATGCTGGTCCCGAACCGCATCTGCGAGACCACCAACACGATCAACTCGTCGCAGATCCCCGGTGAGATCGACGAGAACTTCATCGCCCACCACGGCGCCAAGGCGCGCGGCGGCACCGGCTGGATCGGCAGCGAAACCTGGCTGCTCAACTATCCGTTCCCGCCGGAGACGCCCGACGAGGTCGGCCTCGCGGTCGGCTTCGCCGCCCATCAGGCGGCCTACCAGAACCCGGCCTTCCATGACGGGATGCGCAAGTTCATCGACGAGGTGCACGACGCCGGCTCGGTGGCGCTGGTGCAACTGACCCACCTGAGCGCCGTCTGGTCGCCGTCCGAGGTTCCCGTCATCGGCGCCCAGGACTACTGTCCGCACGAGCTCGGCGACGAAGAGATCGAGGCGATCCTGCAGATCTACGCCGACGCCGCGGCGGTGGCCAAGGACGTCGGCGCCGACGGCATCGAGATCCACTGCGCCCACGAGACGCTCGGCTACAGCTTTCTCTCACCGGTGACCAACAAGCGCACCGACAAATGGGGCGGCGGTCCGAAAGAGCGGGTGCGCTTCGTCGTCGAAGCTCTCGAACGCGTGCGCAAGGTCATCGGCGACGGCCTGGCGCTCGGCATCCGCATGAGCGGTAAGGAGTTCCGCCGCGGAGGCTTCGACAATCTCGAGTCGCGCGAGATGACCTACTACATCGGCGAAACCGGCCTGCTCAACTACGTCAACGTCGACGTCGGCCACTGCTGGGGAGCGCCGTCGTACGTGCCGTCCTCCTACTACTCGCACGGCGAGTTCCGCGAATGCGGCAAGGCGGTGCGCGCCGACCTCGGTGAGGACGTCAAGGTGCTGTTCGCCGGACGCGTCAACGACCCGGTGATCGCCGAGGAGATCCTCGCCGAGGGCTACTGCGATCTGATCGGCATGGTGCGCGCCGGCATCGCCGACGCCGAATTCGCCAACAAGGCGCGCGAAGGCCGGCTCGGCGAGATCCGCCGCTGCATCAGCTGCACCCGCTGCATCGACGAGGCGTCGGAGCCGCTGACCTTCCCCTACTCGCCGACCTGCTCGATCAACCCGGTGATTGGCAACGAGGTTCGCTGGAAGAACGAGTACGCTCCGACCGACACACCGAAGCGCGTGGTGGTGGTCGGCGGCGGCATCGCCGGCTGCGAAGCGGCGCGCATCGCCGCGCAACGCGGCCACAAGGTGACCCTGCTCGAAGCCGGCAAGCGGCTCGGCGGCCAGCTCAATCTCGCCGCCAACGCACCCGGACGCGACGACTTCGAGGACCAGGTCTACTTCGAAGAGAACGAGATGGAGCGGACCGGGGTCGACGTCAGGCTGCAGACCGCGGCCGACCTCGCCAGCGTCAAAGCGCTCGATCCCGAGGCGGTGGTGGTCGCCACCGGTTCGGTGCCACGGGTCCCCGACGACGTCACCGGGCTCGACCTGCCGCACGTCGTGCAGGGCTGGGACGCGATCGCCGGACGCGTCAAGGTCGGCCAGCGCGTCGCCATCATCTCGGAAGAGGACTACTACGAGACGCCGACCATCGCCGAGTACCTCGCCAGCAAGGGCAAGGACGTGCACGTGTTTTCGAAGTCGCTCCACCTCGGCTATGAAATCGCGCGCTACTCGGTGTCGATGGTGCTCGCCCACATGGAAAACGTCGGAGTCAAAGTGACGCCGAACGTGATCCTCACCAACATCGACGAGAAGGGCCTCGACTTCGTCTCCTCCTTCGGCGGCGGCCACACCTACCGCGAGGAAGGATTCGACAGCGTCGTCCTCATCTACGGTTCGGTGCCGAAGCACGAGATCTACGACCAGCTCAAAGCCGAAGGCGAGATCAAGGACCTCTACGTCGCCGGCTCGGCATGGATCCCGCGCTGGATGGCCGAAGCGACACGGCACGGGGCGCACGTGGGATTGGTCATTTAGGGGGGCGTTCAGGAAAAGCTTTCGCCGCTGATGGACGCAGATTTGCGCGGATGGGCTTGCAGGGCGCTCCGCGCTCGATGTGCGCTGACGCGGCGTTTCATTTGCCCTCTCCCTGGCCCTCTCCCGTAGGGAGAGGGGATCGAAGCTTCCTCCCCCGATAGAGACTGTCGATTTTCTCGAAGGAAACGCGCGAAGCGCGCACAGAATCCCTCGCCCGCATTGCCGCGGGAGAGGATTAGAGGTGAGGGGACCGAGAGGAAAGGCGTCGCTAGCCCATGCGGCACAAGGGTTTGCGTACCGCAGCCATTTGATGCGCCCTCTCCAGGTGGAGGACGATTGAGGAGAGGGAATCTCTGATGAGCGCGAAACGCCACGATTGTGTTCGAGCTCGCGGATCACTCAGCTCCTAAAAAATTGTACCCTCACCTTTCATCCTCTCCCGCCAGCAATGCGGGAGAGGCATTCGGTGGGGCTACGCCCATCCTTTGGAAACTTCGTTCCGCCCACCGGCCCATCTGCGCAGATCTGCGTTCATCTGCGGCTAGTTTGTCAGCCCCCCAGCGCTTCCTCGATCGGAACCAGGTCGAGGTCGTGCGCGGCAGCGACGCCGGCTACCGTGCACATTCCGTCCCAGGTGTTGACGCCGGTGGCGAGCTCGGGCGAGGCGCGGACCGCCGCCTCGACGCCGTGGTCGGCGATCACCAGAGCCGGGCGCAGGGTGACGTTGGTCAGCGCGTAGGTGCTGGTGCGCGGAACCGCGCCGGGCATGTTGGCGACGCAGTAGTGGACGATGTCGTGGACCTGGTAGGTCGGATCCTCGTGCGTCGTCGGGCGACAGGTTTCGATGCAGCCTCCCTGGTCGACGGCGACGTCGACGACCACCGACCCGGGCGCCATCTGGCTGACCAGATCCTCGTCGACCAGCTTGGGCGCCGCGCCGCCCGGCACCAGCACCGCGCCGATCACCAGATCGGCGCTGCGCACCTTCTCCTCGATGGTCTCGAGATTCGAGTACAGGGTCTCGACCTCGCTGCCGAAGATGTCCTCGAGGTACGACATCCGATCCATGTTGACGTCGAGCACCGTCACCTCGGCGCCGAGACCGATGGCGATGCGCGCCGCCGCGGCACCCACCGTGCCGCCGCCGATGATCGCCACCCTGCCCTTGCGGGTGCCGGCGACACCGCTCAGCAAGACGCCCTTGCCGCCGTGCTCGCGCTCGAGGCAGCTCGCCCCGACCTGCACCGACATGCGTCCGGCGATCTCGCTCATCGGCCGCAGCAGCGGCAGCCCGCCCATGCGGTCGGTCACCGTCTCGTAGGCGATGGCGCGAACCCGCCGATCGAGCAGCTGCCGGGTCAGCGCGGCGTCGGCCGCCAGGTGCAAGTATGTGAACAACACCAACCCCGGACGCAACAGCTCGTACTCCGACTCGATCGGCTCCTTGACCTTGACCACCATGTCGGCCGCCCACGCATCGGCGGCAGCGTCGACTACGCTGGCGCCGGCGCGCTGGTAGTCCTGATCGGAGAAACCGCTGCCGACGCCCGCGCCCGACTGCACGACCACTTCGTGCCCCGCCGCCACCAGCTGGCGCACGCCGGCCGGTTGGGCTCCCACACGATACTCGCGAACCTTGATCTCCCGCGGAACTCCGATGCGCATGCGCTCATGCTATCCGCTCGGCGACTGCGCCGGAAGTCGCGCGGCCAATGAGAGCAACGCATGGCCGCGAGTGACCGGGCCGCCGCGCTTGCGCGGCGGCCCAGCTCGGGCTTCTATGGAAACAACGTGATCTGGGCAGAGAAAGACGCATCTCCGGGTAGCTCGGCCGCTGCGGCGAGCTCCAACTGATCAATGCCCCTCACCGCTCCGAATAGGCGGCGCCGGCAGCTTCCGGCAGTCGCCCTCCTGTTGCTGACCGCGACAGCGGCGACCGCCCAGCCGCAGATCTTCGGCCCGATCGCGCCGCCAACCGAGTCCCCGGCGCTGTCGCCGGAAGACCTCGTCGCCGATGAGAGGGCGCTCGGCGAGCAGCGAGCCGATCTCGAACGGGAGCTCGCAGAGTCCGGCCCACGGCGCGGCGCCACGATCGGCGAGAGACTCCAGGGACTCGAGCGACTGCGTCTGCTGCTCAACCAGAAGAAGGCGGCCTTGGCCGAGATTCAGGTCGCCAGCTCCGACGCGGAAACGACCGCCGCAACCCTGCAGCGGATCCGCGAGCAGGGAGTCGACGAGTCGCCGCCCTACTCTCTGCTCGAGGTCGATCACCTGCGCGACGAGCTCGACGGGGCGGAAAAGCGGCTGCGCCGAGCCACCGACGCGACCGACGCCGCGGAGGCCGCTCTGGTCCAGGCGCGGCAAATGCTCACCACCCGTGAGGCGGCGCGCCGCAAGGCGCAAGAGGCACTCGACAAGAACGACGACCCGGCTCGCTTCTCCGCGCTCGAGGACGAGCTCGCCATGCGCAAGCTGGAGAGCAGGGTCGCGGCGGCGGTCGTCGACCTGCGCATACTGGAGCTGCGCCGCGATCGCATCAACCGCAACAGCCGCAATCAGGAGCTCGACCTTCTCGCGGCGCGGATCGAGCGCATGCAGTCGAGCACCGGGCTCGACGAGGAACAGTATCGCGAGCGCGCCGATCGTTTCGCCAACCGCATCGAAGAGCTCAAGGAGCAGCTCACCGAGGCCGAGCGGCGAGCGGTGCGCGCCGAGCAAGCCTGGTCGAAGGCGCTGCAGCGCATCGACCCCGACCGCCCCGACGACGAGAACCTCGAGCGGGCGGCGGCGCGACGGCAAGAGTACGTCACCTGGCAACAGACGACGCGGGTGCTCACCGAACGGATCCAGCGACTCGACGACCTCATGCGAGTCTGGGAGCGGCGTTTCGCCGTCGCCAATCGGCGCGCGTCGCCCGACGAGCAGGCGCAGTGGCGCAGCGACAGCGGCGGCCTGCTCGACCAGTACGAGCGCGAGGCGCGCGTCGAACGCGCGAAGCTATCCGACCTGCGCAAGGAAGCTCTGTTGCTGAACGACAAGATCCTCGGCACCGAGTTGGGCAGCGAGCTGCGCAACGCCCTCGACCGCCACCAGGAGGCGGTCGATCAGCGAATCGAGGCCCAGGAGATCAACGTCGCCAGCCTCGACACGGCGATCCGCCAGCACACCAGATTGCTCGAGGAGCTGCGCGGCGAGCAGGCCTCGCGCGACCTCGAAGAACGATTCGCCGCGGCATGGGCCTGGACCAAGCGCGCCTGGTCGTACGAGGTCACCGTCGTCGACGACCAGTCGATCACCGCCGGCAAGCTGTTCCTCGCGCTGGTGCTGCTGACGCTCGG
>JAUIGL010000062.1 GCA_030430165.1 bacterium | reverse complement strand
TTGGGGGGGAAGCCGCCCGAAATTCCGTCCCCCCTTGGCAAGGGGGGACTACAGGGGGGTCAAGCGGCGATCCATCGGCCCGACAAGAGAACAAGACTCGTTTAGTGGGTCAGTTCGATTCGCAAGTGCGCGGCTTGGGGGGAAGCCGCCCGAAATTCCGTCCCCCCTTGGCCTTCAGGGGGGGCAAGCGGCGATCCATCGGCCCGACAAGAGAACAAGACTCCTTCGTCGGGGTGTGACCTCCCCCTACGGTACGGAGGGCGGATCCGAGGTTGCCTCTCTCGTTACCCCGCGAATGAAACTGAGCCTCTCACCTCGCTCAACGTTGATTGACCGCCGCGGGAGTGGCGGTTACGCTCGCCGCCGTGGACTGGTTGCGGACGACGCTGGCGATGTACGGTCGCTCGTTGGCGAAAGGGGGCGAGCTGGCGGTTCGCAACTGGCCGATGTTCGCGGCTCTCTTCGTCTTCGGCGGCGTCATCAACGCGGCCTACTTCGTCGCACCGTTTTTCGGGCCGCTCGGCGGGATCCTGCTCTACCTGGTGACCGCCCTGTGCTTTGGGGCGTTCCTCGGCTCGGTCGAGCCAATCGTCAAAACCGGGCGCGCCACTTTCGAGGACTTCCGCGGCTGCTTCGGCAAGTACTTCAGCGACGTCATCGGGGTGATGTTCGCGCTGTGGATCTTCCAGCTGGTGACCAGCATGCTGGCGGCGAGTCCCAACGGACTGGCTATCGCCGCCTTCTCGAGCCTGCTCGTCTGGGTTCTCTTCAACGCCGTCCCGGAGCTGATCTACCTCGGCCACTACCCGACCCTGGAGCTGCTCGGCGAGAGCTACCGCTTCATCACCCAGAACTGGATCGAGTGGTTTCCGCTGAACTTCGTGCTCGCGGTGGGCGGGATGGCGCTGTGGCATCTGCCGAGCGGCGGACTCCTGCCGCTGCTCTTGAAGTCGGTGGCGACCGCACTCTTCGTCTATTTCACGATGGTGGTGCGCGGCCTGCTGTTCCTCGAGCTGGCCGACACCTCGCGCCGCGGGCGCATCTTTCGGCACCGCGCCGGCAGCTGAGCTGCGGAGTCGAGCGACACCAGGCTACCGCTCGACTCCGCGTTCCGTCTGGTCGATCGCTCGACCTACTCTTGCGCTGGACTGCCGGCCGCCGGTGGTGCCTCTGCGGCCTTCTTGGCGGTGGTCTTCTTCGCAGTCGTCTTCTTGGTCGCGCGTTTCTTGGTGGTCGTCTTCTTCGCCGCCGCCTTCTTGGCGGTGGTCTTCTTGGCGGTGGTCTTCTTCGCCGCCGCCTTCTTGGTGGTGGTCTTCTTGGCAGTGGTCTTCTTCGTCGTGGTCTTCTTCGCCGCCCGTTTGGTCGCCGGCTTGGCTGCGGCCTCCGCGTCGGGTTTGGCCGATTCGGATTGCGCCGCCGCGGCCTTCGGTTGCGGCGCCTCGCCGGCGGCGGGCTTGTCTAGCGACCGTTCACCGGTCGTTGCCGGGCGTGTCTCGGCCGGTGTCTGGCCAGACGGCGGCGAAGCCGGGGCGGCATTGGCCGCCGCGGCAGGAGCCGAGCCTTGGCTGGGCGGCGAGCTCGCCGGACCGCTGCTCGCCGCGCTGCCGGTGGCGCCGCTCTCCGTTTGTTCGGCGCGCGAGCGACCGGACCGCCGGCGTCCGCCGCGGCGCCCGCGTGAACGCCGCGATCGCGCGCCGCTCGCCGGCTTGGTGCCGTCGGCCGAAGCCTCGCTGGCGGCAGGGCTCGCAGCCTCCTTGCTGGCTTCGTCCGTGGCCGCGGCCTCGCCGGCGCTGTCGGGGGAGTCCTTGGAATCCTTCGCGGCAGCCTCCGCCGCGGCGCCGTTCGCCTGAGCGCCGTTGTTGTCGGGGCTCGCCTCGTCGGGCTTGCGCCGGCGCCGGCGCCGCCGGCGCTTGCGCCCGTCGCCACCGTTCTCGCTGGCGCCATTCGCGCTCTCGGTCTGCTTGCTCTTCGGCTGCGGCGCGGCGACGGTTCCCGGTTCGAGCTTCTTGCCGTTGCTGGTTGCGCGCGACCGTTCCTTGACCTCGAGCTCGGCCTCGTGCGGCAGCAGGGTGTCGCTCAAGCGAACCTCGACCTGGCTTTCGTAGCGCGCCTCGAGATTGGCGAGGTCCTCGCGCTTCTGGTTGAGAACGTACAGACCGACGCTGGTCGGCAGGGTGACGCGCATGCTCTCGACGTCGCCAAGCGACAGCCGGTTGTGCACCTTGCGAATCGCCGCCAGCGCCGCCGAGGCACTGGCGCGAACCGAACCGAACCCCTGGCACAGCGGACAGGTCGCGTGGCTGGTGTTGGCTGCTGCGGGGCGCAGGCGCTGGCGTGAGATCTCCATCAAACCGAGCGAGGAGATTCGGCTGGTCTCGTGCCTCGCTTTGTCGAGGCGCATCTCGTCGCGCATCCGCTGTTCGATCTCGCGGATGTGCTTGGGGTCGCGCATGTCGATGAAGTCGACGACGATGATGCCGCCGATGTCGCGCAAGCGCATCTGCCGCGCCACCTCTGCGGCGGCCTCGCGGTTGGTGCGGAACGCGGTCTCTTCGGGGTTGGCGCCGCGCACCGCACCGCCCGAGTTGACGTCGATCGCGGTCAGCGCCTCGGTTCCGTCGATGACGATGGAACCGCCGGATCGCAGGCGGACGCGGCGCTCGAACACCGACTCGATCTGGTCTTCGACTTGGAACGCCGAGAACATCGGCTGCTCGCCGCGGTAGAGCTTGAGCACGGCCTCGCTGCCGGGCATGAAGGCGCTCAGGAACTCCTTGGCGCGCTCGTACACGTCCTCGTCGTCGATGTAGATCTCGCCGATGTCGGGCGTGTAGAAGTCGCGAATCGCGCGCTGCACGATGTCGTGCTCGCGGTACACCAGAGACGGGGCGGGCTGCCCGCCGGCGGACGCCTGCACGCTCGACCACAGGCGCTGCAGGTAGTCGAGGTCGTGGGCGAGGTCTTTGTTGGTTTCTTCCAGTCCGGCGACGGTGCGCACGATGAGGCCGAAGCCCTCGTCCTTCTTGATCGCGTCGACCGCCTTGCGCAGGCGGTCGCGCTCCTCACCTTCGATGCGGCGCGAGATCCCGGTGTCGTCGGAACCGGGCAACAGGACCAAGTAGCGGCCGGGCAGGGAATAGAAGGTGCTCAGCGTCGGCGGCTTGTTGGCGAATTGCTCCTTGGTGATCTGCACCAGGAGCTCCTGGCCGGGACGCAGCACGTCGCGGATGCGCAGCTGCCGGCGTCCGCCGGAGCCGTTCGACTTTTCCTTCGGTTTAGGCCGCTCGGGAAGATTCTTGAAACAAATCTCGTCGAGCGGGAGAAACGCATCGCGCTCGGCGCCGATGTCGACGAATGCCGCCTCGAGCGCCGGGTGGATGCGGTGCACCACCCCTTTGTAGATGTTGCCCTTCAGGTGGGCTCTGCTGAGTGCCTCGATCTCAAAAGCTTCGAGAACTCCTTCGTTCAAAATGCCGACCCGACTCTCTTCCGAGTGGGTGACATTGATCAACATGATTTTGGGCATTCCTCCTCCTTCGACCCGTCCACCACACCTCTGCGAGGATATTCGCGAGCTGCGCCGGCAATGCGGGGACCTTCGCTCCGGAGAAAGCCCAGCTCATTGCTGCTGGTCTCCGGGGGGCCACGCCGTATTGCCGAGGCGCAATGTCGGTACGCCGGCGTCCAGGCTGGGCTGGACGTCGTCCGCGAGGGGACGGAAATAAGTAGACATTCGGTGAATGGTCGCGCGCAGGTCCAGCCCCATGAGGGCGGGGGATTGCTTCGCGACCCGCATCAGTTTCTCGGTTCCGCGGTCTGCCAGCCGCTTGGCGCTGGGCAGAGAGCTCGTCTGCAGCTTGAGGAGCGCAGCGGCGAGCTGAATGAGCCCCTGCAGGAGCAAGCCTGGGGCGCTGTCGCGAGGTACGACGCGCCACAGCGACTCCCACGCTTCGTGCGCTTCCCAGTAATAGCCGTGATTGAAGAGATCGACTCCGTGCAGCCACTCTGGGTTGTCTTGCCAGTCGCGTGGACTCCACGGCCCGACCGAGGCTTCGGCGACACCGAAGGAGTGACCGTCCGGGTCGAGCCGCGGGTGCGGCGCGCGGCCGGGAACAAAGCGATAGGCCGGGAAAGAGCGCGCGGGGCAGTAGCGGGGGACGTCACGTCGGGGTGCTCGAATCTGGTCGGTGTTCGCCATTCGGCGAGGCGGCGCTTAGCCTGCCGCACACTAGGCATTCCCCCTCAACAGCACAAGTGGGCGAATCGGCCAGAGCGGTGTCGAGCCGACGCGCCGGCTGCCGATCCCGCCCTAAGTCACTGAAATATTGTGCCTCTCGGTCTAGGCGGCATCGGTGATGCGGGATGACTCGAGAGTCGAAAAAATCTTCTCGGCGGCGCGTTCGCCACTGTCGATACAATCCGGAATGCCGACCCCGCGGTAGCCGTTGCCGGCGAGGGCGAGCCGCTGGTGTGCCGCGCTTCGCGACTCGATCCTCTCGACTCGCGCCAGATGGCCGAGCTGATACTGCGGCATCGAGCTCGGATAGCGGGTAATCGTCTGCAACTCGGGGGGATCGCCGATCGACAGGAGATCGCGCAGCTCCTCGCGGACCGCGGCAAAGATCTCCTCGTCGCTGCGCTCGAGCATCGATGCCCGCAAGGCGCCGCCGACGAAGGCGCGCAGCAGGGCGTGGCCGCTCGGCGCGCGGCCGGCGTACTTCATGCTGTTGAAGCTACAGGCGATGATGCGGCGTCCTTCGACGTGCGGCACGACGAAGCCGAAGCCGTCGAGCGGGTTGGGGATCGACTCGCGACGATAACCGAGATTGACCACTGCCGAAGATGCGTAGGCGATGCCCTCGAGGTCGGCGGCGAGCGCGGCATCGGTGCCGCGCAGGATGCGTCCGGCAACCGGCGCGGGTAGGGCGACGATCACCGCGTCGAAGGCTTCGCCATCGATGCGCCAGCCCGCATCGGCGGCGACTAGCGATTCGACGGTTCGCCCGAGCTGCAGAGTGCCCGACGGCAGTCGGCCGCAGATCTCCTCGACCAGGGTCTCCATGCCGCGGTCGAAGCCGAGGAAGAGGCTCCATCGCGCGCCGCTCGCCGATTGGGTGGCGGCCGAGGTGCGGCTCTGCGCCCGCAAGCCGCGGATGATACTGCCGTGATCTTTTTCAAGATCGAGAAAGCGCGGCATGGTCGCCGCCAGGCTCAGGGTCTCCGGGTCGGCGGTGTAGATGCCACCGACCATCGGTTGCGCCACGCGGTCGAGGGCTTCGCGACCGAGTCGGCGGGTGACGAAGGACGCCAGGCTCTCGTCGTCGCGCGGGCGGCTCGGCAGCACCAGGTCGAGCGCCATGCGCAGCTTGCCGCTCAGGGTGAACAGTCCGCTGGTGGCGAGCGGGCTGAGGCGGGTCGGTGCCATCAGCAGAAAGCCCTCGGGCAGCGGGTGCAAGCGACCGTCGAAGGCGACATAGGTGCGGCGAAATTCTTCGCGAGTGCGCTGCAGCCGCCCGGTGATGCCGAGGCGTTCGCACAGCCCGACCCCCGGGGGTTTGTCCGACAGCATCGAGTCGGGTCCGTGGTCGATGACGAAGCCGTCGCGCCGCTCGCTGCGGATGACGCCGCCCGGACGATCGCTGCGTTCGAGAAGCGAGATCGAGACCGGCTGGGCGCGATCGCGGCTCAGCTCGAACAGGCGGTGTGCGGCGGCGAGGCCGCTGATGCCGGCGCCGAGGATGGCGATCTTCGGGCGCGGCGGCGCAGCCGCTTGCCGGGTCATCGGCGGCTGCTCTCCTCGTGCACCAGGTCGACCAGGTAGCGAACGTGATCGACCGGGGTGTGCGGCAGAATGCCGTGACCGAGGTTGAAAACGTGTCCGGGGCGACCGGCGGCGTGTCGCAGTACCTGTCGCGCGGCGTCGGCAAGCTGGTCGCGCGGGGCGAACAGGGTGACCGGGTCGAGGTTGCCCTGAACCGCACTGTCCTCACCGATGATGTCCCACGCCTGGTCGAGGTCGATGCGCCAGTCGACGCCGATGACGTCGCCGCCTGCCTCGCGGATCAGCGGGAACAGCCCGTTGGTGTTGGTGCCGAAGTGGATCACGGGCACTTGCTGTGACAATCCGGCCAGCGCTGCCGCCGAGTGCGGCAGAACGTAGCGTCGGTAGTCGCGCGGCGAGAGGCAACCGACCCAGCTGTCGAAGAGCTGCAACGCCTGCGCGCCGGCGGCGACCTGGTGACCGAGATACGAGTTGACGAGCCGCGCCAGCAGCCCGAGGAGCTGGTGCCATGCCTCCTCGTGCTCGTACATGAAGCGCTTGGTCTCGACGTAATTGCGCGACCCGCCGCCTTCGATGAGATAGGAGGCCAGGGTGAAGGGGGCCCCGGCAAAGCCGATCAGCGGGATCTCGGGGAGCTCGCGGCGGGTGATGCGAATCGCCTCGTAGACGAAGGCGAGGCGGTCGGCGGTGTCGTAGTCGGGCAGCGTCGCGATGCGCTCGGCCGAGCGCAATGGCTCGCGAATACGCGGCCCGTCGCCCTTGGTGAACTCGACGCCGACCTCGAGTGGCTCGAGGACCAGAAGAATGTCGGCGAAGATGATCGCCGCGTCGACCCCGAGCTTGCGTGCCGCCGTCACCGTCACCTCGGCCGCCGTTTGCGAGTCGTGGCACAGCTCGAGAAAACTCATCCGCGCGCGCACCTCGCGGTACTCCGCCATGTAGCGCCCGGCCTGGCGCATCAGCCAGACGGGAGTGTGGGGAACCGGCTGGCGCCGGCAAGCGAGAAGGAACGGTGAGTTCTTCACTAGGGGTTAGGGGCTAGGGGTTAGGGGTTAGGGGAGGTAGGGAGCTATTGGGGAATGATGGCGGGCCAAGCTGCTGGCCCACCGGCCCTGGCCCCAGCCCCTAATCCCTAGTCCCTAGCCCCTGGCGACGCAACGCGTCGCGCCACCTTGCGGCGGCGGATCTCAGGGGCGCGCTCGGCGATTTCTTTGATGAGCGGACCCATCTTCGGCTTGGTCGGCTCGATGTCGACGGCGATTCCGTGGCGCTCGAGCTCCTCGGTGCAGATGGGGCCGACCGAGGCGATGACCACGCCGTCGGCGCAATTCGAGACAGCGTCGCGCAGGCCGAGCTCGTCGGCGATCTGCAGAATGTGGTTGCACTGTTGCGCGCTGGTGAAGATCGCTACGTCGGCGCGGCGCTCGGCCAGACGCCGCACCCCTTGGCGCAGCGGCGCGAGATCTTCGGGAAGGGCCCAGCGGTAGACGGGGACCGCGAGCACCTGGGCTCCGCGATCCTGCAGCGCGTCGTAGAGCTCCTGGTTGGGGCGGCCGTACTCCTGCACCGCCACCCGCTTGCCGGCGATGTCGCCGAGGCCATCGACCACCCCGAGCAGCTCGACCCAGGTGTTGGGTTCGGGAACGGCATGATCCGGCTCCAGCCCGAGCTCGCGCAGGGCGGCGCGCGGCTTTGGGCCGCGCACGATCACCGTCGTCGCCGACAGGAGGTCGCAGACGCGCTGGCGGCCGCACTCGGCTTCGAGGACGTCGAAGAGCGCGCGGCTACCGACGCCGGTGAGGAGAATGACGACATCGATCGCCGAGGCCTCGAGATCGCGCAACAAGCGAGTCGCCTCGGCGGAGGCGCTGAGCGGGACCTCGCGCATCGACGGCGCCGACACCGTCGTGCCACCGGCGTTGGCGATGAGCTTGGCGATCTCCGCGGCGCGCCGGCTCTCGAAAGACAGGAGAGTCATTCCTTCGAGAGGTCGAGCGGCCATGCATCCGACCATGGACGGCCGAAGGTGTCGCGTCAATTGGGCTCTGCTAGCCTCGCGGTATGGGTTGCGCGTTGGTGGTGATGGCCAGGTTTCCCGAGGCCGGGTCGGTGAAGACACGGCTGGCGCGCTCGGTCGGCGACGAGCGCGCCTGCGCTCTCTACCGCGCCTTTCTCGCCGACATCGACGCCGAGCACGGTGCCGCAGAGCCGCCGCTGCACTGGGCGATGACGCCGCCCGGCACCACCCTCGACTCCGTCCTCGGCGAGGGGCGCCGTTACCTCGACCAGTGCCGCGGCGGTCTCGGGGCGCGCATGCTCGGCGTATTCTCCGAGCTTCTGCCGCGCTATCCCGACGGCGTGGCGATGCTCGGCGGCGACGTGCCGCTGATCGACAGGGGCAGCGTCGCGCAAGCGCTCGACGCACTGCGCGGTGCCGACGCGGTCGTGCGGCCGACGGCCGACGGGGGCTACGGCATGCTGGCGCTGCGGCATCCGCACGACTTGTTCGCCGGTGTCGATATGGGGACGCCGCGGGTACTGGCGCAGACGGTCGAGCGCTGTCGCCTGCTCGGCCTGCGCTTGGGCCAACTGGAAGAGACGTTCGATGTCGACGAGCTCAGCGACGTCCGCCGCTTGCAGGCCGCAATTGCCGGCGGTGCTCGCCTGCCGGCAACCGCCCGCGTCCTCGCCGAGTGGCAGCGAGCCGGAGTGCTGTGACAACGAGCGTGGGCCCTGGCTGGGAGCGTCGGTCTCAGTCGACCATGGTGAGGCCGCCGCTGACACTGAGCACCTGGCCGGTGACGTAGTCGGCGTCGGGCGAGGCGAAGAAGGCCACGGCCGCGGCGATTTCCTCCGGCTGCGCCAAGCGGCGAAAGGGAATCGACTTGATCAGAGCGTCCATCAGCTTCTCCGACCCGCCTTCGACCATGCCCCACCACAGCGGCGTGTCGGTCGGGCCGGGGCAGACGACGTTGACGTTGATCTTGTGCCGCGCCACCTCGCGGGCGAGCGACTTCGAGAACGAGATGATGCCGCCTTTGCAGCCGGCGTAGACGGTCTCGCCGGTGCTGCCGACGCGGCCGGCGTCGGACCCGATCGAGATGATCTTGCCGCCGCCGGCAGCGATCATGTCGTCGAGAACGGCGCGGCAGCAGGTGACCGGGCCCTTCAGGTTGATGTCGATGACCTTGTCCCAGAGCTCGGGCGAATTCTCGACGAAGGGCTGCATCCGATCCCACCCGGCGCAGTTGACGAGAACGTCGGGCGCAGACTCCTCGGCGCGCAGCTCGGCCAACACGCCGTCGACCCGAGCCCGGTCGGTAATGTCCATGACCGCAGCCCGGGCGCGGCCGCCGGCGTCGCTGATCGCATCGGCGGTCGCGGCGACCTCGACGGCAGCGTCGGTGGCGACGACGAACGCCCCCTCGTCGGCGAGGCGCAGGGCGACGGCGCGGCCGATTCCGCTGGCGGCGCCGGTGACCAGAGCGACCTTGCCGGCGAGTCGCTTCACTGCGGCGCCAGCCTCAATCGGTCTGATTGCGCTGCTTGCGCTCGACCACGGCGCGCAGGTCTTCGAGATCGGCCGACAAGTCGCGGTAGCGCTTCGACAGGCTGAGCACGTAGACCAAGACCCCAACCCAGACCACGGCGAACGCCGCGAAGAGAAACGAAAGATGCAAAGCTGGACTCCTCTCTCGGTCGTCAGGCGGCCGAAAGGACCTCGTGGCGCAGGCGATCGACCTCGTCCTCGAGGTGGGCGGTGCGCACCCGCAGGCGCAGCAACCACAAGAAGAGCAGGAAGAATGCGAGCATGCAGAGGATCAGGGTGAGGCGCATCATCGGGTCCTGGAGACCGCTGCCGCCTTCCTTGGTGACGACCACCGCGGGATGGATGCCGCGCCACCAGTAGACGGCGCGGTTGACCAGATAGAGATCGACTACGCCGGATACGCCGAGAATCGCGGCCAGCACCGAGCCCTGTTCGGGGTTGGTCGCCAGGCTGCGCAGCAGCAGGTAGGCGGCGTAGATCATCCACAGGACCAAAGTGAGGGTGAGCCGCGGGTCCCAGGTCCACCAGGTGCCCCAGATCGGCTTCGCCCAAATGCATCCGGTCGCCAGACCGAGGGTACAGAAGAGCAGGCCGAGCTCGGCGGAGGCGGTAGCGATGTGGTCCCAGCGACGATCCTTCTTCCACAGAAAGAGCAGGCTGGCGACGCCGACGATGCCGAAAGCGGCGAAGGTCGGCAGCCACATCGACAAGTGCACGTAGAAAATCCGTTGCACCGGTCCCTGGAAGGCGTCGTTGGGAACCGCGATGAAGACGAAGTAGAGCGCAGTGAGCATGCTCAGGACCACGGCGGCGGGCGCCAGAACGTCTGTCTTTGGGTTGGCCGAGGGCATCGCTTCAGTCGGCGACAGCATATTCGAAGGTCAGCCAGCCCACAACTAGGAAGACCACGTCGAATACCGCGGTCAGAGTGAACCAGTGGGCGACCTGATCGACGGGCTGGCCGGCGAGCAGCACCGCCGTGGTTTCGACCGCGGCCAGAAAGAGCGGCGTCGCCAGCGGCAGCATCACCAGCGGCAGCATGACCTCACGCGCGCGGGTCTGCAGCGAGACCGCCGAAAACAGAGTGGCGATCGCCGCGAATCCGACCGTGGTGAGTGGGACGATCCGCACCAGCCGGGCGATGGTTTCGAGAAAAGGCAGGTTGAAGAAGAAGATGAACAGGGGAACCAGGAAGAGCTCGGCGATGCTGAGCAGGGTGAAGTTGACCACGGTCTTCGCGAGGTAGACCGTGCCGCGATCGATCGGCGCCAGCAGCAGACCGGAGAAGCAATCGTTGTCGCGTTCGCGCAGCAACGTCCGGTTGATCCCGATGGTGCCGGAGAAGATGATCGCGACCCAGAGAATTCCCGGCGCGGCGGATTCGCGCAGCGGGTGCGACGGGTCGAAGGCGAAGCTCAGCACCAGCAACAGGAGAGTTCCGAGGAGGAACAGCGACGCCAGGCTCTCCTTGGTGCGCAGCTCGACCAGCAGGTCCTTCCAGAGAATCGCCAGCATCGGTCAGTCGCGGCCCGCGGCGGCGAGCGCCTCGAGGCGCTCGCCGAGGGCGCCGTCCGTAGGTCCGCTCCAGGTGATGCGGCCTCGCGCCATCAACGTCGCCGACTGCGACAAGAGACGCGCCTCGGCGACGTCGTGCGTCGTCAGCAGCACCGTGGTCCCGCTGGCGCGCAGCTCGGCGACGATTTCATGGAAGATGTCGCGCGCCCCCAGGTCGAGCCCGGTCGAGGGCTCGTCGAGCAGCAGCAGCCGGGGGCGCTGCAGGAGGACGCGGGCAATCGCGCAGCGCTGCTGCATGCCGCGTGAGAAGGTGCGCACCGGTCGTCGCGCCGCCGAGTGCAATCCGACCCGATCGAGCGCGTTCTCGATTCCACTGCCGTCGAAGCGGTGCAAGCGCGCTGCGAACTGAAGATTCTCGACCGCCGACAGGTCCGGGTACAATGCGGAGTCGTGGCCGAGGACCGCCAGCCGTTTGCGCACCGCCGGGCCCTCTTCGCGCGGATCCAGCCCGTCGATCAAGATCTTGCCCGAGGTCGGCTTGAGCAGGGTCGCACAGATCCGCAGCAGGGTCGTCTTGCCGGCGCCGTTGGGGCCCATCAACGCGGTCGAGGTCGCTTCGCCGAGCTCGAGCGACACCGACGCCAGCGCGTGGACGCGGCCGAAGGTGCGCGACAGGTCGATCAACTGGAGAGCGGTAGACACGGCTAGGGCGATGGCTGTTCGGCGGGCCTACGCCGCGCCGGTGGCTATTTCGGGTCCAACCGATAAGCGATCCGAGAGGACGGCACAACGCAGTGGCGCGGCGCGAGGGTTTCACTGACGCGGCATCTCACATATCGGAAGTGGGGTGCGATGGGTACTCGCCTCCTGCGCGGCGCTGCTGGCCTTTGGCTGCGGCGGCATCCGCGACGTCGGCCCGGTGCTGGCCCCGGGCCAGACTGCGGTCGTCTACAACGCGGTCGAGCTCGGCCTGCTCGACTCGGTCTATCTGGTCGTCGCGCGAGTCGACGGCGAGGTCGTGCACCGCGACTACGACAACGACCGCGGGGTGAGACTTGCCGCCGGCCGTCACGAGCTGGCGATTCGCTTCTACAGCGAGGGGCTCATCACCTCGCCGCGCGGCGACGCCGAGTGCAGCTTGGTTTTGGATGCCGCGGCGGGGGCCGAATACTATCTGGAGGGGCGCGCCGAGGGCGCCCGCTGGAGTGCCGATGTGCGATCGAGCGACGGCACGCTCGCGCTGCCCTGCGTCTTCGCCGATGGCGGTGAGCAGGGCGCGATTCGAGACGGCAGTCTGCAAGTCGTGCTGTCGGCACACCCGGCGACGAGCCCCGCCAGGCCGGCACCGACCGGCGGCGAAGAGCAAGGCCTGGCCGAGGCGACGCCGGTCGCGGCCGAGGCTGAAGACTCGGCGGCGGCGGTCGTCGCCAGCCCGCTGGTCGCGAAGCCGGCGGCAGCGGCTCCGGCAGCGGTCGTGGCGGCGGGAGCGACGAGCGGCGCAGTTGTTTCAGCGGCGGCCGAGAGCGATCGAGAGAAGCCGCGCGCGCAAACCGAGGTGCAGACGGCTGCGATCGCCGCGGCGCCCGCCGACATCTCCGGCGAGACGGCGGTTGGCGGTGGCGCCGCTGCGATCATCGGCGGCCGAGGTCGCGGCGGCTGTGGCTCCGGGACCTTCCGAGTCGCCGCTGTCGACGGCGAGACGCTGCTCCTGTCCGGCAACGAGCGAGTGCGGCTGATCGGCGTCAGAGCGTTCGATCCGAGTGGCATCGAACGCGACCTCGCTCCAGTAGTCGGTCGCTGTGTGCGGATCGAGCTCGACGACGCGCTGGCGCCGGTCGGCCATCGCGACCGCGAGGGGCGGCTCATGGCGTATGTGTTCCTGGTTGGCGAATCGTTCCTCAACGAGCAGGTCATTCGCGACGGAGTCGCCAAGGTCGATACGCGAAGGCGGTTCCGCTACATGGGGCGTTTGCTCGCGGCGCAGAGTGCCGCGGACCGATCTCCTCGCGACTGAAGTGGAGCGCCGGCCAGACCTCTAGCCGACGTTCGCCGTGGTCACCAGGCCGACCGCCATCAGCCGACCACTTCCCGTATCTTCGAGCTCGACCCGGTATAGATCGGCGCCGCCGAGCCGGCGTTGATGCGCGGCGCGGGTTCTGTACGGACCGACCGTCCCCGGCGCCAGGTAGTGGACGACCACGTCGAGCGCGCCGCGGGCCGCGCCGCCAGCGTGGCTGGCAGCGCTCTCGCCGGACAGCTCGATCAGCAGGGCCACCATACCGCCCTGCAGCGAACCGACCGAGTTGCCGCAGTAATCCGACTTCGCGAGCTCGACGACCCCGTGCTCACCGTCGAGCGTCGAGACTCCCGCGGTTCGTTGGATGGCAGGGGCCTGGTCGGCGCCCGCGGTGCCGAACTCGAGAGTCTCGGTCTCGGTGGGGACCTCGACCGGCGCCGCCTCGGTGTCGTCGGGGCGAGCAATGCGGACGAAGGTCGCAATCGAGGACGCGACCCGCGAACCGGTCGCCTCGTCACACAACTCGACCTCGATCACCGCGGTCGTCCGCCCGCTACGCAGGCGGCGGGCATTGCCGACGATCGCACCGCTCTGTCGCCGTTCGTGGGTGTGAACCGAAATCTCCGAAGTGGCGAGCCAATCCGGGGACAGGGAGCGCAGCGCGACGCTCGCCGCGACGACGTCGACCGCGGTGGCGATGATCCCCGGTCGCGCCCAGCCGAGTGGCCCGCGCACCTCGACCGGGGTCGGCAAGACGATGCGATCGCCGATCTCGACGCCGCGTTGCAGCTGCAACGCGAGATCCCGCAGCATATGGTGGTCGGGCGGGTAGGCCACGGTGCGGCGCCGGTGGGAGCGGTCGGTCGGGGGTTCGCTCAGGGTGCGGCTACTCGCTGTTGCAGGTCGCGGGCGTCGGCCGGATCGGGCGTCTGGTCGCTGTGACAGGCGTGTTGCTCGTCGACGACCGGCAGCGCGCCGCGCCGTTCGAGAAGCTCGCGGCCGGCCGGGCTCGGCCCCGGACTCGGTGCCGCCTTGCGGGCGGGCTGGAAGGCAGGGTCCTTGCCGCTGGCAAACTCGACGATCTCTTTCGAGATCCGCATCGAGCACCAGTCGTGCCCGCACATCGCGCAGAAGTCGGTGTCGACGTCGAGGTCTTCGTCGTGCAGGGCGCGCGCGGTCTCACCGTCGAAGGCGAGCTCGAACTGGCGTGGCCAGTTGAGCGCGGCGCGAGCCCGCGACAGGTCGTCGTCCCATTGCCGCGCCCCCTCGATGCCGCGGGCGATGTCGCCGGCGTGCGCTGCGATCTTGTAGGCGATGCAGCCGTCCTTGACGTCCTCGGGGCGGGGCAGCCCGACGTGCTCCTTCGGAGTGACGTAGCACAGCATCGCCGCCCCGGCGCGCGCCGCTTCGGTGGCGCCGATGGCGCTGGTGATGTGGTCGTAGGCGGGGAAGACGTCGGTCACCAGCGGACCGAGAACGTAGAAGGGCGCGTCGTCGCAGACGCGCTGTTGCAACTGCATGTTGAAGGCGATCTGGTCCATCGGCACGTGGCCCGGGCCCTCGACCATCGCCTGCACGCCGGCGGCGCGGGCGCGCTCGACCAGCTCGCCCATGGTGCGCAGCTCGGCAAGCTGCGCCGCGTCGGACGCGTCGGCCAGGCAGCCCGGTCGCAGTCCGTCGCCGAGCGAGTAGGTGACGTCGTACTCGCGCATGATGGCGCTGATGTCGTCGAAGATCTCGTACATCGGGTTCTGCTTGCCGTTGTGGATCATCCACTTGGCCAGCAGCGACCCACCGCGCGAGACGATGCCGGTGGTGCGCTGGTTGATCAACGGCAGGTGCTCGCGCAACAGCGCGGCGTGGATCGTGAAATAGTCGACGCCTTGCTGCGCCTGGCGCTCGACCTCGCGCAAGATGTCGTCGTAGGAAAGCTCCTCGAGCGGGCGATCGATGATCATGCTGTAGATCGGCACGGTGCCGATCGGGATCGTGCTATGGTCGACGATCGCCTGCCTGCACTCGGTCAGGTTGCCGCCGGTCGACAAGTCCATCAGCGTATCGGCGCCGTAGCGCTGCGCCCAGTGGAGCTTCTCGACCTCCTCATCGGTCGAGCTGCTCACCGGCGAGGCGCCGATGTTGGCGTTGATCTTGGTCGTCAGCGATCGGCCGATGCCGATCGGGTCGAGGCGGCGCGGTGCGGCATCGCCGCGGCAGTAGCTCTCATCGGCGATGTCGCGAGCGCGCTGCTCGACCGATTGGTTGACCCACAGGGCCGCATCCGCGCGGTGTCCGCTGTGTCCCACCGCGGCCGCCTCGTAGGTAATCTCGTCGAACGGCCGTAGCGGCGCGCCGCCCGCCGCCCCAGCGAGGTGGCGGTGGTTGGCGGGAATGACGATGCGGCCACTGGCGACCCCTTTGCGGATGGTCTCGGCATCGACGTTCTCGCGCTGCGCGACCCGCTCCATCTGCGGGGTGATGCGTCCGGCTCTTGCTGCTTCCAGTTGGGTCATGTGGACTCCTCCATCCGCGAACAACCGTATGCCTCGGATACCCGAGGTTCAACCGGCGCGCTGGCCGACCGCGTCGCGAAGGTGAGCGAAGCCGGCCGCCTCGAGCTGCCTCGCCAATTCGTCGACGACGCGCCCGGGCGAGGCCGGGCCGCCGTAAATGAAACCGGTGTACATCTGAACCAGCTGCGCTCCCGCGAGAATTTTGTCGAACGCATCGGCTCCGCTGAAAATGCCGCCGACGCCGACGATCGGGATGCGGCCGCCGCAGTGCGCGAACAGGGTGCGAATGACCTCGGTGCTGCGGTCGCGCAACGGCGCCCCGCTGAGTCCGCCGGCCTCGTCGCGGTGGCGAGCGCCAGGCGGCAGGCCGGTGCGCTCCAGCGTCGTATTGGTGGCGATCAATCCGTCGATGCCGCGCTCGACGGCGAGCGCGGCAATGTCGCGCAGGTCGTCGTCAGCCAGATCGGGAGCGACCTTGACCAGCAGCGGCGGTGCGGCGGCGTCGAGCTCGACGGCGCGCAGAGCGTCGATGATGTCGGCCAGCGCCGCGGTATTCTGCAGCGAGCGCAGGCCCGGAGTGTTGGGCGAGCTGACGTTGATGGTGACGTAGTCGGCGAGCGGAGCGAGGCGGCGGTAGCTGTCGCAGTAGTCGCGATTGGCCTCCTCGATCGGTGTCACCTTCGACTTGCCGAGGTTGATGCCGATCGGAATCGCTGGACGAGTGGCGAGCGCCGCCGACAGTCGTTCGGCGACCGACACCGCGCCCTGGTTGTTGAAGCCGAGCCGGTTGATCAGCGCCTGCTGCGCGGCGAGCCGGAAGATCCGCGGTTTGGGATTGCCCGGTTGCGCTCGCGCGGTGATGGTGCCGAGCTCGGCAAAGCCGAAACCGAAGCGCGACCAGACGTGCGGCAGGCGCGCGTTCTTGTCGAAGCCGGCGGCGAGTCCGACCGGGTTGGGGAAGTGGACGCCGAACACGTCCTGGCTGAGCCCAGCCGCGCCGTGAGGGGCGCTTCGCGGCAGCAACGGGTCGACCCAGCCGAGTAGGGCGATGGCGAGCTCGTGCGCGACCTCGGGCTCCAGCTGAAAGAGCGCGCGACGGACCAATGGATACAGCATCGCCACCGTGCATAGCCGATTCGTCGCTCGCCGCCCACTCGCCGGGGTCGCTCCGAGCGAGCCAGCCGTCGATCGTGGAAACGAAACTTCTTGGAACTGGCGCGGCTCGGAGTGTATAAACGACCCATGGAATATCCGGTTCGGGCTTCACAGGCCCCCAGGCTCCGGGATGCGCAGAGGGCGCGCCCGGCGTGGATCGGGCGGGGGATGCGGTAGTCGGCGATTGCATCACCTGCGAGCGACGCACTCGGGAGTCGCACATGTCCGGCGGCGCCGAGAAAGGAGGTGGTCCAGTGAAGAGTACTGATTTGGTGATTTGTGAGGTGGTGGCCCCCTAGGCCGACACCGCTAGGTGATGCCGCCTGGGGAACCCAGGCACCACTGCCCCGGTAGCTCTCGCGCTAATCACCCGCGAGGCGGCTCGACGAAGACGCAGCAGCTACCGGGGTTCCGTAGGCCCAGTCGCAGCGAGCTCTCGCCCGACCGCGCTCAGGTTCGAGTGTGCTCGATGTAGATGTACTCGGGCCCGCGCTCGCCGAGCAGTGAGCTGATCAGCATGTTCAGCAACCCGAGCACGATCGCCCCGAATACGGCGGTGAAAAAGCCGTCGACGGCGAAACCGTTGACCAGCCAGGCGGCGAGCTTGAGCACGATGCCGTTGATGATGAAGACGAACAGCCCGAGGGTGACCACGGTCAGCGGTAGGGTCACCAGGAACAGCAGCGGCCGCACCAGCACGTTGAGTGCGGCGATGGCGAGCGCGGCGATGAGCAGGGCGCGGGTGTCGGCGACGACGATCCCGCCGAACAGCTGACTGGTCAACCAGAGCGCGAGAGCGCCGCTCAACCAACGAAGAATCAACGATCCGAACATGCGGCAGAGGGTATCAGCCGCAGCCGAATCAGCCAACTCGGTCGCCTCCGCCGGACGCGCGCAGTCGGTTGATTTCCGCGCGACCGCGCCGACTGGTATGGTTGCGCGCCATGAATCGTCGCTACTTCCTGCTCGGCGCCGCGATTGCGCTGGTCGCCGCCGAGAGGCTGCTGCGCGATCGCTACGACAACGTGGTCGACGTGCACATCGACGTCCTCGCCGCGATGGCCGACAAGGCCAGCGCCTTCGCTCTGATCGACCGCCGGCCGAGTCCCAACGACATGACCGAGCTGATGTACCCACTGGGGCGCGCTCGCCAGTTTCTCGATCGCTACCAGGGCGAGAGCGATCGCCCCTCCTACGCGGCGTTTGCCGATTTGGTCGACGCCTACGCCAAGCTGGTGGCGGAGATCGACGCCGAGCGCGGTAGCGACGCGGCATGGCGGCGATTTCGGCCGACACTCGACGCGCGGATCGCGCCGGTGCGTGACGCGGTGGCGCGAGTTCGGGCGCTGCGCAACGCATGAGCCCGACGTGAGCTCGCGGCGACCCTGGCAGCCGGGTTTCGCGGTCAACCCGGCGAACCTGTTGACCGGGCTCCGCCTCGCCATGGTGCCGGTGCTGATCTGGCTGGTCGCAGAGCAGGCCTGGCGTCCGGCGCTGGTGCTCTTTCTGCTCGCGGCGGCGACCGACTACGCCGACGGCAGGTTGGCGCGAAGCTACGGCACGGCGTCGAGCGCGGGGCGGTGGTTCGACCACCTCACCGACATCGTGTTGTTGATCGCACTCTACTCCGCGCTGGCAGCCGACGGTCTGGTGCCGGTGGCGGTACCGGTAGCGATCGCCGCCTCGTTTTCATTCTACGGCTTCGACGCCCTGGTCGGCACACGGCACCGCTCGCAGCTGGCCTCGCAACTCGGGCACTTCGGCGGGGTCGCCAACTACGTCATTCTCGGCGGCCTGCTGATCGACTTCGCCGACCTCGGCGTCGCGCTTCATCCGCTGTTGCGCGCCACCGCGGTGGCGTTGATCCCGCTCTACAGCATGGCGGCGGTGGCGGCGCGCCTGGTCGCCGGACGTTTGGCGCACTGAGACCAAAGCGCCAGCTCCAGGGCTACGGAGGGACGAGGACCCGGCGCGCTCTAGCGCGGTTTGGTGTCGGAGCTGCGCACCTGATCGATCATGTCGCGCAGGAAGACGATGCTCACCGCCAGCGGCAGGATGTAGTAGATGACGCGGAACAGCAGGACGGCGGCGACCGCGGTCTCGAACGGCACCCCCATCCCTTTGAAAATGGCCGCCATCGAGCCTTCCATCACGCCCAGGCCTCCCGGGATCAGCGAAACGAAAGACAGAATGATTCCGACCGAGAAGCCGACCACGGTCTGACTGAACGGAATGTCGTAGCGCAGTGCCGCGAACGAGGTCTGCAGGATCAGGATGGTCAGCAACCAGTCGAGGAGAATGAAAAAGAGCGGAGCCGCCATCTTCGCCTTGCGCGACAGCAGGAACTGAATTCCGCGTTCGAGAGTTGCGATATAGCGCTGCATCGCGACCAGCGTGAAGTGGGTTTTCGGGCGAACCTTGCGCAGGGCGGTGTGCGCCAGGCGGGCGATGACGGAGAGCACCCAACGCCGTAGTGGCTGGTGGAAGAGCAGCAGCGTGCTGAGAATCGCGGCGACGATGAAGGCGCCGACCATCGTCGCCGTGCTCGCCAGGGCGACGCCGCTCAGGTCCCGCTTGGTCAGCACGTAGCCGAAGCCGAGCAGGATGAAGGCGAGCAGGCTCATATTGGTGAGGAAGGTTTGCACCAGCGAGATGACGACGGCCGTGCTCGGCGGGATCGATCGCTTGGTGAAGTAGTACATGCGCGCGGCGAAGCCCGACAGACCGCCGGTGGCGAGCAGGTAGTTGAGGGAATTGGCGACCAGCGTGATCCGCAGCATGTCGGCGAACGATATGGCGCCACCGGCAGCTCGCGCGATCCCGTAGTAGGATAGCGCCATGGTGATGTAGCTGGCGGCGACGCAGAGCAGCGGCAGTGCGAGATGGATCGGGCTGGCGCCGGCGAGCACCCGGCCCAGCTGGCCGAGGTCGGTGAAGCCGAAAAGGATCAGCAGGGCGCCGAAACCGAGAAGAACGGCGCCACCCAACCATGCAGGGCGCCGGCCCCCCTTTGCCTCGCCATCCTTCGGGGACGACGCTTGGACTGGTCCTGACTGCTTCAATGGGGGGCCCCGAAACATGGTTTCGTATGCGTTGGGCTGGCGAGCGTCAAGGTTGGTGCGAGAGGTGACCCGTCCGGCGCGGGGTTTGCCAAGTGCATTCGGCGTGGCAACAGTGGCGGTTCATGAGGCTTCTGCGAGTCGTCGTCATACTGGGCGCAATCTTGGTCGTCGCGCTCTGGCTCGCCGGCCCGCTGCTGGTCGATCGTCTGACTCCGTGGGCGGTCGGATTCGCCGAACGGGCGACCGGCCTCGACATCGCGATCGAAGATCTCGACCTCGATCTGGTGCCGCCGCGGGCGCGCATCCGTGGGCTGGTCGTCGGCCAGCCGGTGCTTCTCGGCCTGGAAAGAGCCGAGGTGAGTCTCGATGCGGCGGCGTCCGTGAGCGAGTGGCTGCCGGTGGTGGATGCGACGGTGGGGGGGCTGCGGCTCGATTTTTCGGCCGACTCGAGCGACCAGCCCGACCCGCCAGCGAGCGACGGTGGCCCTCTCGCGCTGCCGCCGATACCGCCGATGCGGGTCGCTGTGCGCGTCGAAGATGCCGCAATCCTCGCCGGTGGCGGCCGCGCGATCACTGTCGCCGCCCTCCAGGCCGGCTTCGAGTCGCGGCCTTTGCAGGGGGTCAGGTTGAACGCCAGTGGCGAGGGCGTCGCCCTGACGCGGTCTGGCGAGGAGGTGGTCATCGAGCGGCTGGACGCCCGCCTGGGGCACAAGCGGGGCGTGATTCGCGTCGACGAGCTGGCATTGACCGGGCCCAAGCTCGACCTCCGTTTCGCCGCGGCTGCGGGTGGTATCGACGGCGGCGGCGCCGGGCTGCGCCTCGAGCCGCGCTCGTTCACGCTCGACACCGAGCTCGGGCCGGTTCTCGAGCTCATCGAAGAAGGCCTCGAGATCGGCGGCAGGCTCGGTGCAGAGGGGAAAATCGGCGGGCCGCTCGGCGATCCGAGCGTGATCGCCGATGTCGATGTCGCGCAGCCGCGCTGGAGTGAGATTCGCGGACAGCGACTGCAGGCGCGTATCCGGCGCGACGGCTCACAGTGGTCGGCGACCGACCTGCGGATCACCGCGGCTGACGGCTCGTTGACCGGTACGGTGACCTTCGACGAGTCGGAGCTCGCGCTCACCGCCGACGTCACGGGAGACGAGATCGATCTGAGAGAACTGCCTTACTACGACGGTGACACCGAGGTTCGGGTTGGCGGCGACGTCGATCTGCAGCTCGCCATCGAGCCCGAGATCGACGGCGCGATCAGGGCGCAGCTGCGCCTCGCCGTCGCAGGAGGCGATGCGCTGCCGACCGCTCTCGACCTGAGCTTCGACGATAGCAGTCTCGCCGGCAGCGGTGTCGCCGACCTCGCCGAGCAGGGACGAATCCGCGCCGAGCTGGCGCGATTGTCCGCCAGCGAGCTCGAGGGCGACCTGACCCTGGAACGGCTCGACCTCGCTGCACTGGCCGGGCGACTCGAGCTGGGGGCAGACGCGACCCCGGCCGGTCGCCTCGACGCCACCGCCGAGATCACCGGTTCGACCGCCCAGCCGCGGGCCGAGATCACCCTCGACGGGGAGGGCCTCGCCTGGCGGGAGGTTGACCTCGGCGAGCTGTCGGCGAGCCTGACCGCGACCCCAACCCGGCTCCAGGTGCGGACCCTCGACCTGGTCGGACCGACCGGCGCGGTCGAGGCGGAGGGGCGTCTGGCGCTCGCTCACGACGCCGAGAACCAATGGAAGCTGCGCGCCTCGCGGATCGACCTGACGCGGCTCGGCCGGGCCTTGTCGGCGGGGGTCGAGCTCGACGGCTTGGTCGACGGCGGCTTTCGCGCCAGCGGGCCGTGGCGCGGCGGCGAGGTGACGGGAAGCGTCTCTGCGCCCGAGCTGAGCGTCGGGCCGGTCGGCTTTGCCGACGCCGAGGCGCGCGTCGTCTGGCAGTCGGAGTCGTGGACCATCGACGGGCGCTCGGATGCCAGCGAAGGGGAGGGTGAGCTCGCCTTCGCGGTGCGCGGGCGTCAGCAAGCGATCGTCGGTGTCGAGGCGGACCTCGAACGCTGGCGCTGGTCGAGCGACGACAGCAGCGCGCTGATCGACGCCAACGCCTCTCTCCTGCCGGGGCCAAAGGGGACCGGCGGCGACGTCTCGCTGCGCTTGTCGGAGGTCGAGCTGGCCGGCGTGGCGGCCAAGGATTCGACGATCGTCGCCGAGGTTGAAGAGGGCCGATGGACGATCAGCGGCGAGCTGCTCGGCGGCCAGGGCAAGCTCGAGGCGCTGGTCGACGAGAACCGCGGTGGAGCGTTCACCGCGGAGCTGATGGCCGACGAGCTGGAAGTCGGACCGCTTCCACTAGGTGCCTACACGCTGGTGCCGGTGGCGAGCGGACGCCTGCAAGCCAGCGGTAGCCTGCACCACCTCGCCGCCGCCAGCCTGCGGCTGGAGCTCGGCGATCTCAGCATTCGCGGCGGTCCGGAGACGTTGACTGCCGATGGACCGGTCGTCGCGGCGTTGTCCGACGGGCGCGTAGAGTTGGAAGAAGTCGAGATCGGCGGGCGCCGGTCGCGGTTGCGACTGCGCGGCGGTGCCTCGGCCGATGGTCGGTACCGCGCCCAAGCCGACGGCGAGGTCAGCCTGCAGTGGCTCGGCGCGGCGGGCGAGGCGCTCGGCGGGTCGAAGGGCCTGGCGGAGGTCTCCCTCGAGGTCACCGGCGCGCCCGCCGCCCGCCTACGCCTCGATGGCCGAGTCGAGCTCGGCGGGGCGGAGATCGCGGTCGGCGAGCTGCTCTACGTGACCGAGCTCCAGGGGGTGCTGGTGCTCGACGGCAAGCGGGTGCAAACCGACGCCCTGACCGCGGAGATCGGCGGCGGCAGAGTACTGGTGGAAGGTGGGGTCGACCTCGACCAGGGGCCGGACCTGCGCTGGCAGGGCCGCGGCGTTGCGCTCGCGCCGACGGCACATTCGGAAGCCGAGGTCTCCGGCAAGGGGACGCTGGCGGGCGCGTGGGATCGGGTGGTGTTGGCGGGGGAAATCGAGATCGACGAGTTTCTCTTCAGTCGCGACCTCAGCTTCACCGACCTGATTCCGTCCTTTGAGCGCGCCCTCGATCCCGCACCCACCGCGCAGGCGGCGCGTCCACCCCTGCTCCTCGACCTGCGGATCCGCGCCCCCGATGGGCTGCACGTGGATTCCAACATCGCGCGCATCGAAGGACGCGGCGACCTGGCGGTGCGCGGCTCCGCGCGCAAGCCCGAGCTCGACGGCCGGATCGAGGTGATCGACGGACAATTGGAGCTGCGCGGCCGGACCTTCCAGGTGGTCAACGGCGTCGTCGCCTTCAAGCCCGAGAAACAGGGCGTCGCCGACATCGATTTCCTGGCGGAGACGGTGGTCGACACCGACGACCTCTCCTACTCGGTCCAGGTGCGGGTGACCGGCGACACCAACCGTTACAGAGTCGATCTGGAATCTCCGGACGGCCTCAGCGAGACCGACGTCGCCAGCTTGATTGCCTTCGGCAAGACGGTGTCGCAGTTGCAGTCGGGTAGCGCGGGCACATCCGGCGGCAGCGGCTTCGGCATGGATCAGGTGGCAGGTTTTGCCGCCGGGCGGGTCGGCAAGCTGCTCGCCGACGAAGTCAACGAGGTCCTGCCCTTCGACGAGGTCGAGTTGCGGCCCGGTTTTTCCGCGTCGACCGGCGAGTTCGAGCCGCAGTTGCGGGTCGGCAAGAAGCTCAGCGACGATCTGTACGCCTGGATCGCCCAGACCTTTGGCGTCCAATCGCAGACCTCGGTGGAAGTCAGCTACGACATCACATCGCGCGTCTCGACCGTCTTGCGCTGGGAGAGCCGGACCACTTCGCAGGAGGGTGGCCTCGGTGGCGAGCTGTCGCAGCGCGTCGAGTTCTGGCGACTGCCCAGTTGGTTGCGTTGGGGCGAGGGCTACGGGGGCACCCTCGAGTGACTCGGCGAGTGAACCGCCCATTGACGGCGTTGCTCTTGCTGATCGGCACGTGGTGCCCGCTCCGCGCGGCGGGCGAAGACGACGCTTGCCGGGAAGGGAGCCGGATCGCCCGGATCCAGGTCGACGCCGACGCCTGGGTCGACGTCGACGCGACCGCGGCGACGGCTGGTCTCGCCGTCGGTGATTCGTGGCGACCCGCAGCACGGCAGCTGGCCGTCGACCGACTCGCCGAGACCCAACTGTTCCGCAGCGTTGCGGTCGTGGATCGGGGCGGCGGGGCCGACTGCCTGGTCGAGATCACGCTCGATCGCAAGCCCACGGTGTCGAGCGTCGAGCTGCGCGGGGTCGACGTCGACTGGTTCTACCCGGTCAAGGCGTTCGCTCGCTGGATCACACGCCGCCCCGAACCGATTCGGCCGCCGGGAGAGCGCCAGGTGCGGCGCCTTCTCGGTGTCAGAGCCGGGACCTTGTTCGAGCCGCAGCTGCTCGACCGCGGTAGCCGCCGGATCCTGGAGCGCTTCGATGCGGCGGGCTTCGGCTTCGCCCAGGTGGCGATGCGAACCGAGACCGACCAGGGCGCGATTCGGGTCATCGTCGAGGTCGATGCCGGGCCACCCATCGTCGTCGCGCAGATAGCGGTGGCGGCGGCCAATCCGGAAGTCGAGAAGATCGTTTCCGACGCCACCGAGCCGCTGCTCGGCGTGCCGCGGACCCGCCTGCTGGCACGCGACACCCGGCGTCGGATCGTGCGCGAGTTGCGCGCCGCCGGCTACTACCAATCGCGCGTGACCGCCGACTGGCGGTATCTGGAACCCACCGAGCGCGAGCTCACCGTGGAGGTCGACACCGAGGGCCAGCGGGAGATCGTGCTCGAGGGCAACCATGCACTCTCCGAGGAGGACCTGGTACCGCACGACGAGCTCCTCGACCGCGTCATCTTCACCGCCAACACCTGGCGCCAGCTGGCGCGACAGATGCGGCAACGCTACCAGGCGGCCGGGTTCGTCGACGCGCGGGTGGATCTCGACGCCGAGGATGCGCAACGAGTCGTGTTCACCATCGACGAGGGCGAGCGCTACCGGATCGAGGCCGTCGAGTTCCGCGGCAACCGCTCGCTCGACGACGGCAAGCTGGCGGATGTGGTCGAGACCGGTCACCGGCACTGGCTGCCGCTGCGCGCCGAGCGCAACCTGGAAGACGGCGAGCTGGTCGAGGATGTCGACCGGCTGCGCTTCCTGTATTCGCGCAACGGGTTCGAGAGCGCCGAGGTGACCCGCGAGCTCGAGCGCGACGAAGCGGAGGGCTCGGTGGTCGTCGTGTTCCAGATCGACGAAGGCCCGCGAACCGTCGTACGCAAGGTCGTCGCCAGCGGTGTCGCGGGCGCCGCGTTCGACAACCCGTTGCCACAGGGCTTCACCGGCGAGCCCTACGACCCACCCGGCCTCGAGAGCGCGCGGCGGGATTGGGAGGGAGGTTGGCGGCGCGGCGGATACCGCGACGCGCGGGTTAGGCTGACGGTCGAGCGCGAGGCGATGCCCGAAAGCGCGGAGGGTGGGGAGATCGCGGCGCGGGTGTCGTTCGACCTGGTACGCGGTCCGCTTTCGCGGGTCGGCCGGGTTCGCATCGAGGGAAACTCCGAAGTCGAGGACCGCGTCATCGCCCGATCCATCCCGTTCGCACAGGGCGACCCGGTGTCGACCGACCAAATGCTGGAGGCACAGCGAGATGTCTACGGCACCGGCGTGTTCAGCAACGTTTCGGTGTCGGCGGAGCAAGCCCGCCCGGCGGAAGTGGACGGTGACGCGCCCGCCGCCAATGGCGAGGAGGAGATCGAGAGCGACGTCGTCGTCGCGGTCGCGGCGAAGCCGCCGGGGCGGCTGCGCTACGGTGTCGGTTACGACAGCTTGCAGGGCTTTACCGGCTTTGGCGAGCTGACCTACGCCAATCTCAACCACCGGGCGCAGCAGCTGCGAGTGCGCGGACAGCTGGGGTTCGATCCGGGAGATGCCGAGCCGACCCAATACCTGCTCGGCATCAGCTTCTCCGAGCCGGCGCTGCGCGACGGTCCGTTCGAGCTGCACCTGAATACCGTGCTCGAGCGCAACACGCGCACCATCGATCAGTACGACGTCGAGCGGCTGGCGGTCGGCGGCGGCATTGCCAGGCAGCTGAGCGATGCGCTCGGAGTTGGCCTCGACCTGCAGGTCGAGCACACGCGGATCTTCGACGTCCTGCCGGTTCCGTTCCTGGCCCGCGACGAGCAATCGAACTGGGCTACGGTGGTAGCCCCCTTCCTGCTGTACGACGGGCGCGACAATCCCTTCAATCCGCGCTCGGGATTTCTCGAGAGCGTGCGCCTGCGCTACGCGCTGCCCGGCCTCTCCGAGATCAGCCTGGTCGAGATCGACGTCCAACACACGCATCTGATTCCGCTGTGGTGGGACTGGGTCTTCGTGTACTCGCTGCGCGTCGGCTGGGTGCGTTCGCTCGACGGCGACCCCATCGTCCCCATCCGCAGGCGCTACTTCGTCGGCGGCGGCGAGTCGGTGCGCGGTTTCGTGGTCAACAGCCTGGGGCCGTACGACGGCGCGGGAAACGAGGTGGGTGGCGACCTCGCCCTGATCGGCAAGAGCGAGCTGCGCATTCCGATCTATGGCGCCCTCGGGCTGGTTCTGTTCGTCGACGGCGGCGGCAACTACCTGTCGCAGTGCGACAGCGCTTGCCGCGCCGGCGATCCCGACGACCCGCTGACCGAGGTCAACGACGCCAAGGTTTCGCTCGACAACTTTCGCACCACCGCAGGAGTCGGCCTGCGCTACGTGACGCCAGTCGGGCCGATCAGCGTCGACTATGGGCTGAAGCTCGACCGGCGAACCCGCGAGCTGGCCGACGGGACGATGAACAAGGAGTCGTTCGGCGAGTTCTCGGTGAGCATCGGCGCCACGTTCTAGCTCGTATTCTGCGGCGCTCTGCCGGCGCCGCGGAATGGCTCGCAGGCGCGGGCTCGGGCAGAGGCGAAGGCGTAGGGAGGGGCGGGCTTCGCCCGCTTCGTTGCTCTGGGCTCAGCCGGTGGGCTGGCGCAGGAGTCCGTCGAAGTAGTTGATGCGGGCCGTGCTCGACCAGTCGGTGGGGCCGATGAAGTGCTCGAGGACGCGGCCGTCGCGGCCGATGACGAAGGTCTCCGGGTATCCGGTCACGCCGTAGCGGGGCGGTAAAGTCCCCTCGGTATCGAGCAGGATCGGGAACGAAACTCCGAGGTCACGCACCATCGGGGCTACCACCTTCTCGCCCTCGCTGTCGGCGCTGACCGCGAGCACGACCAGGTCGCGGTCGCGGAAGCGGCGATGCAGCGCTTCGATCGACGGCATTTCGGCGATGCACGGCGGGCACCAGGTCGCCCACATGTTGAGAAACACGACCTTCCCCCGATACTGCGACAGCTTGTACTGCTCGCCGTCGAGCCCGGGAAGCTCGAAGTCGGCCGCTTCGTAGCCGGTCGCCGCCGAGTCCTGCAGCGACTGCAGGCCGAGCGCGAGCGCAACCACCACGGCCAGCAGGACGAATGGGAGGGCCTTCTTCATTCCGTCGTGGCGCCGGCGGGCATGCCGTGGCTGATTTCGACTGCGTCCCGAGTGACGCGCAACCAGGCGAGAAGCAGGGCGCCGCCGGCGACCAGCGCCAGGCTGAACAGTTGCGCCTGGGTCAAGCCGAACAGCACCGGCGGGTTGACCCGGTAGAACTCGATGACGAAGCGAGCGGCGGGGGCGGTGAGCAGGTAGAGCGCGAAGATCTCGCCGTCGCGGCCGGCGCGCCTGCGCCAACCCCACAGCAGGGCGAACACCGCGGTGTAGGCGGCGCACTCGTAGAGCGGCGTCGGGTGGACCAGCTCGCCCTCGGCGTGCGGCCAGCCGATGATCGCATTGGTGTAGGCGACGCCCCAGGGAACGTCGGTCAGGCGGCCCCAATCGCCGTCGCCGCCGAGGTGGCAGCCGATTCGGCCGAGGGCCTGGCCCAGGGCGAGGCCGGGGGCGACGCAGTCCGCTCCCTGCAGCCACGGGATCGAATGTCGCCAGAACACCCAGGTGCTGGAGATCGCTCCGCCGATCAGACCGCCGTACCAGACGAATCCGGCGCCGGCGAAGAGGGCGGTGAGCGGCGCCTCGAGGAACAGGTCCCACTCGTTGTAGACCGCCCAGATGCGCGAGCCGACGAGACCGCCGACGACGCCGCCGATCAGCAGGGACGAAGCGATCTCCGGATCGCGACCGCGGCGAGCCAGCTCGCGGCCGGCGAGGTTGGCGGCGACGAGGAAGCCGAGCCCCATCATCAAGCCGAAAGTGTAGAGGCCAATCGGGCCGATGACGTAGGGACCGTAGGTGCTCTCGCCGAGGCTGAAGGGGCCAATCGTGAAGGGGCCGAAACTCGCAATTTCGGGATACATTCGAGCCGATCATACAGAAGCCGCCACGGCTTGGCTAGATTGCGGCCCGTTGGTCAGGTGGCTATTCAACTATTGCTAGCAAGTGCTGGAAAACCAGTCACTTCTCGGTCGTTCTGCGCCGCCTCCGCCGGTCCCCAAGTTGACAAGGATTGGAGGCCTCTTTATCGTCCGACGCTGCCTAACCAACTGCCACAGAGGACACCGAGCGCAGCCATGCGGATGCCCGTACCACCGATCAAGGATCGCCGTCAGATTCACCGATTGCTGAGCGAATTCTTCGACGAGCACAAGGTATCCCGGTTCAACAAGGCAGTGTCCGAGATCTGCCGTTTCTACCGCCTGAAACGCCCCCGGGTGGAGTGGTTCGAGTACCTCGACTGGGGGCGCACCGCCGGCCGGACTTTCGAGAACGGAACGATCTATCTGGTCCACCCCGAGAACTGGAAGCGCGGCCTCAAGTACAACTCGGAGAAGCAGTGGATCAACACCGTCTACCACGAGATGGGCCACTACATTCTCTGGACGGACGCCGAGGCCAAGGCCGATTTGTTCGCGGCGCGGATGGAGCGCAACGTAGAGCCGCGGCGCTCGCCGCGCGGGGTGAACGCCCGTTCGACGCGGCGTCGCGCTGCATGAGCGAAGACGCGAAGCCCGGCCCGGATCCCGAAACGGAAGAGGCCGGGGAGGCGGCAGAGGGCGACGACAAGGCGGTCAAAGACCGCTGGTGGGTCGACTTCGGCGACAAGGATCGCGACAAGCCGGCGCCGGTGATTCCTTCGGCAGCGCCGGTCGGTGACCGCTTCTATCGCTCGGCCAAGGGTTTCGAACAGGAGGCGGCGCGCAAGCGCCTCACCGACAGCAACTTGAACCTGTTGATCGAAGCCAATCCGGCCGAAGGCGAGTGGGGCTACGTCCAGCTGTCGGAAAAGCGATTCCCGGCGGCGGAGGCCGAGCGAATCCGCGCGGCGGTCGAGTTGCCCTCGTATGCGCGGGGGGCACTGATCGACTCGGGCCGCACGGTTCGCCTGCTGGTGACCGGAACACCGATCGGCGAGCGTATCCTCGAGCTTGCGTTGACCAAGGAACCTTCGTTCGATTGCTGGATCGGTGACGAGTGGGTGCGCGAGCGACTGTTCAAGGATCGCAAGCGGGCGCTGCGCGGTTTTCGCCAGCTGATCGAGCACTACCTCTCGCCCGAAGGAATCGCCGAGTGGGAGTCGGGGCGCGCGCGAGTCTGAGGCGGCGGCTCAGCGCTTCGGCAAGAGCGGCGCGACGACGGGGGGCCGCTTCTCCTCCTCGTCGGCAATGATCTTGCGCAGCCCCATGTAGTAGCAACACATCTGCGAATCGAGGTCGTTGTTGAAAGTGCGCTCGCGACCGTCGCGGAAGAGAACTCTGACCAGGCAGGTACCGCCCGGGATGGTCGAGGTCATCTCCTCGATCACCTGGCCTTCCCCCCACTGGCCATAGTCGCGATGGCCGACCGTATCGCCGACCTGGAGGAACAGTCTGAATCCGTTGGTTCGTCGGGTCATCTGTCGTCGAGCACGGCGTGACTCAGGTCCCGTGCTCGTCCGCCGCGCAATCCGTATCTCATGACGTCGTCGGTAGCCTTACGAATATCCGGCCGCCGCCGTCAAGAATGCACCGGGCCGGGTAGTGGTCGGTGGCTAGAGGATGGCCGCATTGGAGCTCAGTCAACTGATCAACGCAAAGCCAAGGAGGCAAGGAGCGAAGGCCTGCCCCCCGCACCGGGGAGCGTTCTACAGGTGCCGGGGGCGAGTTGACTGACCACAGGGGCACTCCTATGGTTTGCACCAGTGGCGCGCCGGTCTCGAGCGATGAACGAATCCACCGAGCACTTGGGTGACATAGCCGGCATCATTCTAGCGGGCGGGCAAAACAGTCGCATGGGCGGGCGCAACAAGGCCTTCCTTCAGGTCGACGGCGAGACCGTCCTGACCCGGTCGTTGCGCGTCCTGCGCAGCTGCTTTCGCCAGGTCGTGGTGGTCGCCAACGATCCGGATCGCTACGCCGGGTTCGATGTCGAAGTGACTGCCGATGAGCTGCCGCAGCTCGGTCCGCTCGGCGGGTTGCATGCCGGCCTGGGCCGCATCGATGCCCCGTATGCTTTCGTCACCGCCTGCGACATGCCGTTTCTGCGCGCCGAGGCGATCCGCTTTATGGTGAGTCGATTGCGAGAGTCCGACGAGGTCGACGCCGTCGTGCCGCGCTGGGACGGTGACATCGAACCGCTGCACGCACTTTACGCGACACGGCTGCGCGGCGAGATCGCGGTAGCGGTGGAGGAGGGCGCGCGCTCGATGCGCGACTTCCTGCCGCGCATCCGCACCGACTACGTGCCGCAGGCGACGATGGAGGGGGTCACCGGCGCCGAGGAGTCGTTTCGCAACGTCAACACGCCGGAAGAAGCTGCTCGGTTTTCGGTCGAGTTGGTGCAGTGAGCGCCGACGAGCTGGTCGACGTCGTCGATGCCGACGATCGGGTGTTGCGTCAGGCGAGCCGCGCCGAAGTGCGGCGCGACGCGCTGCGCCACCGCGCCGTCTACATCGTCCTCGTGCACCCCGATGGCCGCGTGTACGTGCACCGGCGAACGGCCACCAAGGACGTCTACCCCTCGCACTACGACGTCATGGTCGGCGGAGTCGTCGGCGCGGGGGAATCCTATGCCGCGGCGGCGGCACGCGAGGTCGAGGAGGAGGTCGGAATTCGTGCCAGCGAGCTGCGCCGCGTGACCGAGTTTCGATTCGCCGGCGATGGCAACCTGGTCAACGGAGAGATCTTCGAGTGTCGCTCTTCCGGCCCGTTCGTGCTGCAGCCCGAGGAGATCGTCTCCGGTGAGTGGCACACCGTCGAGCAGGTCGCGGAGATCGTCGAATCGCGACCGTTCTGTCCCGACAGCGCGCAGGCTTTCGCGCTGTGGCGCGAGCGGCGATGTTGAGCGCGGCGCGCCTCGGCGAGTTACGAGGTCTTGGCGACCGGGCGAACGGCCTGCTCGAGGACGCGCTTGCGAACCCCGGCGTCGTTCTCGATGGTGATGACGTTGCCGTCGACCTCGACGATGCGAAAGCGTCCGGTCATCGACATCAGCAGCACTTCCTGTCCGACTTCGTAGAGCATGGCGACCCTGTCGATACCCGGACCGGGACGGGTACGCAAGCACACCGGGCTCTCGCGGCGCCGCGCGACGCCAGGAGCTGAGGCGCGATGACCGACGAGGAATACATGGGTCTCTGTCTCGAGCTGGCGCACCAGGCCGCCGCCGCCGGCGAGGTGCCGGTGGGGGCCGTCGTGGTGCGCGAAGGGGAGGTGATCGGTACTGGGTACAACCAGCCGATCGGCGAAGCCGATCCGACCGCGCACGCCGAGATCGTGGCGATCCGCGATGCCGCGAAGAAGATGGGCAACTACCGCCTACCCGACGCCGAGCTGTTCGTGACCTTGGAGCCCTGCGTGATGTGCGCCGGAGCGGTGATCCAGTCCCGGCTGCGGCGGGTGACCTTCGCTTGCAGCGATCCCAAGGCGGGGTTCGTCGGCAGCCTCGGCGACGTCTCCGCCGACCCTCGGCTCAATCACCGCTTCGCCGTCCGCTCGGGCCTGCGCGCCGACGAGGCGCGAGCGCTGCTGGTCGAGTTCTTTCGCGACCGCCGCGGCTGAGCCGCCCTCTCGAGGGGGCCGAGCCGTTGCAGGGCCGAGGCAGCAGCGCGCCGTACTCCCAGGGAGCCCTTCGCTCCTTGCCTCCTTTGCGTTGATCAGTTCGCTGAACTCCAATGCGGCCATCCTCTTGCGGCTAGCCACCGACCACTACCCGGGTCCGGGCCCTGTTGAATTCTTGCGCGCATGCGCGTTAGTTAGGGCGTCGCGGCCCTGCGGAGAGGTGGGTGAGTCCGGCTGAAACCGCACGACTCGAAATCGTGTAACCCTTCGGGGTTCGAGGGTTCGAATCCCTCCCTCTCCGCTCTTCCGCCGCCGCCTCCGGAAAAGGCCACTCCGGCAAGGCCGAATCGGGGCCACCGAGGGGGCCGATCGCCCACGGGATTCGACCATTTGGCGCGAAACCGCCGAGTTTTGTGCGCAAAGTAAGGGAATCCCCTAGGGCTGAATGCAGCCTCATGTCTATACAGACCAGTTTTTTTCTGGTACATGAGAATCAGCTGGAATGTCCTCCTTGTTCCCCTTCCAGCCGACGGGTCGCCCGACGGCGGGCGACCCGTCCCCCCTTTTTCAGGGATTGCGGATCGCCAGAGCTACTCGCTGTTGTCCCGCGTTGCTGCAACCGCGTTGATCCGTCTTGTCGTACCGCTGCGCAGCGCGTACGGTTCGACGTCATGAAGGTTGCCGGTTGGTTCGGGGCGGCATTTGTCCTGACGGTTTGCAGTGTCGTCGGTGCGGCGTCGACCAACGCCGGCGAGTATCGCGCGCGGCGCTCGCGCCCGGGCGAGCGCAGCGTCGCCCCGACGAGCGGTGCGATGCGCATCGGCTCCCTACCTTCGGAAGCCGGAACCGCTGCCGCACCGGCGCAAGCCAGCCGGGCGGGCGACGCCGACCCCTCTTTCGATCTGGCGGTGAGCCCGGGCGTCACCGAGGCCGGCGGCTACACGGTAGATCTCGGCGACTCGTTCTTCACCCAACTCGTCGTCGGCGACGATGGCGAGCCGCAGTGCCGTAGCGACTCCGCGGGAGAACGGCACTGACTCGACAGCCGGGCGACGGCGGCGCGCAGCAGCGACCCAGGTCGGGGAGGTGTGGCGCCGGCAACAGTCGGGCACGACTGGCGGCGTTGCTGCTGGTCGTGTTGACGAGCGGGATGGTCCCGGTCGGCGGCGCCGGCGCGGCGACGATTCGGCTGGTCGGCAACGATGTGAGCGGCGAAGGCCTGCTCGATGACACCCCGGCGTCGCCGCAAGGTGGCAATCCTGGACGGACGATTGGCGAGCTTCGCCGCAACGCGTTGCTGCGTGCGGCGCAGATGTGGGCCGACGTCTTGGTTTCCCCGGTAGAGATCGTCGTCGAGGTGGGCTTCAACCCGCTCAGCTGCGACTCCGAGTCGGCGGTTCTCGGACAGGCCTCGGCGAGCACTCTCCACATCGAGTTCGCCGGTGCGCCGGAACGGAACGTCTATTACGTAGCGGCTTTGGCCAATCGTCTTGCCGGGGTCGACCTGTGTCCGCCCGGGCGCTGCACCAACTCGGCAGACATCCGAGCCACATTCAGCTCGAGCTTTGGCACGACCTGCGAGTTCGGCGGATTCTGGTACTACGGCTTCGACGAGTCGCCGCCGCCCGGGGCAGCCGACTTCATCACGGTCGCACTGCACGAGATCGGACACGGACTCGGCTTCATCTCCTTTGCGCGCTTGAGCACCGGCGGATTGTTTCGCAGTCGGTTCGACGCGTTCACGGCGCAGATGGAGTACCATGGAGTCGGCCCGTTCGCCGAGATCACCAACTCGTCGCGCGCCGACGCGTTCGTGTCCGGCGATCGCCTCCATCTGATCGGCGCCCGCACTCTGGCAGCGGGCGCGGTGCTCAGCCAGGGGCTCGGCGAGGACGGCCACGTGCAGCTCTATGCACCGGGGGTGATCGAGGGCGGTTCGAGTGTGAGCCACTTCGACACGGCACTGTTTCCCAACCAACTCATGGAGCCGGTGCTGCGCTTCGCCGCGCACGACGTCGGCCTCGCAGCCGCGGTGCTCAGCGATCTCGGGTGGACCACCCAAAGCCCGGGCTGCATCGGCGACTGTGACGGCGACTCCACGGTCGGCGCCTCCGAGTTGGTGTTGGCGGTGCGCGTTGCATTGCAGGACGCACCGGTCAGCGACTGCTCCGGCGCCGACGCCGACCAAGACGGAAAGGTGGGCATCAGCGAGCTGGTCGGCAGCGTCCGCAGCGCGCTCAACGGCTGTGGCGGCGAAGTGGTCGACGAGTTGCCCGTCCGTCGCGGGGTGCTCGAAGCCGCCGCTTGCCGCGGCGATTGCGACGGCGACGGCCGGGTCGCCATCCAGGAGTTGGTGCGCGGCGTCAATATCGCTCTCGGCAGGCTGGACGCGAGCGAGTGCGAGGCGATGGACGGCGACGGCGACGGTCGCGTCACCATCAGCGAGCTGATCGCCGCCGTGACCAGCCTGCTCGAGGGCTGCTACTGCCCCTTCGATTTCACCGGCAGCGGGGTGGGCACGGAGGCCTGCGTGTTTGCCGGCACCTGGAACGACACCTGTGGTGACGACGGACTGCCGGCCACGTTTGGGGTCGTCAACGGTACGCTGGGTGTCGCCATCGTCACCGGCGATGGCAGTCCGGAGCTGACCTTCGTCGCCCAGGTCACCGGTGCGCGGCAAGCCAACCTGATCGGCTATATGTTCGGAGAGGAGGTGGCGCAGCTCGGCGGCACGGTGAGCCTGGCGGCCGACGGCAGCGGCTTGATCGTCTCTCCGGACGGCGCACCCGACGTGGTCATCGACGACTGCCTGGTGACCCACTACGACGGCAGCTTCGTGCGCGTCGTGTCGGTGGGCGGTAGCGCGGCCGCGCAAAGCGACTCCGAGCGGCTGCAGGCCGCAGTTGCGGCGATGCGGCACGGCGTGCGCCGGGTGGCGCCCGGCGCCCATCCCTGAGCGCAGCAATCTGCGCTTCTGTCGCGTCCCAACCGGCGTGATGATCGTCGATGCGACCAGCCTGGAATATTCATGGATTCCGAAAGGCGCCCGCGAAAACCGCATCCATACGGGTTCATGTGCGCTCTGACCGCGATCGAGCACGACACGGTGTCGAAGCGCCGACGACCTGCCGAATGCGCTCTACCTCAACTGCGACAACGGTTACAGGCGGCGACGGCGCGAAGTTCATGGATAGTGCGGGCTAGGGGGTGGGGATGGCGGCGCTACGGTGGTTGACTACCTTGGCGTTGGCGCTGCTGATGTTGGGGCTGACCCTATTCTGGGCCGGAGTCTTCGCCGCTCTCGGCTGAGGCGGAGCGAAGTGCGCGCGCCGGGACGATACTGACGCTCGCCGTCTCCGGGTCGAAGACGATGGCCGCGTCACCCTGCCGCAGTTGACGCTCGACCTGGGTTACCTTGTCCGCCAGGTCGACATCGGCGGTACCGTACTCGGTCCCCTCGCGGGTGACGAACTCCTCGATTACGCGCCGCAGGGCGTCGGGCGAGAGCGAGCTCGGCGGAACCACCACGCCGTCGGCTGGTGCTCGGTCGTGATCGTCGGGTCGATTCGCGGCCATCGAGGGTCGGACGACCATGTCGTTGCCGAGGCCTCAGGTCAATCGCCAGGGCGCGCCGTGCTTAGGTTGACCTGTGGATCGATACGGGCGAGTTTTCGCCGAAAGGAGAGGTGCCGGAGTGGTCGATCGGGCACGCCTGGAGAGCGTGTGTGCCCCCGTGGTACCGTGGGTTCGAATCCCACCCTCTCCGCTTCACTCCCCGGGTTGGATCGCAGTTGCACAGAGTCGCCCGAGCGGCTACGGATTTAGAGAGTCGAGGAACACGAGTGATAGCTAGGTCCCGCGCAAGAGAGCGCCGCGAACTCCGTCAGGTCCGGAAGGAAGCAGCGGTACCGGTTTCCTTTCTGTGCCGCGGGGAAGCCTAGCTATCACTGGTGTTCTTCGTTTGAACGCGCGGGGGAGGGGGCGTTGAGCTATATCGTTTCCGCTCGCAAGTGGCGGCCCCAGACGTTTGCCGACCTCGTCGGCCAGGCGCACATCTCGCGCACCCTGGCCAACGCCATCGCGGCCGACCGTGTCGCGCACGCATTTCTCTTCACCGGGTTGCGCGGCGTCGGCAAGACGACCGCGGCGCGCATCCTCGCCAAGGCCCTCAACTGCGAAAAGGGCCCGCGTCGCGAGCCCTGCAACGAGTGCACGAACTGCCAGGAGATCACCGAGGGACGCTCGGTCGACGTGCTCGAGATCGACGGCGCGTCGAATACCGGCGTCGACGACGTGCGCGAGATCATCGAGAACGTGCGCTACCAGCCGGCGAAGAGCTCGTACAAGATCTACATCATCGACGAAGTACACATGCTGTCGACGAACGCCTTCAACGCATTGCTGAAGACGCTCGAGGAGCCGCCACCGCACGTCAAGTTCGTCTTCGCCACCACCGATCCGCAGAAGCTGCCGGCGACGGTTCAGTCACGCTGCCAGCGCTACGACTTCCGCCGCATCCCGTTGAAGCTGGTGGTCGAGCGTCTGCGCGCGATCGCCGACGAGCAGAAGCTCGACGTGTCGGACCAGGTGCTGTTCACGGTGGCGCGGGAAGGCGAGGGCAGTATGCGCGACGCGCAATCGCTGCTCGACCAGATCGCAGCCGGAGCAGACGGCAAGGTGAGCGACGAGGACGCCCTGGCGGCGCTCGGCATCGCCGACCGTTCGGTGATCTACGAGCTCGCCGCCGCGATCATCGAGAGCGACCCGGCCAAGGCGGTAGAGCGATTGGAGGACGTCGACCGCCTCGGCTGCGACATGCGCCGCCTCACCCGCGACCTGCTCGAGCATTTCCGCAACCTCGCGGTGGCCCATGTCAGCCGCGGCAAGTTGTTGCCCGAGCTGCCCGACCAGGAGCTGGAAGAGTTGCGCAAACAGGCCGAGGCGATGCGTCCGGCCGATGCCGACCGCTGCTTCCGGGTCTTGCTGCAGGCCGACGACGAGGTGGCGCGCAGCTCGTATCCGCGTCTGGTGCTGGAGATGGCGGTGCTGCGGATCGCGGCGATGGAGCCGCTGGTGCCGGCGGCGGACCTGATCCGCCGGCTCGAGGAGCTGCAGAGCGGCCAGCATCGGCCGCGCGGCGGCAGCGGGCTCGACGCAGGCGAAGCGGCGCGAGCGCCAGCCCGGCCGCGGCCGGCGGCAGCGCCGAGCGAGCCGCCGCG
>JAUIGL010000149.1 GCA_030430165.1 bacterium | reverse complement strand
CGCCGGTGCCGACCAACACCAACTCGCCGGTACCGACCAACACCAAGACCGCGATCCCGACCAACACCAACTCGCCGGTGCCGACCAACACCAACTCGCCGGTACCGACCAACACCAAGACCGCGATCCCGACCAACACCAACTCGCCGGTGCCGACCAACACCAATACACCACCGCCGACCAGCACCAATTCGCCGGTGCCGACCAACACCAACACTCCGCCGCCGACAAGCACCAACTCGCCGGTGCCGACCAACACCAACACACCACCGCCGACAAGCACCAACTCGCCGGTCCCGACCAACACCAACACACCACCGCCGACAAGCACCAACTCGCCGGTGCCGACCAACACCAACACACCACCGCCGACAAGCACCAACTCGCCGGTGCCGACCAACACCAACTCGCCGGTGCCGACCAACACCAGGACCGCGATCCCGACCAACACCAAGACCGCAGCTCCGACCGCGACCGATACTCCTGTAGCGACCGGCTCCAACACACCGCGGCCGACGGGCACCGCCACCGCGCTGGCGACGGCTTCCGCGACGGCAGAACCGACCTCTACGCGAACCACGCCGCCGACGCCGACCGAATCGCCGCGCGCGACCGCGACCAGCACCGAGGTAGCGACGGCGACCCCGACCGAAGAGCCAACCTCCACGGCGACCTCGACGCCGAGCAGCACGGCTACGCCGACGCCCTGCGAGGACGCCGTACCGCACGGCGACGCCCAGGGCCTGAGCATGGACCTCCTGGTGGTCCCCTTCGACGGCGGCGACCCCATCCGGGTCGAGTTCGAGCCTCTCCCCGCCGTACGGGGTGACGACGGAACGACCTACAGCCGAGAGAAGGAGATGGCAGACATCCAGTTCGAGACCGAACTGACCGGCAACATCGGATCCGTCGGGTCGGCGCGCAGTGGAGTGTTCGGCGACCGCGCCGAGCTCGCCTCGGCGACGTCGGAGTCGACTCTCAACGACCTGCGGCTGAGTGCCCTGGGCCCGATTCTCGGTGCCGTCAGCTCCGGCATGTACTCGCAAGTCACGGTCGACGGCTCGTGCTGCACGTCACTCGAAGCCGTGGGCGTCACCAGCCTCATGGACACCGCCCTCGACTGCCTCTTGCTGCACAGCGAAGCTGAGCTACCACAGAACCCCGAGCCGGATACGGTGGTCGTCGACAGCGAAACCGTCCGGGTCGTCGTCAACGAGCACACCTGGGACGGTGACGGACGAGGCGAGCTGGAGCTCAGCGTCAGCGCGATGCACATCAGCTTCAACGACGCTCCGCTGAGCGGGCTCGGTTTCGTCACCGGCGACATCTGGATCGGCCGTTCCACCGCCGGGCTGACCTGCGAGTCGCTGATCCGCGAGCGTCCGCTCTGCGTAGGCGACTGCGACGGCAGCCACGTCGTAGCGGTCCACGAGCTCGTCACCGGTGTTGGCATCAATCTGTTCCGAATCCCGATGGAACAGTGCGAGAACCTGGATCCCAACGCCGACGGAGGCGCCGCGATCAACGAGCTGATCATGGGCGTCAACAACCTGCTGCACGGATGTCCCGAGTGAGCGGGGCCGAACCGGCAACTCGCGGATGGAGGCAACCATGTCGATGACAAAGCGAAGAGCGACCAGACTCCGCCCCGGGCTGGCGCGCCTGGCAAACCAGGCCGGCACCAGCGTCGGCGAGCTCATCGCCGGGGTCGGGCTCATGTCCGTATTGGCGTCGGCCTCGGGCCCGCTGTTCAACGACCTCATGGCATCGTACCAACTGCGCGGCGCCGCCCAGCAGGTTTACGCCGAGCTGCAGCGCTCGCGACTGGCGGCGGTGATGCAGAACAACCCGCAACGGATCTCGGTTCTCAGCGACACCGGCCAGTACAAGATTCACGACGACGCCAACAGCGACTTCTACGAGGACGCCGGCGAAGTCTCGATCCGAGATCTGGAGCTGGCCGGCGTCGAGCTCACCGCCACCGGAACGCTGACCTTCCTCGCCAACGGCAGAGTCGTCGCCCCCGGCGAGATTTCGATCTCGAACCACCTGGACAAGACGCGAACCATCGAGATCTCGCGCGGAGGGAGCATCCGCATCCGATGAAGCCTGCAATCCCCTCGATGGCCCGCAACCCCGTTTCTTCCGAGGCCGGATTCACCCTGATCGAGCTGATGCAGAGCATCGTGTTTCTATCGCTCGGCCTGCTCGCCCTTTCCTCGCTCACCATCGGCACCGTACGCGGAAATCTGCAGGCGAAGCAGATCACCGCGGCAACCATCGTCGCGCAGGACAAGATCGAGGAGCTGCGCGCCAGCGGCTACGCCAACGTGGTCTCGGGATCCGATCAAATTCTCGCGGCCGGCGTCGCTTACGACCGCAAATGGACGGTGTGCGCCGACTGCATCGTCGCAGGCACAAAACAGGTGACCGTCTCAGTCGCATGGGTCGAGCGATCCGCACGTACTCTACGCCTGCGCACCATGATTGGGAGCTGAGAAAATGCCGAGCCCCAGACCAGGGAGTGGGGGCACCGCGGCAACAGCGCGAAGAGGACTACGCTGTCGTCGCGGTGCCATCCTGGCCGAGATCCTGGTCGTCCTCATCCCCGCGGCACTCCTCGCTGCTGGCACCGTCGGATTCTTCTCCTTCCAGAATAAAACCCAGTCGCAGCAGGACCTGTCGGTCCAGCTCGAGGAGAACCTGAGAGCAGCCATGGACATCGTCAGCAGCCAGCTGCGGCTAGCGGGTTGCGGCGCACCGTCTTCGAGTCTGGACCAGTGGATCGGCTGGGTCGGTGGCTTCTCCGACGCTCCGGTTTCGATTCGGCCCAACCCGCAAGGGAGCCACGGCGACGAGCTGTCGATCGCGGCTTGCACCTCACTGCCGGTCGCCGATGTCGCAAGCTACGCCGCGGCGGGCGCGACCAGCTTGTACGTGAGCCCGCGCGACACGACGTCGACTCCCGAGCTGTTCAACCAGAACGGCAGAAGCCTGCTGTTGATCGGCGATCGCCAAAACGCGCAGGTCAGTCAGGTGATCGGCAATCGACTCGTCATCGACAGCGATCCCACCCGGCCGTGGGACCAGGGGCTGCCGCGAGCCTACTTGCCCGGTACGCCGGTCAGTCGCATCGACGTCGCAACCTTCCGGATACACAGCGACACGGCGGGCGACAGTGTCCTGACCCTGGACCGTCACGACAACTCCGCTCCGGTCCGCATCGCCGAGGGCATCACGAGCCTTCGTGCGGTGCCGGTCGAACCGCCCAGGCGCTACCGACTGGTCTTGTCGGCGCGCAGTGACCGCCGCGACCCCCTCACCGGCAACTATCTCACCGGATCCCTGGTGTCGGACGTTTTCGTACGCAACGGGTAGAAACGATGAAGAGCCGCGAGAGGGTGCCGTTGACGGCGTCCAACCAATCTGGCTTCGCACTGATCGCAGTCATCCTACTGCTCGCCCTGCTGCTCTCGCTCGGCGCGGTCGGTGCCCGAACGGCTCAGATCGAGCTCCAGATCGCCGGCAACGATTACCGGGGCAAGCAGGCTCTGGAGCTCGCCGAATCCGGCCTGGAACACGCCTTCGCTCTGATTCGCGCCGAATCAAACGGAAGCAACGGCGCAACGAACGGATTCGCCGACGAGCTCGGTAACGACGGAACCGGCGGAGCGCTCACAGCGTTGGGGACGTTGCGCACCTTGGATGACGGCAACCTCTACCGCTGCGCTCAACTGCCGGGGCTCCGCACCGCGGACGGCTACTGCGTGCGCGTCGTCGACAACCACGACGAGACCGCCGGCTTGAACGATCCCACCGTCGACCTCGACAACTCCGTTCTGCTGGTCTCCAGCGGGTTCGTCGCGGGGGCTCGGCGAACGGTCGAAATGCGGATCGAACGGGATCCCGTCTACCCGTGCGTGCTGTGCGGCAATCTCGATTTTCCCTTTCTCCCCGCCGACGTGGCTCTGGTAGGCGGCTTCTCGACCGACAGCTACGACTCGCGCAACGGCAGCTACTCGGCTATCAGCGCCGGCGAGGAAGGCCACGTGCGCTCGAACGGCAGCGTGACGATGAGCGGCGCGCTTCTCGCGCCGATCGCAGTGGCGGGAGACGTCGTCGCCGTGAAAGACGTCCTGACCCTGCTACCGCCCGTCTCGGTCTCGGGCAACGTGGCACAGTTCGCCGGCGCTCAGTACTACGCGCCGGTCGCCCCTTGCGGTCCGCCCTACCCCGCAAACGAGGGTATCAGCGGCGGCCTCTACGATCGCACCACCGGGATTCTCCTCAACGTAGGCCTGGCGGACGTAATCCGCTTGCAGGGTGGCACCAGCGATCAGCCGCGCGAGTACTGCTTCAGCTCGATCCTGATGACCGGCGTGAGCCAGCTCCAGGTGGACGGCCCCGTCCACATCCGCTTGACTGGTCTGAGCACGATCCTGGGTGTCGTCAACATGACTTCGATTCCGGCCGACCTGCGAGTGTCGACCAGCGTTACCCAGCCACTCCCGTTCCTACCTGTGAACCCGGGTCTGGTGATCGGCAACGTCGCTGGCCAACTGTCGATGGTCGTCGACGCTCCCAATGCCCTGGTCGCATTCGTCGGAGTGCTCGACGACTACTTCGGCCAGATCGTAGCCGGCGTGCCCCCGGTTACCGGCGTAGCCGCGTCGATGCACTACGACGAGGCGCTACAGGTTCCGCGCGTTTACCGCCGCGGCTGGCGAGAGCTGCGCAACCACCCTCCCAGCTGAGCCTTGACTCAACCGTTTCGCCTCGTATTCACCCGCGCGGGCGAGCACGCGAGCCCTCAGGAATCGTTCCCACCCTGCAGCGACGCGAGGAACTCCTCGCCGGTCAACCGCGGATGATCTCCAGCGAGGTCGTACCCCTCGGGCTTGTCGTCGATGAAGATCTCGCCGGCCAGCCGGAACAGGGTCGGGTCGTCGAAGGTACCCATCCACATCACGTAGTGGTCGGCGTCCTTCAGCCGGTAGAACAGGTTGGTTCCGCACTGCCTGCAAAAACCGCGCTCCGCCCATTCCGACGAATCGTACCGCGCGATGTGCTCGTCGCCGGCGAAGGCGACGCCCTCGACGCTGGCTGCAAACGCCGGACCGCCGGTCCAGCGTCGACACATCCCGCAGTGACAGCTGTGGATGTCGCCGTCGACTCCTCGCGCCGTGAACGTCACGGCTCCACACAGGCAGCGCCCGCTTGCATCCATTGTCTCGTCCCTCCCGGTCCAATCTCTGCGCCGACAGCCAACGACTACCGGCGCGCGTCACCCTGCCGGTGCAGTGTCGATCGGTTGCGCGAAAGTCCAGCGATGGCCGCCAGGGTCGCTCACCGTACACTGACGGTTGCCGCCGAAATGGGAATGTGGTTCCTCCCTCACCAACGCTCCTTCCGCCGTAGCGCGCGCGTAGTGAGCGTCGAGGTCGTCGACGAAGACGTAGATCATCGCCGACACCATATCCGGATCGGCGACAGCGCGGGTGCCGAAGCCCTCCATGCCCGGTCCGACCAGGATCACCCCGCTCCCCGTTCGCACCTTGGCAGTGAGAACCTGACCACCGTCGGGGTCGCGGAACGCGTGCTCGATCTCGAAACCGAAAGCTCGTTCCATGAACTCGATCGCCGACCCCGCATCCTCGTAGTAGAGGTACGGAACGATCTGCGCCATGTCGCCGGGAACGCTCATCTGCGGCCGCCACCCTAGGCACTAGCGCGCGGCAATACCAGCGCCACCCCGGAGAGCGTAGTGGGTTGGTTTGGCGCAACGCGAAGAGGCGAAGGAGCCAAACGGGGTCAGGCCTTCAGGCTTGATGGGTTTCAGCCTCTAGCTGATCAACGCGAAGGAGCGAAGGAGGTAAGGAGCGAAGCGGGGCTCAGGTTTGAAGGGTTTCAGCCTTAAACTGAACAACGCCAAGGAGCAAACGAGCAAAGGAGCCAAGCGGGGCTCAGAGTTCCAGGACTTCAGGGTATCTCGAGGAAGTCGAGGTCTTGCGGAGCTGAGCCACCTGGGCGCCATGTTCCAAGCGAGGCCTTCGCTCCTGCTATGGCGATGCCTGTCAAGTCACGCAGTTGCGTGGTGGGAGATAACCCTTGGTTGGGTTGCATAAGAGACGGTGAGACAACTGGGGCGATCAGGACGCAAGGGTGCGGGGGCGGCGCGGCCGGAATTCGAGCCAGTCGCCGCGGAGGGGTGGGGACTGCTTGGCAAGCTCTGCAGCCTCGGTAGGCGGGTCTGCTATTCGTGCACGCTGCCGCGGCACCGTACACCAAGTTAGGATTCGTGGCCGAAACCACGCGGTCCCGCGGCGGAAGGTTCCCTGCGAAACTTAGCGACGTCCGGCATGCGCCGAACCAAGGAGCGAAACGCAGGGGAACG
>JAUIGL010000061.1 GCA_030430165.1 bacterium | reverse complement strand
TCGGGGTCTCCGTCGGCGTACTCGTCGGCGTGTCCGTCGGGGTGTCCGTCGGGGTGTCCGTCGGAGTATCCGTAGGCGTCTGCGTCGGCGTGTCCGTCGGGGTCTGGGTCGGGGTACTCGTCGGAGTATCCGTAGGCGTCTGAGTCGGCGTGTTCGTCGGGGTACTAGTCGGAGTACTGGTCGGAGTATCCGTAGGCGTCTGAGTCGGGGTGTCGGTCGGGGTCTGGGTCGGCGTCTGCGTCGGCGTGTCCGTCGGGGTGCTCGTCGGAGTGTCCGTCGGGGTCTGGGTCGGGGTATTCGTCGGAGTCTGAGTCGGCGTATTCGTCGGAGTGTTGGCCGGCGTATTCGTCGGGATTGCGGTGGGGGTGTCGGTCGCCGTTGGCGTCGGGGTCGGCGGCAGAATGAAACCGAAGTCGTAGGTGTGGTTGTTCTGGCCTTCGTCCCCAGTGGTGATGGATTCACCTAGAAAACCCGAGCTGAGGAGCCTGCCGTCCGAGTCGTGCAGGTCCGTGCCCTGGTCGGCCAGCGTCGGCACCAGTCCTTCGAGCGGTCCGCCGAAGGCAAAGTCGCTCAAGTTGTCGAAGCGAATCTCGTAAGACTCACGCGGCTCCAGCCCGTCGTCGGTGTCGAAGAAGTAGTGGCCGAGCGCGTCGGTGATGGTCGAGGCCACCAGGGTTCCACCGTCGTCGTATAGACTGACCGTGACCCCCGCGATGGGTGACTCACCGGGGTCCTGGATGCCGTTTCCGTCGTCGAACCAAACTCGGTTTCCGATCTCGAGCGGGGCCGGCTCGCAGAGAAGCTCGAGGTCGCCGAGACCGGCCGCCTTGCCGGCAGTACCGAGTTGGTCGAGGCTGAATACCTGATAGCTACGTGGGCGTTCCCCGTCAGCGTGGGTAAACCAGCCAACTCCGCCGCTGCGCACCTCGTCGACCGGGTCGAAAACGACCGTCGCGACCTCACCGAAACCGACATGGAGGGAGAGACCGCCGATCGTGATCTGATCGTGCGTGCCACTGTTGTTGTCGGTGCTGACGGTGAACATGTCCTGCCAATAGAACTCGTTACCACCCGGCCCTTGGGCCGGGCTCTGCGGGTTCGTATTGGTGGTGACACCGCCGCAGCTGGCGTCGGACTCGAGGCTGTAATCGCAGGTCTCGACACCGGGGCAGTCGGAATCGACCACGCACGACGTAGCGCTGACCGAGCATTGGTTGCAGGCGCGCAACAGGTCGCCGGCGGCCGTCCCCTCGTGCATGACGGTGGAGCCGGTGTCGGTCGAGTAGTTGTTGTTGCCGGTTTGCATGCCGAGTCGGTCGAGGAAACCGAGCAGCAGCGCACCGTTCTCGTCGAACTCGATGTCCGAGAGGATCGCTTGCGGGTAGATGACCTGCTTGCCGAACGCGCCGAGGGCCCCGGGGTCGCCCGGGCCGGGAGCCGTTGGCGGAAACGTCGTGCGCCAGGGCAGCCAGTCGGCGCGCCAACACGTCGAGCCGTCGACCGAGGTGCAGCCGCGGGTGAAGTCGAGCGAGAAGTCGACGACCGGCGAGAACACCCCCGGTACCGCTGGGTCGAAAGCCCGGACGTAGGCGTGCAGGTCACTCGCCGACTGCGAGGTCTCGGCAGTGCAGACGATACCGACGTAGACCAGCCCGTCGTGCACCTTGACCGCCCACGGCCGGTAGTCGCCGTCGGCGCAACCCGGATCCGGTATCGCGTGCGCCGTCAGGTCGCCCGCGGTAGGCGTTTGCGCGGGGATATCGATGAACACCTCGTACAAGGTCCTGTTCGAGAGGTTCATCACCCAGAGGGTCCGCTCGTCCTCGGAAATGTCGATGTCACCGAACGAGAGCTTGCCCACGGGGTCCCAGGAGGCAGGGTCGTGGTTCTCCGTCGATGGATCGGACGGTAACCCCGAATGCGGGTCGGTCCCGGTCGGCACTCCCAGGGTCGCCAGATCGATGAAGGTGCTGATCACCGGCGTGCCCGGGGTACTGTAGTCGATCTGGTAGATTCCGCCGGTCCCCAACGGGCCGAAACCAGAATGCCTCTTCATCACCGAGCTGGCGAAGAGAAGCGAGCTCGAGCTCTGGTAGGCCAGCCCCCACGTGGTTCCGATCTCGAAGCCGCTGGCGAGGTGGCCGGGGCCCGGCGCCTTGCCACTCGACGAGTACGGGAAGGCGACCAGCACATCCAAGGTGCCGGCTTCGCCAAAACCCGAGGCGAGCATGTCACCGTTGACGTAGCAGGGGGTCGCGAGGTCCGGATCGGCGTCGCAGTACTGCCCCGGGTTGGTCACCCCGAAATCGACGTTGCAGCCAGGCGCATCAACGAAGATCACGGAGGTCCCCGAATCGCTCCCGAATACGGTCGACTCGAGGTAGTCCGGAAGACCGGTGAACTCGAGGCGCAGGGGCAGGACGAGCACCCCCAGATTGTAGGTTCCGTCGGAAGCGGTCGTGGTCGTGGCAACCGCGGCCCCGGAAGTGTTGTAGGCGGTAACCGTGATGCCCGGTTCGCCGGGTTCGAGTGGGTCGATCACTCCATCTTGGTCGTAGTCGCGAAACACGAGACCGGCGACGGCGTCGGCACCACAGGGCGGCGTCGGCGTCGAAGTCGCAGTCGAGGTCGCAGTCGGAGTCGGGGTCGGAGCGTCGCAGTCGAACTCGACCCGATCGAGACGGGTCCCCTCTTCCCTCTGGAAGAAGACCAGGGTGTGAGATCCCGCGGTGAGGCTAATCACTTCCGGATCCGATCCGTTTCGGTCGTTGACGAGGTCTGCGGGATAGTCGGTCGTCCCGGTCGGATCGGTATCCCAGAGGAAGCCTGCTGCCGGAACGCCATCTACCTGGACCCAAAACGAGTTATTCACGCCCGAGGGCGACTGGACGTAGCCCCGGATTCTAAACGTCGCATCCGCCGCCAGGTTGAAATCGATCTCGGCGCGATGCGCCGGGTTCAGCGCCGCGTTGAAGTCGCCGCTACCGATCGGTGCCGAGATGTACTGTCCGCCGCTGGCGGCGGCGTCACTGCCGATGGCAAAGTTGCCGAAGAGAGTCGCCGACTCGGCCTCCGCGCTGAAGTTCTCACAGAGAACGCCCGGAAGCGTCGGTGTCGGGGTGTAGGTAGGCGTAGCGGTAGGCGTCACCGACGGAGTGTCCGAGGGCGTCGAGGTCGGCGTAATGGTCGGCGTATCCGAAGGAGTCGGAGTCGCCGTCTGCGTCGGAGTGTCGGTTGCCGTTCCGGTGGCGGTCGGCGTGTTGGTGATCGTCGGCGTGGCGGTCGGGGTCGGTGGGGCTTCGCAGAGGAACGTACCGTCGACGTCCTCGTCACCGGCGAAGACAGAATCGCTCAGGAAGACGGTCGCGGTGCCCGATCCGGGATCGTACTCGACGATGTCTGCTTCACCGAACGACAGACCGCCGAGTGTCTCGCCGGTCTCGGTCGAGAGAAGGAGGCGGCCGTTGAAACGCACGTGCACGGCGTCGATGTCGGCCCCGCTCGAGAAGAGATCTTCCGAGAAGAACAGGGTTGCGGTACCGCCCACCGGGTCATATTCGACGAGATCACCGTCGCGGAAGGAAAGGCCGCCTAGGGACTCGTCGCTCTCGGTGGAAAGGATGAGATTGCCGTTGGGCAGACGGTGGACCGCGTCGATATCGCCTGAACCATCGGCGAACGACGTCTCCGCGAAAACGAGAACGGCTGTCGAGCTGACCGGGTCGTACTCGACGAGATCACCGTCCTGGAAGCTGAGGCCGCCGAGCGTCGCCCCTCCGGTAGTCGACAGCAGGAGCCGGCCATCGTCGTAAACGTAGATCGCGTCGATGTCCTCGCTGCCACTGGTAAACGCGCTCTCGCTGAAGAAGATGGACGCCGAAGGTCCTGCAGCGTCGTAGTCGACGAGATCGCCGTCGGTGAAGGTCAGCCCGGCGATCGAAGCGCCGCCCTCGGTGGTCAGAATGTGCTCGCAATCGACCGGGCTCGGCGTCGGAGTCGAAGTCGGAGTATCCGTCACCGTCGCGGTCGGCGTCACGCTTGGGGTATTCGACGGCGTGGCCGTCGGCGTCGCCGTGGGTGAGATCGTCGGAGTGTCGCTCGGCGTCGCCGTCGGCGTGATCGACGGGGTCGGGCTCGGAGTCGCGACCGGGTCCGAAACCGTGTCGTTCTGCGGACCGGTTTCGTTGCTGTCGACGGTCGCCGTATTGTCGATCGACGTGGTCGTCGGAGGGTCGTCAACGACGACCGAAAAGGTGACGGTAAGGGTGCCGCCAGGTGCCAGGGTAAAACCGTCGCCGGACTCGACCAGGCCCGCCGGATCGCCGTCCGCCAAGGCCGGGATAGCACTGACCGGGTCGTTGTCGCGAGTCCGAACTCCGGTCAGATCGAGACGGCTCGCGAGGTAGCTCCCGGTGAACGAGCTGAACTCGTCGCACACCTCGAGCGTCCACGTCCCCTGCGCATCCTCGCCGTTGAACGCGGAAAGCGGATTGCTTGGAAGCGCCGGCCGGTCGAAGTCGACCGGCGTGATGTCATCATCGACATTGGTATCGAGGCCATTGGCGGCCGAGTCATCGAGCAGGATATCCCAATTGGCGTTGCTGTCGTTGAAGTTCGGCGTCATCACCTGGACGGTGGTCCCCTCGGGGGAGATCAGCCGGGTCTGCACGTCGCCGCGGTAGACCGCAAAGCTCGAGGCAAATCCGAGGTCTACATCGGAGACGACGAAACTGTCGGTAACCGTGAAGGTACGTGTCACCGAAGGCGTGTTGCAGGTGTTGTCTGCGATCGCGGCGCTCGTCGAGTCGCTCGAAGACTGCGAAACCGGCGCACTAGCGGTCGTGCTCGCAGCAAGGTAGGCCGCGCCACCGGGAAGAGGGTCCGACACGGTGACGCCGGTCAGGGTGGTCGCGCCCGTGTTTTCGGCCTCTATCGTGTAGGTAATCGTCTGCCCGCCGACGACCGGCGTGCCGTTGGCGCTCGACGACTTGGAAACCGAGATCGACTGCCCAGCGGATGCAGCGGCAAATGCGGCGAGAACGACCAAAATTCGGCCGATGAGATCGAAGAAGATCCGGCTTTGGGCGGCCAGTTTGGCTCGCAAGGCAGGCTCCGGGAGCGGAAATCGGTCAATCATCGGGTATTCGCGAACCAGTACGCACCCGTGACCTCGCAACTACCGCGCCAACCATGACGTGCTGTAAGGCTGGTCATTTTCCACTGACAATTGACAAGTTACGTCGACCAAGGGTGACAATTTCGAAGCCATGTGCCGCCGCGCCTCGCAACTGCGGTGAGTGCCGCCACGCCGCGTTCGCCCCGTGGACGAGCTCCAGCTGAAGTGGCTATGTAGGCCCGGAACTGAACCCCTCCGTACTAATGAAAGGGCAGCGATGAAGGTCCAACTACTGATCGACGACTTCCTGCGACGCGCGGTTTCGACCTACTCGACCAAGACCGCGGTGGTCGACGGCGCCCTTCGGCTCACCTATGCGGAGCTCGAGGAGCGGGTGCGAGGCCTGGCCTCGGCGCTGCACCAGCTAGGGATCCGCAAGGGCGACCGCGTCTGCATCCTCAGCCCCAATTCGCACTTCTTTCTCGAGAGCTTCTACGCAACCAGCCGGATCGGCGCTATCTTGGTGCCGCTCAACTACCGCCTTGCCCACGCCGACCACGAGTACATTCTCAACCACGCGGGAGTTAAGGCCGTTCTCGTCGACTGGGAGTACGTCCCGGTCATCGACGGGATCCGATCGAACCTGAATACGGTCGAACACTGGGTCTCGGCGAGCGATGCCGGCCGTACCTTCGACGGCTGGAGCGACTGGAACGAGCTGGTCGACGCGGCGCCGCCGCAGGCGCCGCCAGCGGTCGAAGTCGAAGAAGACGACATCGTGTCGATCAACTACACCTCGGGAACCACGGCGCGGCCCAAGGGGGTCATGCTGACCCACCGCAATTGCTACCTGAACGCGCTGACGATGACGATTCACCTCGGGATCGGTCACGACGACGTCGAGCTGTGGACTCTGCCGATGTTCCACTGCAACGGCTGGGGTGGGGTCTACGCGCTGACCGGGATGGGCGGTACCCACGTGATCCTGCGCGCGGTCGATGGCAAGGCAATCTGGGATCTGATCGAGCGCGAAAAAGTCACGTTCGCATGCATGGCGCCGGCGGTCCTGCGCACCATCCTCGACTACCCCGACAAGAACGAGCACCAGATCACGACGACGCCGCGCTTCACCGTCGCGGGAGCGCCGCCGCCGGCGGCCTTCATCGAACGCCTCGAAACCGAGCTCGGCTGGAACTTCGTGGAGATCTACGGACTCACCGAAACATCGCCCCTGTTGACGGTCAGCCACCCCGACCACGATACGCCGAAAGAGCACTGGGCCGGTCGATCGCAGGCCGGCGTGCCCGCTATCGGGGTCGAGCTCGAGGTGCGCGGCGACGACGGCAGCGTCGTGCCCCGCGACAGCGAGTCGATCGGCGAGATCTGCGCCCGGTCAAACGTCGTCTTCAAGGGCTACTGGGAGCAGCCGGATGAAACCGACAAAGCAATCCGCGACGGCTGGTTTCACACCGGCGACCTCGCGGTCTGGGACCAGAACGGCCGCATCCACATCGTCGATCGTAAAAAAGACGTGATCATTTCCGGAGGCGAGAACATCAGTAGCTCGGAGATCGAGGACGCAATCTACCAGCATCCGGACGTCCTCGAGTGCGCCGTCATCGGCGTGCCCGACGAGAAATGGGGCGAGACCCCGATGGCACTGGTCGTGGCGCGCCAGGGGGCCGATCTGACCGAAGCCGGAGTGCTCGCCCACTGCCGCGACAACCTCGCCCACTTCAAATGCCCGTCGCGGGCGAAGATCATCGATGCCCTACCCCGCACAGCAACTGGCAAGCTGCAGAAGTTCAAGCTCCGAGAGGAATTCTGGGGCGACGGCAAACGACGCGTGAACTGAGTCGCGGCGGCGACGGTGTCGCAATCCGTCACCGGTGTGTGCAATCGAGTGATGTGCTACGTGGTTTCCGCACCAAACGACTGCTAAGCGGAGGGTCTGTCGTCAGGTGGCATGGAACCTGCATCCCTCCGGACAAACAATGAGCGCATCGACGACCGTACTCGTGGTCGACGACAACGTCGACTGTCTCGCCCTTGCAACCCGCATGCTGCAGGCCAATGGCTTCGACGTGCTATCGGCGAACAGCGGAGCGCAGGCGCTCTCGGTGCTGGAGAATCACGTACCGGACGTCATGTTGCTGGACATCATGATGCCGGACATGACCGGCTTTCAGGTTCTCGAACGGGTGCGGGAGAGCGCCCGAACCTACGCCCTTCCGGTAATCATGTTGACCGCCAGCAACAACGACGAAGACATGATGTCGGCGTACCAGACCGGCTCGGACTACTACATCACCAAGCCGTTCACGGCCCAGCAACTGCGCTACGGTATCGATCTCGTCTTGGGAAAAGACGCCGCGGCCAACGGATAACTCGGGAAGCGGTAGGGCGTTGCGGCCACACCTGGAACCGATGGACCTTCGCCTGGAACCCAGCTACGAGAGCGAATCTGCCGCGCTGTCGGCAAGCCGGATCCCGTGGGCAACGGGCATCTTCGGCCTCGCAATCGCCATCACGGGACTGCTCGAAGCGCTCCATCGCCCAGAGGTGCTGTGGACCTGGAGCAAGTTCTACACGCTCGAACTAGCGTTTCTCGCGATGCCCTTCGCGTTCCGCAGGTGGATCAGCGGGCGGGCTTTCGAAACGTTGGTGATGTCGTCGTGGGTGATCGTCGTTTGGCTGATCTACTACTACTCGGTGGTTTGCCCATTGTCGGTGACCAGCGTCGCCAGCGCCGCGGTTTGCGTCATGACCGGCGCCGCCCTGTTGGCGACGTGGAGCATGACCAGCCAATGCATCCTTTCGGCCGCCGCCACCGTCGGCTACTGCGCGCTGGTCATCTGGCGCGGTGACTCCGGAATCGACGTCACCGCCAGCGTGCTCGCGGTCGCCTCGGGGGCGGCGATCTCGGTACAGGGCACCTGGTACCTCGACCTCCACCGCCGCGCCATCTTTCGCGAAGCGATCCGCAGTGACGACGAGGCGTCGATCACCCGCTGCCTCGAAGAGTTTGCCCGCGAGCTCAACCGCGCGCTCGGCGACGAGGGCGTCGCAGAGCGCGTCGCCTCGCTGGCTCGCGAATCGATGAACACCGACTGGGTGTTGGTGATGCAACCGTCCGAAGAAGAGGACGTGATGCGCATCGTCGCCGGCGACGGCAAGCTGCCGACCTCGATCGACAACCTCAAGGCTCTGGATGTCCCGGTCGACGAGCTGCCGTTTCTCGAGAACGACTCCAACACGGCGGTGAAGCTGGCCGCCGACTGGGAAACCGGGGCGAGCCAACTGCTGCGGCGGATGTGGGGCAAGCACGTGATGGTCGCCCCGCTGCACCACCGCGGCAAACGAATCGGAGTGCTGCTGGCGGGCGCGGATGGAGTCACATCGCGCAGTCACCGGCTGATCCGCGGGATCGCGCAGCACGCGGCCATCGCCATCGCCAACGCGGAGCTGCTCGCCGAGCTGCGCCAGGCGAGCTCGATGAAATCCGAGTTTCTGGCGACCATGTCGCACGAGCTGCGCACTCCACTGCACGTGATCATGGGCTATACCGAGATGCTCACCGACCTCCTCGGCGGTGAAGTCGATGCCGAGGTGACCCAGATCCTGCAGCGCCTGGCCCAGAACGAGACATCGCTCACCGACCTGATCGAGGCGACCCTCGACGCCCACCGACTCGAGGCCGGGCGCAACACGGTCAAGCTCCGCAAGTTCAACGGTAACGCCTTGTTCGATCAGATGCGTTCCGACACGCGCTGGCTGCCGAGAACCCCCGGGGTCGAGGTTCAGTGGACGATCCCCGACGCCGAGGTCGAGATCTGCAGCGATCCCACCAAGCTCAAGGTGATCGCCAAGAACCTGATCGGCAACGCTCTCAAGTTCACCAAACGCGGCCACGTCCACGTCGAGATCGGCATCGACAGCGAACCCCAGCGGTTGCGGATCACCGTCACCGACACCGGACCCGGGATCGCGGACGATGAAATCCCGCAGATTTTCGAAATGTTTCGCCAGGCGACTCCGACCGCCTCCGAGGCATCGCTCGCCGGAGTCGGGCTCGGCTTGTTCATCGTTCGCGAGTTCGTCACCCAGCTCAACGGCAACGTCCAGGTCGACAACCACCCCGACGGCGGCGCTCGCTTCCGCGTCGAGGTGCCGCTCGATCTCGCCGAATCATCGGCGAGCGGCGGTAGAATGGTCGCCTGACCCGCCCTACTTTTTCGACGGACTGCCGGCGTCAGCCGTGCTCGATCGCCCGCTGGGCGACGCGGCGGCCGAGCTCGACGGCGAAGTTCGTCCCCCGGTCCCACGGATAGACCTGGCTCATGCTGGCCAGCCAGAGGCCGTCGATCGGCGTCTCGATATCCGGGATGTTCTTCGAGTGATTGACGAACGGCACCGGCTGCGCGTACGCCGCCTTGAACAACCACTTCTGCTTGACCCAGCTGCGATCGAACTTCGGATTGAACAGCGAGAGCGAGGGCAGGAACCGCTCGAGCAACTCGTCCTCCGACATCGAGAAGTACTCGTGGTCGGTCTCGAGGTAGTCGCCGCAGTAGATGATGTGATCGCCGCCGTAGTGCTCCGGTGAAATGAAGTTGGTGTGCTCGACCATCGCCAGGTAGGGAAAATCGGAGTCCTTGGGCAGGTTGAACCAGTAGTAGTCGGTCAGCTGGTGCTTCAGAGTGATCACCATGACGACCGCGCCGAGACTCTTCAGCGACATCAGCTGGTCGCGGTAGGCGTCGGGCAGCTCCGGCGCGAGCTTGGCCAGAGCGCGCGGCGAGGTGGTCGCGATGCACTGGTCGAAGCGCTCGCTGCCGTCGGCGGTTTCGATCACGACACCGCCTTCGCTCGCCTTGGCGATCTTGCGGATCGGCGTGTTCAAGGCGATGCGCACACCGCGCTTGCGGCAGTGCTCGGCGAGCGTGTCGAGAAACGCCTGGAAGCCGCCTTCGAACGTTCCGAGACTCGGCGTGCGCGCCTTGATGCGCGACCAGAACCAGGCGAGGTTGACCTTCTTGTAGTTCGCCTCGCCGAACTTGCCGATCAGCAGCGGCTTCCACAGTAGCTCGTACGGGCGCTGCCCCATTCGCGACGACAGCCATTCGTGCGCCGTGTAGCGCTCGAGCGAGGTGCCGTCGGGCAGAAACCGCAGGTAGGCGCCGCACAGGCCGAAGCGGATCACGTCGAGCCAGCTGAAGCCCGGAAAGGTGAGCCAGCGCAACGGCGAATCGAAGGGGTAGAACTTGCCCTCGTAGTAGACCGCGGTCACCGGGCGGGGAAACACCATCTTGTCGCGGCAGCCCAGCTCCTCGGCCAGCTCGTGGATGTGGGCGTCCGAGGTGAACCAGTGGTGGTAGAACTTCTCCAGGCTCCAGTCCCAGTGGTCGGCGCGAAACCCGGAGGCCAGTCCGCCGACCTCCTCGCCCGCCTCGTAGACCACCACCTCGTGCCCCGCTCCGGCGAGGTCGTAGGCCGCCGGCAACCCGGTGGCCCCTGCTCCAACGATCGCTATCCGCATTTCCTAACCGCTCCTCCCCGGCCCCGCGGCGCGGGACCCCGACCTGCTCGGCCGCCGGACTTTCGACCGCCACCGTACTCCGCTAATCATGTCCGTGAAACACCAATCCAGGCGAGAGAGCGCCGCGCGGGCGCCCGGGGGTCGAGAGATGGCGGCAGTAGTTCTGTGGTGGGTCATGCTGGAGGTATTGGGACTGCTCGCCCTGCCCCTCACCTTTCGTCTCTTCGGACCGGCAATGGCCTACGGCTATCCGTTCTCGAAGGTCGTGTTCGTCATCATCTGGACCTACCTGGCCTGGCTGGCCGGCTTCGCCCTGCCCTACTCCACCGCCCTGTACGGCACCCTCGCCCTGCTGGCCGCCGGCGCCATCGCCTCGTATGTCGCCGACGCCAATCTGCGCCGCTGGCTCACCGGACCCGGAATCAAAACGATCGCGGCTCACAACGCCCTGTGGACGTTCGGCTTCGCCTTCTTCCTGTTCCAGCGCTCGATGGTACCCGAGATCAACGGCGCCGAAAAGTACATGGATTTCGCGTTCCTCAACTCGCTCATGCTGACCGACTCGATGCCGCCGCCGGATCCGTGGATGAGCGGCGGAGTCATCAATTACTACTACTTCGGCTATCTCACCTTCGCCAACCTCGGCCGCCTGTTTCCCGAGCCGATCCACCTCTCCTACAACTTGTGCGTCGCCACCGTCGGCGGCCTCGCTCTGTCGCAAACCGCCGCGGTGGTGCGCGGCCTGACCGGGAGCTGGGGGTTCGCCGCCCTCGGCGGCGCGATGTCGGCAATCCTCGGCAACCTCGACGGCGCCCAGCAAGTTCTGCAGAAGGGCGCGCTGCGCGGCATCGACGTCTGGCGCTCCTCGCGCGTCGTCGGTCGCGGCGACACGATCAACGAGTTCCCGTTCTTCAGCACCATCCACGGCGACCTGCACCCGCACTTCATCGTGCTGCCGGTCGGCATTCTGTTTCTCGCGGCGCTGCTCGACGAGCGCATGTTCCCGTCGCAAGCGAGCGAGGACGGCCGCACTCGCGGCTGGGTCGGCTTCGCCTTCGCCACATTCGTGCTCGCCGTCATGGTCGGCATCAGCACCTGGGAGTTGCCGCTCGGCGCCGTGGCGTTGGCCCTGCTCGCCGGCCGCAGCCAGCCGCTGCCGCCGCTGTTCAGCCGCGAACGCATGCTGCTCGCCGCCAAGGTCGTCGCCGCCGTGGTGCTCGGCTACGCCCTGTTCCTGCCGTTCTACGCCAACTTCCACGCGCCGCCGAGCGCGCCGGCGTTCAAGGTCGCGACCTCGTCGCTCGGGCAGTTCCTGCTCGTCTTCGGACAATTCCTGTTCCCGATCTGCTTTCTCCTCGGGCTCAAAGCGTGGTCGTACCAGCGCGCGGGCGGTGAATCGCGCCACCTGATCCTCGCCGCCGCCGGGCTGTGCCTGGTGTTCGCCCTGATGGCGGGCAACGCGGTGCTGCCGCTCACCGTGATCGTTCTCGCGCTAGCGCTGGTGGTCGCCTATCGCGAGCCGATCGACGATCGCCGCGGCTACCTGCTGGTCGCGATCGCGATGATCGCCATCCTCGCCTGCGAGCTGGTCTACCTGCGCGACTCGTATGGCGAACGGCTGTACCGGATGAACACGGTGTTCAAGCTGTACTTCCAGGCGTGGACGGTGCTCGCCATCGCCACGCCGTGGTGCATCTACAAGGTCCTCGACTCGGCGCGGCTGCCGCAGGCGCTGCGTCTCGGCTTCGGCACCGGCGTGGTCACGGCGATCATCGCCACCGCGTGCTACCCGATCGGTGTCACCCAGGACCGCCTCGCCTGGGGCCGCGAGCACACGCTCGACGGCAACGACTACCTGCAGCGCCATCACCGCGACGACTACGCGATCATCGAGTGGCTGCGCGAGAACACGCCGCCCGACGCGGTCATCCTCGAGACCAGCGGCAATCCGTACTCGTACTACGCCCGATTCTCGAGCAACACCGGACGACCGACGATCATGGGCTGGGCCAACCACGAGGGACTGTGGCGCTCGCACGACCAGGTCGTCGGACGCCGCAAGTCGGACGTCCAGCGCATCTACAACGCTCGCGATCTCGCCAGCGTGCGGCCGCTGCTCGACAAGTACGAGGTCGACTACGTGCTGGTCGGCGAGCTCGAGCTCAAGGACCATCCGGCCGGAGTCGGCAAGTTCGAATCGCTACCGCGCGTATTCCAGAGCGGCCGCGCCGCGATCTACAGAATCGACCGGTAAGCTTTGCGAGCCCTCATCGCACTCACGTACTACCGCCCGCACGTCAGCGGTCTGACGATCTACGCCGAGCGCCTGGCGCGAGGACTCGCCGGCCGCGGCCACGAGGTGACGGTTTTGACGTCGCGCTTCGACCCGGCGCTGCCGAGCGAGGAAGAGCGCGACGGGGTTCGCGTGGTTCGCGTGCCGGTCCTGCGCAAGATCAGCAAGGGCGTGCTGATGCCCGGGTTCGCAAGCCGCGCCCGCGCCGCGGTGCGCGAGCACGACGTCGTCAACGTTCACATGCCGCAACTCGAGGCTAGTCTGCTGACCGAGCTCGCACGCGCCCACCGCCGGCCAGTAGTTCTCACCTACCAGTGCGACTTGCAGCTGCCTCCGGGAGCGCTGAACCGTGTCGTCGAACGCTGCCTGCAGCCGCTCAATCAGCACGCCGCGCGCCGCAGCGACGCGATCGTCACCACCAGCGACGACTACGCCGAGCGGTCCGAGCTCCTGTCGCGCTTTGCGTCCAAGCTGCGCACCATCCCGCCGCTGATCGCCGCGCCGCCGGTCGATCCGCAGCGAACCCGCTCCCTGGTCGAGCGGTGGAAGCTCGGAGACGGACCGGTGATCGGCTTCGCCGCCCGCTTCGCGGCGGAGAAGGGAGTCGAGGTTCTGCTCGCCGCACTGCCGTCACTGATCGCCGAGTTCCCCAACCTGCGCGTCGCCTTCACCGGCGCCTACCGCGACACCATCGGCGAGGACGCATACGGCGCGCGCCTGCGGCCGCAGATCGAGCGCCACTCCGACCGTCTGGTCTTTCTCGACCTGCTGCCGGACGAAGCGATGCCATCCTTCTTCGCAGCCTGCGACGTGCTCGCGGTCACCAGCCTCAACTCCACCGAAGCCTACGGACTGGTGCAGCCGGAAGCCATGCTGGCCGGCACTCCGGTGGTGGCCACCGACATCCCGGGCGTGCGCATCCCGGTGCGCGAAACCGGAATGGGGCTGGTCGTCCCGGCCGGCGAACCGGCAGAGCTCGCCGCCGCGATCGCGACCGTGCTGCGCGATCGAACGAGCTTCGTCCAACCGGCAGAGAAAATCCGCGCTCACTTCGACCCCGAGCATTCTCTGGATCTCTACGAGCATCTGTTCGAAGAGATGCGCCGATCATGAGCCCGGAAGACCGCAACGACAGCCAGAGCGAGTACGGCGAAGAGTACTACGTCGAGCAGGGACTCGACGGAGACCGCCTGGCGCTGTGGTACTACGCCCGTGTGCTGCGCCGGCTGTGCGCGGACGGTGCGACGGTGCTCGAGTTCGGCTGCGGCACCGGCTACCTGCTGCGCCGGCTATCGCAGCATTTCGAAGCATACGGGTACGACCTGTCGCCGAGCGCGCGCTCGCTCTGCCGCGAGAACGCGCCCGACGCGATCGTCCTCGAGGACTGGCGCAGCCTGTCGCAAGACAGCCTCGACGCGATCGTCACCCTGCACACCCTGGAGCACGTCGAGCGCCCGCTCGGGCTGATCCGCGAGCTCGCCGAGCGCCTGCGTCCGGGGGGGCGCCTGCTCGCCGTCGTGCCCAACACCGGCAGCCCCGGACGCAAGTGGAAGGGCGACGATTGGTTCGGCTACCGCGACCCGACCCACTGCTCGCTGCTGAGCCGCGGCGAATGGGCGACGATGATCCGCCGCGCCGGTCTCGACGTCGACTGGATCCGCGGCGACGGGCTTTGGGACGCGCCCTACGTCCGCTGGCTGCCGACCCAGGTGCAACGGCTCCTCTTCGGGTTCCCGGCCGGGCTGCAAATCCTCTCCCCGGTGGCAAAACCGGTCCTTCCTCCGGATTTCGGCGAGTGCTTGATCATCGCCGCTTCGAAGCCCGCCGCAACGGCCTGAAAGCCGCTGCGAGCGCGGCAAATGCAGGGCAATCGATTGAAACCGGGTAATTTTGCATATAGCGTCGCCGCGTTTGACCATGACGAGCGAAAGCCCAACGCGTAACCAACGGCTCTGGCTTTTCGCCCTGGTTGCTTTCGCGGCGTTCGTCAGGCTGATCGGAATCAACTGGGACGATCGGCACTTCTTCCACCCCGACGAGAGGGCGATTGCCTTCGCGATCGAGCGGCTTTCGTTCAATCCGAGCTCGCTCCAGCTCAATCCCGACTTCTTCGCCTACGGCTCGTTCCCGTTCTACGTGAACGGCCTGATCGGCTCCCTGCTCAGCCTGATCGACCCGTCGATGGGCAAGTACGCGCAGGTGATCCTCACCGGTCGCGCCATCAGCGGCATCCTCGGCGTACTCACGGTTCTCCTCACCTACGTCCTCGGCACCCGCCTCTACGGCCGCTCGGTCGGCCTGCTCGCCGGCTTCCTGCTGGCGGCGACACCGCTGCACATCCAGAACTCGCACTACATCACCACCGACGTCTTCCTGACCTTCCTGGTGCTGGGAACGCTGTTCTGCGCGGTCCAGCTGTCGCAGCGCGGATGGAACCGCGACTACGTGTTCACCGGGATCGGCATCGGCCTGTCGGTCGCGACCAAGTTCAGCGCCCTGCCGCTGCTGGCTCCGTTCGGTGTCGCCTGCCTGATACGAGTCGCCGTCGAGCGCCGCTTCTTCCCCGTGGTGGGCAAGGCGCTGCTCACCCTGCTCGCCCTCGGCGCGGCGTTTTTCCTCGGCCAGCCCTACGCGATCCTCGCCTGGGAGCGCTACAGCCACGACATCGAGGAACAGAGCCGGATGGTGCGCAATGCCGGCATGTTCCCCTACACCAACCAGTACGTCGGCACGCCGAAGTACTTCTACGAGCTCGAGCAGATGGTGCTGTGGGGCATGGCCCCAGCACTCGGCCTCACCGCGATCGCCGGCACCGCCGCCCGCCTGTGGGGCATGCTGCGCGAGCGCAGCTCGGCCGACCTGGTGCTGCTCTCGTACGTCCTGCCGTTCTTCCTCGTGACCGGCTGGTTCGAGGTCAAGTTCCCCCGCTACCTCCTGCCGATCTACCCGATCCTGGTGATGTGGGCGGCGCTGCTGCTGACCCGCATGGCGCGCTCCTCGATGCTCGGCAAGGCGATCCGCGGCCTGGTGGTGGTGCTGACCACGCTCGCTGCCTTCGCATTCTTGTCGATCTACTTCCGGCCGTTCACCGAGATCGCCGCCTCCGAATGGGTCTACCGGCACATCCCCGCCGGCAGCAAGATTCTCACCCAACACTGGGACGAAGGGTTCCCGATGCCGCTGCCCGGCAAAGGGCGAAACGGCGCTCGCTACAAGATCAAGCCGCTTCCCTACTACGAACCCGATCGCTCCTCGAAGATCCGCGGTCTCGCCGACGAGCTGGCCGACGGCGACTATATCGCCTTCCAGACCAAGCGGCTCTACGGAGCGATCACCCAGGCCGCGGAGAAGTACCCGCTCAGCAACAACTACTTCTACCTGCTGTTCGCCGGCGACCTCGGCTACGAGCTGATCTACTCGCAGGCGTCGCGCCCCGGTCTGTTCGGCTTCGAGGTGCCCGACGAGCTCGCCGACGAGTCGCTCACCGTCTACGACCACCCCAAGGTCCTGATCTTCAAGAACACCGGGCAGCTCACCTCGGACGAAATCTTCCAGAAGGTGCTGCGCGGCATCCCGTCGAAGAAGCTGACGCGCCGCGACTTGCTGCTGGCCGACGCCACCCCGGGGGCATTCCAGCAATCGAGCTCATCCGCGCCCCTGGTGCGTTCCTCGATCGCCGCTCTGCTGTGGTTCGCGATCGTCGTCGAGCTCGCCGGTCTGTTCGCGCTCGCGCTCCTGCGCCGGGCGCTTCCGGTCCCCGGAGTCTACGCCCTCGCCAAGGTGCTCGGCATCCTGCTGGTCGCCTATCTGCCCTGGGCCGCGACCCTGCTCGGCACCGGAGTGACGCGGGAAGCGATGATGCTGAGCTTCGGCTTTCTCGGAGTGATCGGCATCTGGAAGTGGCGCCAGGGGGCGCCGACCAGGCTCGCGCGCGCCGACATCGTCGCCACCGAAGCGCTCTTCTGGCTGACCTTCACAGCCTTCATCCTGGTGCGCGCCTGGAACCCGGAGATCTACTGGGGCGAGAAGCCGATGGACTTCTCGTTCCTCAACGCGCTGTTTCGCTCGTCGGACATTCCGCCCCCCGAGCCATGGTTCTCCGGCTCGACCCTGCACTACACCTACTTCGGCCACTACGTCGTCGCCGCGTTCGGCAAGCTCTGCCACATCCACCCGGGCGTGCTCTTCAACCTGGGAATCGGCTTGTTCGGGGCGTTGACCGCGATCGCCGCCTACGCCGCCGGCAGCGCCGCGACGCGCAAATGGCAGGGCGGGCTGCTCTCCGCATTCTTCGTCATTCTGATCGGCAACCTCTCCGGAATCCGCGAGCTCGTCGGCCGCACCCCGAAGATCCGCAAGCCCGACGCCTCGATCTTCGACCAGATCCAGTGGTTGTTCGAGAACGCCGCGCGGACGATGAACTTCGACTACTTCTGGGCGACCTCGCGGGTGATCAAGGACACCATCAACGAATACCCGCTGTGGAGCTATCTGTTCGCCGACCTGCACGCGCACGTGCTGGTGATGCCGTTCTCGCTCACCTTCATCGCGCTGACTCTGTGGTGGGTGCGGCGCGGCGAGGTGGTGCCGACGCCGGTCCACGAAGCGCCCCCCTCGGCACCGTCGACGATCGGCGTCTTCGCCCTGCTGGCCCTCACCCTCGGCGCGATCATGGTCACCAACGGCTGGAGCACGCCGACCTACGTACTGTTCTTTCCGTTCGTCGTCGGCTCGTTCGCCCTGGCGACGCGCGGCGTGTCGCGCCTGCAGACGGTCGCGATCCTGCTTCTCGTCCTCTTGTTCCTGTTGCCGGCGGCGGCGCTGCTGATTGCCGAGCCGCGCCAGCTCAACGAGCTGGCGCGGGAATGGGGCTGGAAGGCACGGGAAGTTCCCGGGGCCCTGGCAGCGATCGGTCTCGGCGGCATCGCCTTCGTGTTGCTGCCGAGCGCCGCGATCCTGACGGCGATCCTGACCATTTCCGCCTACGCCCTCTACCTGCCTTTCTGGCTCCACTTCTCGTCGCCGGTGCGCAACTGGGGCTGGGAGCGCGACGCCTACGCCAACATCTACGACTACGCCAACATCTTCGGGCTCTTCCTGTTCGTCGCGATCCCGTTCCTCTACCTCCTGTGGAGGTTGCGGCTCGACCCGCCGAGCGGAGCTCGCCTGGGGTGGATGCGCGGCTTCGCCATGGTCGTCTTCGCCCTGGTGGTCGGCTTCTGCATGCTGGGATCGAGCCCGACCGTGCAGGAGCTGCTGCCGGAAGCACTCGAGCTCGAAGGATCGCTGCGCTTCGGCCTGGGCGCGCTCGCCCTGCTCTCGTTCTACTGCGCAATCGAGCCCTGCCTGACCTACAATCTGCGCATTGCCGCCGTGATGTTCGCCTTCGCCTTCGCCATCACTGCCGGCGCCGACGTGGTCCACGTCTGGGACCGCATGAACACGATCTTCAAGTTCTACCTGGAGTCGTGGTTCATGTTCGCCATCGCCAGCGCCGCCGCGGTCGTCGAGATCTGGCGCCGGCGCGAGCGCACCGGCTGGCTGCTGCACCGCACCTGGAAATTCGGCCTGGTCGCCCTGATCCTGGTCAGCCTGTTCACCGGAATCACCGCGACGCGCGGCGTGATCCTGACGCGCCGCGTGCAAACGCCGCGGCCGACGCTGGACGGCACCGCCTACCTCGAGCGCCGCGACCCGCACGAGCTCGCCGCATACGAGTGGATCAACGAGAACGTGCCGGGAATTCCGGTCGTCGCCGAGGCGCACGGGCCGTCGTACCAGGACTACACCCGGGTGGCGATGAATACCGGTCTGCCGACGGTTCTCGGCTGGGACTACCACGTCCACCAACGCGCCCACCGCTGGCCCGACATCCGCCGGCGCAAGGCCGATCTCGAGAACCTCTACACCACCGACAAGAAACAGGTCGCCAAGGCCGTGCTCGATCGCTACAACGTCGCCCTCGTCTACGTCGGCGCCGTCGAACGGCGCGCCTACAAGGGCGGCAACGTGGTCAACTTCAAGAAGTGGGACGACCTGCTGTCGCCCGTCTACACCAACCGCGGCGTTCACGTGTTCGCCGTCAATGGCCAGTTCTCCGGCGCAATGCCGGTAACGACGATCGAGGAAGTGCCGCAGATCACCGAGGACGAAGAAGTCCTCATCCAGGCGCGCGACGGAGTGCTCAAGCAGCCGCGCGACCTCGACGTCGACGCCAATGGCAACATCTACGTCGCCGACTTCGGCAACGATCGGATCCAGGCATTCGATTCGCAGATGAACTTCCTGCGCGCCTGGGGGCGCCGCGGCAAGTTGCCCGGGGAGTTCAACCAACCCGGCGGGGTCGCGGTCGGCTCGGACGGCAACCTCTACGTCGCCGACACCTGGAACCAGCGGATCCAGGTCTTCCAGCCCGACGGCGAGTACCTGCGCGAGTGGGGCGGTCCGTTCTACGGACCGCGCGGAATCGCCGCCAGCAACGACGGCAAGATCTACCTGGCCGACACCGGCAATCACAAGGTGCGCAGCTTCAAGCTGGACGGAACCGAGCTCGCCACCTGGGGCAAGCTCGGCAGCGCCCCCGGCGAGTTCAACGAGCCGGTCGGCCTCGCGGTCGACGCCGAGGGACGGGTGTACGTCGCCGACAACGGCAACGCGCGCATCCAGGTGTTCACCGCCGACGGCAAGCTGATCACCTCGATCCCGGTGAAGGGCCTGCAGCTCAAGGTCTACTCGGAGCCGAAGCTGGCGGTCACCCGCGAGGGCACGATCTGGATCACGGTTCCGCTCGAGTACGCGATCCGCGCCTACGACTTCGAAGGTAACGCGCTCGAGGAGCACGTCGGCAAGGAGAAGCAGCAGGGACCGTTCGGACGACCGATGGGCGTCGCCGTCTCTCCGGCCACCAACGACGTGATGATCGCCGACCTCGACGGCAAGATTCTCCGACTCGCCTCATCCGCCGAGGAGCAGCCGGCAGACGAGCAAACCGGCGAAGCGGAGCAGCCGGGCGAAGTCGACGGCGACTGAGGCGCCGTCAGTCGCGAGCCGGCGCCTGTCGGCAGACGAGCTCAGTCGCCGCCGTAGCCGAGCTTGCGAAGAGTCTCCTTGGTCGACTCGTCGATCACGCGTTCCTCGGTCTTGCCGACATTCGAGCCGAGAACGCTGTCGCGCCACTCGAGCAGCGAACGCTCGAGCTCTTCGACCACCGCCGGGTCGCCGCCGTTGAAGATCAGGTTCTTGGTCTCGCGCGGATCCTCGGAATACTTGTAGAGCTCGAGAGTCAGCCCCGGCTGGTCCAGCGCCCATTGCGGCTTCTCGCGCAGCAAATGGCCGTGGCGTTTTCCTTCGGGAACATCGTAGGGAACTTTCGCGATCAGCTTGTAGTCGCGGTTGCGAACCGCGAGGTGGTGCTGCCCGAGGTGCTCCAGGTAGTAGCGCGAGTGGAACGCGTAATCGCTGCTGCGCCGCTGCGCCCGGCTTTCGAGGATCGGCACCAAGCTCTCGCCGCGCGCGTCCGCCGGGATCGGCAGATCGGCGAGGTCGAGAATGGTCCGGTAGAGATCGAGGAGCTCGACCGGCTCGTCGGTGCGGCCGATGTTGGCCATTCCCGGGTACTGCACGATCAGGGGAACGTGCAGCACTTCGTCGTAGATGACGTTCTGGTGCCCCGGCAGCTGGTGCTCGGAAAAGGCCTCGCCGTGATCGGCGGTGAACACCAGCACGACCTGGTCGGCGATCCCCAGGGCCTGGAGCTTGTCGAGCAGGCGGCGCATCGAAAGATCGACCAAGCGCACCTCGCCTTCGTAGCCCAGGAACTCGCGCGACTCGTGGAACGGATTGCCCTCGGTCGGCGGGGAGTGCGGATCCATGTTGTGAATCCACAGGAAGAAGTCCTGGTTGGCGTGCTCGTCCAGCCAGGCAAAGACGGCCGGCTCGAGCTGGGAGTACGGCAGCTTGGCGGCCAGCTTGCCGGACGGCTCGAAGTGATCGAAGCCGACCCGAAACCCCGGGCGCTGCAACATCAGCACGGGGTTGGTGTTGAACCAGGCGGTCGCGACGCCGGCGGCCGAAAAGGTTTCCGCGAGCGAGCTGAGATTGGACTTGAGACCGCTGCGATTGGTGTAGACCCCGGTCTCGGCCGGATAACGGCCGGTGATGAGCGAGGCCATCGACGGCGCCGTCCACGGCGCCGGCACGGTCGCCCGCTCGAACACCAGTGCCTTCTTCGCCCAAGCATCGATATTGGGCGACGTATCCTTGGGATACCCGTACGTGCCCAGGCGATCGGCCCGCAGGGTGTCGATGGTGACCAGGATCACCTTGCGCAGTGGGGCCCGCGCGCCGCGAACCTCGGTGGGTTGCGACGGTAGGGCGATGAAGGTAGCGGCGACGCCGACTACCGTAATACCCAGCACCGCTCCTAGCAGCTTGCCAACTCTCATCCGGCCGAACTCTCCAAAGCGCGGCCGTTCGCCGCCGCAGCTCAACTAGATTTTTTAGCAGGCGCCAAATCGCGACGCGAGCAACCCGGCAAGCAAACTCGAATTTCGCTCCCCTACCGACCGCGCCGCTGTCGCGGGGTCATTAGCACCCGTGAGACAGAATATCAGCGTATACAGGCAGATTGCCTCGCCGCGCCGAACCCAATAGTCATGCGGGGCCGACCCGCGAGCCGGCCGGCGCACCGACCGCGATGACCGTGAGCGAGCAGCACAAAGCCAATTGGGCGACCTGGACCAGCGTCGCTGCTCTCACCCTGGCCGGGCTCGCCCTGCGCGTCTACGACCTCGGCGACCTCCCCGGCGGCTTCTACTGCGACGAAGCCGCCAACGGCTACAACGCGCACCAGCTGTTCAGCGAAGGCGTCGACGAGCACGGCAAGCCGTACCCGCTCTTCGTCTGGTCGTTCCTCGCCTTCAAGTACCCGTTCTACATCTACCCGACCGCGATCTGGACGGGCCTGTTCGGGCTCAGCGAATTCACCACCCGCTTCCAGGCGGCCCTCTACGGAGCGGCGACGATTCCCGTCGCATTCGCGATCGCGCGCACCTTTTCCGGCACCGCCGGCGGAATCGCCGCGGCGGCGGTGATCACGATCTTGCCGTGGCACCACCACTTCGGCCGCATCGCCTTCTCGCTGAGCGGCCTGCCGTTCTGGTTCGGCCTCGGCTTCCTCTTCCTCGCCCGCGCGCTCGGCGAGCACGCGCGGCGCAGCGACTGGATCGCCGCCGGCGTGTTTCTCGCAGTCACCCCCTACGTCTACGCACCAGGCCAGCTGGTGGTGGCACCGCTGGTCGTGATCGCGGTCTTGCTGCACCTCGACGTCGTCTGGCGCAGACGAGGCTGGGCCGCGCTGGGAGCGATCGCCGGGCTGCTGGTCTGTCTGCCCTTTCTCTACTTCTTCTGGAGCAACCTCGAGCTGCAAACGCGCTACGCCGAGATGATTTCGGTGTTCACTCCGAACCGCACCACCGCCGAAGCATTCGAGCGGATTCGCAGCAACTATCTGCTCCACTACTCGACCCGCTTCCTCTTCGAGCGCGGCGATCCGGTGATCCGCCACGGCGTGCGCACCGCCGGGGAGCTCTATTGGGCGATCGCTCCGTGGATCGCGATCGGCGCCTTGGGCTCGCTGCTGATGCCCAACCGGCGCAGCAAGCTGCTGCTGGTGTGGCTGGCGATCTACCCCTTCGGCGCCATACTGATCCGCGAGGCGCCGAGCGCGACCAGAGCGGTCACCGGAGCGCTGCTCTTCCCGGTGCTCGCCGGAGTCGGCTTCGGCTACTTCGTCCGCCTCTGCCAACGGTTCGGATCGAAGGCGCTGACCGCGGTCGCCATAGTGCTCGCCTGCGGCGCTACCCTCCGTTTTCTGGTGCCCGAAGCCATCGCCTACGGCCGCGAGTACTACACCGCCTATCCGACCTACTCGGCCGCCGGCCTGTACGGCTTTCAGTACGGCTGGCGAGATCTGTTCTCCTACATGGAGCCGCGCCGGCCGGAGGTCGACGAGCTGCGCGTTTCGACCACCGACCTGAACCAGGGGTACATCTTCCGACTGTTCTACCTCGACCGCACTCCGGAAGAGATCCAACGCTGGGGCGAGCCGCGGCGGGACTACAAATTCGTCCAACCGCGCGTCATCAGCAGCTGGTACAATCCGCGGCGAAGGCTGTTGTTCGCGGTGCAGGAGATCGACATGTGGGTGTTCGATTCCTGGGACGAGAAGCACGACATCATCGCCCCCGGCGGGCACGTCGCCTTCCACGTGCTGCGCAATCCCAAACCCAAGCAGTTTCTCTCCAAGTGGCGGGCGATCGGCCCCTTCCCCAATCCCAACAACCAGGAGCGAGAGCACGACTTCATCGACCCGGTCGCCAACAGCAGCGATGCCGCGGCCAGCGCCGGTTCCGACTGGTTCGAAGTGCCCAGCACCGACGGGTTTCTTCAGCTGAACGCCCTGGTCGGCAACCGCATGGATCCGCCGACCCGCAACGCCGAGTTCGCCATCGTCTACCTGCACTCGGTGGTCGATGCCGCCGGCGGACCGGCGGCGCTCGAGATCTACGGCTCGGGCGACGAGATCGTCGCCTGGGTCAACGGCGAGCGCGTCATCCACGAGCGGACGATCATCACTCCGACCGAGCCGGCGGAAGTTCCGATTCGGCTGCGCCCTGGAAGCAACACCATCCTGCTGAAGACGATCGAAACCGTCGGCGACTGGTGGGTCGCCGCGCGCGTGAAGCCGAGCGAACGCTAGTCCGCAGTCGGTCCGGGGGCGGGGCAGCCGGTTGGCGGCGTCGCCATCGCGTAGAACGGGATCGGTTCGAGGCGATCCTTCGAATCGGGCCCGCGCCACAGCAGGCGAACCTTGACTCCGCCGCCGAGCGGGGCGAGGTCGGCAACCGCCCGGAAGGAGTGCTCGCCGCGGTCGAGATGACGCCGCAGAAAGCGACCGTTGGATCGCTCGCCGTCGACGAGCATGTGCAGCGGTCCGCCGAACACATCGGCCTCGAAGGAATAGTTGCCCGCCTCCTCGATCCAGATACGCCCGGTGTAGGTGACCTGCAGGCGGCGCGGGCGAATCCCCTGGTGGAACGCGTTGACCACCTCGCTCGGCCACGTGCTCAGCCCAACCAGCGGCTGCACCCGGTCGACCTGCCGCAGCACCTCTTTGCCCTCGCCGACGAAGTCGTAGCGCACCTCGATGCCGCGGCAGCGCAGGCGCTCCATGATCGCATCGTAGTCTTGCGGGCGCCCCGGCAGTCGGCCGACCGCAATCGCCGCACCGAGGTCGAGAGGATCGGGAATGACGTGCACGTCGAGGCCTGCGAACGTGTCTTCGAGGAAACGGGCGGTGGCGTGCGTATCGTACCCGGCATAGGCGACCAGAACCGTCGGCTCGTCCTCGTCCCAGCGCTCGAGAGCGCTCATGATGTCCCACTCCATCGCGCCCGGGATCCGGCCGCCGCGCAGCCACGCCGCGTCGCTCCCGACCAGGGCGTTGTACTCGCGGTGCGCCGACCCAAACACCTGCTCGCCCGGGCGGATGTTCTCACCCAACCAGCTGCACAACCGCGCCAGGCGGCTGCGCACGGCGCGGCGGACCTCCGGCGCGTTGTGGTACTCCTCGAGGAAGGAAAGATTGTCCCAAGACGCCCAACCGACGCCGGCGACAACCGCGGCCACCGCCAGCCATCGCCCGAAAGCGCGCCAGGCGAGCGTCCACACTCGCAGCACGGCGTATCCGCCAACGCCGACGAAGAAGTAGACGTAGGGAATGGTCACCGACATGCGCAGCACGTTGAAGTCGGAGGTCACGATCATCGCGCCGATCGAGGTGACGACGAACGCCACCGCGAACATTCCGAACAACGGGGTGAGCGGGTGGGCGACGCAGTAGGCGAATCCGAGCAGCGCAAAGAACGCGGTAGCAACGTCGACCAGGGGGCGCCGGTTGACGTTGCGCGTCGTCGCCCGGTCGCCCTCGAAGAAGAAAAGACCGACGGTGCGGATCGCTTTCTCGGTACGCAGGCCGATGGTCGTTTCCCAGCTGTGCTCCTCGTTGTAGTACGACTTCTCCGCGCGCGCCCGGTTCAGCCCGTTGAGGTACTCGCTCATGACCCGCCCCTTCATGCGGGTTCCGAACAACGGAATCGACATGCAGACGATCAGAGCGATCATCAGCGCCGGACGCCCGAGACGGAGCGACCACGGCGCCTCGCGATCGAACAGCGAGAAGAACGCGCCTCCGGCGAGCGCAAAAGCGACCACCGGTCGATAGGCGATGTACTCCCACAGGACGTAGCCGCAGGCGAGCCCCATGAAGGCGTACGCCGACGGACGACCGCGCCGGCCCGGCCCCATCATCAACCAATAGATGAAGGCGACCGTAAGCACGTTGGGATTGAAGCCGATGCGGGCAACCACCGCGTCCCACGACGAGACGATCATGAAAGCCGTGCCGGCGAGTGCCGCGAACCACCCCGCCGAACGACGCAGCCAGAGGAACACGAATCCGACCGTCAGCGTCCCCACCACCGCATACGCGGTGCGCATCGCCGCCAGGTTCGGACCGCCGAGCTTGATCCCGAGCGCAGACACCCAGGCATGGCCGATGAACTCCCAGCGGCGCCGTTGCCCGTCGAGAAAGTGCGCCCCCCAGTTGCCGAACTGCAGGTCCTCGATCTGGGTCATTCCGTCGGGTCCGGGAAACGTCGCGATGTCCGTCAGACGCACCCAACCGGCGAGCACCAGGATGACCGCGAGGGCGCCGGCGATCAGCGGCGTCTGCCGCAGCGAACGTCGATCGCCCCACTCCCCCGCCGCCAGATCCAGACCAAGGGCCAGGAGAAACGTGCCGCCGACCCAGGTCAGCCAGGCAACGTCGAAGTGGCCGTACCAGTCGAGGTAGAACGCCCGCGTCGCCCAGAGCCATGCAGCCGTCCCGGCCAGGGCCACCAGCAGACCGAGCCAGCGGCGCGTTCGCGTCGACGGCTTGCGCGCCGCACCGAGGTCGACCGGCAACTCGACGCCGATCAAGGAGACGACCGCCACCGCGAAGGCACCCAGCAGCCACCACCACTGTTCGGTTTTCGGCACCGTCCAATGAGGAAATGGGTACAACGCAGTCGCCGCCAGCCCGGCCGAAACCATCAGGCCGAGCCCTCGCAGATGGTCGATGACGCGAGTCGGCTTGGGTGGGGAAGCGGCGTTCATGCGAATTGGAGGCCTGGATCGTTGACGAGCTTCATGAAGATTGCCGGAAAAAGGCGGCGCCCCGGCGACAAAACGTCGTGGTTATCACGCCCGATTGGTCGAGCAACACGGGGCCACGCGCGGCCGGCGGCTCCGGCGACGAGGAGACCGGGATCACGGCTCGATCTCGGCCACCCGGAGAACGCTGTCCCCCCGAGAGACGATGACCAGGCGTCCGTTGCCGACGACCATGCCGGACGGCCGATCCATCTTCGGCCCGATCGGCGCCAGCTCCTCGCCGTCGGTGCGCACCCGCCGCACCCGGCGCAGATCCCAATCGCTCACGTAGATCAGATCGTCGTCGTCGATCGCCATGTAAAACTCTTTCAGGTTCGGCGTTTCCCAACCGGCGATGGGAATCGGATCGAGCCGCCGCCCCTCGGCGTCAAAGACCTCGAGCCGGTTGAGCTGAGAGTTGTTGACATAGACCCGGCCCTGCGAATCGACGACGAGATCGACCACCTGGCGCAGCTTGGGCTCGTCCTCCTTGGGAAACTGCAGCTCGAGCTCACCGTCGGCCCCGAAGACGAGAATGTTACCCCGTCCCGAGTTGGCGACGTAGACCCGGCCGTCGCGGACGAAAATCCCGCGCGGCTTGCCGAGGATCGGATCGGGCCCGATCTGGCGGACGTAGTTGCCGTCGAGATCGAAGATCTGGATGCGCGTGTTCCAGGTGTCCATGACGTACACCCGGTCGCCTTCGACGGCGACGTCGAGCGGTTCGCGAAACTCGCCGGGTTTGTTGCCGAGGCGCCCCCACTCTCCGAGGTAGGTTCCGTCGGCGGCGAACTTCTGCACCCGGTGGTTGAGCCGCTCGCTGACGTACAAGTTGCCTGCCGCGTCGGCGCCGATTCCCATCGGTTCGTCGAAGCGACCGGCGGTATTGCCCTTGCCACCGTCGAAGGCGTTCTCGGCGTCGACTCCGCCGGCGCCGCCGGTCGCGTCCCCCGGACCGGCTAGCGTGCGCCACTCGGTCCCTTCCGCCCGCCAACCGGGACGACCCGCCAACGGTCCCAAGGGGATGCCCTCGAAGTCGAAGAAGACCTGCTTCTTGGCGTGCGGCACTTCGCCGCCGCGCCACCACGGACTCTCATCCGAAACCGCATGCGAGAGGACGCCGTAGTCGTCTAGGTAGAGCAGCGGCCGCTCCCCCATCCCGACCGCTTCGATCGCCACGCCGTCGAACACCGCGGGGCGGTTTTCCCAGCGACCGAGGGCGACCGGACGTCCGTCGATCAGAGCACGCGCGTTGCCATCGGAATCAGCGACGAATCCCAAGTCGTACCAGCGACCGGCTTCCAAGCCGGCGCCGGCGATCAGGCTCGCACCATCGGCAGTCGCGATCGCCAGACCCGACGCCGACAGCGAAAGCTCGACTGCCGGTTGCGACGCGTCGTCGGAACACACCGGCCCGATGCGAATCGCCACCGCGGCGGCGGGTTTCTCCGGCACCATCACTCGCAGGCGCATCGAAATGCCCCCCTTGGTCGGCACCGCCTCGTGGCACAGCGCACCCGCTGCGGGAGTCTCCGCCGCCGCCGCGACCGCCACCACTCGCGACAGGTTGCTCCACAGAGCGGTGCGCGACGCGGACCGGGGATCGACGACCATCGCCTGCCCGACCGTGGCGCCGCCAAGGCGCCGCGCCTTGATCGGCACTTCTTCCGCCTCGGCGTACAGCCGCGCGATCCCGGCGCGGGCGGCGCGCGCAGCGCGACTCTGGTCGGTGACCATCACCAGCCCCTTGCGACCAAAGCGACTGAGCTGTCCCTCGATCTCGTCGAACGACCGCCCCAGCAGCATCGGCGGCTGTAGAGGCGAGCCGTGCGTATACCCCAGGTACAACAGCGTGTATTGCGGCCAGGTCTCGGACACGGAGTAAACCCGATAGTCGGAGCCGTAGTCGTGCAGGAACTCGCCCGCCGCCGTCGCTCCCACCGAGATCCCGCGCAGCGGCGGATGCTTCGGCCCCAGGTACCTGGCGTAGACTTCACTCGTGCCCTGCAGCGCGAGCAGCAACGCCAAGCCGGCGCCGAGCCCCTGGCCGAGCGCCGGTAGCGACGCGCACGAACGGTACAACGCGGCGCCGGCGTAGCCGATCGCGGCGTAGACGAACGGCATCGCCGTGATGCAGCGATTGCCGTTGGGAATCGACAGCACTCCGGGCAGCAGCGACAGGGCAAAGCCGACCACCACGAAGCGCGCCTGCGGTGTCGACAAGCGCGACAGGAGAAGCACGGCTCCAACCAGCAGCAGCACCGCCGCGACCGGCTCCAGCAGGGGCTCGCTGACGAAGAAGTCGTTGCCGTTGCCCTGGTAGTGGAACATCGCCAGAGCCTCGCCCAGGTTGACCAGGACGGGATACTCCTCCGATCTTCCGCCGAGCAGATGCGCAGCTCGGCCCTGGAACTTGATCCAGTTGTTGGCGGCGTACCAGAGCATCGGCCCACCGACGACCAAGAACCCGCCGCCCGCCCACAGGCACCCGGCGAGCAGCTCGCGCCAGCGGGCGCGCTCGGTCACCGCCCAGAGGACGACGAGCCCGCCAATCACCAGCGGGACCCCGCGCCCGGCGTTGTAGGTGTAGAGCGACGCAGCGGTGAAGGCGCCCGCCACCACCCACGCGCTCTTGCGGCCGCCGGTCAGCGCCCGCCACAGCCCGAGCAGAGCGAGGATTTCGAAGGGGGGCACCGTGATGCAACGCCAGCCGACGCGACTGAACACCCAGTGCCAGCCGGAAACCGCGAAGAACGCAAAGCCGGCGATGCCCGCAACCCGGCCGAAGAGGTCGCGCACCAGGAGATACATCGGCACCAGCGCCAGCAACCCGACCGCGGTCGCCGCCGCCTGCACCGCCTCCATCGTCGCGCCGTAGAACGTCTGGAACAGCGCGATCACGTACATGAAGAGCGTTTCCCGCCCCCAGGCAGCGGCAGTATAGGGAGTGAACTCACCACCGCGGCGGATGTAGGTCGCGTACATGCCGTTCCAGGCAGCGTCGTGATTGAGCCCCTCCGGCACTTCCGAGAAGCGCGCCAAGCGCAGCCAGGTGCCGAGACCGAACACGACGACCGCGGCGACCAGCTCCCAGGAGAGCCAACTCGGTCGAGTGACACGCGGCGCCGGCGGTTGGTCGAGCCCGGCGACTCGCAACGCGACCGCGACCAGCAGTGCGCCGCCGAGCAACAGGGGCAATCCGGAGAGTCGGTCGGGCCCCGCCTCGAGAAGGCGCTGCCCCCACCAGGCTGTGGCCAGCGCGACGGATCCCGCCGCCAGCAGCCCAAACCTCACCCCCCGACGCATGCCCACAACTTAGCGAAAGTGGCGGCTGGCAGCGACCGCTCCACGCCCGGCAATGTCGACTCCCCGAGCTTTTTTCGCTAGTTCTCCGCCTGCTGGCGCCGGGGAGCGCGGCCGAGCTACTGCCCGTCAACGCACTTGATGAAATCCGTCGACCGCAACCAACCAATCAACCCATCCGACCCCGGTACTGGCCGCGGCGGGCTCGTCATCGGCGTCGGATCGGCGGCAGTCCTGGCGTTGTTGCTCTGGGTCGTCGGCCGCTACGGCGCCGATCAAGATCTCGCCAACCTGCGCATCCTCCACCAGCTCGACGCCCCGTTCGCCCGAGCGTTGGAGCTCGCCGGCGCGCTCAGGGTATTCGCGTTCCGCTACGCCAACGACTGGATCAGCGTTCTCTCGGCGTGGTCAGCGGTCCTGATCGGCCTCGGCTACGCCACCGCCGGGCGCCGAATCCTACCGACCGCAATCGGCCTCGTCGCCCTGTGCAGCGGGGCGTGGGGCCAGGCGCTGATCTTCCAGAACCACCCGAGCGAAGGCTGGGCCCTGCTCGGCGTCGGACTCGGGCTCGCCTTCGTCACCGGCGTTCTCGCGCCGATCCGGACACTGCCGGGATTCGCCGAGCCCAAGTCCCTGGAACAAAGCCGCGGCGCCGCGCCCCTGCTGGCGGAGGCGGCGGCCGTCGCCGCGATCCTCGTGATCGCGGTAGTCGCCCGCACCTACGCGCTCACCGAGTTGCGCAGCGCCTTCGACGGCGAGTCGGTGCACGAGATGAACATGAGCCGCACCGTGTTCGGGATGCGCCACTACCTCAGCTACGCCTTCATCGCCAACGCGTCCGGCCTCCTCCAGCTGCCGCCGCAGTCGCTCGCCTTCGAGCTCTTCGGCACCTCGATCTTCTCGCAGCGCTACTCGGCGACGATCGTCGGCAGCTTCGTTCTGCTTCTGTCCTATCTGTTCATGCGGCGCATCGCCGGCGTGTGGCCGGCACTGCTCACGCTCGCGCTGCTGGTGCTCGCCCCGGAGCAGCTCTTCTGGTCGCGCTCCGAGGTGACGCAATTCGCCGCGGTGCTTCTCGTCGCCATCGTCCTCATCAGCCTGAGCTTTGCGATGGCGCGCGAGCTCTCGTTCGGCATCACCTTCGCAACCATGCTGGCGATGCCTCTGTGCCGGCTCGTCTATACGCCGGGCTGGGCTCTGGTCGCCCTGCCCTGGGCGCTGGCGGCGCACGCGGTCGTCTTGCGTCGCGTCCGCTGGTCGCGCCTGCTCTACGTCGTCCCCCTGCTCGCCCTGGGAACCTTCTTGTGGGCGTACTCGCCGTCGCTGTTGCGCTGGACGTTTCTCGACTCCGAGGCACACTTCGTCGAGCCGACGCGCGTCTACGGCCACTCCTTCGTGCGTCGCAGCGGCGAGCTGCGCGACCTCGACACCAAGAGCCTGGTGCTCGAGCAGGTCCGCGGCGTGGTCGACAGCAGCACTCTGGTGGTCCGTCACTTTTTCGACGACTGCAACCTGACCACCCACTGGTACACGCGCACCCAGTTGTCGGGACAGCACAAGACGATCGCCAACGCCGGGCTCACCGTGTGGGCGTTCTGCGGCCTCTTCTACCTGCTGGCGCGACTCGGCGACCGGCGCGCGTTCGGTCTGGTCGTGCTCAGCGGCTTGGCAGTCGCCCCGACCGTGATGAGCCCCGATCCGTATCCGCGACGGATGGAGGTGATCTTCCTCGTCCTGCCGTTCACCGCCGCCATCTTCGGCGCCGCCCTGGTCCGGTCGAGTCGCGCCGCCGGTGCGAAGTGGGTCTCCCACTTGTTGGCTGCGAGCATGGCTGTGGCGGCAGTCGCGATCGCGATCACCTCGGCCCACTCGTACTTCCAGATTCGCATCGCCCCGCACCGCATGCTCGAAGCGCACCGCTTCACCCGGCCGTTGTTCGCCGACAGCGACGTCGTCTTCCACAATCTCCCCTACCGGGCGAACGGCAACTTCGCGCAGGAGATCGCCCTCGGCAGCCTCGACCAACTGGTCGACAACGGGATCGGCTTCGAGCCAGTCGAAGGCGACGACTGGCTGAGCATCGCACTCCACCCCAGAGCGGCCTACTCGAACCCGGTCCACGAAGTCATCATGAGCGAGGAGCGGCGCAAACAGCTCAGCCAGAGCAACCCGCTCGAACGCATCACCTTCTTGTTCGACGACCAACCGCGCAGCCAGCCCGGCATCGGCGCGATCCGGGCGCTGTTCCCGAAGTCCGAGGTCAGCCGCGGCGCCGGCCTGGTCGCGATCACCGCCGAGCATTCGAGCATCGAATCGAACCTGGTCCCGGTCATCGAGCCTTCGGCCGCGCACCGGGCGAGAGCAGCCGGGGCGAAGTTGAACGGTCGCAAGTTGAAGGTGCGCGCAAGCGACGCGCCGGTGACGACGATCGACGCGGGCGTCGCGATCGGCGCCCCCGGCTGGTTCAGCTGGCAGCTCAAACCACCGTGCGACGAGGCCGTCTGGGAAATCGGTGGCGCCGGAGTCGACGACACCAGCACCGCGAAGCCGATGCTGACCGGCATCCACTCCTTGCGGATCGAGATCCCCGACAGCTGCGCGCTCCCTCGCCAGGTGCGGCTTCTCGCGCCTGAGGGCGTCGTCCGCCGCGCCGAGCTCGTCGCCCCGGCCCTGGCCGAGCGGCCCGCTCTGCGCCCCACCAAGGTCGTAACCTACCCGGGCTTCCGCGAGATTCGTCCGTTCTCCAAGCTGACGCACCAGGTCATCGACATCGCCCTCGACGGAGACCAGCTGCTCGCCGTCGGCTGGCACAACCGCAGGGCAGTGGTCACGCGAATCGGCGCCGACGGCAACCCGGTCGGAACCTGGGACGCCGGGACGGACTTCCCCGCCGCGATCGGCGCCGGCGGCGACGGAACCGTGGCCATCCTGTCGCACCACAAGATTCGCCTCTTCGATCGGGGCGGCAAATTGCGCACGGAGGAACGCGCCCCGGGCGTCGAGAGCAACAGCACCGTCCACTTCACCGACCAGGCCATCCTCATCACCAGTCGACAAGACGGCACGCTCAACCTGCACGACCGCAACGGAAAGATGCTGCAGCGAATCTCGCGCCTGCGCGGCACGCGCGAGCGCTTCGTGAACCTGCGGTCGCTGGCACTCGGCCCCGATTCGATGATGGTCCTCACCGACGAGTCGAATCGCGCCTTCGTGACCGAGGTCGAAGACGGAGACTATTCGACGCCGCCGAGCCACGTCTTCGCAATCGAACAGGGCAACCGGGGCACGGCGATCGACCATCGCCGGCGCATCCTGATCCCCGCCCAGTCCGGCTACCAGGTGTTCACGCCGTCCGGAGCTCGACTCATCGCCGAAACCCCCGACAAAGACCTGACCACCGCCAACCTCGGCGGCTTTCCGATCGCCATCGCGACGGGAGATCGCTTCTACACGCTGGACCGCGACCGCCGCCTGATTTCGCTGGTCACCTGGTAGGGCGGACGACCGCGGCGAGCGGTCAGCCCTGTTCGCCGTCGGCCGGCGGCACACGCCGATCGAGCTCGGCGCGCAACAGCGCGACTTCCTGGGCCAGGTTCTTGTGCTCGATCACCATCTGCGACAGCCGCACGGCGTAGGCGAGACAGACGATGCCGAGAAAGGACAGGCCGAGGAAGAAAATGGTGGCGCTCGGGGTCCACGCGCCGATCGCTGCGGTCAGGATCCGCAGGACGCTGAAGCTCAGACTCAGCACGGCGAGCCCCGCCGCGCCGATCACCCAAATCGGAGTGAACTCCTCGCGCAGGCGCCGCGTCCGCACCAACCACAGCACCAACGCGACCACGACGACGCCCAGAACGGCGGCAAGCACTCGGGTCGAGGCAGCTTCCGGTGCCGACAGAAACAGCTCGCGCAGCTCATCGATCGTCATCGCGCCGCCTCACGCCGAACCCGACCGCTGGCGAACTCCGGAGGCGACCCAGATCGCCAGCAAGGTTCGATACACGTAGTAGATCGGCTTCCACCCGGAGTGCAGCGACGACTCGCGCTCCCCCTCCAGCATGCGCACGGGGCACTCGACGACCCGCAACCCGGAGCGGTGCGCCGTCAGCAGAACGTCGACGTCGGGAAAGTCGACCGGATAGAAATCCGTCGCGTAGAGCTCCATCACCGCGCGGTTCATCGCCTGAAATCCGGAGGTCGGGTCCGAGACCTGCAAGCCCGACAACCGCGCCAGCAGCCGAAAGAACTCGCTGCCGATCTTCTTGAGCGGTTCCATCGTGTACGAGCCGGGCTCGAGGAAACGCGAACCGAGGGCCAGGTCGGCCTCGCCGGCGCGCACCATCTCGATCAGCTTGCGCCCCTCGCTGGCGAGGTGCTGGCCGTCGGCGTCCATCTGCAGGAGGCACGAGTAGCCGTAGCGCAGAGCGTACTTGTAGCCGGTCTGCAGGGCGCTGCCGTAGCCGAGGTTGATCGGGTGGCGCACCACACGCGCGCCGCCGGCGGCGGCGACCGCCGCGGTCTCGTCGCGCGAGCCATCGTCGACGACGACGACGTCCAAGCCGAGGTTCTCGGCCTCGATCTGGCCGAGCACGTTGCCGATCCGCGACTCCTCGTTGTACGCGGGGATGACGACGACACCCGCGCCGTCGCGGTCAGGCACCGCCCGCACCGTCGAGCCGCCAGGCGACCGTGATGTAGTGGTTGGCGAAGCCATGGCGCAGCGTGCTCACGATCCGCTTCGCCAGGCTGCCCGGATGGCGCAGGTAGTAGGCGGGCAAGTTCTCGCGCACGTTCTTGGTCCGCGAGTCCTCTCGGGTCAGGACCGACTTGAGACCGAACGGCTGCACCTGCGGCAACGCCGCGAGCTCGACCGCCGCTCGCCCGCTCACCAGGGCGTCGAGCTTGGCCCGCGTGAAATCGTGCAGGTGATGCGGGTTGGCGTCGACCGACGGCGTCGTCGGCACCGAGGCGACGAACACTCCGCCCGGTTTCAGGTGCCGCAGAACGTTGTCGACGAAGCCCTGCGGATCGGGAAGGTGCTCGATCGTCTCGAGCGACACGATGCCGTCGACCGGCCCGGGAGGAGCAAACGCCATCGCGTCGGCTTCGACGAAGCGAGCTCGATCGTCGCCGTAACGCTCCGACGCATAGCGAACCGCCTCGGCGGAGACGTCGACGCCGAGAACCTTCAGATCGTCGCGCAGGTCGGCCAAGAGGCGCGAGCCGTAGCCGACGCCGCAAGCGATGTCGAGAACCTCTCCGGCCGGCAGATGCTGGGCCGCGAAGCGATAGCGCTCGAGGTGAAGCTCGAGAGTCTCGCGGGCGAGGCGGTCCGCAGTGAGCTCGTCGGGAACGAGCCTCTCTAGTGTATCCGGGTCGAACGATACCGAGCTCAATGCCGCCTCCACGCAAACTCGACCCCGCGAGCACGGGCCAACCAACCGATCATGTCCTATCTGGAAGGGCCGCGCCGATGCAAGGCTGGTTTCGGCGCTGCGGCGGGTGCCGCGGCTGCCCGTTCCGCCGGGCTGCGCATCACGAACGCCGCGGCTGCCCAGTTGGCGTGGTCGCAATCGCGGCCGTCGCTGGCTTCCGTGGTGACCAGGGTGAGCTCGGTCTGGTTGCCGACCGGGATCTGCATCGCCCGCGGCGGGGTTGCGAAGTCGACGACGTCGCTCTTCCACAGCCGGCCACCGGAGGAACCGAGGACCTCGAACTCGACGCTCGCCTTCTCACAAGCCGACACCGCATCCGACATGCCGACGATGGCCTGCAGGTAGAGCGCGCCCTCCGGCACCCGAAACCGAATGTTGGTCCAGGCGTGGGTACCGATGCCGCGCTCGTACGTCTTGCCCGCCATGACGATCGGTCCGCCCTGCCAGCTGGCATCCATTTTCGGCGCGGCAAAACCGAACTCGACCGACTCCGGCTCGACATCCGACAAATACACCATCGGCCCCTTCGACAGTCGCACCGGCGGCGGGGTCGGCCGCTGCGGGATCGGCGAGATCGGCGGCAACTCGCTGTCGGGAATCCCCGTCAAGCGCGCCCCGGCGTCGATCCTGTAGTAGTCGAAGCCGCGCGCGTCGCGCTCGACGACCCGCAGGCCGCGCCGCTGGAACTCGCGCACGGCGCCCTGGAAGTTGGCCCGCGGCCCGAGCAACAAGGTCGTCGAGCGAGCCATCCGCGCCGCTTCTCGCACCGCCACTCGGCGCGGCCCGCCGCGGTCGCGACGCAGGCCGTTGGTCACGTCCTGGCGCAGTAGGCCTCCCGGCTTCTGGTTGCCGCGAACCGCTTTGTCGAGCGCCACGAGATTCAACCACGACAGCGAACGGTGATCGCGCGGCATCCAGAAGCGCGCCGGCCCGGGAATCGACTGCACCTCGGCAGCGAGCGCGCGGTCGACCTCGCTCAGTTGATAGTGGGTCCGGTAGCGCACGACGACGTCGTTGAACACCGCCCCGGCCATCAGCCCCAGAGCCGCGAGCGTCAGGGCGACCGCCGGAACGCGCAGCCGGTTCGCTGCCCACGCCACCTCGCGCACGCCGATCCCGACCCAAATCGCCACCGGAATGACCAACAGGAAGCCGCGGTGCGCGTCGACGCGGTTGGTCAACAACAACACCGCGCAGTACGCCGAGGCGAACAGAAACGGCGCGATCGACTGCCAGCGGCGCCAGTCGCGCAGCGAGCAGACCAGGCCGAGGATCGCGAATATCGCGACCGGCGCGTAGTAGAGTTGCATCGGCGGCGGATCCCAGCGGACGATCGCCCCGTTCGAACGCGGTCGCGCAACCGGCGCCAGAAAGCGCACCAACTCGGCCGACGTCTTGCGAACCAACATCTCCAAGATTTCGAGCTTCTGGCTCGTATCCATCGAGAAACGCGAGAACGTGCGCTCGGTGCCGACCAGCGCCGGGATCGTTTGCGGATTGCGGATCAGTCCGAAGACCTGTTCGCCGCGGGCGTGGAGAAACAGGTGGGAGCGACCGTTCTCCTGCTCGAAAGTCCACGCCCCCCAGGCCAGTCCGGCGATCAGCACGATCCCCGCCCAGTGCGCCCAGCCGAGGCGGCGGCGATCCAAGAACACGACGAGCGGAATCCAGGCGAGCAGGAAGAGAACGGCGAGACGAGCCGGGGCGTAGTGCAGGGTTGCGACGAAAAGGGCGACGGCGCAGAGCAGCGCGCGCAGCAGGGTCCAGCGTCCCTCGCGGAGGAACTCCCAGGTGGCCCAAAAGGCGAGCAGGACGGCCAACAAGGTCGCCGCCAGCGAGCTGCCGTAGCGCCCGTAGAACAGCAGCGGCGTGTTGAGCCCGACGAATACGGTCGCCCCGAGCGCCACCGTGCGCCCGTAGCCGCGGCGGCAAAAGCGAAAGACGACGAACACCGAAAGCAGCGCGGCGACCACCGACGCCAGCCGCAGCGTCGCCGGCGTAGCGGCGTGCTGGAGGATTGCCAGCGTCGGCGGACCGTAGAGCACCGCGGTCTGCCCGGCACTGAGGACACCGTCGTCCCACAGCAGACACCGGCGGGCGAACTCGGCGACCGAGGTCCCCTCTTCGATCAGCTTGGCGAAACCGTGTTGAACGACCGAGCTCTCCCAGGCGAGCAGCGTGCGCGCGTAGCCGTCGAGGTCGTCGAGCAGGAGCACGACGAGGAGGATTCCCAGCACCGCCAGCACCGCGCGCGCGCCGCGCGGCAGCGAGGTGCGGCTCGCCGGCCGAGCCGGCGCCGGCACCGCAGGAGGCGGGCGAAACGGGTCTTCGATACCCGACAGCATCGGACCGGGCGGCGGCGACTCGCCAGTCTCGGCCGCGCGCTCGCGCGCCGCGATCCGCGCGTGGGCGAGCGCGGCCGCGCCGATCAGCAATACCAGGAGGCCGCGGCCGGCCGCTGGAAGAGCGGACCATTCGCGAATCGCCGCGCAAAGCGCGACCACATAGGCCAACAGCGGCAGCGTCGCCGGCACGGCTCGTCGCGCGCGCAGCAGGCCGCACACCAGGCCGAGCACCGCCGCAACGACGATCACCGCCAGCCCGAGATCGACCGGCGTCAGATACTCAGCCCACTTCTGGATTGTCTTGGCCGGGACCATTCACAAGTTCGCACGCGCATCGAACAAATCCCGAATCTTAGCACGAACCCCAGCGGCGGCCTATCGCGCCTTGCGTCGCACCGAGGTGAATGAGACCATGCCGCGTCAATACGGCTGATGGACTCAGCGCGAAGATCTACGCGTCGGCCCAGGGCAGGCGCGAGATTGCGCGAAACTCGCGATCTCCAGTGACTACCCCGCCCGCAGGCGACCCCTCACTCAGTCCGGCTGCGGTCTTGCGAGCCGCCGGATTCGCCATCGCCATCGTCGCCATCGCGCTGACCGGGCCGCTCACCTTCCCCACCGCGGCGGCCCTGCTGACCGCGGTCGCCGCTTTCGCCGCGGCCGAACGCCTCGATCGAGCGCCGGTGCAACCTCTCCCCGAGCAGCTCTCGATCGGTTTGCCGCGACGCGCCCTGGCCGCGCTGTCGGCGGGTGGAGTCGGATGCGTGGTCGCCGCGGTCGCGGTTGCAACCGAGCAGTCGCTGACCTGGCAGCACGCGCCCTGGGGGATCGCCCTGGCCTGCTTCGCCGCCGCCGCGGCGATGACCAGCGAACCCGCGGCGCCGCGGATGAGCAATCGCGAGCGGACGCTGCTCATCGCCTTGCTCGGCGCCTGCGCCCTGGCATTCGGCTGGCGCCTCGGGACGATGCCCC
>JAUIGL010000060.1 GCA_030430165.1 bacterium | reverse complement strand
CCCCACGGACACGCCGACGAGCAGTCCGACTCAGACACCGACGGATACTCCGACGGATACCCCGACTCAGACTCCGACGGACACGCCGACGGATACCCCGACCGACACGCCGACGAGTACCCCGACCGATACGCCCACGGACACCCCGACTGAGACTCCGACGGATACCCCCACGGACACTCCGACTCAGACTCCGACGGATACCCCGACGGACACGCCGACGAGCACCCCGACTGAGACTCCGACGGCCACCCCGACGGACACCCCGACGGACACCCCGACGGACACCCCGACTGAGACTCCGACGGACACCCCGACGGATACCCCGACGGACACGCCGACGAGCACCCCGACTGAGACTCCGACGGACACCCCGACGGATACCCCGACGGACACCCCGACGGATACCCCGACGGATACCCCGACGGATACCCCGACGGACACGCCGACGAGCACCCCGACTGAGACTCCGACGGACACCCCGACTCAGACTCCGACTGACACCCCGACGGATACGCCGACCAGCACACCGACGGACACGCCCACGGAGACTCCGACCAGTACGCCGACGGCGACTCCGACGGTTGGCTGTGAGGGTACTTGCCTCGAAGTGGACTTCCTCGGCGCGAATCCGTCGGCGCCCTGTGTCGTGCTGATCGACGAAGAAACGATCGACACCGACATCTCGACGATTCTCGCGGCGGCGACGGACCCGGCGGTGGTGGCTGCGGCCAACGACGCCGGCATGACGCCGGTGGACTACTTGATCAATGTCGATCTGGAAGTGGACGACGTCCCGGATCTGAACCAGGATCTGCGCTGGAGCTCGATGTTCTCGGGTGGGACCGTGACCTTGCCGTCCGGTCAGTACGAGAACGACGGCAACCACGACGTCGGTTGGTTCGGCTTTACCGACGCCTTCATGGATGGAGTCGACCCGAGCTGGACGATTGAAGACTACGTCGCCGGTCTGGTTCCGAAGGACCAACTGGACAAGATCCCGGGTATCAACCCGCTCAACAAGTCCGAGATCGAAGGGCTCGTCGGCCGAACCTGTGTCGGCGTCGTGTACGACAGCGACATCAGCACCAACATCGATCCCCCCGACAAGGACGAGGCCAACCTCCAGGGCGGACGCTACGGTCTGTTCTACTTCACGGTTCTGAGCACGACGTATCCGCCGACGTTGCCGGAAGCCGACTCCGACCCGGCGACACAGCTTCCCGACGTGACGCTGATGGTGGAGGCGCCGTTCGACATCAGCGAGCTCGATCCGTACAACCCGGCCCAGCCGGCGTCGGGTGGAACGCGGCTCGAGTGGAAGATTACCAACGACTGCGCCGACGAGCTGATTGGTGTCTACTTCGGCGACGGAGACGCGACCTCTCCCGTCGATGGCGCGACGTACGAAGCGCCGAGCGGCAACAGCTACCTGGTCACCAATCCGGCCACCGATCCGTTCGCCAGCATTTTCTTCTCTCTGAGCAGCGGTGTCGGACCGACCGGCGGGGAGATGGAGATCTTCTCGTACGTGGTCCCGGGACCGTTCGACCCGATGGCTGTGGTCGAGATTGCCGGCGTGCTGGACACGGCGCCGGAGGACACGGTCGAATTCCTGCGGGTCGAGCCCGAGCTGTGTCTGGCTGGGGCCGATCCGACGCCGACCCCGACGCAGACGCACACTCCGACCAGCACGCCAACGGATACTCCGACCCAGACTCCGACCGACACGCCGACGCAGACCCCGACCAGCACGCCGACGGAGACCCCGACCAGCACGCCGACGCAGACTCCGACCGACACGCCGACACAAACTCCGACTGCGACTCCGTTCATGTTGAGTCTCGGCGACTTCGTCTGGGTCGACGAGAACGGGAACGGTGTTCAGGATCCGGGTGAGCCGGGCATCCCGGGAGCGATCGTCGAGCTCTTCGAGTCCGATGGCGTCACGCCGGCTACCGACTCGCAGGGCAATCTGGTGATGCCGCAAACGACCGGCAGCGACGGGCTCTATCGCTTCGACGATCTCGCGCCGGGCGACTACGTGGTCCAGGTGACCGCACCGCCGGGCTACGAGGTCACGGTTGGCGGCGGCGACCCCGACGACGACGACAACACCGACTCCAACGGCATCGCGTCGGGCGACGTCGCGGTCAGCCTGCCCGTCACGCTCACGGTCGGCGGCGAGCCGAACACCGACGGCGACGGCACCGATAGCAACCTCACGATCGATTTCGGCTTCTATCGTCCGGGATCCATCGGTAACTACGTCTGGCTCGACGAGAACAACGACGGCATGCAGGACGAAGGAGAGCCCGGCATCGCCAACGTCGTCGTCGAGTTGCTCGAGGACGGCATCGTCATCGCGACCACTACCACCGACACCAACGGTGGCTATCTGTTCAGCGGCCTACCGCCGGGCGACTACGAGGTCCGCGTCGTCGACGCCACCCTGCCCGACGGTTTCACGCAGACGATGAACCCGGTGAACCCGGGCGGCGATTTCGGAAATCAGTCGCAGGACGGCCCGAACGGCGGCTATCCGGTCACCCTCGCCTCGGGTGACGAGAACCTGACTGCCGACTTCGGCTACAACGCGAATACCGACGAAGAGGTCAACGACGGCGAAGGCAACGCAGCTCTCGGCGATCGTGTGTGGATCGACGCCGACGGTGACGGCGTCCAAGATCCGGGTGAGCCCGGCGTCGCGGGCGTGACCGTAACCCTGACCGGGGCTGGTCCCGACGGTGAGTTCGGCACCGGCGACGACACATTCGACACGACGGTTACCGGTCCTTCGGGATTCTACCTGTTCGACGATCTGCCGCCGGGCGCATATCACGTCGAGGTCGATCCGACGGGTCCGCTCTCCGGCTACACCCAAACCGGCGATCCCGACTACTTCGCGATGGTCCTGCCGGCGGGTGAGGACGACAACCAGACCACCAATCCGGTGATTCTCGGACCGGGCGACGTGTTCCTCAACGTCGACTTCGGCTACCAGCCGCCGGCCGACGCCGACAACACGATTGGCGACACCGTGTGGCTCGACACAGATGCGGACGGCACGCAAGACGCCGATGAGCCGGGGATTCCCGGAGTCAGCGTCGGCCTCATCCGCGACGACGACGGCGACGGCATGATCGACGACGGCGTCGACTTCTTCATCGCGACGACGACCACCGACGAGAACGGCATGTACCTGTTCCCCGGCTTGCCGGACGGCAGCTACATCGTCGTCGTCACCGACAGCGACAACGTCCTCGGCGAGCTCGAACAGTCGGGCGACCCGGATGGTGTCCTCGACGGTATGAGCTCGGTGGTCGACCTCGGAGTCGGCAACGCCGCCCCCGAGTCCGACCTCGATCAGGACTTTGGCTACACCCCGCTGGGCAACGATCCGGGCGAGGGAGTCATCGGTGACACCGTGTTCCTCGATGCCGACAACGACGGCGTCTTCGACGAGGGCGAAGGCCTGGAAGGCGTGACCGTCAAGCTGCTCGACGAAGACGGCAACTTGATCGCGACCACCACGACCGACGAAAACGGCAACTATACATTCGGCAATCTCGACCCGACGGCTGAATACCAGGTCATGGTCGACACCGGCACCTTGCCGCCGGGTCTGACCAATACCGTCGATCCGGACGGTGGCAACGACAGCATGTCGATCGCCGACCTGGGTGAGCCCGGCGGCGACGGCAACAACGACCCGGACGGCGTCGACGACGGCGTCAATCTCGGACAGGACTTCGGTTACGTTCCGTCCGGTACCGCCGGCACGATCGGCAACCTGGTGTGGCTGGACAGCAACGCCGACGGCGTGAACGACGGCGCCAACGGTCCGGACGGGTTGGCGAACACCGACGACGACGAGCCGGGGATCGGCGGGGTCACCCTCGATCTCTACCTCGACACCAACGGCAACGGCGTCGTCGATCCGGGCGAGCCCAAGATCCAGAGCACGACCACCGAGACCGACGGCAGCTACCTCTTCCAGGGCTTGCCGGTAGACGATGGATTCGGCGGTCCGGTCGACTACGTGGTCGACGTCAGCGACGTCGACGGCGTCTTGACGGGATACTGGCACTCGCTGGGAACCCCGGGTGTCGACGACAATTCCCAGTCCGATCCGTACGCAGTCCAGCTCAGCAACGGCTCGCCCGACGATCTCACGGCCGACTTCGGCTACTACGTCGAGTTGGCTGCGCTCGGTAACAGGACGTGGCTCGACGAGAACGGCGACGGGATCCAGGACGCGACCGATCAGCCTGGCGTCAAGGTGACTCTGACGATCACCTACCCGGACGCCGGAAACACCACCGTCACCCTGGTTACGTTCAGCGACGCGGATGGCTTCTACGAGTTCGTCAACCTGCTCGCCGACGAAGACTACAACGGTGACGGGGTCGCCCCCGAGCCGATCTTCACCATCTCCGCCGAGCAGAACCCGGCCGGTCTGTTGCCGGCCCTGGTCGACGTCGCCGGCAACAGCATGGACCTGTCGGACAGCGACCAGCATCTCGGCGTCGCCGCGAGTCCGGTGCAGGGCTTGACCGACACTTCCACGCAAGTTCCGCCGACCGGTGAGTCGCCGATTGCCAGCTACGACTTCGGCTACCGGCCGCAGCCGACTCCGACCAGCACACCTACCGATACGCCGACGGATACTCCGACGGATACGCCTAGCCAGACTCCGACGAACACCCCGACGGCGACTGCGACTCCGACCAACACGGCGACGGCAACCGCCTCAGCGACGGAGACTCCGACGACCGCTGGCCCGACGCCGACGTCGACGCCGGCTCCTTGTACCAACGATCTTATTCTCGACCTGGACGCGTTCCCGGCGGGAACCATCATGGACGAGCAGTTCGCGCCGCTCGGCATTCACATCTCGACGATCAACACCGGCGGCGGTCCGGACTTCGCAATCGTCTTCGACAGTGCGAACCCGACCGGCGGCGACTTCGATCTGGGAACTCCCAACGAGGACTTCGGCGGCCCGGGTATCGGCAATGGCGGTGAGGCCGGTAGCCTCGGAGAGAACACCGCGGCCCTCGGCAGTCTGTTGATCGTCGCCGAGGACGGGGTCGACTCGAACTCGGACGGCCTCGTCGACGACCCCGACGACGAGAGCGGCGGCGGCATGATCACGATGAGCTTCGACGAGCCGATCGACGTGCTGTCGCTGCAGGTGGTCGACATCGAGGAGACCAGCCCCGGCTTCATCGTCGCATACGATGCCGCCAATCAAGTGATCGCCAACCTGCCGATGGCCAGCCTCGGCGACAACTCGGTCGAGCGGCTGACCATCAACGCCTTCGATGCGAGCCGCCTCGAGATCGTCTTCCCGGGCAGCGGCGCGGTGAGCGAGGTCGCTCTCTGTGTCGACGACGTGACCGAAATCGACATCCGCAAGGATCTCGAAGGACCCGATTCGCGGTCCGTCTCGGGCACGGAGGACATCGAGTTCGAAATCGAGGTCACCAACCCGGGGACCGTGACCCTGTTCGATGTCGAGGTCGCCGATCCCCAGGTGCCCGATTGCGACCGGGTCATCGGCGAGCTGCCTGCCGGCGATTCGTTCCTCTACACCTGCACCGCGCCGGCGTCGTCGCTTGGCGGCGGCGGTACGCGGACCTACAAGGACACCTTCTCCCAGGTCAGCTACGGCAACCAGAACGGTGACTCCAACTGGAGCGGACCGTGGATCGAGGTGGACGTCGGCGCTCCGCAGAGCCCGACCGACGGCAACGTCGTCATCGGCAGCAACGCCAAGCTGTGGCTCGACGATCGACCCGACACTTCGTCGACGATTCCGAACGGACCGAGCGCGCGGCGCACGGCAGATCTCTCCGGGATCGCCTCGGCGACTCTGAGCTTCGACTTCCAGACGCATTCGGGAGTGGACCCGAGTGACGCCGTGTCGGTGGAGATCTCGACCGATGGTTCGACCTACGACGTGCTCGAGGTGATCAACGGGATCACCGGCAGCGTCTCCGATTCTCGCTCGTACGACATCTCGGCGTACATCTCGTCGCAGACGACGATCCGCTTCCGGGTGTCGAATCTGTACGGTGGTGACAACGAGACCTTCAAGGTCGACAACGTCACCATCACTGCCGAGGAGCAGTCGGGCTCGCTCGTCAACGAAGCTTGCGCGACCGGCAACGACGGCGTCGTCGGTGTGCAGGATTGCGATACGTCGACGGTGGTCGCCGGAGGGGCCTGCGAGGACATCGTAATCGAGGCCGAAACGGCGTCGATCCACGGTAACTTCGAGATCCGCTACGACAACGACGCCAGTGGTGGCGCCGCCCTCAAGGTGGCGCACGACACGGGCGACTACTACGACAGCATTCCCGGGTGGAGCCGGGCGGAGATCGATTTCGTCTTGCCGAGCTCGGGGACCTATCGCTTTCTCGGGCACGTGTACGCGAGCGGCAGCACCAACGACTCCTTCTGGGTGAAGATCGACGGGCAGCCGGCAGGCGGGTTCCTCTGGGATATGCTCCAGAACACCGACTATCTGCCCGACTACGTGAACGATCGCGGCGGAATGGATCCGGTCGAGCTCTCGCTGTCCGCGGGGTCGCACACCTTCGTGCTCTACCAACGAGAGGACGGTGCGCGTATCGACAAGCTGGTCATCGAGTGTGTCGCGGATGGCTCCGGGGCGAGTACTCACTCGGTCGAGAGGAGTCGAGTCGGGGGCGGTGATTCCGGTAGCGAACCGTTGCTGGCCCAAGAGCCGGCCGTCGCGGCAGCGACCGTGACCGCGACGCCGCAAGCCAGCAGGACGCCGACTCCAACGGTGGTGCCGGGCGCCGACATCGACGTGGAGGTCGACGCCTGGGCTCTGCATGGTGGCGAGGACGAGGTGACGTTCGATGTCACCGTACGCAACTCGGGAGACGTGGACCTCGCCGACGTGGTCGTTTTCAGCCAGAACGTGAAGGCCTGCGAACGTTCACTCGGGAGCCTCGCGGCCGGCGACGCCGTTTCGTACAGCTGCGCGGCGCCGGCATCAGTGCTGACCTCGGCCCGCGCTACTTGCGTGGATTCCTTCTCGTCGGCCGACTACGGCCGCAACGACGGCTCCGCCGATTGGGTTGGTCCGTGGAGCGAGATCGATCTGGCGGACGACGATGTTCAGTCGGCGCGTCTGGGGAACGTGCGCATCACCCGGACCGGTGAGCTGCGCCTCGACGACAGTCCGGATACCGGCTCGCAGCCGAGTATCCAGAGAACGGTCGACCTCAGCGGCGCGTCGAGTGCGCGGCTCGGATTGGTCTTCCGCACGCTTGCCGGTGTCGACCCGGCCGACGTCGTCGTGCTCGATGCGTCGACCGACGGCGAGACCTTCGTCGAGATCGAGCGCTTCGGCGGCATCGACGGGGCGGCGAGCGCGTCGCGCGAGTACGACCTGTCGCACCTCGCCGGCGGTCAAGTGACCGTTCGCATGCGGGTTGCAGAGGGCTACGGCGATTCGAACGAGGCGTTCCTGGTCGACGATCTGGAGGTCGATCACAGCGGGCCCGGAAGCGGCCGCCTGCGCAACGAAGCCTGCGCCAGCGGCCAGTACGCGGGGGCTGCGGTGGTCGATTGTGACGCGTCGACGGCAACTCTGAGCGACTGAGCGATCGATCCGGCTTTGCCTCGCCGCGCGGCTGCCGAGACTCGGTCTCGGGTTTTGCCGTTGGCCCGAACGCGCCTTTTTGGTATATAGCGCGATCGGCGAAAGGGGTAGTTCATGCTGAGAAGTCTTGCACTGGTGGTGGTTGGCGTTGCTTGCGCGGCGCAGGCGATGGCGCTCGATTTCGTCATCGATTCTTTCACCGAGGCGACCAATACCGTGGTCGTCCAGGTGAGCTTCATCGAGCCTCCGGCGACCAATCTGGACACCGGTTTGGCGGGAGTGCGCGGCGGCTCGCGAGAGATCGAAGTGGTTTCGTCGACCCCGGTTCTAGTGCAGTCGGGTGTGATCGTCGCCGACGGCATCTTCGACTTCATGACCGATGGTACCGGTTCGGCCACTGCTACCTACGACGGCAGCGGAGCTGGGCTGGGAAGCCTTTTTGCGTGCGCCGAGGCGATCGAGATCGATTACGAACGGGCCGACGTTCCGGCGGTCGCCGGGGCGCTGGTGCAGATCGTCATGGTCGACGGCAGCAACAACACCTCGCCGGTGCTGAGCAGCGGCTTGGCGGGCGGTGAGGGGACTCTCTCCTTTCCGATCGAGCAGTTCACCGGAGTCGACCTGAGCGACATCGCCGAGATCTCGGTGACGATGGACGCCGAATCTGTGGAGGCGATGTCGTCGGACCTGGCGATTTCCGAGATCCGCGCGGTCAACTGTGAGCTCGAAACCCCGGCGCCGTCGATGGGGCCGGTCGCGTTGGGCATGGCAACCATCATGCTGACTGGTTTGGGCTACCTCGGCTTCCGACGCCGAGGACTGTAGGCGCCGCCTCGCCCGAACACTGCGCGTGTATTCGCCGAAAGCCCAGCTCGTATGAGCTGGGCTTTTTTCGTTCCCGGTCGGCTGTGGGCGGGGACGCATTCGCACGTAGTTTCGCGGGTGTGAATCGACGAACGCAGGGGGGGCGCAAAACGGCACTTGCTTCGCTTTTCGGGGCGTCGTTCCAACCGGAACCCGCGCCGCCGAGTTGGCATACGGCTCGCATCTCTCCGACGCGACGGGCGTCCGGGAATGCGAATTCATCTTCAAAAAGCAGGGTTGCGACTTGCTGTATGCGCGATAGCGCTGGTTGTGGCGAGCGCGCCGGTCGGCGCGACGACCTTCGTTCTGCTCGACCAGCAGCAGCTGGGCGATCTCGCCGATTCGGTCGTGCGCGGCACGGTGGCGGAGATCACCACCGGCCTCGATCCCGGCACCGGCGCAATCTCCACCGACATTCGTCTCGACGTGAACGAAGTTCTCGACGGCGACGAGGTTGGTCCATCGGTGGTGGTGCGCGAGTCCGGCGGCCGCCTCGGTGACCAGGAGGAGTGGGTCTTCGGCTCGCCCCAGTACCGGGTCGGGGAAGAGGTCGTCGTCTACCTGGAAGACCTCGGCAATGGCGCATGGCGCACCGTCGCGATGTCGATGGGAAAATATCGGGTGATCGGCGAGACCGCTGCCGGCGACCTCGAGGTCCGTCGTTCGTTTGGCGAAGGTGTGCAGGTTCTCGGCGACTCGCCGGCCGACGACGATTCGTCGGTTCTGCGCCGCCGCCGCCGTCACCGGCCGGATACGAGAGGGCGCGTGCAAACGGTCGACCCACCGCAGCTGGTCGAATCGGAAGTGCGCGCCGAGTTCGAGTACCTCGGAATGAACCCCAGTCGCTGGTTCGAATCGGACTGGGGCGGCTCGGTCGACTTCATGATCGATCCGGCGGGCGACCCCGGGCCCGAGCTGGGTCCGGTCGAGTCGCGCGCCGCGATCCTCGATGCGTTCGACGCGTGGTCTTCGGTCGCCGGATCGGGCCTGCGGCTCGGCGACGGCGGTCCGCTGCCTGCCCCCGTGTCGTTCTCCGGATGCAGCGGCGGAAACCGCATCGTCTTCAACGATCCCTTCAACGAGATTTCGGACCCCGACCGCTGCGGCGGAGTGCTCGCCGTGGGTGGGTTCTGCAGCTCCGGTGAAACGAAAACGGTCAATGGCACGCTGTTCCGGCGAATTCGCGTCGGCAAGGTGACCTTCAACAATGGCTGGTCGAGCTGCCGCGGCTGGAACCGCTGCAACCTTTCGGAGATCGCCACTCACGAGATCGGCCATGCGATCGGACTCGGTCACTCGCCCGTATCCGGCGCGGTGATGCGCGCCTACGCTTACTTCAACGGTCGTTGCAGCGATCTCGGAAGCGATGACGAAGATGCCGCGCGCTTCATCTACCCGGCCAGCGGTGCGACGGTAACGCCGTCGCCGACCGACGTGCCGGCGACGGCGACGCGGACGCCGACTCACACGCCGACTCTGACCAGGACGCCGACGCGCGCCGCGACTTCGACAGCGACGCGGACTCGCACTCGAACCGCGACTCGCACACGTACTGCAACCCGCACGCGCACGGCCACCCGGTTGCCGACTTCGACGCTACCGCCGACGGCGCTGCCCACCGCGACTCCGACTTCGTCGCCGATCAACGTACTGCGGGGCGAGGTTCGCTACTACATGGACGGCGGAGCGGTGCCCGGAGCCGAGGTGATCGCCAGCGGTGGGTCGCTGATGGCCGATTCGACCGATGGCTCGGGCGCATTCGAGCTCGCCGGTCTGGTTTCCGGACCGGTCGAGTTGCGCGCCTGGAAGCAGGGAGATGTCGGAACTGCGATCTCCGCCCTCGACGCCGCCTATGCACTGCAAGCGACCGTCGGTGCCCGTGAGCTCGTTGGCTACCAATCCCTTGCGTGCGATGTGACGGGAGATGGCACCGTGACTCCTCTCGATGCCTCGCGGCTGCTGCAGAGATCGCTGGGCACTCTCGACTCTCTGCCGGTCAGCGATGCTTGCGGCAGCGACTGGCTGACCGTCCCCGCACCGGCGGAAGGGGCGGTTGCGACCGGACCGTTGGTCGGATCGGATCTGTGCCAGCCCGGCGCGCTGCACTGGAGCGCGTTCGCGGGCCAGACCGACGCGGTTCGCTTCGACGCCGTCCTGCTCGGCGACTGCAGCGGAAATTGGCGCTCTTCCGCTTGGCAGGCGGCAACGACCAGTGCGCCGCTGGCGCGGCGCAACCGAACCGGTCGGGTTCGCCTGGGACGGCTGCGCCTCTCGGGCACGACCGCGGTCCTGCCGGTCTACGTCCGCTCGGCGCGTCCCTATCAGTCGCTCGATCTGGAAATCTCGTACGACCAGGAGGCGCTCGAACCGACTGGCCTCGACCTGCGGCGGCCGGACCCGGGAGTGCTACTGGCGCGCAGAGTCGCTGGTCCGGGAGTCCTCCGCGTCGCGATGGCGTCGCCCGATCTGATCTCGCGCAGGCAGGGGATGCTGTTGTTGGTTCGCTTCGACGTATTGCGGCCAGGCGAGCGCCCGCGCACTACGCGCATCGTCGACGCCCGCATCGACGAGCAGGTCGCGCGCACCTCGTCGCGGGCGCGCTAGCCCGCGCTCACTCGCCCCGCGCGGTAGAGCCCGCGGCGACGAGTCGTCTTGCCACCACGGCGCCTGGCCCGGGCCGGAAATCGCCCAAAACATTCCCAGACCCCCGGATGCGAGGTATCCTCCTCGGCGATGGGACGCGGAAATCACTACAGCGATGTGGTGCGCTGGCCCGAAAAGCTGCAGCACTGGCTGGTTCGAGCGTCCGCAGCGTCATTGCTCCTGCTCCTCGCCCCCGGTGCGGCGGAGGCGCAGACTCTTTCGCTGAGCGAACCCACCACTGTCAGCGAGAGTGCCCCCGACCCGCTCGCGACGCAGTCGATCAGGGCACGCCTCGCCCAGGTTGAGAAGGAAAAAGTCGAGGCAGAACAGGCGCTTGCGGGTGCGGAAGATCCCGAGCTTCGAGCCCATCTGAGCACGGTTGCCGATCGTCTGCGCGAGATCGAAGCCGAGGTCCGACAACAGCTGATCGAGCGGCAGGAGTCGGCCGACCCGTCCCTCGCGGTGGCCCGCGACACCACGGCGAAGCCGTCGGTGTTCGCTCTCAACCAGCTCCTCGAAGCGCGCTACGACGACGAGAGGGGAGAGCGGCAACGCAAGCAGCGCCTGGAAGCGAGCCGCAGCGCCTTGGCGGCCGCCAAGGAGGCCCTGGCCGACGCGGCGAAGAGCCGGCGCGCAGCCAAGAGCGCGCTCGAGGCCGAGCCGGGGCTGCTGGCGCAGCGGAAGCTCGAGCTGCGCCGGTTGGGCGAGCGCCTGGCGCAAGAGGTGGTCTACCTGCGAACGATTCAAACCCGCGAGGCCGAGCGCGATCCCGCGGACGCTTCGTCGAGCGACCTAACGGCGCGGATCGAAGAGATGCGTCGGGTGCTTGCTTCGGGGGCAGGTGACGACACGCACGGGTTCGCCGAGTTGTCGCGCCGCGAAGGCGAGATGCTGCGCGAGCGGGCCGAGATCGAGCGCCAGCTCGCGTCCGCCGAATTGGTCCTCGAAGCTGCGCGCCAGCGGTTCTCGCGCGGGCCCGACACCGACGGCGACAAGCTGGCGACAGCCGAGGCGCGTGCCGCGGCGCGCGACGCGATCCGTCAACGGCTGGTGCTCGTCGATGCCGGCATCGAGCGCGCCAAGGATAGCGAAACCATCTGGCGGCAGTGGTCGGCGGCGCTCGCCGGCCAGGCGACCCGACAGGAGATCGAGTCGTGGATGGAGGCGGCTGCCGATCAGCTCGAGACGCTGTCGCTGGAATCGGCTCAACGCGAGGGGCGTCTCGAAGATCTGCAGCGGATTCGCGACACGGTACGCGAACAACTCGCCGAGACGCCCGACGGCACCGCGCTCGAGAGTGCGCGCCGAGACCAGCTCGCCGCCGTCGAGGCACTGCTCGAAGCCGAGCGCGAAGAGCACTCGGCGCGCGCGGCAGAGCGAAGGCTGACCGACCGCTTTCTTCAGGATCTCGAAGACCTGACCGGCCACGTCGACGTCCGCGAGGTCATCGGCGACGGCCTCGAAGCGGTGGCCGAGTTCTGGAGCTACGAGATCGCGTCGGTCGAGGACTCATCGATCACGGTCGGCTCCCTGATCATAGCCCTGCTGATGGCCGGCGTCGGTTTTTGGGGGTCGCGGCGTTTCTCGGCCTTCGTCGGCGGGGTTGCGCGGCGACGCTTCAAGCTCGATTCCGGCGCCTCTCACGCCCTCGAGACACTGGCGTTCTACGTCCTATTCGTCAGCTTCACCCTCCTGGTCCTGCGCATCATCCACTTTCCATTGACGGTGTTCACGGTCCTCGGCGGCGCGCTCGCGATCGGCGTCGGCTTCGGCAGCCAGAACGTGATGAACAACTTCATCAGCGGTCTGATCCTCATGTTCGAGCGCCCGATTCGGGCGGGGGATCTCGTCGAAGTCGAGGGCAACTACGGCACGGTCGAGGCGATCGGCGCACGCAGCACGCGGATTCGGTCGACCGATGGCCGGCACATCATCGTTCCCAACAGCTTCTTTCTCGAGAACAACGTCGTCAACTGGACGCTCTCCGACGAGCTGGTGCGGGCCAAGGTGCTGGTCGGAGTCATCTACGGCTCGCCGACCCGCTTGGTGGAGCAGCGAATCCGGCAGGCTGTCGACGAGGACCGAGAGGTGCTCAAGCACCCCGAGCCGGTCATCATCTTCGAGGAGTTCGGAGACAACTCGCTCAACTTCGAGGTCCACTTCTGGGTTCGCGCACGCGCGCCGATGGCGATGAAGAAGGTGCAGAGTCGAATCCGATTCCGAATCGACGATCTGTTCCGCGAGGACGACCTGGTGATCGCCTTCCCGCAGCGCGACGTCCACCTCGACAGCGCCGCCCCGCTGCAGGTCGAGTTCGTCGGGCAACGCCGCGATGGAGGGGGCAAATGAGCTTCGTCAAATCCAAGCCGACGGCGGGTGCGCGGCCCGGATCGCTGGCGATTCCGCCCAACTCGCCGCCGCCTCGGATCGCCGTCCTGCAGTACGATGCGGACGAAATGGAGCGCTTCGACGTCGACGACCCGAGGCAGCTCGAGGCGTTTCGCAACTCGCCGAAGACGACCTGGGTCGACGTGCAGGGCTTGGGCGACGAGGCGGTGTTGCGGGCGATTGCCGACGTGTTCGGTCTTCATCCGCTCGCGCTCGAAGACGCGGTCAACGTGCCGCAGCGGGCGAAGTCGGAGCTCTACCAGGAGCACCAGGTGGTGGTCGCTCGCGCTCCACTCATCGGGGCAGACGATCGCCTTGAGATGCCCCAGACCTGCTTCGTGATCGGCGAGCGCTATCTGGTGACCTTCCAGGAGCGTTACTTCGGCTTCTTCGATCCGATCCGCGAGCGCCTGGAGAACGGCAATCGACCGATCCGGACCTTGGGCCCCGGCTATCTCGCCTGCGCGATGATCGCGGCGATGGTCGATCTCTACTACCCGATCGCCCAGGACCTGTCCGACGAGCTCGAAGACCTGGAAGAGCTGGTGGCCGAGCATCCCCATCCCGACGTGCTGGCGCGGATCCACGTGGTGCGCCGCCGCCTGCTGACCTTGCGCCGGGTTGGGCGTCCGCAGCGCGAGGCACTGGTAAACCTTCTGCGCACCGACTCGCAGTTTCTTCCCGAGTCTCTGCACGTGTACCTGCGCGACACGCTGACCCAGATGTCGCAGATCGTCGAACTGGTCGACTCCTCGCGGGAGTGGGCGGCGTCTCTGGTGGAGGCCTATCTCAGCAATCTCAGCCACCGGACGAACGAGATCATGAAGATGCTGACGTTGATGGCCAGCATCTTCATCCCCCTCACCTTCGTCGCGGGGATCTACGGCATGAACTTCGAGTACATGCCGGAGCTTCACAACCAGCGCGGTTACTTCGTCGTGCTCGGAATCATGGTGGTCATCGCGGTTGCCATGGTCCTGTACTTTCGCCATCGCGGCTGGATCGGCACGCCGCCGCCGCCCGAGCCTCCGGAACGCTGAGATTATCGGCTCGTTCGGTGGTTTCGCGTTCGAGTTAAGGAACCACCAGCGGCCGCTTTCGTCCCTGGTGGCGCCCGATCGCGCGCAGCGCTTCGCGCGCCGCGTTTTCGATCTCCGGCGTCGGCTTCGATTCGAGCGCGTCGAGGAAGTGCTGGTAGGCGGCGGTCGCCTGGCCGGCGCGGAGTTGGATCAGGCCGGCGCCGAGATAGGCATCTGCCGCCATCGGCCCGGTCGGGTAGTCGCGCAGCTGTCGCCGGTAGAGCACCAGCGCCGCCTCCGGGTGACCGGCGTCGACCAGCCAGCTCGCCAGCTGCAACATCTCGCGCGGCTCGAGCAGGCGCTCGGTTGCCTCGGGTGCGAGCGCGAAGTACTCGGTGGCGGCGTCGTCGAGTCGGCCCTGTTGCAACCAGGCGCGAACCCGATCGCCGTTGCCCTCCGCGTTCTCGCCGGCATAGCTGCTGGGTTGCCCCTGCACCGCCTTTCGATCCATCCAGTAGGCGATGCCGAGACCGGCGACGAATCCGCCAATGTGAGCGCCGTGGGCGATTCCCCCGGCGCCGCCGCTGATCACGAAGGGAAGCAGGTTTTCGACGATCACGTACAGCCCGAGCAGGGTGCGCGCCGAGACGGTCAGCCGCACCAGGAACGGGAAGAGAAGCAACAGGTGTACTCGATTGCGCGGGAACCAGAGGAAGTAGAAGCCGAGCACCCCGGAGATGGCGCCCGATGCGCCTACCAGGGGCAGGCCGGAGTTCGGCGAGAACATTGCGTGGAAGAGCGTCGCCGCCGCTCCGGTCGCCAGGTACGCGGCCAGATAGCGTCGCCCTCCCAGGCGGTGCTCGACGTTGTCGCCGTAGATCCAGAGAAACAGCATGTTGCCGGCGAGGTGGCCGAGGCCGCCGTGCAAGAACATCGACGTGAACAAGTGGAGGAGACTGGGTGCAACCGGCCGGTAGCCCCACTCGAAAACGAAGAGGTCGTAGGCGGATGTTCGCGCCAGGATCTGCTGCGGCGACAAGGTGTAGCCGGTCTGCCGCGCTACCAGATGGATGTACTCCTGTAGCGCGGGGTCGGTCGGATCGGGCGCCGTCCAGCTCAGCGGCAGAACCAGCACGTAGACCGCGACATTGATCGCGATCAGTGCGTAGGTGACGTACGGAGTGCCTTCCGGGTTCGGCGAATCACCGATCGGAAAAATCACGAGGAGATCCTCGCCGCACCCTCGCCGTGCATCCTTCGCAGCTTACACGGCGCGTTTCCCGGTGCAATCGCGACTCCGGGAGGCCCTCTTTTCTCTGCGCCACTGCGCCTCTGCGCGAGTAGATATTTTGCAGCTCCGCTGATCGACAGCTGCGGCCAAGGAGGGGAGTAGGGGCAGTGGGTGAGGTCTGCCCCTACTCCGCAGGCAACCTCGCGTAGGCGAGGTGGCGGGAAGAAGGTCGGCGTCTCAGTGCAGGCTCAGGTCCGGCAGCTCGAGCTCGCGCGAGGAGAGGAAGCGTTGCATGCGATGGATGACCTCCTGCGCGTCCTGCATCAGCGCCTTGCGCAGGCCCGGTCGGCTGGTACGCGCGTACCAGTCGCGCAGCGCCTGAAGGTCTCGCGCCAGGCTCGACATGCGCACCCGATCGCGATGGGCGATCTCTTTCTGCCCCTCGAGTAGCGATCGCCACCGCGCCAGCTGCGAATCGAGCGCGTTGAGCTCCAAGTCGAGCGTATGCGGGTCGCGCTTGTCCTGTCGCTTCGCGGGCTTCTTCGACTGCGGCGGCTTGCGCTCCGCGACCTTGCGCTCGCTGAAGCCGAATTTTCGCATGACCCCGGCGACGATGCCGATGATGCGGACATCGTCGGCGCGCACTCGCAGCGGCAGCATCTCGGGGTTGGCGGGCTGCAGGCGAACTTCCTCGCCCTCGCGATAGATCTTCTTCACGGTGACCTGCCCGTCGACCTCGGCAACCACCGTGCGGCCGTCGTTGGCGTCGTTGCAGGGCTCGACGATCAGGTAGTCACCATCGTGGATCCCGGCGTCGATCATCGAGCTGCCGCGAACCCGTAGCGCGAACACCTTGCGCCCGTTCCACATCGACTCCGGGACGTCGAGCGTTTCCTCGACCGAATACACGTCGAGAGGGCGCCCGGCGGCGACATCGCCGAGCATCGGAATGCGTACCGTCCCTTCGGGCAGCCAAGTCTCGGCGCCGTCGCTCCAGCTGGTCATCGAATCCATTTTCGCCTCCCTTTCGCCCGAAGCTAGGCGAAGGAGAGGCGAAAGTAAACCCAATTTTTACAGTTCGCCAATTTCCCCCGAATCTTCAGACGCTTAGCGCCCCCGCCAACGTACCCAGAGCCAGATTCTGGGCGAAGCCCCACCACCCCAAGCCTTAGCCTAAGCCCCAGCCCAAGCCTACGAGCGCAGCGAGTCCCTAAAGGTCGTGACGCAGAACCCGCACCGACTTCAGCCGGGCTCGGTCGTATCCGCGCCATTTGGCGGCGGGAACGGCGGAGCGCGCGACGGCGCTGAAGCCATTGCGCTGGAAGAACTGCGCCGCGTTGTCATTGGTCGTGCAGGCGAAGAGGTAGCGCAGACCGCGGCGGCTGCCTTCGGCGAAGAGGTGTTGCAGCAGGCGGCCGCCGATCCCTTCGCCCTTGAACCGGGTGAACGTGTAGAGCCCGGCCACCTCGCCGGCTCGCGAGCGCTCGTAGCCGGCGGTCAGCAGCCCGCAGACGCCGGCCAGGTGGTGGTGTCCGACGGTGGCTCCGAACCCGTTGAGCAGAATCTCACCGATCTCGTCCGAATCTCGGCTCTTGAGAAACCCTTCCTGCTGGCCGCGCCGCAACAGGCCCTCGACCTCGGCGAAGTCGTCGACGCCGAGTGGCGCGACGCGGCAGTAGTCCTCGAGGGTGAACAGAGTCCCGGACCCCTCGTAGGTGAAGAGCTCGACGCCGACCTGATCGGGCGCGCACAGGTTGACCGCCTCGACGCCGGCGCGAAGAGCGCCTTGGACCGCCTGCAGGGTGGCGCGGCGTCCTTCGGTCCCGCTCCACTCCGCCGCTCCGGTGCGCAGAAGCTCGGTCAGCACGGAATCGTCGATGAACGAGATCGGGTTGCCTCGCTTCGACGCGATGCCGCCGTCGGGCTCGAGCACCACCCATTTCTGCGGCCGCAGGCGACTGGCGATCCACTCGCTGGTGGCGAGCAGTTGGTTGGGCGGCACCAGGCCGACGAAGAGCGGCGACGAACGCAGGGCCGCCCACAGGTCGATGAGCTGTTGCTCGCCGTCCTTGCGATCGATCGGTCCGATCAGTCCGGCGAGACTGGGCTTGCCGGCGCGCTTGGGGAAGAGCTGCGCGGTGCCCTGGCGGAGCAGACGCTGCCCGAGGAGTCGGCGCAACCGCGCCGCCGCCGTCGATGCGCGCCCGCGGCGCGCGTCCGAGTGTCCGACCAGCAACAACGCTCGTGCGTCGGCAGCGAGCAGCTCGCCGAGCGCGCGGGCGACGTCGTCGAGGCCGAGGTCGGCGGCGTCTTCTTCGAGCTGGCACGAGAAGAACAGCGTCTTGGTGCGAAACTCGTCGAGGTAGAACGAACGCTCGGCGAGGAGATCGACGCTCCGCTTCTTGCTCGCGGGTTTGGTCATTGCGGCGCGAGAGTAACACAAGTGTGAGTAGTGCTGAACTTATGTGGGATCTGAGAGCTGGGATTTGGGAGCTGGGGGTGGTTGGACGCATCGGCTCGCAGGTGGCTCGTGGCATCGACCTGGCATCCGGGTTACAAGGCTCGCATGTTTCGCGTCGCGATAGGGTTGCTGCTGTTGATCGCGCCGGGGGCGGGAGTTGCCGGGGAATCCGTGTCCGGAGCGGGCGGCGTGGTTGCGGCGGAGCATCGGCTGGCTTCCGCGGCAGGGGTGGAGATCCTGGCGCGCGGTGGCAACGCGGTCGACGCCGCGGTTGCGGCGGCGTTGGCGGTCGGTGTGGTCAATCCCTCTTCGTGCGGAATCGGCGGCGGCGGTTTCATGGTGATATTCGATCGCGCCAGCCGGCAAGTGCACGCGCTCGACTATCGCGAGACGGCGCCGGCGGCGGCGCACCGCGACATGTACGTGCGCGACGGCGAGGTCGTTGCCGGCGCGAGCACGGTCGGCGGGCTCGCGGTGGCGACCCCGGGCGACCTCGCCGGCGCGGTGGCGGCGCTCGAGCGATTCGGTTCGCTGCCTCTCTCGGTGGTGGCACAACCCGCGATCCGCCTTGCGCGAGAAGGCTTTGCGGTCGAGGAGCACCTGGCCGGGTCGATCGCCGGCAAGCTCGAAGAGATCCGCCGCCACCCGGCTCTGGCGGCGATCTTGTTGCGGCCCGACGGCTCGCCAGTGGCCGAGGGGGAGAGGTTGCGCCAGCCCGACTTGGCGCGGACCCTGGAAGCAGCGGCGGCTGACGCCGGCGCCGACTTCTACCGCGGTGCAGTGGCCGAGGCGATCGTCGCCGCGGTGCGGGCCAGCGGCGGCGTTCTCGATGCGTCCGATCTGCGCCAGTACCGTCCGATTTGGCGCCGCCCGGTGCGTGGACGCTTTGACGGCTACGACATCTTCAGCATGCCGCCGCCGAGCTCGGGCGGCGGCGTTCTGCTCTCGGTGCTCGAGATCATCGATCGCGACGACCTGCGCTCGCTCGAGCACAATTCGCCGACCTACCTGCATCTGCTTGCCGAGGCTCTGCAGTTCGCGTTCGCCGATCGCGCCGCCGACTACGGAGATCCGGATTTCGTCACGGTGCCGCTCGACCAGCTCCTGGCGCCGGATCTGGCGCGGCGTCGCCGCCATCGGCTGAGCGCCGCGCGCACCCAGCCACCGAGCTTCTACGGGGGATTTGCGACCGCGGACGACGGCGGCACCTCGCATCTGTCGGTAGTGGACGCTGCCGGCAACGCGGTCGCGCTGACCACCAGCATCAACACCGGCTTCGGTTCGAAGGTTGCCGTTCCCGGCACCGGCATCATCCTCAACAACACGATGGACGATTTCTCGGCGCGCCCGGGAGTGCCCAACGTCTACGGGTTGCTGGGCTCCGAGGCCAACGCGATCGCGCCGCGCAAGCGTCCGCTCAGCAGCATGACGCCGACCATCGTGCTGCGCGACGGCACCGTCGCCGCGGTCGCCGGCGGGTCCGGCGGGCCCTTGATCATCACCGGTACACTGCAGGCTCTGCTCAACGTCGTGGTCTTCGAATTCGACGCTGCCGCGGCCGTTTCCGCGCCGCGTCTGCACCACCAGTGGATGCCGCCGGTCCTGATGCTGGAGAGCGGCATCCCCGAGATCGAAGATTTCCCGCTGCGCCGGCTCGGCCACCGCATCCACCGCTCGCCGCGCGGCGCGGCCGTTCAGTTGATCCGGCAGGTGCCGGGTGGCTACGCGGCGGCATCGGATCCGCGCAAGGGGGGCCTCGCGGCCGCCGTCGTGAAGTGAAACGCGCGGTTTCCTTCTCGCTCAAGGTTTTGGTCAGCGGCTTGCTGCTGGCCTATCTGCTGCGCAGCGACCGGGTCGACGGAGTCGCCGAGCTGCTGGCGCGCGTCAGCGCACCGTGGATGCTCGCCGCGATCGCCGTCTATTGCGCCAGTCACGTTCTCAACGCGTGGCGTTGGGACCTGTACGCGCGCGGCTTCGGCTTGCTTACCGACACCGCCGACAGTGTGCGCTACTACTTCGCCGCCGCGTTCCTGAACCTGTTCGCGCCGGGCACGGTAGTCGGCGATCTGAGCCGCGGCATCGCGATGGGACGCGGCCAGCGCGCCGGAGTCGCTCTCGCCAGTGTATTCGCCCATCGGCTCACCGGCATGGTGGCGCTGACCGTCGTCGCCGGCGTCGCCGGGCTGGTGCAGTCGCGCTATCCGCTCGGGCCGCTCGGCTCGGCCGCCTGCGTTCTGGTGCCGGTGGTCGGGGTAGTCGGACTGTTGTTTCTGCCGGCGCTGGCGCGGCAGGCGGGCGCGCTTCTCGGACGGCCGCTCGGGTTGCCCGAGGGGTGGAGGCCGGCAACCGTGGTGACCCTCGGCCTGGCGCTGGTCTATCACGCGATGCAGGTGATGGCGGTGGTGCTGGTTGCGCGCGCGGTGGGTTTGCGGGCGCCGTTGGGCGCGTTGGCGTTGTTCGTGCCGCTCGCCAACCTGGCCGGGATGGTTCCGGTGACGGTCAGCGGCGTCGGTATGCGCGAAGCGGTCTACGTGTTCCTGTTCGGGTTGATCGGGATATCGCAGAGCGAGGCGTTGTCGGTCGGACTGTTGGGAACTCTGTTGGTGGTCGTCAACGGACTGGTCGGCCTGCCGGCGTTCATGAGCTTGCGGCTGCGCCGCAACCCTCCAGCGCCCGGTTGACCGCGGCGACCAGCTCGGCGATCGAGACCACGCCGTCGCCGTTGCGGTCGCCGGCGATACAGACTTCCACCGGCTGGTTGCCGAGGCCGATCTGGACGATGCGCACCAGCTCGGCGACGGTCACGGTGCCGTCGGCGTCGCAGTCGCCTTCGCAGGGGATCCGCGTATGGGTCGGCGTTGACGTCACCGTGGCGGTGTTGGTGGGTGTCGGTGTTTCACTCGGGGTGGCGGTCGGCGTCGACGTCGGCGTCGACGACGGCACCTCGGTGGGGGTGTCGGTCGGTGTCGCAGTGCGGGTCGCGGTCGGTGTGTCGCTCGCGCTCTGCGTCGGTGTCGCGGTCGCGGTAGAGGTCGCGGTTGCGGTCGGGGTCGACGTCGGCGCCGCCGGGTCGACCACCAGGACGCCGTTGACCGAGAGCGACTGGCGGATGATGCCGATCTCGTCGATCGCCAGAACTCGCTCGAGGTTGAGCGGCGAGGTGCGAATCGGCGCGTCGTCGCGGACCGGCAGGAAGCAGTGCGCGACGGGGCCGCTGCCCACCGGTTGAGCGCCGGCGGAGGTGTTGAAGAGAACGAAGCGGAAGCGGCGAAAGCCGAGGGGGACGTTGTCGAAGACGTTCGACACGGCGAGGCCGTGGTTGGCCAGGCGTTCGTCGCTGAAGCAGCGCTGGGTTACCTGGGAGAGCGTGAACACCGCGGTCTCGAGCAGAAGGTCGAAGTTGAGGCTGACTACCTCGCCGGTCGAGTCGAACATCGGGACGACCAGCTCGACGGTCGAATCGGGAGGCGACACCGCCGGCTCGACGTAGACCCGAATCGGATCGCTCGGCGTGTTGGTGATCGTCGACGTCGCGGTCTGTGTCGGGGTTCGGGTGGTCGTCGGCGTGCGCGTCAGGGTGTGCGTCGGCGTGTTGGTGATCGTCGGCGTCAGGGTCGGCGTCAGGGTCACCGTCGGCGTCAGCGTGATCGTCGGGGTCAGCGTTCTGGTCGGCGTCTGGGTGCGCGTCGGCGTGAAGGTGCGGGTCGGCGGCCGGGTCCGGGTGAAGGTCCAGGTCGGCGTCGACGATTGGGTGCGGGTCGGCGTCGGGGTTCGCGACGAGGTCCGGGTGAAGGTCTGCGTCGGCGACGACGTCGGCGTGCTGGTCGGCCGCTGCGTGTTGGTGCGGATGCGGGTGCGCGACGGTGTCAGCGACGGCGTCAGCGAGGGGGTGCGGGTCGGCTGTGGCGTCGAAGTGTGGGTGCGGGTGCGGGTGAAGGTCTGCGTTCGCGTCGGAGTACGAGTGCGAGTCGAGGTCCGAGTAAACGTCTGACTCGGCCCCGGTGTCGGGCTGTCGGTGGCGGTCGGGGTGAAAGAGGGCGTGTCGGTGACGCTCGGGGTGTTGGTTTCGGTTGGCGTCGCCGTGTCGGTCTCGGTCGGGGTGGCAGTTCGGGTCGCGGTTGCGGTTCTGGTGTTGGTCTTGGTCTGCGTCGGCGTCAGGCTTTGCGTGTTGGTCGGCGTGCGCGTCGGCGTCCTGGTGCTGGTGCGCGTCCTGGTGATCGTCGGAGTTCGCGACAGGGTGGCGGTGCGCGTCGCCGTCGATGACGCGGTGAAGCTGGCCGTCGCCGACGGCGTGTTGCTCGGGGTCAACGTAAGGGTAGCCGTCGGGGTGTCGCTGGCGGTCGCGGTGGCGGTCGCGCTCGGGGTGTCGGTTGGCGAAGCGGTCGGCGTGGCGGGGGGAGGTGGCGTCGAGGTTTCGGTGGGGACGCTGGTCTCGGTCGGTGTCGGCGCCGCGGCGGTCGCGGTCGCCGTCCCCGACGCGGTCGAAGTCGGAGTTGCGGTGCCGGTCGCGGTCGGCGACTCGGTCGGCGTATCGGTGCTCGGGGCCCCGGCGAGACCCGGGCGCGCGCCGAGGAGGCCGAGGGCGGTGGCAATGGCGAAGGCGAGCGCGAGGCGCCGTACCTGCCGGCAGGCGCGGCAAGCTGCGATCGACCGATCTGCCATGATGCGTTGCATTGCCAATAGAGGAGCCGAGAACGGGCGTTTCATTGCGTTCGTTCCGGCGACGGTCTCGGCTGGGTTCGGCCCATTCTTTGTCCCGATTTGGAGCTCTCGTGCCAGCTGCTCCGACGCCACCCGGAGGCTTTGGCTAGCTCACGCCCGGAACCCGCGACTGGGGCCGAAGCGCTTTCGGGGAGTTGGGTTCGCGCCGGTTCAAACGAGCGAGGGTTTGCCGGATCCGTGGTTCGCCATGATGCCTTTCTGGGCGAACTCGACGATCGCGGAGGCGACGTCGTCGACCGAGTTGGTGTCGTTGTCGACCCACCACGCCACCGCCTGGATGCACATGCCGACGATTGCCTGCGCGCACAGCTCCGGGTTGGCTTTGCGGAACACGCCCGAATCCATCCCGCCCTGCAGGTTGTCGACGATGTCGGCGACGAACATTTCCTGGGCGTGGCGGACGATGTCGTGAAACGATGCGTCGTGGCCGAACAGGATGCGAAACAAGTTGCGCCGCTCGGCGGCGAAGTTGAAGAAGACCTGTATGCGCTTGCTGGAGACGGCGGCGGGGTCGGTGGTCGACCGGCTCGCCTCGTCCATTCGCACCTTGAGTTGGGAAACGGCTTCTTCGACCAGCTGCAGGAAAACCGCCTCTTTGGTCGGGTAGTAGAGGTAGAAGGTGCCGACGCCGACGCCGGCCTCGCGGGCGATGTCCGCGATCTTGGCCCCGTGGTACCCCTTTGCCGCGAGCACGCGCTGCGCCGCGTCGACCAACTCCTGTGCGGTGCGGGCGCGGCGGTTGGCGCGACTGTCCTCTTTCTGTGCTTCGCTCGGCATTTCGCGACAGTCTGAGCCAGTGTCCAAAATTTCGCAAGCCGGCGGTTGGTCAGCTCTGGCAGGTGCGGCAGTAGAACGTGCTGCGTCCGCCGAGAACGATTCGCCGGATTTCGCTCGAGCACTTTGGACACGGCTCACCGTCGCGGTCGTAGACCGCGTGGTGGATCTGGAAGTAGCCGGGCTTGCCGTCGACGCCGCGGAAATCGGAGATCGAGCTGCCGCCGAGCTCGACGGCGCGGCTGAGCACGGTGCGCATGGCCTGGTCGAGACGGGCGAGCTCGCCCCGGCGCAACCGCGCGGCCATACGCCGCGGACGGATCCCGGCCTCGAAGAGCATCTCGTTGGCGTAGATGTTGCCGATGCCGGCGACGAAGGTTTGGTTCATCAGCAGCGTCTTGATCGGCGTGCGCCGTCCGCGCGTCGCTTGCCGCCACTCGTCGATCGATCGCTGCAGGGTCAGCGGGTCGGGGCCGACGTTGCGCAGCTCCTCGAGCTCGTCCTCGCGCCCGATGCGCAGGACGCCGAACCTTCTGGGGTCGTTGAGGACCAGGACCTCGCGCTCGTCGAGCTCGATCGCCACGTGATCGTGACGCGCCAGGGGTTGTCCGGGTTTGCAGAGTCGCAGGCTGCCGCTCATGCCGAGGTGGCCGAGCAGAACCTCTCCACCGTCGAGGTCGAAGAGCAGGTACTTGCCGCGCCGGCGCACGTTGTCGAAACGGCGCCCGGTGAGCCTCTCTTCGAAGTCGTCGGCGATGCGCTTACGCATTCGGCGCTCGCGAACCTGCACCGCGGTGACGCTGCAGCCGCGCACCATCGGCAGCAGCGAACGGCGCACGGTTTCTACCTCGGGAAGCTCGGGCATCGCTATCAGGCCGGCGGCGCGGTGGTCAGCGCCTGGTTGAGTCGGACGAAATCTTCGGGGGAGAGAGTCTCGGGCCGGCGTTTCGGGTCGATGTCGAGGTCGGCCAGGACCCGCTTCGAGTCGTCGGTCAGCCGGCGCAGCAAGTTGCCGAGCTGTTTGCGTCGCTGGGTGAACAGCGAGCGGGTCAGCCGGCGCACCGCGTCGCGTTCGTCGTCGGAGAGAATCGGCTCGGCAAACGGCTCGATGACGACCACCGCGGACTCCACCTTCGGCTGCGGTCGGAATGCGGTGGCGGGAACGCGCAGCGCGATGCGCGCGGTCGCCGCCAACTGCACCAGCACGGATAGTGATCCGTAGTCCTTGTTGCCCGGCGAGGCGCAGATGCGCTCGGCGACTTCACGCTGCAGCATCAGGACCAGTTTGCGATACAGCCGAGGGCGCTCGACGAAGCGGGCGATCAGCGGAGTCGAGATGTTGTAGGGCAGGTTGGCGACGACGGTGACCGGTGCGAACGGTGCGAGTGCCTGGTCGAGGTCGATGCGCAGCACGTCGCCCTCGATGACGGTGACGTTGTCGCGCCCGACGTAGCTGTCGCGCAGGCGCGCAGCGAGGTCGCGGTCGATCTCGATCATGACCAGGCGCCCGGCTTCGGCGGCGAGCGTCTCGCTGAGCGCTCCGCGCCCGGGGCCGACCTCGAGCACGCACTCGCCCTCGGTGATCGCTGCCAGATCGACGATGCGGCGCGCGATGTCGGCGCGGGTCAGGAAGTGTTGCCCGAACCGCTTGCGCGGACGCGGCAGCGCCTTGGTCATGGCGCCGAGGGCTCCGGCGCTCGTTCGAGGTCGGCAATCGCCCGCGCGTTGAGGTCGAGGCGGTGGCGTTCGCCGCGCGCGAAGCGCAGGTCGGCGGCGTAGCCGATCATCGCCGCGTTGTCGGTGCAGTAGCGGAGCGTCGGGATCACGACGTCGATTCCGGCGGCGGCGCCTTCGGCCGAGATCCGCTCGCGCAGTCGCGAGTTGGCGGAAACTCCGCCGGCGATGACCAGCCGCGGCGCGCCGGCGTCGCGGGTAGCGGCGATCGCCGTGTTGATGAGCATGTCGACCGCCGCTTCCTGGAAGCTGGCGGCGACGTCGGCCTCGCCGCCGGGATTGCCGCGCACGTGCAGCGCGACCGCGGTCTTGATGCCGCTGAAGCTGAAGTCGAACCGGCTGCGCCCTTTGCGCGGTTTGAGGCGGGCGCGCGGGAATGCGTGTGCCGCGGGGTCGCCCGATTGGGCGAGCTCGTCGATGAGGCGCCCGCCTGGATAGCCGAGACCGAGGATCTTGGCGACCTTGTCGAACGCCTCGCCCGCGGCGTCGTCGCGGGTGGCGCCGAGCCGCTCGTAGTCGCCGAGTCCGTGCGCCAGGTAGAGGCTGGTATGGCCGCCCGAAGCCAGCAGGGCGACGTAGGGGAAGTCGACTTCGGCCTCGAGCTGCACCGAGAGCAGGTGGCCTTCGAGATGGTTGATGCCGAGAAAGGGGAGGCCGCGGCCGAACGCCAGGGCCTTGGCGGTGCAGAGTCCGACGAGCAGCGAGCCGACCAGGCCGGGGCCGAAGGTTGCAGCGATCGCGTCGATGTCGTCGAGCCCGACGCGCGCGTCGTCGAGCGCCCGCTCGATGGTCGGCGTGATCGCCGTCATGTGGGCGCGCGACGCCAGCTCCGGCACGATTCCGCCGTAGGCGCGGTGGACGTCGTCCTGCGATGCGACGACGCTCGATGCGACCCGCCCGCCGTCGACGACGGCCGCGGCGGTGTCGTCGCAGGAGCTCTCGATGGCGAGGATTCTCACCCGAGCAAGGTTAGCTGACACGCGTCGCGAAGTCTGCCGTGCCGGGGTTCCGCGATTCCCCCTCCTTACCAAGGAGGGGGCTAGGGGGAGGTCAATGAGCGACGCAAGGAGCTTCCGTTTTGTCGAGGCCGGTCCGTCTCCAGTTGACCCCCCTGAAGTCCCCCCTTGGTAAGGGGGGACGTACTCTGGAGGACCCGCAGTTGTGAATTGAATGGTTGCGGGGGCCGAGCACGCGGCCCCCGCAACCACGTTCAGGTCAGTCTTCGGAAGATTCGGCCTGGGGCCGCTTCAGTGTGATGAAGATGGTGTTGTTGCCGCGTCGGATGAGCAGCAAGATCGTCTTTTCGGGCTTGATCTTGCGCACCGCGTTGGCGAAGTCGCGGTCGTTCTCGACCGTGCTGCGGTTGACTTCGAGGATGATGTCGCCGCGCTGGAGTCGCGCCTGATCGGCGGCGCTGCCCGGCTCGACGCCGGCGACGACGACGCCCTTGACGTCGGGGTCGATGCCGAGGCTCTCGGCGATTTCCGGAGTCAGGGTCTGTACGGCGAGGCCGAGCTCTTCGGTCGGTCCAGTGGTTTCGGCCGGCTCGTCGCCTTCGAGCTCGCCGATGGTCACCGGCAGGGTCTGGGTCTTTTCGCCGCGAATGATCTTGAGCGTGGTCGTCTTGCCGACCGCGGTGCGCGCGACGATTGCCGGCAGATCGTTGGATTCTTTGATGGCGTGGCCGTCGAACTCGACGATGACGTCACCGACCTCGACCCCGGCGTTGCTGGCCGGGGTATCGTCCATCACGTCCGCAACCAGAGCGCCGTGCGCATCGGCGAGGCCGAGCGACTCGGCGATCTCGGGCGTGACCTTCTGAATGTAGACGCCGAGCCAGCCGCGCGTGACCTTGCCCTTCTCGCGCAGCTGCGGGAGCAGCTCCTTGGCGAGGTTGATCGGGATGGCGAAGCCGATTCCGATGTTGCCTCCGGAGCGGCTGTAGATCGCTGAGTTGATACCGACGACCTCGCCCTTGAGGTTGAGCAGCGGACCGCCCGAGTTTCCGGGGTTGATCGCGGCATCGGTCTGGATGAAGTCGTCGTAGCTGCCCTGGCCGATGAAGCGGCTCTTGGCGCTGACGATGCCGGCGGTGACGGTGTGCTGCAGGCCGAACGGGTTACCGATGGCGAAGATCCAGTCGCCGACTCGCAGCGTGTCCGAGTTGCCGAGAGTCACCGGCTGCAGATCTTCGTCGGGCTTGATCTTGATCACCGCGATGTCGGTCTTGGCGTCGCGTCCGACCAGCTCGGCCTGGTACTCGCGCTCGTCGGCGAGCTGCACGACGATCTCGTCTGCGCCCTCGACGACGTGATTGTTGGTGAGGATCAGGCCTTCGCGGTTGAGGATGAAACCGGACCCGAGACTGCGCTGTGGTCGCTGGCGCGGCATCGGTCCGAAGAATCGCTCGAACGGTTCCCAGAACTCGTGGTAGGGGTCGCCCTGTCCGCCGAAGCCGCGCGGCGGTCGTTGCCGCGGAGCCTGGGCCGGCTCGGGTGTGATCGAGGTCGAGATGTTGACCACGGACGGGCTGAGCTGCTCGGCGAGGTCGGCGAAGTTCGGCAGCGCCGCAATTGCCGGCGCGGCGACGGCCGGAGCCGCGGCCGAGGGCTTGGCCTCACCGGCGCCGTCGCTGTCCGCCGCGGCTTGCCCTTCCTCCTCGCCCCAGAATCGAATTGCTTGCGCGCTCGGCGCGATGCTGGCCGAGCCGAGGAACAGGGCGAGGAAAAGTAGGGCGGGCGCCCAGGCGGAGCGCAGGCTGGATCTCATCAGATGGTCTCCTTCGTTGCTGTCTTCGATTTGGAGGCGGGGGTGGACCGATTCAGCCCTGGGCCCGCTCAACGTACTTCATGCGCAGATCGTAGAGTGCGTGCTGGATCAGGGCGCTCTCGTCTTCGTCGAGATTGCCCTTGGTCTTTTCCTGGAGCATGGCGAGGATGTCGATCAGTTGCCGCGCCGCTGGCAGGTCGACCTCGACCGTGCCGCTCGGGCCCGGGATCTCGCCGAGGTGGGCCAGGGTCTGCGTCGACAGGCTGATCGCAAAGGTGGCGAAGGTGATCGGCCCGTGGTCGTGGGCGTGATCGTGATCGTGCGCGCCGTGGTCGTGATCGTGAGCGCTGTGATCGTGCTGCTCCGGCTCGGCGGGCGACGCTTGCTCGGGCTCGGCTTGGCTCTCGGCCTCGGCGCGCTGCGGCGTCTCCTCGGTGTCTTCTTTGGGGTCGCCCGACTCGGCGAACCGCCGCCGGTCGTGCACCTTGAAACCGCGCTGCTCTTCGTCTCGATCTTCAGCCATCGTCGATGTTTCCTCCGGAGATGTCCGCCGTGGGGCGCAGAGTCGCATCCGGCGCACCGGCCGCGCGTTTCTGGGGCGCCGCCGAGTACGCCGGGGTTGTTCTAGGTTTCCCTGATTTCTCCAATTCTTACGCTCGGCCGCGCTCCGGCTGCGGGGCGTCGCGATCGAGCACATTGTCTTCGACGCAGCGAATGGGGTGAATATTTGATGCGGAAGATCGGTCGAATGCGCTGCACGAACAAAAAATCATTAGATTGGGCCGTATGGGGTGTCAAGAAACGGGGGCGCCGGTCGCCGTGGCGGCGGGTGCCGAGGCTGAGCAGCTGGACCGGCGTTTCGCCGCCGGTTCGCGCCACGATCGCTATCGCTGGGCGGTTCGGATTCGCTGGATGGCGATTCTCGGCTTCTTCGCGCTCGGCTGCATCGCCGCCGCCGTCCGACCCGAAATCGACCCCTGGTCGTGTGCGCTGGCCGCCGTCGCCGCCGCGACTCTGAATGCCTTCAACCAGTGGGCGCTGAGCCGCTGGCAGTGGATCGGCCTGGCGACGTCGCTGGCGGTGCTGGGAGACGTCTTTCTGATGACCTATCTGGCGCTGGCTACCGGCGGCGCGAGCAGCCCCTTCGTCGCCATGTACTTCGTCCAGGTGCTGGCGTCGGCGATGCTGGTGCGCTCGCGGATCGCCTTTGCCTGCGCCGCCGCCTCGGTCGTCGGCTTGGCATCGATCACCCTCATCGCCGGCCCGGCCGAGGTGTCGGCGGTTGCGGCGACCGCGGACCCAGCCTGGGTCGTCGTCTGGTCGGCCTTCTTCTTCTTCGGTCTCGGGCTGGTTGCCTATGTCGGCGGCTATGTCTCGCGCCAACTGCGCCAGCGTGAAGAGGCCCTGGAGCGCAGCAACGCCAGCTTGCGCCGAGCTCTCGACGCCGAGCGTCGCGCGCGCGGCGATCTGCGGGTCGCCTCGGAGCGGCTCGACGCCACCGAGCGCCAGCTCGAGCACTCGGAGAAGATGCGTTCGCTCGGCGATTTCGTCGCCGGGGTCGCGCACGAGCTCAACAATCCGATCGCCGTGACCGCCGCCAACCTCGAGGTTCTCGAGGAGGAGATCGACGGCAGTGTGCTCGAGATCGTCGCCGACTGTCGCGAGGCGACCAGTCGCGCCGCGCGGATCGTTGCCGACCTGCGCCAGTTCTCGCGGGCGACGCCGTCGCGCCAGTGGCGCTCGGTCGATCTCAATCAGCGCGTCCGCCGCACCGTCGAGCTGGCGCGTCACATGTTCGGTTCGGGAGTTCAGCTCGACCTGCGCCTGGACGCGGTGCCGGAGCTGGAGCTGATTCCCGAGGAGATCGACCAGGTGCTGATGAACCTGCTGAGCAACGCCGCCCGCGCGGTCGGTGGCGACGGTCGGGTCGAGGTGACGACGACCGCGGTCGACGATCCGCGCGAGCCGTGCGTGGTCGTCGCGGTCAGCGACGACGGGCCGGGCGTGTCGGCCGACGTCGCCGGTCGCATCTTCGAACCGTTCTTCACCACCCGGCCGGAGGGCGAAGGAGTCGGGCTCGGTCTCAGTTTGTCGTTTGCCATCGTCGAGCGTCACGGCGGAGTGCTGCGCGTCGACGATCGGTTCACCGAGGGGGCGCGCTTCGAGATGGTCTTGCCGGTTTCGCTCTCGGAGCGATCACAAACGCACTCCCAGCTTGACTCGGAGCGGGTCGGCTGACGATAATTCCGGAAGTTTGGCTGATGATGTGGGGTGGTGGAATGCGGCCGATTCTCGGCTGGCGCCGACGGAGGCGTCCGATGCAGGAGCATGTCTCGAAGGACAGGCGACTCGAACGAGGCCCTGAGCGACTTTCCGGTCGCTCTCGATCGCGCCTCGGTCGTCTGATTGGTGTCGTCGTCGCCGCGGCGCTTGCCGCCGCGCTGCCGCGCGTCGCGCTCGCCGGGGAACTCGAAGGGTTCGAACGCCCGGCCGGGCTCGAAGAGCGGATCGAGTTCTGGAAACAGATCTTCGCCGTCTACTCGGATGCCCACGTCGTCATTCACGATCGCGAGCACCTCGGCCGGATCTACAGCATCCTCGACTTTTCGCGCGAGGCGCAGCGCATGTCGTCGGACCAGCTGCGGCGTTACATGCGCCAGGCGGAGACGCGCGAGATCGAACGCATCCGCGGGTTACTGATCGGCCTGCACCGCGATCCGAGTCCGGCGCGGCTGACCGTCGAGGAAATGCGGATTCGCAGCCTGCTGATCGACGATCCCCACCCCGATCGTTACCGGCGCGCGGCGGACGCCAAGCGACTGCGTGCGCAGCGGGGGATTCGCGACCGATTCCTCGAGGGGGTTCGGATCAGCGCCCGCTACATGCCGCGCATGGAAGAGATCTTTCGCGATGAGGGCGTGCCTGTCGGACTGACTCGGCTGCCGCTCATCGAGTCGTCGTTCAACACTTTCGCCTACTCCAAGGTCGGCGCCGCCGGGATGTGGCAGTTCGTTCCCGGCACCGGCAAGCTCTATCTCAAGATCACCGGAGCCGTCGACGAGCGGCTCGACCCGTTCGTGGCGACGCGGGCGGCGGCGCGTTTCCTGCGCGAGAACTACGAGCGACTCGGCACCTGGCCGCTGGCGATCACCGCCTACAACCACGGTCCGGCCGGCATGGCGCGCGCCGTTCGCAGCGTCGGGACGCGCGACATCGTCACCATCATCGATCGTTACCAGAGTCCGACGTTTGGATTCGCCTCGAAGAACTTTTACGCGGAGTTCCTCGCCGCCCTCGAGATCCACCGCAACTACCGCAACTACTTTGGCGACATCGACCTCCATCCCGAGTGGGTGGTCGACGAGATCCCGCTGCGCCACTACGTCGCAATGGCGTCGGTCGAGAAATGTGTAGGCAACGCCGGTCCCGATCTGCGGGACCTGAATCCCGCCGTGCGGCCAGCCGCGTACCGCGGGCGCAGTTGGTTGCCGCCGGGGTACGCGGTGCGTCTGCCCGGTGGCAGCGCGCCGGCCTTCCAATCCTGTTACGATACGCTGCCGTCGTCGGCCAAGCGCACCTCGCATCCGGTGATGGTCCGCTACCACACCGTGCGTCGCGGCGAGACCTTGTCGAGGATCGCGGCGCGCTACGGAGTCGGGGTTTCGACGCTGCGGCGCACCAACAACTTGCGCAGCGCCAATCACATTCGCATTGGGCAGCGCCTCAAGATCCCGACCTCGGCGCCGGTCTCGACCAGCGTCGCGCGCAGCTCGTCGCGTCCCCCTTCGACCAGCGTTACCCGCAGCCCGTCGCGTTCGGCTGCACCGGTGGCGACGACGCACTGGGTTCGCTCCGGCGAGACGCTCGGCCGCATCGCCGGCCGTTACGGCGTTTCGATCGCGAGCCTGCGCCAGGCCAACAACCTGCGCAGCGCCAACCACATCTGGGTCGGGCAGCGGTTGAAGATTCCCGGTTCGGGCGCGGCTGTGGCGTCGCGCAAGTCGTCCGCCGCCAGCACCAGCGTGCACCGGGTTCGCTCCGGAGAGACCTTGGGCGGAATCGCCGGCCAGTACGGCGTCTCGGTGACCAGCCTGCGCCGGTCGAACAATCTGAGCAGCGCCAACCACATCATCGTTGGACAGAAGCTGACGGTCCCGTCCTCCGGAGCGAGCGCCCGCTCGACGGCGACGGTGACCCACAAGGTTCGCTCCGGCGAGACCCTGGCGTCGATCGCGCGCCGCTACGGCCAGTCGGTCGACAGCATTCGCCGCGCCAACGGCCTGCGCAACGCCAACCAGATCCAGGCCGGTCAGCGCCTGCGGATTCCGGGCGGCTGAACCGTCTCCCCCCTGCCTGAGCCTATGCCTCTGCCCGTGCCTGCGAGCGAAGGAAGCGAGCTCAAGTTGCCATCGCGACGAGGTCGCCGCGGATCTTCGAGCTCTTCAGGCGGCCGCTTTCGTAGGCCGGGCAGCGCAGGATTTCCGCTTCGATGCCGGCGGCGCGCAGCGCGCCTTCCCAGGTGGCCTTCTGGTCGTAGCCGAGGACGATCAAATCGGGATCGACGCGGCGCACCGAGAGGATGAAGTCGTTGCGAGCGCCGACGATCGCTTCGTCGACCGCTCCGATGGCGGCGAGCAGCTCGCGCCGCTCGTCCTGGTTGTGGTGCGGCGGTCGTCCCTTGATGCGAACCACGCTCTCGTCGCGAGCGACCACGGCGCTCAGGTGCACGCCGTCGCGCCCGCTCTGGCTGGCCAGGGCGGCGCCGCAGTCGTGGGCGTAGCGGATCAGGTACAAGTGGCCGGAGTGGAGGCCGTCGAAGGTCCCGCCGATGAATACCCGGACCGGGCCCGATCGCTTGCTCTGCACGGAGGGGCCGGTGTTGCGACGAATCGCTCTTGCTCGGGTCGAAGCGCCCACCCGTCCCCGTGTATCAGAACTGCGGCACCCGGCAAAGATGCCCCGCAACGTGGCGGATTAGAGAACGAGGCAGGTTGGTTTGATTCGCAACTGCGGTTGCTACGAGCCACGGCGCGAACCCGAACTCCGTCCCCCCTTGCCAAGGGGGGACTTCAGGGGGGTCGAGCGGAGCGTCGATGGCGCGAGAACAGACGTTCCTTGCGTCGCGGCTTGTGACCTCCCCCTAGCTAGCCCCCTCCTTGCCAAGGAGGGGGAATCCGAGGGCGCGCCATTCGTCACTGCCCGCAAATCAAGCGTCCCACTACTCGCAACGTGGTTGCCACACCGTGGCCGGACGTGTGTAATCACCGTTTCAACGGAACTGGGCGACTGCGCCAGCGGTTGGCTGAAGGAGGACTGGACGAATGGGTGCGAAGACCGGTGGCAAGGCGGTGGCGCGGAAGACTGGCAGCGGAGCGGCGAAGAAGAAATCCTCGAAGAAGAGGGCTTCTGCCGCGTCGAAGAGAGCAGTGGAAAAGTACGAGCAGGCCGGGGCACCATGGTGGAAGGTGCATTTGCCGGGATGAGAGAGAGCCACGCATGATCGGAATGTCGGTTCGCCGCGCGGCGGTCGCACTGCTGCTGGTCTCGCTGACGGCGGGATCCGCTGTTGCGACCAGCGTGGTTGCCAAGAGCTTCCGTGCGATCAGCACCGAAGCGGACGAGATCTTTGCCGCGACGGTGACCGACGTTCGTTCGTATCGCCGCGACGGCGGTGCCATCTGGACGGCTGTGACATTCGGCGAGCTGACTTGGTTTGCCGGCGAGCCGCAGTCCGAGGTCGAGCTCGAGTTTGCCGGTGGCACGGTCGACGACGTGTCGCAGATCATCGGCGGGATGCCGCGCTTTCAGGTCGGCGAGCGAGTCCTGTTGTTCGTGCGTGACCGCGGAACGATCAGCCCGATCGTCGGCTTTCACCAGGGCTGCTTCGCGCTTGCGCCCGGTGAGGACGGCGAAGTCGTGGTCATGCCCGACCGCCGCCCGGTGTTGTCGGTCGAGGCCGGCGGCATGGCGTTCGGAGTCGCCGGAGAAACGGCCGGAGCGATCCGGCTGCAGGACCTGATGGACGAGGTTGCGGCGATGCGGGAGGCGGCGGAGTGACCTTCGCGCGTATGTTGTTGGCGACGGCGGTTCTGTTGGCGGCGTCTGCCGGCGATGCGAACGCCTTCAACCTGTTGCGTTCGAACGGCGACCCGTGCAGCACCGCGTCCAATCTGCGCTGGGATCCGGCGCGGGTCAGTATCGACGACTCCGCTCTCGACAGCGAAGAACGCAATCTGGTCGACGAAGCCGTCGACGCCTGGCGCGGGCCGCTCGGTTCGCGGTTCACGTTTCGGTCCGGCTCGGGAGACGTCTGCGATCTCGACGACGGGATCACGTCGATCGCGTTTACCGACGTCGACTGTCAGGGAGTTCCCTACGGTCAGGGCATCCTCGCGATCACCGTGTCGACGTGGAGAGGCAACCGTCTGGTCGACGCCGACATCTCGTTCAATCCGCGGATCAACCTCTCGCGAGCGCAGTTTCGTCAGGTGGCGATGCACGAGCTTGGGCATGTGATCGGTCTCGACCACTCCGACTCGTGCGGAGATTCGGGCGAGGGCACGCTGATGAACTCGCGGCTGGTCGCCGGCATCACCGAGCCGCAGGCGGACGATATCGCCGGCGCGCGCTTCATCTACGGCGGCGGTGGCGGAGACGTGGGTGTGCCGGAGGGCGCCAACGCCTGCGCCGTGGCGCCGAGTGCGGGCCCGCAAGTGCCGGTTTGGGCGCTGGTCGGGGGGCTGGGGCTGCTCGCCCTGCGCCTGCGCCGTTCCCAGAAATAGGGAAATTTTCGGGATCCACGGTTTGCGTTGACGAACCTCGGGATCTCTTCTAAAGAAGATTTCAGCCGTTGGTGTGTCGCTCGGGTTCTCGGAGAGCGGCACCAGCGTTGATAGAGAGTCGGTTTCGATTCGACTCCGAGCATGGGTGGTGGTCCGATGTGGTTCTCGTCGGATGCCGCCACCGCGAACCCCGATAAAGATTCCACAGCCGTCGATATCGACGGGCATCGCCCGCGGCGTTCCGCGTCGGCTGTGAGTCGCTTGCGATGAATGCAAGACGAGGAAGGAAATAGTCAGGTGGCAGATTCGGCCGGCGAACCGGAAAAGGCTGCGCGCGCCAAGCCCGCGAAGGGCAAGTCGTCGCGTTCGCGGCCGGAGCGCTCCAATAACCGGCGTCGTCGTCGCCGCCGGCGCGCCGGCGGCCGCGGTGGAGACACCGCCGGCGCCGAAGCTGCGTTGAGCGAAACCGACAAGGCGGCGCGGCGCCTCGGCATCAACAAGCTCTATCCCGAGCAGACCGAAGTCATCGATCACGTCAACGAGGGACGCGACGTGCTGGTGGTTCTGCCGACCGGCTTCGGCAAGTCGGCCTGTTACCAGGTGCCGTCGATGACGCTGCCCAAGCCGACGGTTCTGATCTCGCCGCTCTTGGCGCTGTTGCGCGACCAGCACGAGAAGCTGCTCAAGCGCAACATTCCGTGCGTGCGGCTCGACGGCACGATCCGCGGCAAGGCGCGGCGCGAAGCGCTCGAGCGGATTCGCGATGGCGGTCCGTTGTTGGTGATGACGACGCCCGAGACCCTGGGCTCGGAAGAAGCCGCCGAGGCGCTCGGCGAGAGCGGCGTCAGTCTGGCGGCGGTCGACGAGGCCCACTGCATCTCCGAGTGGGGTCACGATTTCCGTCCGGCGTACCTGCAGCTCGGCGAACGGCTGCGAGCGCTCGGCGGTCCGCCGATCATGGCGCTGACCGCGACCGCGACCGAGCCGGTGCGCGACGACATCGTCCGCTTTCTCGGTCTGCGCGATCCGGTCGTCATTCTCGGCTCGCCGCACCGCTCCAACCTGGCGTTCGAGGTTTTGCACAGCCGCGGCGACGCGCGCCTGCGCGCATTGGTTCGCTTTGCGCGCCGTCTGCGCCGGCCCGGCATCATCTACTGTTCGACCACCCGCGAGGTCGACAACGTCTACGCCGCGCTGCACATGCTGCGCATTCCGGCGCACCGCTACCACGGCCGGATGGCGGCGGGCGAACGCAACCAGCAGCAGGAGATGTACATGAAGACCGGCCGCCGCACCGTGATGGTGGCGACCAGCGCGTTCGGTCTCGGTATCGACAAGCCCGACATTCGTTACATCGTCCACTACCAATCGCCGGCCTCGCTGGAGCAGTACGTCCAGGAGGCGGGCCGCGCCGGACGCGACGGGCAGAAGGCGAATTGCATCCTGCTCTACGACGAGGACGACCGCGGCATTCACGAGGCGTTGTTGCAGAAGAGCCGGGTGCGGCCGGACCAGTTGTTCAAGTTGGGGACCGCGCTCGCCGCGTGGGCCGACGAGGGGCGGCAGCCGACCATCGAGGCGCTGGCGCTGTCGGCGGGGCAGGGGCCGCGCGTCACCCAGGCGTTGCTCGCCGTGCTCGAGGAAGCCGGCATCGTCGCCATTGCCGAAGACAAGTCGATCGAGATCGTCGTCCCGGCCGAGGAGGTCGAGGAGCGCTCGCGCATGTTGGCGGGGCAGTTCGAGACCATCCGCACGCAGGACGGTCGCCGCATGGACTCTCTGGCCGAGTACGCCAACAGCAACGAGTGCCGCGCGATCTTGCTGCGGCGTTATTTCGGCGAGGAAGACGGCGAGCCGTGCAACCTGTGCGACATCTGCCGCGGCCGCCCCGAGCGCCCGTCGAGCTTCTGGGAGCCGATCGCGCAGCCCGAGCGCAAGAAGAAGAAAAAGCGCCGCCCGGCCCGTCGTCGCCGCAAGTCGAAGAAGGGCGCCGCGCCGAAGGTCGACCTGAGCGCGCCGATCGACGACGCCTCGCAGGACGACGAAGCGATGCTACCGCTCGACGACCTGCCCGTCCCCCCGGCCGACCTCGAGAGCGACCTCGCCGAAAGCTGAGCCCCGCCAGCGGAGATCCGCTGTTCTGATTTGAACGTAGGCCCGTTCCTCTGTATCGTCACTATATGGCGGCTGGAGCGGCAGCATTCGGTCCGATCGTAGTTGATGTCGTTTGCGAGACTCCGGCGGGCTACGATTCCGCCGGCGGTCCGAAGCTCCTCGACCGAGTCCGGATCCAGATCCGGCGGATGCACTACAGCCGCCGAACCGAGACCGCGTACGTCAGCTGGATCCGGCGGTTCATCCTGTTCCACGAGAAGCGCCATCCGCTCGATATGGGCGCGCCCGAGGCGGAGCAGTTTCTGTCGTGGTTGGCGTCGGAGAAGTCGGTGTCCGCCTCGACCCAGAACCAGGCGTTGTCGGCCATTCTCTTCCTCTACCGCCAGGTGCTCGGCCGCGACCTGCCATGGCTGGACGACGTCGTCCCGGCGAAGCGGCCTGCCCATCTACCGGTCGTGCTCACCCGAGACGAGGTGCGGGCGATCTTCGAGCGGATGGACGGCACGTCGAAGCTGATCGCCCAGCTGCTCTACGGTTCCGGCTTGCGCTTGCTCGAAGCCTGTCGGCTCCGCGTGAAGGACGTCGACTTTGCGACCCGGCAGCTTGCCATCCGGTCGCCGAAGAACGGTCGCGACCGAGCCGTCGGCTTGCCGGCGAGCCTCGTCGATCCATTGCGAGCTCATATGGAGGTCGCCCGTCGCCAGCACGAATCCGATCTCGCGCGCGGAGCCGGCAGCGTCGCCCTCCCCGGAGCGATCGCGCGCAAGTACCCGGCGGCCGCCCGCGAGTTGGCCTGGCAGTGGGTGTTCCCCGCGAGCCGGCCGTACCGCGACACCGACAGCGGCGAGCTACGCCGCCATCACCTCCACGAATCGGTAGTTCAGCGCGCCGTACGAGCCGCGGTCGTCGCATCCGGTCTCCCCAAGCGCGCGACCTGCCACACCTTCCGCCACTCGTTCGCGACCCACCTGCTCGAGGACGGCTACGACATCCGCACCGTGCAAACCCTGCTCGGGCACCGCAGCGTGAAAACCACGATGATCTACACCCACGTCCTGAACCGCGGCCCCCAAGCCGTCCGAAGCCCCCTCGACCGCCTCGATGACCCGCCCCGAGAATAACAGCCTACGCACGATATCCACCCCCAGCCGCCGCATATGAACCACCACCAAGCCCATCAACCCCACCAACTGAGCCCCGTGGATTCGTTGAGGAAACCACCCCCGACTCGTGATATCTACT
>JAUIGL010000148.1 GCA_030430165.1 bacterium | reverse complement strand
ATCGAGCCGGGCGCTTCGTAGACGCCATCGCCGACTTCTTCGAGCGACTGCCCGGGGGCGTCGAACTCGTCGCCGAGCGGGCCGACGATCTGTTCCAGCGCGTCCTCGCGAAAGGCGAAGCCGATCACCGAGCCGTGCTCGTCGACGACTGCCGCGCAGTGGCCCTGGCGCGCCTGGAGCCCGCTCAGAAAAGAGGAAACCGCCATCGTGTCGGGCACGAAGTGGACCTCGTGGGCGATCGAAGCGAGGTCCACCGAACCGCCTTCGAGGATCTTCTCGAGAACGTCCTTGACGTGGACGATGCCGATCACCGTGTCGAGGCCGATCTCGCACAAGGGCAATCGCGAATGTTTGCTTTCGCGAATCAGTTGCAGGTTCTCGGTTTCGGCCTTGCCCTTGCTGACGAACTCGATGTCGGCGCGAGGAATGAGAATGTGCCGTACTTCGCTGTGCACCAGGCGGAAGACGTTGCGCGTGAGCTCGAGCTCGCGCTCGCTGATCTGGCCGGCGCGCGCCGAGAGCGACAGGATGCTGCGAATCTCCTCGGCGCTGTGAATCTCCTCGTGGCCCTCTCCGGTGGGAATTCCGGCGACCCGCAGCATCGCGTTGGAGACGCTGTTGATCGCGCTAATGAACGGCCCGAATACCCAAGTGAAGCCACGCAGGATCGGAGAGGTCGCCAGTGCCGTCGGCTCCGCGCGGCGCAGCGCCCACATCTTGGGCGCCTGCTCGCCGATGGTCATGTGCAGCGACGTGATCACCGTAAAGGCGATGGCGATCGACACGAAGGGAAGCCAACTCGAGGAAGCGGCCGTCGACATGCCGAGCTTTTCAGCGGCAGCGATGATGAGAACCGACACGGCCGGCTCGCCCAGCGCACCGAGTACCAGACTCGCGAGGGTGATGCCGAGCTGGCATGCCGAGAGATATCGGTCGAGGTGGCGAACGATGTGCTGCAGCGTCAGCGCGCCGCGCCGGCCCTGCGCGACCAGGGCGTCGACCCTGGCTCCACGCACCTTGACCAGGGCAAACTCCGCAGCGACGAAGAATCCGTTCAGAAGAACGAAGAAGAGTGTCGCTCCCAAACGCCAGACGACGCCGAACGTATCGATGCTAGCGCTATGCCCTTCCATTCAACTTCCCGCCCTCCTCGCCGCGACCGTCACCCGAGCCGACCCGCCTCGGTCCCCCGAAGCGTTCTCAACGTTCTAGGCCTCTCCACATCGATAAGCCAGGCGGGATGGATCGCTACTCGGCAAGCCGACTCAAGGCCTGCGCGGCGTCGCCGAACTCCTCGGCACCGGTGTAGCGCCAGGCGTGGACGATCTCGGTGGCGCCGAGCTCGGCGAGCTCGGCCACCTGCTCGCGAGCCAGTCCGTCGTCGCCGAGCGCTAGCTGCGTGATGACGACGACCTCGGGATTGCTCTTGCCCGCCGCCGTAAATCTTCGCCGCAGGTCGGCGATTTCGGGTGCCAGCTCGGCCGGAGCCCGCCCGAAGGGCATCCATCCGTCGCCGTAGCGGGCGGCGCGCTCGACGGCGTACGGGGCGCGACCGCCGACCAGCACCTGCGGTCGAGTCGGTCGCGGCAAAAAGAGATAGCTCCTGCCGTTGAGCTCGACGGTGTCGTCGGCGAAAGCGCGTTGGATCAGGTCGAGAACCTCGTCGGTCATGCGGGCTCGCTGGGAAAGACGAGCGCCGACCGCAGCGAACTCGGCCTCCATCCAGCCGACGCCGACCCCCAGGCGGAAGCGTTCGCCGGAGAGCTCCTGGATCGTCGCCACCCACTTCGCGGTTGCCAGAGGCGGCCGATACGGCAGCACCAGCACCCCCGTCCCGAAGCGGAGCCGCTGCGTCGCGCCGGCGATGTAGGCGGCGCACGCCAGAGGGTCCAGGTACCGGCCGCCCGACCCTTCGGCGTCGTCTGGAGGGATCGCGATGTGGTCGGCGAGCCAGACCGTATCGACCGCTGAGTCTTCCGCCGCCGCGACGCATGCGGCGAACGGCGCCGGACGACTGGTCTCTCCCATGTTGCGCAGATACAGACTCAATCTCACGACTCGTCTCCTTCTCGCGGGCGCGGCCGCCGCGCCCGGCCACGCTGGATCGCGCTTTCTCCAAACCGCTCTGCGACGGCATCGAGGGCCGCGGCGATACGCTGGTCGGCTTGCCTCCCCGGGGCATCGAACAGAGACATCTGCGGATCCTCGCTGAACCCGGACAGCGACACCCCGACCAGGCGGATCTTGCGCCGAGTCTGGTCGGCCCGGCGCAGGAGATCTCGCGCCAGCGGCCAGATTTCCTCGGTGGTCTGCGCCGGGTGATCGAGGGCGGATTGTCGGGTGACGGTGCGGAAGTCGTCGGTGCGCAACTTGACGCAGACGGTCCGTCCGGCGAGCGACTTGCGGCGCAACCGGCGCGCGACTTCCTCGACGAGATTGAGCAGAGTCGACTCCACACGCGCCCGATCCGCGACGTCCTCGAGGAACGTCGTCTCGCGGCCTACCGACTTGCGCTGGTGCCCGGTTTCGACCCGGCGGCGGTCCTCTCCCCGCGCCAGCCGGCGAAAGTGCTCGGCACTGCGCTCGCCGAACGCCGATCGCAGCTCCTCGTCGGAGACGCGGGCGACGCCGCCGATGGTGGTGACTCCCAGGCCGCGGAAGCGCTCCACCGCCCGCGGGCCGGCGCCCCACAGGCGCTCGATCGGGACCCGGTCGAGAAACGAGCCGACCTCGGCGGGAGCAACCACCACCAGGCCATCGGGCTTTTCCAGATCCGAGGCGATCTTGGCGATGAACTTGACCGGCGCCACCCCGACCGATGCCGACAAGCCGAGCTCGGCGGCGACCGCCGCCTTGATCTTGCGCGCGATCGCCGCGCCGGCGCCGTGCAGCTTCTCGCTCGCCGTGACGTCGACGAAGGCCTCGTCGATGCTGATCGCCTCGACCTCGTCGCTGTAGCGCCGCAGTATTTCCATGAACGCCGCCGACGCCTCGGAGTAGGCGCTGCCGCGCGGCCGCAGGAAGACCGCCGACGGACACCTCCGATACGCCTGCGAGACCGGCATCGCCGAGTGGATTCCGTAGCGGCGTGCCTCGTAGCTCGCCGCGGCGACGACGCCGCGCCCCCTGCCCTGCTTGGGATCGCCGCCAACCACCACTGGGCGCCCGCGCAGCTCCGGATTGTCGCGGATTTCCACGGACGCGAAAAATGCGTCGAGATCGACGTGGAGAATCGTCCGGTTGGTGGATTCCGTCTCGCTGGGCTGGGCCATCGGCGCGGCTGACACTCTCGTCGAACAGTGCCAGACTGGCAAACAGCCTGTCTACGACTCGACCGACGTGAGGAGGATCTCCGGATGAAACGATACAGCGGCGGATGCCACTGCGGACGAGTGCGCTTTGCCGTGCGCAGCGACCAGACTTCGGTCTACGATTGCAACTGCTCGGTGTGCACCAAGAAGGGCTACCTGCATCTAATCGTACCCCCGCAAGCGTTCGAGCTGGACGACCCGCAAGCCCCGCTGACCGAGTATCGATTCAACACCGGCGTCGCAGTGCACCGATTCTGTCCGACCTGCGGCATCAGCCCGTTCTACACTCCGCGTTCGCACCCCGACCAGATCGACGTCAACGCCCGTTGTCTCGACGGCTACCAGGACGGACTGTTCGAGATCGTTCCCTTCGACGGCCGCAACTGGGAAGCCAACGTCGATCAGGTTCGCTGAAAAAAAAGAAGGGCGAGAGCATTGCGCTCTCGCCCTTCGATGAAACCGGTTCGGTCCGCCGAATCAGTCGGCCGCGACCCTCAGCTCGACGCGACGGTTCTGCGCCCGACCCTCGCGGGTGTCGTTCGACGCAACCGGCTGCGACTCGCCGTAACCCGTGACCGTGATGCGGTCGGCATCGATGCCGCCGGCAACCAGGTAGTCACGCACCGACTGAGCGCGGCGCTGCGACAGGGTCTGGTTGTAGGCCTCGGGGCCAGTCGCGTCGGTGTGTCCCTCGGCGACGATGTTGACGGTTCCCTTGCTCGCGAGGATCGAGATCGCCTCGTCGAGGATCGGCTTCGCATCGGCACGGATGTTGGCCTTGTCGAAGTCGAAGTTGACGCCGCGCAGCGTGATGCGCTCCTTCGGCTCGGGAATGACGACTTCCGGCTCTGCCGGTGGCGGCGGCGGCGGCGGCGGGGGGGGCGGCGGCGGAGCCGCTGCGGCCGAATTCGCCGTCAGCCGGATACCCGTGTTGACGTAGCGGGCATCGCCGATGTTGCGGATGTTCTGGTAGAAGCGGTTGAAGTCGGCGTAGAGACCAACCTTCATCGTGTCGGTGACGCGATAGTCGACACCGCCACCAGTGGTGAATCCCCAGTCCGTATTATTGATCGGGCCGCTGTTGAGACCGGTGATGCCACCGATCAGGAAGCGTCCGTTGAGCTCGAACTTGTCGATCGGCAGAGCGACGCGCGGTCCCACTCCGGCCGTCGCCGCCCAGGTGTTCTTGTTCTTGACCGGACCGTTCACCGGGTCGTTGGTGAACTTGTCGCGCGACAAACCGAGGGCACCGATTTGTCCCATGACGCCGACGTTGATGCGGCGATCCTGCGGCTTGAACAGCATGTAGCCGAGAAACGGGGCGATGTTACCACCCTCGTCGGCGGCCCTAGCTAGAGCATTGGTCGGCACGCTGACACCCATGTCGAGCCCGCCGAAAAGCTCTCCGTCCATCGCCGCGCTTGGCGATGAAACCGCGAAGCTGGCGCCGATGACTGCAGCAGCCACGCTACTGGTTAGCCTGTTCATTCCCATCCCTCCTCATGCATTAGTCTGCTCGGTCTCGATTGGTTGTGCGACCAGAACTTAGAAACTTTGTTATATCTCAAAATCCGTCTGAATAAAGCAACCGCAAAAATTATTCTACTGATCCTCGCGTCTCCAGACGCTCGACCCTGCTTCGGCGATCCGCCCACAACTTTCCGGCTCCTCGATCAGGAGCCCGAACTTGGCTACGACGTTTCAAACCTCTCCCAGGTAGGGTTGCGCTGCACCGCGATCCACCACACAAAACCTCCGCACCCAACGTCCACCGTCGGCGCTCGTTGATTTTTGTGGCACAAAATCGAGGGACTGGCAAGCCGCACGGCTCACATCTCGCGACGGCCCTCGAGCGCCTTGCCGAGGGTCGCGAGGTCGGCGTACTCGACGTCACCTCCCATCGGCAGCCCGTGCGCGATGCGCGATACGGTCACCCCGAGCGGTTTGGTTAGCTGGGCGACGTACACCGCGGTCGCCTCCCCCTCTGCCGTCGGATTGGTGGCGATGATGAGCTCGCGGGTCTCGCCGCCCGACAGACGTCGCACCAACTCGGCGATGCGGAGATCGTCGGGCCCGACCCCGTCGAGCGGTGAAAGCGTCCCCTGCAACACGTGGTAACGACCGCGGAAGCCACCCGACCGTTCGACCGCCGCCAGGTCCGCCGCCTCCTCGACGACGCAGATGACGTCGTCGGATCGCCGCGGATCGCTACATAGCTCGCACGGATCGCTGCCCGCCAGGGCGCAACAGATCGAGCACGTGAACAGCTCCTCGCGCAGCGACAGCAGGGAGTTGGCCAACCCCTCGACATCGCCGCGCTCGGCCCGGGTCAGGTGAAAGGCGAGGCGAGTCGCCGTCTTCTCGCCGATTCCCGGCAGCTTTACGAGCTCCTTGATGACCCGTTCGAGTGGTACCGGTACCCCCGCCATCCAACCTCCTCCTCAGCCGAGACCGGGGATCTTGAGACCACCGGTCAGCTTTCCCATCTCCTCGGCCATCAACGCCTGCGCCGCCTTGATTCCCTGGTTGACCGCGGCGGCGACCAGATCCGCCAGCATCTCGGGGTCCTGCGGATCGATGACGCTGGGGTCGATTTCGAGGGCGACGACCTCGAGCTTGCCGTTGACCGTGGCCTTGACCATGCCGCCCCCGGCCGCCCCCTGCGCGGTTCGCTGCGCCGCCTCCTCCTGGACCTTGGCCAGCTTCTCCTGGAGGTCTTGGGCCTGTTGCATCAGATTGCCGAAACCAAACTTGCTCACGGTCGTCTTCCTCCACTGCGGGGCTTGCGTTCGCGGACCTCGGCGAGCTCGCCATCGAGGATATCCATGGCCGCGCGCACCGCCGGATTCTTGAGAACCGCGTCGGCGCGCTCGGCCGCGGTCTGCTTCGGCTGCTCGGCCGCCTTCGCGGCTGCTTGCCGCTTGCCTCGCGCCTCGACTGCGACCTTCATCCGGCGACCGAAAAAGGTCGCGGCGAGCTCTTCGAGGGTCGCCAGATGCTCGGCATCGCTCAGGTAGTTGGCGCGGAAGCCGGCCGGCGCTGCCAGCGCCAATCGATTGCCGTCGACCTCTCCGTCGCAGGTCTCGAGATGCGGCGCCATGGTCGGCACGCGTTCGCCGACGAAGTCGCGAAATCCACTCCAGCCCTCGCCGCCGCGCGGCGCTGCGGGCGCGGCCACCTCGGCCGCGGCGGGCGGCGCCGCCGGCTTGCGACCGGCGCGCTGTCGCGGCGGCTCGCTCGGCGCTGCCGCCGGCCGG
>JAUIGL010000059.1 GCA_030430165.1 bacterium | reverse complement strand
GCGGCAATCAGCGTGAGCGTCGGACGATCGCGCGCGGCGAGAACGGCGATGCCGAGCAGGCCGGCGAGATACACCGGCCAGCCGAGGACGAACGGCAGGCCGACGAACAACAGATAGAGGTAGGGTGCGAAGACCCACGACTTGCCCTGGAGATCCTGACCCGGCGCGCCGCGGAACATGCCGATGAACAGGAGTGGAGCGAGATCGATGACGAACTGGCTCCAGTTGAGCAGGACCGGGCTCATCAGGAGCAGGATCGTTGCCATCGAGATCGCTCCGCCGGTGGCGATGCCGCGAATCCGGCCGGCGATCGAGGTCGGCCAGCGCAGGGCGACCCAGATGGGAAGGGTGCCGGCGAAGAGTCCGGTATACTTGGTGGCGCCAGCGGCGGCGGCGAGTGCGAACGAAATCCACAGATCGCGGATTCGCCGCTCCTGGTGGGCGCGGATGGCGAACCACGCCGCGGCCATAGCCAGTACCAGCATTGGAGTGTCGACGTTGACCCGGTGGCTCTCGATGACGTGCACCGGGCTCATTGCGAAGAACGCCGCGGCCCAGAGGCCGGTGCGCGAACCGAGCAGCCGTTGCCCGACCAGATAGACCAGGGCGATCAGGGCGACGGCGAGCGCCACCGTGACGTAGCGTGCGCCGAGTGTGATCGCCGCCATGTCGGCGATACCCTGCGGCCCTCGCAGCTCAACCTCGGTTCCACTGAGAGTGGTCCAGACCCAGGTAAATGCCGAGATCAGGTAGGGGTATAGCGGCGGGTGAACGAAGCGGTCGAGGATCCAGTCGCCGTTGGCGGCCGCCTGGGCTGCGGCGTTGGTGAAGTGGATGCGCGTATCGTTGAAGACAAACGCCGGAAGGCCCCACGGCAGACGGTAGATCCGGACCGCCGCGCCGGCGACGAGAATTGCGGCCAGCCACAGACGCCGCGGTACCGCCGGCAGGTTCGGCCCTTCTGTATCCCCGGTCCGCGGCACGCGGGTTGGGTAGCAGACGCCCCAACCCCTCGCAACGCGGCCCGGCCGGCCGCGGCTTGGTCCCTTTCAGGCGGGGCCAACTCTCCAACGGGGTATTTCGATTTACTCGCGTCGGTATCGCCTTCGATTTTCGATACCGATAGCGATGGAGATACCGACCCGATCCGGCCGGCTGCTTTCCCCACACCACCGCGGTATCGCTCCCGTTGCGGGTAGTGGGTCAGTTTGGTCCTCCGCAAATAAACCGAGCCTCGCTACGCTCGGTCATCCGAGGGTCCCTCACCCGGCCTTTGGCCGACCTCTCCCACAGGGAGAGGCATCTGAATTCCCTTCTCCCTGTGGGAGAAGGTCAGGATGAGGGTCCCTTAGATTAGGGGCGAAGCCCCACCGATGTATCTGCAGAACGTTCGATTTGCCCGATCCCCGTCGAGGCACCTCGATCGCTCCCCGAGGTTCAAACTGACCCACTACCCCGTTGCGATACGTCTCGCATCGCGAATCGAGGTCAGTGTATAGTCCGTCGCTAACCTCGAACCCGCCCACCACCCATGACCGATTCCGCTGCCACCGACCTCGCCGATCACTCGCTGGTCGTCATCCCGACCTACAACGAGTCGGACAACGTGCGCCCGCTGGTCACCGAGGTGCTGGCGCAGGACGGGCCGTTGCACGTGCTGGTGGTCGACGATGCCAGCCCCGACGGTACCGGTGAGGTGGCGGACGAGCTCTGCCGCGAGCACGAGGGGCGGGTTTTCTGCATCCACCGCGCCGGCAAGCTCGGTCTCGGCACCGCCCACATCGCCGGCTTCGAGTTCGGCATCGAGCGCGGCTACGGACGCGTCTTCACCATGGACGGCGACCGCAGCCACAGCCCCTCGTATATCCCGGCGATGTTGGAGGCGATGCGCGACAGCGACATGGTGATCGGCTCGCGCTACGCCCCTGGCGGCGGCTTGCTGAACTGGCCGGCACACCGGCGACTGCTGTCGCTGTGGGCGAACGTCTTTACCCGCGCCCTGCTGCGCCTGCCGTTCGCCGACTGCACCTCGGGCTATCGCTGCTACACCCGCGAGGTGCTGGCCACCGTCGAGCCGGGCGACGTTCGCGGCTCGGGGTACTCGTTCCTCGAGCAAATGGCCTGGAAGGTCCACGCCGCCGGCTTTCGTGTCAGCGAAGTCCCGATCGTCTTCGCCGATCGCACCGCCGGCGCGTCGAAGATCGACAAGTCGGAGGTATTCCGCGCCGCCTGGCACGTCCTGGCGACGGCGGTCTCGCCGCCCAAGGTGGCCAAGCGCAACCACGAAGGGGAGTCGATGCGCCGCGGCCGGGTTGCCGATCGATGACCGGTTCGATGAACAGCAGCCGGCCCATCGACACCTGGGTCGGGCTTCTCCTCTGCTGGCTGCTCGCCATGTGGGCGCGGCTGCGCGCCAAGCTGGGAGGCCCGTGGTTGCCGCCGCTGCGCGCGACGACACCGCCGGGCGAGGAGCCCATTCCGAAGCCGCGGCGGGTGCTCGCGATCAAGTTCTACGGGCTCGGCAACATCGCCATGTTGCTGCCGGTTCTCCAGGAGCTGCGCGATCATCTCGGCGAGGACGCCGAGATCGATTTTCTGACGCTCAACGGCAATCGTACGCTGCTCGAGGCGAGTGGGCTGACCACCAACGTCCTCGGCGTCGATCTCGACAGCCCGCTGCAGTTCGTCAGCGGTCTGGCCGGCGCGCTCGCCTCGGCGCGCGCCCGCAACTACGACGTGATCGTCGACTTCGAGCAGTTCATCAAGATCTCGGCGATCTTCTCGTACCTCACCGGCGCTCGCGAACGAATCGGCTTCAACACCGACGGGCAGAACCGCGCCTGGCTCTACACGACGCGCGTCGTCTACACCGACAGCGAGCACATGTCCGGCATTTTCCGCCGCGTCCTGCGTCCGCTCGGTGTACCGGTTCGCCCGCGCCAAGTGCCGATGCACCTCGGTGCCGATGCCGAACGAGAGATCGACCAGCTGCTGGCCGCCGAAGGGGTTGCCGAAGAGGCGTTCCCGGTGATCGGGGTGCACGTCGGCAGCGGGCCGAATTTCTACCGGGTGCCGCTCAAGCGCTGGCCGCTCGAGAACTTTGCCGAGCTGTGCGACGCGCTGGTCGACCGCTACGGTGCGCGTATCGTGCTCACCGGCCAGGGCGAGGACGAGCGTCGGTTGGTCGAGCAGGTGAAGCAGCAGATGCGCCATCCCTGTGTCGACACCTGCGATCGGCTCTCGGTGCGCACCTTGTTGGCCTTGATGAAGCGGTGCCACCTGGTGGTGGCGAACGACACCTCGGTCATGCACCTGGCGGCTCTGATGCGCACTCCGACGGTCGCCTTCTTCGGTCCGACCGCGCCGATCCACTACGGTCCAAACAATCCCGAGGACCTGGTGTTCTACCTCGACCAGTACTGCAGTCCGTGCCTCACCAACTACAACCTGAAGATCAGCCGCTGCCTCGATCCCGTCTGCATCCGCCGAATCGGGGTGGATCAGGTGCTGGCCGGCATCGACGAGCGCTTTCTCGGCTCCAGCGCGACCCATCGCAGCGCGCTGCGGCGGGTCGGTGCGGACGACACCGCCGAAGCGGTCGCTTGACGAGATCCGCCGCGTCTTCGAATGGCGGGTGGTCTTTCCTCGGCCGATCGGCCGTCGCCGCCCCGGAAAAGGGGAGACCGGGCTTGGCTTGCCAGCGCTGGAAAGGCGCGCCGCGCCCGCCGATGCGAGGTAGCCGTGGCTATTGCGCGCGGCAGCCGATAGAGTGAGGAAGTTCCGTCATGCCGAGGCTCGCTCCATACGTCGCGCTTGCGTCGAGAGCCCTGGAAGCCAATCTGCGGCGGCCCGGGTTTCCGTTCAAGCTGACCTTCTGCATCACCTACTGGTGCAACTACAAGTGCCAGACCTGCAACATCTGGAAGATGAAGCCGCGCGACGAACTCACCCTGGAGGAGATCCAGGAGTTCTTTCGCAAGTCCAATCGCTTCCTGTGGGTCGACGTCACCGGCGGTGAGGTTTCGCTGCGCAAGGACTTTCCGGACATCTGCGAGGCGATCACCGAAAACTGCAAAAACCTGCTCCTCCTGCACTACCCGACCAACGGCTATCTCACCGACAAGATCGTCGACTACACCAAAGAGATCGCCCGCATGCGGCACGAGAAGCTGATCATCACCGTCTCGACCGATGGCGACGAGGCGATGAACGACGAGATCCGCGGCATCGAGGGCGGCTGGCAGCGCCAGATCGAGACCTTCCGCCGGCTGCGCGAGATCGCCAACGTCGACGTCGTTCTCGGCATGACACTCTCGTCGGCCAACGTCGACCACTTCCCGCAGGCGTTTGCCGCTGCCAAGGCGAAGATTCCCGACCTCGATTACCGCGACTTCCACGTCAACATCGTGCACGAGTCGGATCACTACTTCGGTAACGGTCCGCTCGGCGTGCGCCGCGGCGTCACCGCCGACGATCTCGCCTCGGCAACCGAGCAGTACGCCAAGCTGCGCGGCTTCGGCTGGCATCCGGTCAACGTGCTCGAACGCGCCTACCTGTCGAAGGTGCGCCGCTACCTCGAGACCGGCAAGACGCCGATGCGCTGCCACGCCCTCAAGTCGTCGTGCTTCATCGACTCCTGGGGCCACGTCTACCCCTGCACGATCTACGATCGCAAAGTCGGCAGCCTGCGCGAGGTCGACTTCGATCTCGCCCGCCTGTGGAACGACCCCGAGTTGATCGAGGTGCAGAAGGAGATCTGGGACTACAACTGCCCGCAGTGCTGGACCCCATGCGAGGCCTACCAGACGATCATGGGCAACTTCTTCCGCCCCGACACCAAACGCGACACAACCGACGTCCCCGATCCCGTGGGGGCCTGACGGCCCCGTCTCAAGCCGCGCTGCGCGCGGCGTCCCAAGCAGCGAACGCCGCGGTGCTCTAGAGCAGGTCGCGGTCTGTCGCCGAGCAGTTGTGCCTTGCGCGAATGTCGCAAGCAGGCGTCGCTGCGTCCCAAGGCCGCCTGCGGCGGCCGTCCCAATGGGCGGCCTGGTTGCTGGAGTCCGACGGAAACGCCGCCGCGAGGCGGCTTGGGACGCGCGGCGTAGCCGCGTTTGGGACAGCTGGGCCGGAGGCCCGCTTGGGACAGCGAGCGTAGCTCGCTTTGGGACGCTGCGCGGAGCGCGGCTAGGCGCGGCGGGCGTGGACCATCATCTCGCCGATGAAGTAGAGGCGGGGTTTGGCGAGGACGGACTGCGGTAGAGGGGCGGCGAGGGCGCTGGCGATGCGGCCGAGCAGGGGGTTGAAGATGTTGAGCTGCTCGACGATGTAGTTGCCGGTGAGCAGCTTGTAGGCCTTGCTCACCCGCTCGACCTCGAAGCCGCACTGCTGGAGCAGGCTGGTCACGGTTGCCGGCGAGAAATAGTGCAGGTGGTCGTTGGGCAGGTAGTAGAACCAGTGCTTGCGCATGATCCACTGAGGGTAGGCGCTGCTGACGTCGGGCAGGGTGAGCGCCAGGGTGGCGCCGGGCTTCATCCACGAACGCACCTGGTCGAGGAACTGCGCCGGCTCGATGGTGTGCTCGAGCACGTCGAAGGCGGTGATGGTGTCGTACTCGCGCGGCGGGGTGAAGCTCTCGACCGAGCCGAGGTAGACCGGCAGCCCCTGTTCTTTGGCGAGCTCGATGGCGAACGGCGCGATGTCGATGCCCTCGGCGTCGATGCCGCGCTCGCGCGCCAGGGCGACGAACTGGCCGGCGGCGCAGCCGACGTCGAGCCAGTGCCCGGGGCGGGCGAACGACTGCACCTCGTCCATACGGTGCTCGGCGATCAGTCGCCGGATGTCGGTCGCCTTCTGGAAGGTGGCGTACCACTCGCGGTAGGTCTCGTCGTAGTAGTGCTGGTTTTCGTCCGGCGTCGGCATCGGGTCGACCCACACCAGGCCGCATCCCTCGCAGCGAACGAAGTCGCGGCCGCCTTTCTCGAACAAGACGCGGGTCGACGTACCTTTACAGATGAGGCAGGGATCGGACACGGTCGCCGAAGTTACCCCGCTCGGTGTGCCGTGGCAACGACGTGCTCCCAGTAGCGGGGCGGCACGAAGCGCGACAGGAAGAGCTCGGTTCGGGTCAGCAGGGATCGCGTCCAGCCGATCTCGGCGAGACGCGGGAAACCCCACTGGTAGTGGAAGAACAGCCGTCTCAGCGGCAGCGGGTGCGCGGTGGCGACCTCGTCGATGTCGAAGTCGGCGAGCAGGCCGGCCACGTAGTCGGTGTTGAACTTCTTCGACTGGCGCTCGGCGGCGACCACCGTCGCCTGCAGCTTGACGATCGGGTTGCGCCCGTTGGGCTCGATGAGCAGGAGCAGGCCGTTGGGCCGGAGCACGCGAGCCGCCTCGCGCAGCACCGCCGGCGGATCCTCCACGTGGTGCAGCACGTCGCGGATGAACACCGACTCGAAAGCGCCGTCGGCAAACGGCAGCGCGCTGCCGTCGGCGACAGCGAAGGACGGGCCGGGTACGGATTCTCGGGCGAACGCCACCTTCGGCTGAAACAGATCGACGCCGACGCAGGGACCGCGCGACGCCAGGCGGGCGAGGTTGCCGCCCTCACCGCAGCCGATCTCGAGAAACGGCGGCCGAATCGCCGCGGCGAACGGCGCCAGCAGGGCGTCCTCGGTCTCCGAGAAACCGGGTCCGGTGGTCAGGAACTCGAAGCGTTCCCGGTCGGCGAGGTCGAAATACTCGCGCTGGACGTCGCCGAAGCCTTTGTCGCCGCCGGCCAACGATTCACCTAACCCGCGCGCCCCGGCTGCAGAGCGGAGAGGAGCCGCAGCACCGGGTGCGGCTTGGCGGTGTACTGGTCGAGGTTGTCGACGTACCAGTCGTAGGCCTCGCACATCAGCTGGACGTTGCTGCGCTTGGGCTCCCAGCCGAGCTCGGTGCGCGCCCGGTCGATGTCGAGCAGGAAGACCGAATCCGCGAGCAGGTAGTGCTCGGGCACGATCGGCGAGAGCTTGACCGTGTCAAGAACGCGCGCCGCATTGCGCAGCACCGACGCCGGTACGCGGATCACGCGCGACGACGAACCGGCGTGCTCGATCAGCGCTTGCACCTGCTCGTATACGGTCGGCACCGTCGCCGGGTCCGAGCCGATGTTGAAGAAGTGCTCGTCGGTGGTTGCCTCGACGCACTTCATGCAGGCGTCGGAGACGTCCCAGGCGCTGACCATCTGCACGCGGTTGTTGCCGCTGCCAAGGGTGAAGACGAACTGGTTGGTGCGCACCCATTCGTAGAGGATGACGAAGACGCCGGTCATGCGTGGTCCGAAGAGGCTCATCGGCCGCAGGACCATCATGTCGAGGCCGCGATCGATCGCCTGCCGGCACAGCTCCTCCGCCTCCAGCTTGGAATCGCCGTAGGCGCCGAGCGGCACGGTCGGATGCGACTCGGTGCAGGGGACGGTCTGCGGCAGGCCGTAGATCCCCGAGCTCGAGGTGTAGACCAACTTCGGTGTGCCGAGCTCCTCGGCGACCGCGATTGCGTTGGCGACGCCGGCAAGGTTCATGTCGAAGATCTCTTCCTCGCCGAGGCCGGAGAACTGCGGCTTCATCCGCTGCCCGGCGGCGAGGTGGTAGATCACGTCGACCCCGCGCGCCGCGTCGCGCAGCTTGTCGAGGTCGCGCATGTCGCCCGCGACGAACTCGTATCCCGCCGACGCATCGGCCGGCGGAACCATGTCGAAGCCGACCACCTGGTCCCCGCGCTCGGTCAGTAGGGAGGTCAGGCAATGGCCGAGCAGTCCTGAGCACCCGGTAACCAGAGACTTCATGAACTGTCCCGAATATCCGGGTGTGCGAGCGTTGGCAACGCGGGGCGGTTGGCCAGGTGCTTCGCCGCTAGCGGCGAAATCATTTCATTCGCCCTCTCTGCCCCTGCCGGGGCATCTCCCCCGTGGGGGGGAAGTTGTTGTACGAAATCGGCTGGCGCCGATTCCCTACCTGCCGATTTCTCACCTCAGGCGTTCCCTCAGGTCGGCGAGGGGGTCGGCCCAGGCGGGGTCGTTGGCGAGGTTGTGCTGCTCGTAGGGGTCGTCGTCGAGGTTGTAGAGCTCGTCGTCGGCATCGCGATGGCGCACCAATTTCAGGGACTCGGTTCTCAGACAGTCCCACGGTGGCACGGTGAAGCCGCCTTCGAAGTGTTGGATGACGAACTCGCTTCGCCAGTCTGCGGGATCGTCGAGGATCTCGGTGAGATCGCGGCCGTCGAGGTCGGGTACGTCGTCGAGGCGCGCCAGGGATGCGAGTGTCGGGGCGATGTCGAGGTTGAGCGCGATTCTCTCGCTGGTGTGTCTTCCCCAGCCCAGCGGGTAGCGCAGCGCCAGCGGGATTCGGATCGACTCTTCGTAGGCGACTAGCTTCGTGGTCCAGCGGTGCTCGCCCCAGAGGAGTCCGTGGTCGGCGGTGAACACCACCACCGTATTGTCGGTGAGGCCGAGCTCTTCCAGCCGATCGAGCAGCTCGAGGGTGCGTTCCTCGACCGCCAGCAGCGACTCGAGCTGTTGGATTACCGCCGGATCGTTGTCGGCAAGCCGATCGGCCGGCGTGGCGAAGAAGCGGAACCAGTTGGGCTTGCCGGCGAGCTCGACGTCGCCCCAGCTGGGCGGACGCCACGGCGGGAGCCCGGACAGCGCGCCCTCGTGCCGCGGCGCCGGGATGCTCGGCTCGTGCGGTGCGAACGGTGCGAAAACCAGGAAGAACGGATTCTCGGCTTGCTCCTCGACGAAGCGCAGGCTGTGCGCGGCGATCACGTCGGTCGAGTAGTCGGCTTCGCTCGCCCCGTAGTCGACCTCGCTGCCGTTCTCGTTGAGGCTGTAGTCGAAGAAGTTCCCATTGTCGCCGACGAAGACGCGCCAGTCGTCCCAGCCTGGCGGCACGTAGGGCGACAAGAACCGGTAGGAGTTCATGTACTTGCCGTGCAGCGCAGTGACGTAGCCGGCGGCGGCCAGTCGGCTGGCGATGGTCGCCGAGTCGTCGAACGCCAACGCCCCGTCGCTCGGTTGGCCGTTGTCGTCGGCGATGATGTTGGCCGAAACGCCGTGCCGCGGCGCGTGCATCCCAGTGAGGATGCCGGCGCGGCTGGGAGCGCAGACCGGGGTCGTGGTGAAGGCGTTGGCAAACGACAGACCGCGCTCGAAGATGCGTTCGGCGATCCCGTCGAGCGAGCTCAGCGCAGCCGGGTGTTGATCGTCGGTGACGATGAGCAGCAGATTCGGCCGCACCGGGCCGGCACCGAGCAGCGAGTTGGCGATGCGCTCCAGCTGCGGGCGCAAGCAGCGGCGCAGTGCCGCCGGGTCGACGCTGCCCTCGCCGGGCGCGGCGTCGCCACAGGCGCCGCCCAACCGCGGCAAGTGGCTGCCCGGCGGGCCGACCACCTCGACTTGGCAGCGGCGTTCGAGGCGCATGCCCGCCGCCGATCGCCGTTGCCGCCGCTCACCGCGCAGACGCTCGCGCAGTCGGTGGCGCAGGAAGCGATGGGCGGCGCGGTAGGTGGCGACCTGGCAACGCGCCTGCAGCCGCGCGTCGTCCTGGTGCTCGACTTCCCCGCCGAGCAACTCGAGCACCTCGGCGAGCTCGGCGGCGGCGCACTGCGGCGCCGGACGCGGCGTGCACGGCGCAGGGTCGGCGGTTCGCAGCGCGCGACTGCGACAGAGCAGCTCGTCGCGGACGGCGCGCTCGAAGGCGGCGAGCTCGGGTCCGCTGCAGGCAGCGGTCGCGGAGGAGGCTTGCACGGCGAAGGCGGCGATCACCAGCATCGCCGCTCTGCCTGCGCAGGTCATTCCGGCGCGCCGTCGCTGTCGGAATCCGGCGCTTCGAGCCCCTCGGCGAGCTTGCGGCGCATGCGCTCTCTCTTTCGCTGCGCCTCGTAGAGCCGGTCCGCTCGCTGCGACTGGAGAATATCCTTGCGCAAATCCTTGCCGCGCTGCGCCTCGGCGAGCTCGGGGTGAACGTGCTCGAGCTGGAACAAAACCTTTCTCGCCTCGGCGTAGTTCCCGGCGAGGATGTGGGTCTCGACCAGCGCGTACATCCAGTCGGGATAATCCTGGTTGTACTTCAATGCTTCCTCGAAAGAGGCGATCGCCCGGTCGTACTCCTCGCGCATGCGGTAGATCTGGCCGAGGACGGCGTAGGCTCGAGGACGCAGCGCGACGTACTGCCCGCCCTCCTGAATCGACTTGACCATGTAGCGTTCGGAGTCGGCGTACTCCTGGCGAATGAACTGGATCGCGCCGAGGTTGTAGTAGATGAACGCGCCGATGCGAGGAAACGCGTGGATCGATTCACCGCGGTCGTAGATCTCCTTGGCGTCGAAGAGAACCTCGTGGGCCTCGTCATAACGCCCGGCATTGAGGTGGATGACGCCGAGATTGAGCCGGACCCGCGGGCTGCCCGGCGTCTTCAGAACGGCATCCTCGTAGAGCACCAGATGGTCGCCCCACTGGACCGCCCGCGCGTGGGTGGTCACTGCCGCGACGGCCACCAGAGCCAATCCCGCCGCCGTCAGCGCCGGCAGTCCGCGCTCGGCCAGCAGATTCCGCGCGAGGTCGGCGAGGGTTGCCGCGGCGAGGAAGCAGAACCCGGCCAACGGAATGTACATGCGTCGCTCCACCGCGAGATCGGCGAGCGGCATGATCGAGGAAGTGGGCGCCAGGACGATGAACAGAAAGAATACGGCAAAGGCGAACACCGGTTGGCTGCGGATTGATCGCCACGCCAGAGCTGCCAGCCCGAGCAGCAATAGCATCGGCCCCAGGACCGATATGTCGAAGAACGACCGCGCCAGCGTCCAGTCGTAGTCGAACGTCAGCCCGGTGGGGAAGAAACACAGACGGAGGTAGTGGACGATCACACCGACCTGCGTGGCGAAGAACTCGGCCGGCGTGTAGCGGTCGAAGCCGAAGCCGGCCGACTGCTGGTAGGGCGTGTGAACCTGGTCGGAGGTGAAGGCGCGGATCGCCAGATAAAGCCCGGCGACGATCAACAGAATCAAGGAATGGCCGATCACCAGAAGTCGGCCGCGGGTTTCGGCGAAGTTGCCGCGGGCGACGAAGACGTAGTCGTAGAGCAGCAGGGCGAGCGGGATCGTCGCCGCGATTTCCTTGCAGGCAACCGCCAGGGCGGTGCTGATTGCGAGGCCGTAGCGCGCGGTCTGGCGTGCTCGCTCGGAGGTCGCGGCAACTGCGTAGGTGTAGACGAGAATGGTGGCGAGATAGAACAAGCCCGCCATCGACTCGTAACGGCTCGAGATGTAGGCGACAGCCTCACTCGCCAGCGGGTGGCAGGTGAACAGCGCCGCGGCAAGCCAGGCGATGGCTTGGCTCCAGCCGCCGTAACGTTCGGCCAACGAGGGCAGGCGCAGGGTGCGGCTGACCAGCGCGTACACCACCATCGCCGTGCCGGCGTGGATGGCGATGTTGGTGAAGTGGTACCACCACGTGTCGTATTCGCCCTGCGCGTAGTTGATCGCGTAGGTGAAGTCGACGAGCGGTCGGTTGCTGTGGGTGAGGAATCTGGTGAGCGGCCACAGGGCGCGCACCAGCAGGCTTTGCTGGATCGCGTTGTGGTCGTCGAAAACGAACTCGCCGGTCAGGCAGGGGTAGTAGACGGCGCCGGCGAGGACGGCGAGGCTGGCCATCGCCAAGACGTGCAACCAGGGCGGAGCGACGTCGGTCTGCAGCTCGGTGCGCGGCTGCCATGCGCGCGCGCCGGACTTGGTCGGCTCGCTACGCCCTTCCGGTTCGCGAGCTCGTTTTTGGCGACTGGCCTTGCCCATTGGACGGCGAACCTACCGAACCGGGCGGGGCGAAGGCAACGGAGGGGTCACTCGCGCTGGCGCTTCTCCTGGCTCTTCAGCTGATGCTCGAGTAGCGCGACCGACTGCGAAAGCCTGCGGATCGAGTCGCGGTGCGACGACAGCACCAGCGAGTAGTGCAGCACGATCATCAGGAGAAAGACGAATGCCACCAGGAAGAGGAGCGAAGGCGGGTAGCGAACACCGACCGCGGCGGCGATGTAGTCGAGCAGCGGCCGGTAGACGGACAACACCAGGAGCACACCGCCGGCGCCGAGCCAGAGGATCGCGTAGCGAATGTTCAGGCTGGTGCGGCGCACCGTGCCGATGACGAACGCGATCAACAGGACAGCCAGCGATAGAGCTACGATCTCGAGCAGGTATTTGTCGTAGTAATGAAACATGACGTGCCCCAACTCAGCTATGCACGATCGCGGGGTCCGACGCCAACCTTTCGGTTTGCGGAATCGGTATCGCTATTGGTGGGGCTTCGCCCTCATTTGAGGGACCCTCATCCTGCCCTTCTCCCAGAGAAGGGAAACTAGATGCCTCTCCCGATGGGAGAGGTCGGCCGAAGGCCGGGTGAGGGCCCCTCGGAGGACCGAGCGTAGCGAGGCTCAGTTCATTTCCGGAGGTACAAACCGGCTACTAACGTTTCACGAGCAGCAGGGCGAGAATGACCTTGACCATGTAGAATCCCGAATAGAGAACGCTGATCGAGGACTGTCCGGCGGCTCGCTCACGCATGACCGTTGGAACCTCGCGGATTCGGCATCCGCCGGCCGCGGCGATCAGCAGTGCCTCGGTCTCCGGGTAGTCGTCGGGGTGTTCCGGGGCGAGGGTCTCCATGGCGCGGCGGTTGACGCCCCAGTAGCCCGAGGTGGGGTCGGTGGTGCGGGTGCCGACCAACGTCGAGATGATCGACAGAATGAGAATCCCGAGGCGTCGAACGATCGTCGATTGATAGCCCTCGCGCGCGAGGAAGCGCGAGCCGACGATGATGTCGGCTTCGTCGTTGGCGAGGAGCTCGACGAACTGAGGGATGTACGCCGGGTCGTGTTGTCCGTCGCCGTCCTGGCGGACGACGCACTCGTAGCCCTGCTCGAGCGCGTACAAGTAGCCGGTCTGGACCGCGGCGCCGATGCCCAGGTTGCACGGGTGGCGCAGCACGTCGGCGCCGGCGGCGCTGGCGTTGGCGCCGGTGGCGTCGCTCGAACCGTCGTCGATGACGACGACGTCGGCGTCGCAGCTCGCGCGGATATCGCGAACCACGTCGCCGATCGCTTCCGCTTCGTTGAGCGCGGGGATGATGACCAGGCAGCGCAAGCGCCTACTCCTTGAGCGCGATCTCGCCGACGCTCATGCGGTAGCGGGTGGTCCATGCCAACGCGTCCTGCAGCGAGATCCGCCGCTGTGCCTGCAGCTGTCGGCGCTTGGCAATCGCTGCGGGAAGGCCGGCGAGGGCGGCGCGCCAGGCGCGGAAGAGAATCTTCACCAGCTCGCCGCGCGACTGATTGGCGGCGAACTTGCCGGCGGCGCCGCGCTTGGTCAGGGCGCCGAACGCCTGCGTGGCGAGCCGCATCAGGGTATAGAAGGGGCTCAGTGCGAGCAGCGGGCCGGGCAGGCACTTGGTCGCCACCCACACCCGGTTGCGCTCGACGAGGAATGCCTTCTCTGGCGAGTAGGGCGCGGTCGACGCGGAGTACTTGTGGTAGACGACGGCGGCGGGGATGTAGCGGCAACGCCAACCGCGCAACTGCGCGCGCAGGCCGAGATCGGTGTCCTCGCAGTAGGCGAAGAGGTCGGCGTCGAAGCCGCCGACGTCGACCAGCATCGACCGCCGCATCAGAATGGCGCATCCACTTGCGATCAGAATCTCCTCTTCCTCGTCGTATTGGCCGCGGTCGTGCTCGAGACGGCCGCGGCCCCGACTCAGACCGTCGGGGTACAGCAGATGGCCGACGTTGTCGATGATCTCGGGATTCTGGAACGACAGGATCTTGGGAGCGAAGCAGCCGACGTTGGGATAGCGGTCGCCGGCCTCGATCAAGCTGGCGAGACACGCCGGCGCGACCTCGGTGTCGGTGTTGAGAGCGAACAGGAAGCGCCCGCGCCCGATTCGCATCCCCTCGTTCAATCCGCCCCCGTAGCCGATGTTCTCGGCGAGCTCGACGATGCGAACGCGCTCGCCGAACTTGTCGCGGACCAGCTCGACCGAGCCGTCGCTCGACGCGTTGTCGACCAGGATCACTTCGCAGGAGACCGGTTGGCGCAGCAGCGAGCCGATGCACACTTCGAGGTCTTCACGGCTGTTCCAGCTCACCAGGACGACGCTGGCGTCGATCGCCGGGTCGTAGTCGGTGGTGATCTCGGTGCTGGGGGCGGTCATGGATGGATGAATCTTGTACACGGGTGGACACGGATCAACACGGATGGACTCGGATCAACACGGGGGCTCTCCACGCGCTCACTCGAAGCGGAGCAGCATCGCTCCGCCGGGGGGGATCGTCGTTGTCTTACCGAGCGGGGCCCACTGCTCGCTCTCGACGTCGAAGCTCGACGCGGAAACTCCCGGGGCGAGGCCGAGCCTGGCGGTCGCCGGCTTCCGGTAGTCCTGGTTGACGACGATCGCGCGAGCTTCTCGGTCGCGCTCGAAGAAGCCGATGGTGAGTGGGCCCTGTGCCCAGGCCAGCGGCTGCGGCAGCGATCGATCGCCGAAGCGGTTGGCGGCGTCCCACACCGCGGTCGAGGTGAAACCGCTGGTCTGCTCGGCAAGCGCGTGCAGCAGCGGGTTGAGTCGGGCGACGTGGGCGTAGTGCTTGGTCGGCAGGCCACCTTCGATGATGCCGGTGCGGAAACGATAGGATAGGTTGTCCGGCACCCGGCTCGGCGTCCAGTAGGCGAAGTACGAGATGCCGCGCGCGCCGAAGGCGAGGGCGTGCATCGCTTGCCAGGAGAGCTCGGCGTAGGTGACGTCGCGGTAGTCGGCATGCGGCATCAGTTGAATGATCGCCAGGAAGGGCACGTCGTACTCGAGCGCCAGCTCGCGGATGGTTTCGAGGTTGGCGAAGTAGGAGGGGCGATCCCGCTTGGCGAGGAACGGGTAGTGGTCGTAGCTGAGGAGGTCCGGCCGGGTTCGAAACAGGTAGTCCTCGACGTGCTCGCGGTAGTCGGCTGGACCGAGAAAGACGTAGTCGGGAAGCAGGTTGACGTAGCCGATGACCCCGGGAGCCTCTCGACGGATTCGCTTCCGCATCGCGGCGATGTCGGGGTAGCGCTCGGCGGTCGGCTCGTCGACGAGGAAGAAACCGGCGAGACCCGGCTGGTCGCGGTACCTCTCGATCGCGCGACTCGCCCGTTGCTGCCAGCCGTCGCGCAACGGGCGAGCGACCGAGGTCCGGTTGTCCTTGATCAACAGGCCCAGGCCGTGGCGGTGGGCGGTGCGCAGCGCGCGCAGGTTGAGGTGCGGGTTGACCTTCCCCTCGCAGGAGGCGCCGATGAGATTGAAGCCGGCGGCGCGGATCTCGGCGGCGCGCTGGTCGTCGAAGTACTCGAGGGGCGGACCGCACCAGAAGGTGGTGATGAAACGGTCGGCGATGGTCGGGACGCGCTCTTCGACCGGCGCCGGCAACGGCGGTTGCGACCCGGCGCAGGCGGCGAGCAGTGCCAGAGCTAGCGCCCACCCACGATTGCGCGCGCGTTCAGCCACGACGCCCGCGGCGGGGGTGGCTGGCCAGCTCGACCAGCGCCCAGGTGATGGCGATGCCGACCAGACCTTCGCCGGTCGACAGCACGCGGTAGAGCTTTCGCGTCGCGGCTTTGCGCAACAGGGTCGCGTCGGGGGGGTCGAGAATCACGGCGATGAGCAGCGCCGTGGCGAGCACGGCGCCGAAACGCAGGACGGCGGTGCGGTCGACCTTCGGACCTTCAGCCGCCAGCTGCGCGGCGCCGAACAGGCATACGCCCCATGCGGCGCCGACCGAGTTGAGCAGGATATCGTTGATGTCGAAGTAGGTGTTGGCGACGCCGGCGTAGAGGACCAGGTGCTGGTAGGTTTCGTCGAGCAGCCCGGCCAGCGTGCCGCAGATCCAGGCGGTCCGCGGCGAGACGCCGGCGAGTAGGAAGAGTACCGCGATCAGGCCGAACTGCGGGAAGTGGATCAGCTCGATGTTGGTGACCAGCAGCCAGCGTTGCGAGACGACGGTCAGCACGGCCAGGCCGAGCAGGGACAGCGGCAGCCAGGTTTGGGCGAGGGCCGAGCGCAGCCGCTTGGCGGCGGGCAGGGCGGCCAGCAGCGAGAGCCCGCCGATCCCGGCGATGCCGACCAGCTCGTAGCGGTTGCGGCCGATGCGCGCGTAGAGGGCGTCGAGGACGTCCGAAATCGGCTTGTGGAGGAACAGGTTGGCGACCGACATCGTCGTCGCGACCAGCAGCGGCGCGGGCCGGAGGCGGTGGTCGTCGGCTGCTGGCATCCGATCACCCTTTGCCGCAAGCCCGGCGACGGTGCAACCGGGACCCGTGTGTGTTAACAGTTCCTCGAGTTTTCGGGCCCCACGGCTGCTTTCTTCGAGTGGGGCATGTGTGGGGACGAGCGGATGGTCGATTGCAGGATATGCGGAGAGGCGGGGTGCCAGCCTGCCTTCAGCAAACAGGGCTGCGAGATACTCGCCTGCCCGACCTGCGAGGGGCGCTTCTGGATTCCCGACGACTCGTTCTCGCCCGAGTCGATCTACGACGACGGCTACTTTTCCGACCCCGCCGCCGGAGCTGGCTACGACGCCTACGATTCGCTCGAGTCGTCTCTGCGCTCGAACTTCGCGGCCCGGCTGGCGCGCCTGCCGGCGCCGGCGCAGGGCGATCGCCTGCTCGATCTCGGCGCCGCCTACGGCTACGCGGTCGACGAGGCCGGCCGCCGCGGTTGGAGCGCGTGTGGGGTCGAGGTGACCCATGCCGTGGCGCTCCGGGCGGCGAAGGCGATACCGGGGCGTATCGTCGCCGCCAATGGCTTGTCGCTGCCGTTTCGAGACGGATGCTTAGCCGCGGTTACCCTGTGGGACGTCATCGAGCACCTCAGCGATCCGCACGCTGCGGTCGCCGAGATCGCGCGCGTGCTGCGGCCGGGCGGACTGGTGGTGCTGACCACCGGGGACGTGCGCAGTCTGGTGGCGCGACTCTCGGGGCCGCGCTGGCATCTCTACACCTTGCCCGAGCACCTCTTCTTCCACAGCCGTGAGAGTCTGCGTCGCCTGCTCGAGGCGCACGGGTTCGCCGTCGAGTCGATGCGCAGCGAGGGGTCGACCTACACGCTGGGGTACGTCGTCGAGCGCCTGCGCAAGAGCTTGTTCGGTCTCGACGGCGGCAGCTTCGGCGAAACGCGGCTCGGGCATCTCGGTATCCCGATCAACCTCTTCGATATCGTCACCGTGGTCGCGCGCCGCGACGGGCCGGTCGCCGAGCTCGGCGCGAGGGAGAACCCATGAGCGCCGAGCAATCGGGGGTGGGTGTGGAAGCGGCCGGGCGGCCCCTGGTCTCGGTCGTGTTTCCGGCCTACGACGAGGAAGAAAACCTGCGCCCGCTGTACGAGCAGGTCACCGCCGCTCTGGAGGGGGCGGAGGTGGATCACGAGTTGGTCTTCGTCGACAACGGTAGCAGCGACGCTTCGTTGGCCATCATCAAGGAGCTGGCGGCGCGCGACCAGCGGGTGCGCTTCGTTTCGCTGTCGCGCAACTTCGGCCATCAGGGCGGGCTCCTCGCCGGCATGTTCTACGCCCGCGGCGACGCGGTGATCACGATGGACGCGGACCTGCAGCAGCCGCCGTCGCTGTTGCCGGAGATGATCCGTTTGTGGCGGGACGGCAACGCGGTCGTCTACACGACCAAGAAGAACTACAAGATGTCGGCCTGGCACACGCTGCAGGTGCGAGTCTTCTACAAGCTCGTCTCGCGGCTGTCGGGACTGGAGCTGTCGTTCGGACAGTCGGATTTCCGGCTGCTCGATCGTCGCGTCGTCGATCTCATCGTGCGCCTGCCCGAGTACCGCAAGTTCCTGCGCGGGATCGTGCAGTGGGTCGGCTTTCGCCAGGCCGGGCTCGAGTACGAGGTGGCCGATCGGCATGCCGGTTCGTCGAAGTTCCGCTTCTCGACCCTGGTGTCGTTCGCCATCGACGGGATTCTTTCCTTCTCGCTGATTCCGCTGCGCGCCTCGCTGCTCTTCGGGCTGGTGGTGGCGGCGCTGTGTATCGGCTTCGGGCTCTACACGGTGTCGATCGGCGTCCTCAATCTGTTCGGCGCCGGCTACCCGCTGCCGCCCGGTTGGGCGACGCTCTCGGCCACCGCGTTGTTCCTGTCGAGCATGCAGCTCATCGCAATCGGCGCCGTCAGCGAGTACGTTGGCCGCATCTTCGAGCAGACCAAGGGCCGGCCACCGTTCATCGTCCAGGACTTCTCGGACGATCTCGCCGGCCCGGGCGCGGATCGAGAACACGGATGAACACGGTTGGACACGGATGCGGCCTGGCCGCAACATCTCAGGAAAACACCGCCCTGCGTCCACCCGTGTTCACCCGTGGAAGAAGCTACCGTGCACGACGGTGGAGGTCGGGAGGCCCGCAGGGCCGAGCCCATCGGAGCGCGCAGCGCGCACGGGGGCGAAATCCATAATGCCCACGGCCGTGATCATGTGCGGTGGTAAGGGGTCGCGGTTGCGGCCGCTCACCGAGACCGTGCCGAAGCCTTTGGTCGAGCTCAACGGCAGGCCTTGCCTCGAGTACATTCTGCGCTCGCACTTGCACCGCGGGCAGGGCGAGTTCGTGCTCTGCGTCGGCTACAAGGGCGAGATGATCCGCGAGTTCGTCGAGCAGTCGGGGTTCGATGCGACGATTCGTTTCTCCGATGCCGGTGAGAACGCCAGCATGTTGCAGCGCCTGCACGCGGCGCGCGATCTGATGAGCGAACGGGTCAGCGTCACCTATGGCGACACGCTGATCGACGTCGACTTTCCGGCAATGCTCGGCCAGCACCAGGCGCGCGGCGCGGCGATCACGCTGACCACGGCCGAGGTGGTGAGTCCGTTCGGGCTGCTCGACATCGACGACGCCGGGCTGGTGTCGTCGTATCGGGAGAAACCGTCGCTGCCGTATTTCGTCGGACACATGATCATCGAGCGCAGCGTGTTCGATGAGGTGTCCGAAGATCTGCTCGCGCTGCCGGACGGCCAGGGGCTGGTGCGGTTGTTTCAGCAGCTGGTCGAGCGCCGCGAGCTGGCGGCGTTCCCCTACGCGGGCCCGCAGGTGACGTTCAACACCCGACAGGATCTCGATCGCGCCGAGCGGGATGCGGCCAGGTTCTTTACACAGACGGATGGTGGAGACGAATGAGTTTGGATCTTGCTAAGAAGAAGGTTCTGGTGACGGGCGGGGCAGGGTTCATCGGCTCCCATCTGGTGCGCCGGCTGGTCGATCTCGGCGCCGAGGTCTTTGTCACGGTGAAGTACAATTCGGTGATCGACAACGTTCGCCTGGTGCGCATGTGGGAGCAGATCGTTCCCATCGAAGCCGATCTGCGCAACTTCTCGTCGCTCCTTCAGCTGCGCGACATCAAGCCCGACGTGGTGTTTCACCTGGCCGCCTACAACCACGTCGGCGACAGCTTTCGTCAGTACTCCGAGTCCATGGGCTCGAACGCCGACGCGACGACCAACTTGCTGGAGGCGTACGAGGGCTACGAGCGCTTCGTCTACACCAGCACGTCGGAGGTGTACGGCTACCAGGAGAGCGTTCCGTTCCGCGAAAGCTCTATTCCGTTCCCGCTCTCTCCGTACGCGGTCGGCAAGTACAGCGGCGAGCTCTATGCCCGGCTCAAGCACAAGTCGCAGGACAGGCCGGTGGCGGTGATCCGTCCGTTCAACGCGTTCGGCCCCTACCAGAGCGCCCGCGCGATCATTCCCGAGCTGATCATCCTCTGCCTGCGCGGCCAGCCCGTGGTCACCACCGGCGGCAAGCAGACGCGCGACTTCAACTTCGTCGAGAATCTGGTCGACGGCTTCATCTCGGTGGGAACCCATGACGACGCGGTCGGCGAGGTGTGGAACGTCGGCAGCGGGGTCGAGACGTCGATCAAGGATCTGGTCGAGATGATCCATCGCCTGACAGAATCGAAGTCGGAGCTGAAGATCGGCGCGCTGCCGTATCGACCGGGCGAGATCTGGCGGATGTTCGCCGACAGCACGCGCTCGCAGCAGACCTTCGGTTGGCAATCCAAGGTCGACCTGGAAGAGGGACTGCGTCGCACCGTCGATTGGTACCGGCGCTATCTCGACGAGTACGAGTCGGGGACCTCGGGCCTGGGCGGCCTCGGCTCCTGAAGCGAGCCGTATGAAGGTCCTGGTGACAGGCGCGCGCGGACTGATCGGCCGCGCCTTGGTCGAGCGGCTGGAGTCGGCAGGTCACCAGACCGAAGAGCTCGCCGACGACGTGCGGCGTCGCTTCGACACTTCCTTCGAAGCCGACGTCGTGGTTCACCTCGCCGGGATCTTGAAGCCCTCCGAAGGTGATTCCCCGCGGCAAACCTTCGACGTCAACGTCATCGGAACCGCCAACGCGCTCGCCTACTGCGAACGCAGCGGCGCGGACATGCTGCTGGCGTCGAGCGCCGCGGTGTACCGCCCCACCGAGCCGGGCGCCGTCGTCGCCGAGGACGCCGAGCTCGATCCGCGCGCGCCGTACGCCTCGAGCAAGTGGCTGGCCGAGCGCCTGTGCGAGCAGTGGGCCGAGGAGAAGGACCGTCGCGCGGTCGCGCTGCGCGTGTTCAACGTCTACGGCCCGGATCAGCCGCTCCCGTTCATCGTTCCGTACGTGGTCGATTGCGTCCGCCGCGGCCAGGCCATCGCCCTGCGCAGTCCCGAGGCGATCCGCGACTTCGTCCACGTCGACGACGTCGCGACTGCGTTCCTCGCCGCGGTCGACAGTGACCTTCGAGGCTACACGGCGCTCAACATCGGCAGCGGCGTCGGCACCAGCGTGCGCGAGCTCGCCGAGCTGGCATTCCGTGTCGCGGAGACGCCGCCGGCGATCGAGGCCGACGCCGGCGCAGAGCGCACCGCAGTGGTTGCCGACATCACCCGCGCCGCGACCGAGCTCGCCTGGCGCCCGCGGCGCGACCTCGTCACCGGTCTCGACGAGCTGATTCAGGGTTGAGCGGGTCCGTTGTCTGCGTGAGCAAAGCAAGCTTGCGCAAAGTATGCATCTCGGTGACAGCGCGTGTATCCTCCTATGGAAAGGAGGATCTCCTCATGCAGCCGATGAGCCCGGGTAACACGATCGTCACCGCGGTGATGGCACTTCTCTTGCTCAGTCTACCCGCGGGAGCCGACACATTGCGCTGTGGCAGTCGCCTGGTTTCACGAGGCGATTCTCTCTATCGCGTTCGATCGGTGTGCGGCGAGCCGGACGACGCGGTACGACGCTTCGAGGTCTGGACATCCGGCCGTGCTGCGACGGCGCGAGACTGCGGCGATTCCGTCGATGGCCCGTGTTCGGGCTTCGAGGAGCTGTCGACGAGGATCCAATTCGATGAATGGATCTACGACTTCGGGAGAAACCGCCTACTGCACCGCCTCACCTTCGAGCAAGGATCCCTCACCCGTGTCGAGTCGATCGACGGCGCCAGGGGGAGGTGAAGTCGAGGGCGACGGCGGCTATCGCGCCGCAGGGCATTTCACGTCGCTCCTTGCTGGTTCCCAGTACGCTCGGCTAGCCGTCGTCGGTCCTCGACAGAGTTGACCCTGAGACGTACCGCCGTATAGCGTCGGCGCCGATCGGCGTGCGGGAGACTTCGCCCCCGTGCGTCGGCGAGAAAAGGGGCCGAAACGATATGAGGATCCGTTCGTCACGAACGCCGTCGCTTACACTCGCCGCGCTGTTGGCGGCACTCTGCGCAGCCTGCGGCAGCGACGATTCCTCGAACGATGACGGGCGCGGTTCGTATTATGTCGACTGTAGCGCAACCGCTCCAGGCGACGGCACGAGCGACTCGCCCTGGAACGACCTCGCGGCGGCGAACGCCGTAACGCTCGAGCCGGGTAACCGCCTGCTGCTGCGCCGTGGAGCCACCTGCGTCGGGATGCTGAAACCGCAGGGCTCGGGAACCGCGGACATCCCCGTCGTCATCGGAGCGTATGGCGACGGACCGTTGCCCCACATCGATGCGAACGGCACGAATACCGCCGCCGTGCACATTGATGACGTTTCGCACTTCGTCATCCAAGATCTCGAGCTCACCAATCCGGGAAACCTCTCCGAACCACACCGCGGTGTGTACGTGACCGCGACCGAGGCGATGGTCGTGGGGATCGAGATCCGAGACCTCTATATCCATGACGTCACCGGGCTCGTGGAGTTCAGCGGAACCGGCAAATCCGGCGGCGCGATCATCGGCCGCATCTTGGGCGACGGCCCGGTCCGAATCGAGGATGTCCTGATCGAGAACAACAGGATCGAGGATGTCGGCCGGAGCGGGATCTTCTTCACCGGCTCGAGAGCGAGGAACCGGCCGCCCGCCGAGGAGGAGTGGCCGGACGGAGCCAAGGGGATCGTCATTCGCGGGAACAACCTGACCCGACTACAGGGGGATGCCATCGTCGCTCTCGGCACTTCCGGTGCGCTGATCGAGCACAACGTCGTGCACATCGGTAACCTCGCCGGTCGGGACTGGGCCGGGGCGGACCGAAACTGCAGCGCCGGCATCTGGACGTGGAATGCCAACAACACGTTGATCCAGAGAAACGAGGTGTCCGGTTACCGGTTCGGGCAGAGCCCGACCGACGGCTGCGACGGTACCGGGTTCGACGTCGACAACCGCCAGGACGGAACCGTCATTCAGTACAACTACAGTCACGACAACGAAGGCGGCTTCCTCCTGCTGTGCAGCGACGACGAGCTGCACAGGGCGGAAGTGCGCTACAATCTGAGCGTCGACGACGGGAAAGTGATCAACGCCGTGTCGTGCAAGTTCCCCACTGTCGGCACTTTCGACGGCATCCGTTTCTACAACAACACCTTCGTCGCCGAGGACCCGCTCACCGGCCTCGAAACCGTTCCGCTCGAAATGTTGGGCAACGCCGGAGATTTTCAGTTCGCCAACAACATCATCTACGCGACATCACCGTCGACGAATCTGATCGCTTGCGGGGATCGCTGCACCAACAACCTGTTCTACGATCTGCCGCCGAGGGGAACCGACTACGTGGACGGGGACCCGTTGTTCGAGGACGTCACGTGGCGGGGCTCGGGACGGCTCGAAGCCGGCGCAGCTTTTCAAATCCGGGACGAGTCACCCGCCGTTGCGGCCGGCCTGGAGCTCGAGGATCAGCCTGACACCGACTACTTCGAGGAAGAGATCCCCGCACCTCCCGCGATTGGAATGCATCAACCCCAATGACACATCCTCCGGGTGTCGCGTCGGGGGTGTCGCGTCGGGGTCGGACCACGGCAAGCCCCTGAAAAGGTTCGAAATGGCGCCCGATTCGTTACCGATACCGTCCTTAGATTTAGATGCTACTTTTGGACGGCAAAATGGGCCTCTAAGAGAACGCCGACCGCTGCGCCAGAGCCGAGCGCTTAGACTCGCTATTTCGACCCCGAAATGGGCGTTCTAAAGCTGGATTTCCCGCTGATTTCGGACACAAGTTGTTTGGTTTCGGCGGCATAGCGTGGTCCGACCCCAAGACTCCACCCCAAGGCTCCACCAGGCCTCCCAAGACTCCAGGCCTGACGCTCCAGATGATACCGCACCGCTTTCTCGTCCACGCCCAGCTTTCGGGCGATCTCACTCTTCGTCGATACTCCTCTGCGCGCGAGCTCTTTGATCGTCATTCGTGCCTCCGGTCCGAGCTTCGCAGCCATCCACCACCTCGACTGAGGCGGATCTTTCCACAGCTGCGGTCTTAGTCAGGATCGGAACACTGGATGTCGTCTTACGACGATCGTAGGGCGTCGCCCTACAGCCCCCTACGTCCCGTTTTAAGCGTTTGTAAATCGCGAGGCCCGAGCCTCAGCCGGGTTTGTGCGGGAGGCGTCCCGCCAGCTCGCCGAGTCTGGCCTGGGCGCACTCGCCTTTTAGATCGCTGACGACGACAATCAGATCGTTGCCGCCGAGCTCGAGCGCGACCTGCAGGCAGGCGCCGCAGGGGAACGTGAGCCGTTTGTTGGTGCGCTTCGCCACCAGGGCGAGGATCTGCGGCTGCCCTTCGCCGCGCGCGACCGTCGAGAACAAGGCGACCCGTTCGGCGCACATCGCCAATCCGAGCGACACGTTCTCGACGAGCGTCCCCGGCATCGTCGCCCCCGTGCTGGTAACGACTGCGGCGCCCATCTGGAACCCCGAGTATGGCACATACGCGCGCTCCCGCGCTTCGCGCGCGGCTGCGAGGGCATCAGGACAGCGATCATGGAGCCACTCCATGGCGTCTTCTAGCACGAAGTGGCGCAGCTCAGGGAGACTGTGAATCGGGTTTTCCGATCGTCTGCGCGGTCGCGTCGGCGTCGGGTTGGGGGTGCGTCGGGGGAGGGGCGTCGGGGAGGGGCGTCGGGGTGGAGGGGCGTCGGGGTCGGACCACGGCAAGCCCCTGAAAAGGTTCGAAATGGCGCCCGATTCGTTACCGATACCGTCCTTAGACGCTACTTTTGGACGGCAAAATGGGCCTGTAAGAGAACGCGCACCGCTGCGCCAGAGCTGAGCGCTTAGACTCGCTATTCCGACGCCGAAATGGGCGTTCTAAAGCTGGATTCTCCGCCGATTTCGGACACAAGTCGTTTAGTTTCGGCGGCATAGCGTGGTCCGACCCCAAGACTAACAACCCCAAGACTACAAGACTACCAGCCAAGACTATCCTCATGGCCCGACCTCAAGACTCATGACGATGGACCAATACTTAGTGCTGATTGGTTGGATGATCGCCGGCGTCTACTGGTTCCGCTCGATAGCAGAGGTATCCGACGAAGGGCGCGAGCGCATACTTCTAGTCGTATTCTTCGTCTGGTTTGTGCCGAGCAGATACTTCACCGAGGTCGGACGGAGCCACCGACTGAAGTCTGTTCTCGCCATGTCTGTACCGATTGTTGCAGCAGTGCTTTGGCTATTGGTGAGGTGATCGGGAGGTGGTGATCGGGGTCGGACCGCGCGAGAAGCCGAACATCGTTGGGGAAATTGCCTTCGCCGCCTGCTAGGTTGCCCTTAGACTTGGTTTTTTGGCCCCATATCCACGTTCTAAGCGGACGATGAATTTCACACCCCGTGGTGGCGTCCAAGCCGGGTGCCGCGTGCCAATCGTTTTCATCTTCCGGACTATGTCTGGCATCTGACGCACCGCTGTCACGATCGCCGCTTTCTCTTGCGCTTTGCCCGCGATCGCCGAGCCTGGGTCGGGTGGTTGTTCGAGGCCCGACGGCGCTTTGGTTTGTGCGTGCTCAACTACCAGGTGACGTCGAATCACGTTCACCTGGTCGTGCGCGATCGCGATCAGGGGGAGATTGCCGACAGCATGCAGCTCCTCGAGGGCTGTGTCGCTGGCGCGTACAATCGGCGCAAACAGCGCCTCGGCGGCTACTGGCAGGATCGTTACAGCGCCACGGCGGTGGAGACCGGCGAGCATCTCTGGCGCTGCATGACCTACGTCGACCTCAACATGGTGCGAGCCGGGGTCGTCGACCACCCGCGCGACTGGCCGCACGCTGGCTATCACGAGATCGTGCGTCCGAAGGAACGCTACAAGATCGTCGACCGCGACGCGGTCTGCGACGTACTGGAGATCGGTTCGATCGAAGAGCTCTCAGGGCTCTACGAAGCTGCCGTGAACGATGCCCTCGCACGAGTCGAGGGCCGCGACGAGCGCTGGACGAAGAGTGTAGCCGTCGGCAGCCGCGCCTTCGTACAAGGCGTGGCAAGCGAGCTAGGGGCGCGGGCACTCCGCCGGACAGTGCGTCGCTGCAACGACGGATGCTTCGTACTGCGCGAGCCCAGCGCGCCTTACGATCGCTTTTCAGGGGAAAAAACGTGATCTAAGGTGCCAATGTCGATCTCAATTGGGGTGCAAACTGAATGAATTCAGACGCTTGCCATGGTCCGACCCCAAGTGTGGACCCCAAGTGTGTCGCGACCGCGCCTCGGGGGCGTGGGCTCAGTTGCGGCGTGCATCGCCGTTGCGGGGACGCGGAGCGGCCGACGTCACGAGGTGCCAGCGCCAGCTCGCGAGCAACACCAGCACCGCAACCGCCCAGCCCAAGCCGGTGGGCGACGTGGCCGGCACGCCATACGGGACCTCGCTGCAGACTCCGACGGCGCCGGGTAGGTTGCAGGCGACACCGGCACCGCTACAGGCCTCGTCGCAGCAAACACCATCGGCGCAGAACCCGGAAATACATTGACCGCCATCGACGCAGTCTGAGCCGTCGAACGCAGCTGTCGGCGTCTCGGTGGGGGTCGACGTCGGTGTTTCGGTCGGGGTGCTGGTCGGCGAGGCCGTCGGTGTTTCGGTGGGGGGCGACATCGGTGTGTCGGTCGGGGTGCCGGTCGACGTCGGTGTGTCGGTCGGGGTGCTGGTCGGCGTCGTCGTCGGCGTCTCGGTGGGGGTCGAAGTCGGTGTGTCGGTCGGGGTGCTGGTAGGCGTCGCCGTCGGATCGGCGATCGAGCCGGTGAGCGTCCAGGTCCCGTTGCCCGAGACGCGCTTGACCAGGACGTAGACCCGTTCCGCAGTCGAGGCGACGAAGCTGCTGACGGCCTCGTCGGTGTCCAGTCCGGCGTTGGTACTGGAGTCGAGGATGACCGGGTTGCCCTTGGCGTCCGGCGTTTCGCTGTACATGTAGAGGTCGTAGTCGGCGGTCGACGGCACCTCGAGGTCGAGGTTGACGATGGTGCCGACGCTCACGTCGACGTTGCGTCCCCAGGCGCGCGGGTCGTTGATCCCGCCCGACGAGGAATCGCTGGTGTTGACGGCGCCAAGCGGCAGATTGATCGAGACCGCCTCGATCGCGGCGTCGGGGTTGATCATCCCGTAGCCCTCGAAGCGGTCCTTGGGAGTGGTCGCCCGTCCGAGCGTCGGGTCGGAGCCGGCCGAGACCTCGCGGTTGGCGTTCGACTCGGTCGCCGACGCGCAGAGCAGCATCTTGACCAGCAGCGGGTGAACGTTGCTGGTGAAGTCCCAGGTGGTGCCGGCTTGTTCCAGCGCGTCGATTACCAGGGCGGCGGCGCCGGCGGTGAACGGGGCTGCCATCGAGGTGCCCATGGTGTTGTAGTAGTCGTCTGCGACGCCGTCGCTGAAGGAGGCCGAACCGGCGTCGGCGTCGTTGGTGTCGACCGAGAGGATCTGGGAGTAGTAAAACGATCCGCCGGGAGCCATCAGGTCGGGTTTGTCGTCTTCATCCGCACCCGGGCTGAGAAATCCGCTGTTGGAGTACTCGGTCAGCTCGTTGATATCGTTGCTGGCGACGACCGTGATGACCTTGGCGGCGCGGCCGGGATCGTCGACCAGATTGGCGTCCGCCGTCCCGGGACCCTCGTTGCCGGCGGCGACGACGACGGTGATGCCGTTGTCGACGGCGGTATTCACCTTGGCACGGGTAGTCGTATCGATTCCCGGGCTGCCGTCGACACCGATGCTGAGGTTGGCGATTTTGATGTTGTTGGCGACGCGATTGGTCACCAGGTCGTCGAGCGCCGCGTCGACAAAGCCGCTGTTGCTGGTGCCGTCGTTGTTGAAGACTTTCGCGCCCGCCCATTGGCAGGTCGGACAGACGCCGCTCAGGGCGTTGTGCCCGTCGCCGACCGCGGGGTAGTTGGTCACGCTGTTGGAGCAGCGAAACTGCGTGACCGAGCCGCCGGTGAGGAAGGCGGGCCAGTACTGGTTGGCGGCGACCGGGGTGAAGCTGTGCGCAACCGATTGCGGGGATGCTCCCAGGGCCGCACTCATGCCGACCGTCGAAGGGTCCCCCGTGTCACCGTCGGCGCGGGTAAACAGCAAGAGGCCGGCGTCTCCGCCGCCGTTCCACACCGCCGATTGGGACACCGTCAGGGCGGTATTCGGCAGCTTGATGGGGCTGGGCATGCCGTCACCGTCGGCGAAGCCGGTGAGGTCGCCGCTGTCGGTGTAGAGAAGTGTAGCCGGACCGACTCCGAATGCCGCACCGGATCCGAGCGCGATGCCGGCGACGTGCGAGCCGTGCTGCACGATGTCGCGCGGATTTGCCTCGGCGTCTGCCGAATAGTCGTGCCAGAACTGCTGCCGACCGGCGAGGTCGGGGTGCGACTCGTCGACTCCGGAGTCGAGAAAAGCGATCGTGATGTTGGCATTGCCGTCGAAATCGGACGAGCCGATGAAATCCTGCCAGACCGGCCGTACACGTCCGGTCCGGGTCGCCTGGTCGAGCGTCGGCCTGATCTCCTGCGGCTCGGTGAGCAGGATCATCGACGGCCCCATCAGGGTGGGCAGAATCGCGCAGGCCGAGCGCGGCACGCGACCGAGCCAGCCGTAGCTGACCGAGCGGAACATGTGGGTAATCTCACCGCCGGCGGCGACGAACGCGTCGATCTGCGCCTGGGTGACCCGCCGGTCGAACACCAACTCGACGGTGATCACGTCCTGCAGCTGGGCTTGGATGTGCGCCGCCTGCATGCTCGATGTCGCCGCACCCGCCGCCGACTGGAGCTCGACGACGACGGTTTCCAGCTGATCGTCGATGCGGGTGCTATTCGTGTCGACCTGCGTGGTCGCGGGAAGGTTCGGCCGGACGACCGGCTCGGGCGGCGGTGACCACCTGGGGGTCTGTGCGACCGCCACGGTGTGGGCAGTGGCGATCGTCGTCAGGACGATGATTGCGGTCCTACCCAGTGCCGATCCTCGGCTGGCTATCGTTGATGCCACTGTACTCTCCCTGTTCGTGCGACGAGCCCAGCGACACAACGAAATTTTGGACGCGCATTCCGGCGCGAGAAACGATCAGGCGACGTTGCCTGAGTGTTGTCCGAGCGTCAACCGGCAAACCGTTCAGCTCAGGTGAGATCGCGATAGACTCGTAGTGTCTCGGTGGCGCAGCGTGTCCAGGAGAATTGGCTGGCTCGTTCGCGTCCGCGATCGGTGAGTGTGGCGGCGCGGTCGCGGTCGGTGAGGATCTCGGTCAGGCCGCGGGCGATCGATTCGGGGTCGTTCGGGTTGCACAACAGCGCCGCCGATCCGGCAACCTCGGCGAGCGCGCCGCGGTCGCTGGTCAGCACCGGGGTGCCGCAGGCCATTGCTTCCAGCACGGGCAGGCCGAAGCCCTCGTAAAGCGACGGATAGGCGAAGACCGCTGCGCTGCCGTACAGGTCCGGCAGCTGCGTCGGGTCGACCCAGCCGCGTCGATCGATTCGGTCGGCGATGCCGAGCTGCGCTGCCAGAGCAGGTAAATCCTCGTCGCCCCAGCCGTCGGCGCCGGCGAGCACCAGGTGGTGCGGTAGATTCTCCCTGGCGATCGCGATGGCGAAGCCGCGCATCAGGTTGGCGAGGTTCTTGCGCGGCTCGATGGTGCCGACGTGGAGAACGTAAGGGGTTGCCGGTGCACTTCGGCTGATCGGCTGGAAGTGCGGCGCGACGCCGTTGTAGACGACGCGCACCCGCTGTGGGTCGACGTTGCCGAGCTCGATCAGGTCGTCGCGGGTCGCCTGCGAAACGGCGATCACCATGTCGACCTCGGCCAACTGCGCGACGGTTCGCTCGACCAGCGATCGCATCGGCGCGGTGCCGAGGTGTGGATAGCGCAGCAGCGCCAGGTCGTGGACGGTGCAGACTACCGGACAGCGTCGCCGGCGCGGCAGGGCGTACGCGGTCGAGTGGAAGACGTCGACCTCGCCGAGCGCGGCTTCGAGCTGGAGCAAGCCGGCGAGGGACGGCAGCGGGTGTTCCATGACCAGCGGGTAGGCCGGTGATCGGCGCAGGCGCAGCCGGGAGGGGGTGTCCGGAAAACGCGGGCGCGGCCACGGAGGGCAGAACACCTGGATCTCCGCGTCGAGCTGTTCGGCGAGGGCGGCTAGGAGCTCGCGGGTATACGTTGCGACTCCGGCCGAGCGCACGCACAGCGGCAGCCCGTCGACAGCGATGCGCAGGGACCCGGGCGGGCTCATGACTCGGCCGACGGATCGGTCCCCACCAAAGCGCGATTGCTTTGCAGGCGCGCGCCCAGCAGCTGGAGATCGCGCCGGCTCAGGCGGCGGTGGTAGCGCGGCATCAGCAGGGCGGTGAGGGCGATAGTCGCTGCCTTGTGCAGCGCCGAGACCGGTTGCTCGAGGTCGACCCCGGCGCGGTCGCGCACGATCGCATCGGCGTAGCCGTAGAGGCAGGTGAGCGGCGCCGCGCCGAGGCGTTCGGCGGTCATGCCGACGACCTCGCGGCGGAACTCGAGCTGTCCGGTCACCGACTTCGACTCGCCGTGCAGTCGCGACGTCGCCAGGGTCTGCGGGATGTGGACGAAGTCGCCGATCTGGCGCAGGCGGATCCACAGGTCGTAGTCCATGCAGAAGTGCAGCGAGGTGGTGACGTAGCCGACCCGTTCGAGCGCCGCTTTGCGTACGAAGACGGCGGGCTGGCAGACGAAGCAACCGACGTCGAGCGCCATGTCGGGCGCGGTCGGGTAGGGTTCGATGATCTCGCCGCCTGGGTCTGTGTAATCGGCCTCGCCGAACACGCCGATCGCGTCCGGCGCCGCGGCGAGCGCGTCGACGGCGGCGCGGATCGCGCCGGGGCGGTAGGTGTCATCGGAGTTGAGCCAGCCGACGATCTCGCCGCGCGCCGCGGTCATTCCCTTGCGCACGGCGTCGGCCTGGCCTTCGTCGGGTTCGACGGTGGCGCAGATCTGGTCGCGATAGCGCGCCAGAACCTGCGCGGTTTCGTCGGTCGAGCAGGCGTCGAAAATCAGATGCTCTTTTGCCGGATAGTCCTGCTCGAGCACGCTGACGATGGTCTCTTCGATGAAGCGGCCTTGGTTGAACGAGGGTGTGACGATCGACACCAACGGCTCCGCGGGCTTGCTCATGCCTTTGCTCCGAGCTGCGCAACGTCGGGTAAGAGGGCCATGCGCAGCGCGCGCGCGCGGATCGCGGCGCGCCGCCGGACGCCCACCAGGGGGATCTCGTCGCTCGCCGCGTCGTCCCAGCAGCGGCGAATTGCCGCGCCCATGTCGATCGCCGCGAAACCCGCGGCGCGTTGTCGTCCGCCCTCCACCAACCTCGCGCGCAAGCCGCGGTCGGACCAGATGCGGACGATCGCTTCGGCGATGTCGTCGCTGTCGTCGGCGTCAAAGCGCAGCGCCGCGTCGCCGACCAACTCGCCGATCGCGGCGTCGGAGCCGCACGCAACCGGTACCCCGGCGTGCATCGACTCGATCAGCGGCATGCCGAAGCCCTCGAATCGAGACGGGAAGACCATCGCCCTGGCTCGTTCGAGAACCGCGGCGAACCGACCCGGCTCGAGGTAGCCGAGGTGTCGCACCTGGTCGGAGAGACGATAGCGCTCGATTGCCGCTGCGATGTCGTAGCCGCTGGTCGAAGTGCTGCCGGTGAGAACGCACGCCACGCGCACCGCGTGGCGGTCGCGCACGGTTGCCAGCGCGCGCAGCAGTCGCTCATGATTCTTGTGGGGCCAGTTGTTGGCGGTATACAGCACGTATTCGGCAGGCAGATCCGGCAGATTGGCGGAGGGAGCGACTTCGGCGGCGCCGATGCGCGGGGGGACGACGGCGATCTTGGATTCGGGGACCCGGTAGAAGCTGGCGATCGCGGCTCGCGAGTGGCGCGACAGGGTGACGATTCGATTTGCCCTCTCGGCGCTCTCGGCGTGCAGGCTGAAGCGCGCCAAGCGTTCGCGCAGCGGGAAGTGTCGCGGGTACACCGCCTCGAGCACGTCGGGCATGGTCACGACCGACACCGCGCCGCGCGCGCGCAGGCGGGCGACCGGGGTGGTGGAGAAGAGGACGTCGAATTCGTCGGCGACTCGGGCCACGCCTCTCGATATCTGCTGTCGATGGTCGCGCCAGCGCGGCGGCAGGACCTCGTCGAGGTCGCTCTCGTTGTCTCCGTGAAACAATACGATCTCTTCGTTTGCGCGAGGCGATTGCAATATTTCGCCGAACCAGCGGGCAAAGTACTGTCGCACACCACCTGCCTCGCGAGTCAGCGGTACCGCGTCGATCCCGATCAGCACCCGTCGTTCTCACAAGTGCGAACCGCTCTTCGGAGCGCCGGTTCGCGAAAGTCGTAGTTTTCCGGTAAAAAGATGTTTCGCAACGCCACTGGCCGAAACGAGGTTGGGTGGTAGTATTCTGGAAGGTCCGTGCATCCCCTATTGGCAGGATGCGGCCATCCGACGAGGTGCTGACGGAGAGTTGTGGAAAACACCCGGTAATCTGATCCGGGTTGGGTTGTGTGGAGTTGGTCGTGGGGCCCAGTGGGGCGTGGCATAGATATCGCAGGTTTCTAATGGACATGAGCAGTCACGTCCACCGGAAGCCCGTCCTCGATCCGAGCCGCAAGTCCGACGAGAATCGACCGTTGATCAGCCGCTTGGCGCTTTGCGCTGCGGCAATCCTGGCGTTGTGCTGGGCGTCTCCGAGTCTCGCCGCCGAGTCGCACATTCGCGACGTCTCGGGTGTGGAAATCTCCGAGTCGGCTGCCGCGCTGAGTGGTGCCTCGGGGCAGACGTTTACGCTGACGGTCACGGCGTTCGGTGAGTCGTACGCGCTGGTCCTCGGTCCGGCGAATCTGGTTGCCGAAGACGCGGCCATCGTCGAGATCGACGAGAACGGCAACGAGATCGCCGTCGATCTCGACGTCGAACACTACAAAGGGTACGTGGCTGGCCGACCGGACTCGAAGGCGCGCATCTCGGTGTCGAACGGGCAGTACACCGGAACGATCGAGTTGGCCGGCGATCTGCTGGTGATCGAGCCCGCCGATCTTTGGGATTTCGCGGCCACTAGCGCGGATCACATTGGCTATCGCATGTCGGATGTCGAGCTCGACGTCCCGCGCGCCTGCGCCGCCGAGCTGGGCGGCACGACGCGCGGCGAACGCCGCCACCGGCGGCAGGGACGATCGGCGCTCGAGCTGGTCGCCGACCTCGGCAGCGAGCTCGCCGTGACCAGCGGCGCCGCGTCTGGAACCTTGACTACCGAAATCTCACTGGTGGGTGACTACCAGTACTACGCCGCCGGCAACTGGCCTTCGGGCTACAGCGCCGGTTCGTGGATGGAAGCGATCATCAACGCCGTCGCCGGAATCTACGAGAACGAAGTCGACATCACCTTCCAGGTGGCGACCAACACGGTGTACACCGCCAACAACGATCCGTTCACCATCGAACCCACTGGCGACGGATGTCAGTCCGGCAAGTGGGCCGGCGACATTCTCGGCGAGTTCGGCGCGACCCGGTCCAGTGGGAACTACCCGTGGAGGTCCAGCAACAGCGACGTTGCCCACCTCTTCACCGGCCGCCCCCTGTGCGGCCAGGCGTCTCCGCCGATCCCGCAAACGATCGGCATCGCCTGGTTCAACGGAATCTGCGGCAGCTATACGGGCACCGGGGTCTCCGAGGACTTCACCACCAATCTCGGGACCATGGCGGCGCTCGTCGGGCACGAGCTCGGCCACAATTTCAATGCCGGGCACGTCACCAACTGCAGCCCGCACGGGAACTGCTGCATCATGAAGTCCTCGATCGGCTGCTCGCCGCAGAACGTCTTCGCGAGCTCGAGCGAGAACACTATCGAGAACTACGCCGCCGGCCGCAGTTGTCTGTCGTCGGGTCCGACCAGCACTCCGACCCATACGCCGACGCACACCAACACGCCGACACGCACCCACACTCCGACCAACACCGATACGCCGACGCCGACACCGACGCCGACGAATCCGCCGCCGCCGCCGGCAGCGCCGGTCTCGTTGGCGCCGCTGGGCGAGATCTCCGATACGACTCCGCGCTTTGTCTGGAGTCCGTCGGCGACCGCGACCGACTACCAAATCGCTCTGTTCGACAACACTGCGGGCGCCTACCTGCTGATCACCGGGATGATTTCCGAGACCGACTACCAACTTCCGTCTGCACTCGACCCGACCCACACCTACCGCTGGAAGATCCGCGCGAGGAACGAATCCGGTTTCGGTGACTGGAATCTGTTCAGCCACTTCAACTACTCGGTTGGCGGTCCTCCGCCGGCGCCGTCGCCGATCGCGCCGGACGGGTCGACTTCCGACACCACTCCGACTTTCCGCTGGGGCGCCGCCGACGGCGCGACGATGTACCAGATCGCAGTGTGGAACAACACCGCGGGTGGTTACGTGATTCTGACCACGGTTGGCTCGACCACCAGCTACACCACGCCGTCGGCGCTCAACTCGTCGCACAGCTATCGCTGGAAAGTCCGCGCCAAGAACGCGGACGGCTGGGGCCCCTGGTCGTCCTTCACCCACTTCAACTTCGCCGGTGGGCCGCCGGATCCGCCGGACCTGATCGGTCCGCAGGGCCAGATTTCCGACACCACGCCGCTGTTTCAGTGGAATGGGGTGTCCGGCGCGATGGCCTATCAGATTGCCCTGTACGACAATACGGCCCGTTCGTACGTGTTCCTGACCGGCCAGGTCGCTGGCTCCAGTTACGTCTCCCCGGTGGCCCTGAACCCCGGACACACCTACCGTTGGAAGGCCCGTTCGTATAATGCTTCGGGCTGGGGTAGTTGGGGTTCTTTCACGGGATTCGGATACTGAGCAGTGCGGAGGATGACGGGGCCGAGACGAACAGCTTATTCGCCGCTGTCGAGCTGGATCGCTGCGGCGTTGCTCATGTGCGCGAGTGCCAGCCCAGCGCTGGCGCAGTTGCACGCTGTTTCGGCCTCCGACCTCAGTATTCCCGACGTCGGGGTGGTCGGCACGGCGACGCTGTCGAACACCGATTTCCCCGTGCCGTCGACGCCTCAAGAGGAGCAGGACCCCGATTTCGGCGTGCGCGCGGTGACCGTCGAGGTCGACTACGACCAGACCCTGATCGAGCACGTATCGACCAGCGCCGGCAGTGAAGTCTCCGGCGCCGGATGCTTGTTTGCGAGTCGCGAAGACACGCCCGGGACGGTGGTTGCGATCATCGCCTGCGGCTCGCCGATCGCACCCGGTGATTTGGTCGACATCGAGTTTCGCAGCCTGACAACGGGCAGCGCGGCGCTCGACGTCGCCGTGTGCACTCTGAACGAAGGAACGCCGGCGTGCGATCCGGTCGACGCAACCGTCGACGTCGTCGTACCGCCGACCGCGACGCCGATCCCGCCGCAGCCGACGGACACTCCGGCGCCGCCGCAGCCGACTGCGACGCCGGTCGACACTGCGACCGCGACCAGCACCGCGACGGTGACCGACACGGCCACCGCGACGGCGACTGCAACCGCGACGTCGACAGCGAGCGACACGCCGACGCAGACCGACACTCCGACGTCGACGCCGACGTCGACCCCGACCTCGACGCCGACGGCAACCGCGACCGCGTCCAATACGGCGACCGCTACCGACACGGCGACCGCGACGCACACGCCGACTCTCACGCACACGCCGACCCACACTCCGACCTTCACCGACACGCCGACGGCGACGCCGACGCCGGCGCCCCCGGATGCCCCGCTTCAGATTTCCCCTTCCGGCACGATCTCCGACCTGACGCCGCAGTTCGAGTGGAATCCCGTCGGTGGCGCGCTGACCTATCAGGTCGCGCTCTACGACAACGTCGCGCGAGCGTACGTGTTCATCAGCGGGCAGGTGGGAGCGAACAGCTACGTGTCGCACGTAACCTTGGATCCGACCCACTCGTACCGTTGGAAGGTGCGTGCGCGCAGCGACGGTGGTTGGGGGTCGTGGAGCACCTTCTGGGCCTTCGACTACGATACGGGTCCGCCGGCGGTGCCGCAGCCGAACGCGCCCAGTGGTACCATCTCCGACACCACGCCGACGTTCCAGTGGACCGAATCGGCCGGGGCCAGCACCTACCAGTTGGCGGTCTACGACAACGTCGATCGCAGGTATGTCTTCCTCCAGGCCCAGCTCACCGGCAATAGCTACACGTCGCCCGTCGTTCTCGACCCGGCGCACACCTTCCGCTGGAAGATCCGGGCCCACAACGGAGCTTCGTGGGGGCCGTGGAGCGCCTTCATCGCCTTCAACTACAACGTTACCGGTCCGCCGGCCGCGCCCGAGCTGATCGCCCCGGACGGCTTGATCACCGACGACACGCCGCTGTTTCAGTGGAACGCCTCGGTGAGCGCGACCAGCTATCAGATGGCGCTGTGGGACAACACCGCCGGCGGCTATGTATTCCTGCAGGTCGTCAATACGACCAGCCACCAATCGCCGGTCACTCTCGACACCGGGCATTCGTACCGTTGGAAGGTGCGCGCACGCAGCCCCGCCGGCTGGGGCGGTTGGAGCGCCTTCACCTGGTTCAACTACTGAGCCGGCGCCGCGCGCCGGCGGTCACTCGACGCGGTAGATGGTGCCGCCGGCGGCGACGTAGAGCTCGCCATCGGCGCCGACCCCGAAGGTGGTGATGTTGCTGGTGTCGACCAGCTCGGGGCTGATCAGCCAGGCGCCTTCGTCCTGGCGAGCCGCCCAGATCGTGCCTTCGCAGTAGTCGGCGTAGAGGTACATTCCGTAGAGCTGCGGTGCGCTGACCCCGCGGTAGACGTAGCCGCCGGTGATCGAGCAGCCGTCGCCGTGGTCGTACTCGATGATCGGCAGATCGAGCTGCGGGTCGTTGCAGGCGGGCATGCCGACCGGGCAATTGTCGTCGTTGCAGTTGGGCGCCGAGTTGGGGCAGTCGTCGATGTAGCAGGCGTTGCCCTCCATCACCTTCCAGCCGTAGTTCTCGCCGCCGGTGCTGTCGGCCGCTTGGTAGTGCACCTCCTCGTAGGCGCGCTGGCCGACGTCGGCGATGAACATCGCGCCGCTGAGCGAGTCGAACGAGAACCGCCACGGGTTGCGCAGACCCTTGGACCAGGTCTCGTCGCGCACGCCGTCGAACAGCGGGTTGCTGCCGGGTACCGAGTAGGTGCCAGCCGGGTCGACGGCGATGCGCAGCATCTTGCCGAGCAGAGTGTCGTCGCGCTGTCCGTAGCACGACGCATCGCCACCGCCGCCGCCATCACCGCTGGCGATGTAGAGCATCGAGTCCGGTCCGAAGTGGATGTCGCCGCCGTTGTGGTTGGAGCCCGGCTGGTCGATCGTCAGCAACGGCACGCCCGTTTGGTCGGCGAGGTTGGGGTCGCCGGCCGAGCGCTGGTAGCGGGCGACTACCGTGTCGCCGCTGTGGTTGATGTAGTTCACGTAGAACGAGCCGTTGCTGGCGTAGTCCGGGTGGAAAGCGAGTCCGAGCAGGCCGCGCTCCGATCCGAAGAGCACGATCGATTCGATGTCGAGAAAGTCGTCGTCGAGAATCTCGCTGCCATCCCAGATGACGATGCGGCCGCCCTGCAGGACGATGAACAGGCGCTCGTCGCCGGCGTTGGCGATGGCCACCGGGGCATCGAGTCCGCCGGCCAGCATCTGCAGGGTCAGGCTGGGGACGCTGGCAAACGGGGTATCCGCGGCCCAGTGCGGTCCGATCGGTCCGCTGCCGCCGTTGCCGAGACGGCGCTCGCCGTGACTCGGACCGCCGCTTGCCGCCGCCGAGTCGGAGATGAAATCGCCGTTGCCTTCCTCGAAGTGGTAGAGTGCCGCGGTGTCGGTGTCGTCCGCGAATACGGTCGTCGGCACGGCAAAGCTGGCGCCGGAATAGCGCAGCACGGTCGACAGGCGGACCTCGTCGACGTAGCCGGAGAACGACGGGAACTGGGCGCCGGCGTCGTGTTTCTCGGCGCCGACCACCAGAAACGGATCGCTGAAGTCGCACGCCTGGCCGCCGCAGCAGTCGGCGCAGGGCACGCCGTCGTCCGGGTAGGAAATGTCGCCGTCGGGGCCGTCGGCCTGCGCCGCCAGGGATCCGTCGACGTAGAGCCACATCCAACCGTCGCTGCGCCGGCGCTGCACGGCGAGGTGATGCCACTCGCCGTCGCGCAGATCGGTCGTGCCACAGATCGTGCGGTCACCGGTTCCGTCGCCGCTGACTCCGAACACGGCGCGGCCGCCGGCCAGCGAGATGCCGAACTTGCGATCCTGATCGTAGCGGTCGCGGTCGACCAGGATGTTTCCGTTGATCCAGTTGATGTTGGCGCCGCAGCTGACCGTCGCCGCGGTGTTGGCGGCGTCCGCCTTCAGCCACAGCTCGAGAGTGAAATCGTCGGCGCCGATGTCGGCCGGCGGACCGGGCGAGCTGTCGGAGGGATCGTCGACAGGAATCTTGACGCGGTCGACGTCGCCGCTGCCGGTACCGCGAAAATGGAGCGAATAGTTGCTGATCGCCGGTGCGGCGATGTCGAACGGCGTCGCCGCGCCCCAGCTGCCCCAGATGTGCGCGAAGCTGCGCATCTTCCAGCGGTAGCTGTGGCTGGGGTCGAGGACGGGGCTACCGCCCCAGGAGGTTCCGGTGATGCCCGCCTGCAGCGTCAGATAGGCGCCGGCGGTGACGTCGTAGATGGCGATCTGGTACATGCTGGCGTCGGCGCCGCTCTGCCACTGGAAGAGCGGCGTGGTGTCGCCGATGACCCCGCTCGGCGCGACCAACACCGGCGGGTCGGGCGGCTCGACCGCCTCGAAATCGAACACCTTGCTGCCGCCCCAGCTGCCCCAGGTCGCGCCGCGCGAGCGCATCTTCCAGCGATACACATGTTGGTCGTCGAGCGCGCTCGGCAGCGTCCAGCTGGACCCCGTGAGCCCCGCCTGGAGCAGCGCGTAGGCGCCGGCGGTAACGTCGTAGATGGCGATCTGGTAGGAGAGCGCGCCGTCGACTGGAACCCAGGTGAACTGCGGGGTGGTGTCGCTGATGGTGCCCATCGGTTGCAGCAATGCCG
>JAUIGL010000001.1 GCA_030430165.1 bacterium | reverse complement strand
CTGTTTGCGGTTTTTGCCCTGGTGCTGCTGGCGCCGGTGGGGTTGTTGGTCGAGCGGTCGCTGCAGAGCATCGAGCTCGAGAAGAAGGTGCGTCAGCAGACGATCGCCGAACGGATCTTCGACGAGATGGAGCGAGCACTGTCGGAGCTCCTCGCAAAGGAGGAGAGCGCCTCGACCATCGGCTACCCGCCGGCGGCGACGAACCAGCAGCAACCCTTCGTCGTCGGTCGCTTCGAGATCGATCTCGAGCGTCCGTCAGGCGACATCGCGGAGCGGGTCGCCGACTCGAGGCTCGACCGATCGGGCTTCGGGGACGACGCCGACGTAGCCGAGCTCGAGGAGGTCGCGCGCTCACTCCTCGGCGCCGTGTCCGAGACCAAGAACAAGAAAGAGGCCGACGCGGCCCAGGCTCCGGGCACGACGGTGCGACTCGAGGAGGGGAGCGCCGGGGCCGGACCGGCAGCGCCAGTACCGTCGGAGAAGCGCGGGCGTCGGCTCTCCGACTACGCTGCGCTGCGATCGCTGAACAAGGCGGCCAGCGAGCGCTCGAGCAACCGCGAACGCGAGGCGCGCGATTCGTACGGCGGCGCGCCCGAAGGACGAACACAATCGCGGCAGCGCCCCACGAACCGGGCGGAGATCCTCGATCTCCGCCGGGAGTCCTTTGCCACGGCGCGGATGACCGGCAGTGCCGTGAGCGAGGATCGATTGATGCTCTATCGCACCGTCGCCCGCAACGGAGTGCTGTATCGACAGGGGGTACTGCTGAACATCGAAGACCTCGGCCAGTGGTTGCAGCAGAAGTCGATCGGCACCAGTTGGCTCACCGAATATGCGAGAGTCCGGCTGTTCACGTCGGAGGCTCCCGTCCCCTCAGTCGGCGGCGGCGACAGTACGCTGTACAGCCATCGTTTCGCGGTGCCGTTCGCCGACCTGACCGCGCATCTCACCCTGCGACCCTTCACCGCAATGCGCAGCACCGCCTATGTCTACGCCCTTTCGATCTTGGTGGTGGTGGCGACGGCGGCCGGACTGACGCTGCTCTTTCGAATCGTAGCTCTGACCGTGCGCTTCGCCGAACGACGCAACAACTTCGTCGCCGCGGTCTCGCACGAGCTCAAGACACCGCTGACGGCGATCCGAATGTACGGCGAGATGTTGCGTGACGGTGTCGTCCCCGACGAGGGCAAACGCCAGGAGTACTACGGGCGGATCACCAACGAATCGGAGCGGCTCAGCCGCCTGATCAACAACGTTCTCGAATACTCACAGATCGAAAATGGAACGAGACCGGTGGCGTTGAGCGTCGGCTCGCTAGCGCCGGTGATGAGCGAGGTGACCGAGATGATGCGCCCGCACGCGGCCGAGCACGGGTACGAGATTGCGCTCGAGATCGAGCCCGACCTCCCAGACGTGCGGTTCGAGGCCGACGCGCTGAAGCAGGTGTTGTGGAATCTCATCGACAACGCAGTCAAGTACGGCGGAAGCTCGACCCAAAAACGGGTCGACCTGGGGGCAGAGCGGGAGCGGGACGACGTCGTGGTTTCGGTGCGCGACCATGGACGCGGGGTGGGGAGACGGGAGTTGGATGAGATCTTCGAGCCCTTCTATCGCGGCGGCAGCGAGCTGACACGCACCGCAAAGGGGACCGGAATCGGCCTCGCCCTGGTGCGCGGCCTGGTCGAGAAGATGGGTGCCGGGATCGCGGCCCGCAACGTCGCCGGAGGCGGCCTGACCGTCGAGATCCGCTTCCAAGCAATTGATTGACGAATTTCCGAGTGGTCCCCCTTCGGAGCAGTCGGTGCTGTTGGGCTACTCTACCACCAGCTGCCCACAAGCTGGCTGGGCAGCCACCCCCGAGCAGAGCTCAGGAATAGTTCTTCAGGCTCGCCCAGACCTCGTCAAAAGGTCGGTGCTGATTTCCACCCTGAAATCGTGCGCCTAAGACCAAATCGCGCCGTCTTGCGGATTAATCAGCAACAATATTCTACGCTTATGCTGGTCAGACCACGCCGAAAGACCGCTCCGAAACCTCACTGCGAAACCTCCATTCTCGCCACTCTCGCCCCTTGCCCCCGGGCCAATTGGTGTCATAGCTTGCGAGCAACGAGGATCACCATGCGGCGGAACATTCTGCTTCTGACATCCATCCTCGTCGTCACCGGCTGCGGCAGTGACGACGACGCTGCTCCGGGCCCTGAGGCCGAGGTCATCCAGGAGCTGCGCGACGCAGGGCTCGACCGCTACCTCGGAGCGTTCGCGCTTCCCGACCCGCAACAGCGCGGCGACTGGGAGGAGTACGTCTTCGCACCGTCCGAGGACGGGCCGACCTGCCTCGGTGGAACGCCCTTTCAGGTCAACCTGCGCCGCGGCAGCTCGAACGACGTGATCCTCTTTCTCGAAGGCGGCGGCGCCTGTTGGAATGAACAGACCTGTTGGTCGTCCCCGCTCGCGAAGCAAACCTCGGGGTCGGCGCCGAGCGGCGGCGGTATCCTCCAGCGCGACGAGGCGACCAATCCGTTTCGCGATTGGAACGTGATCTACGCCTCCTACTGCGACGGCTCGGTGTGGTCGGGTGACAACGTCGTCGACTACGGCGGAACGCGCACCTACCACAACGGCCTGCAGAACGTGACCGCGGCGGTCGACCTGATGCGCCGCGAATTTCCTGATCCGGACCAACTCGTGGTCAGCGGCAGCAGTGCCGGCGGTTACGGAACCTTCACTGGCTATGGTGTCACGCGCATCGCCTATCCGAACGAGGATCTGCTCGTGCTCAACGACTCGGGCCCCGGTCTACAGAACCCGTCGGACGTCGCTTCGGTCGTCGCACGCGAGCAGAACTGGCGCTTTCGCGACCACGTTCCGGCATCCTGCACGGAGTGCGACCCGCAGCTGACCTATCTCAGCGACTGGGCGCTCGACCGCGACCCGACGCTGCGCACCGCCTACTTCAACTACCTGCAGGACGACGTCCTGCAGTTCTTCTTCGAGATCGACGGGCTAGCCCTCGAGAACCTGCTGCGCGGCGTCACCGGGGACGTTCAGTTGCGCCAGCCCGAACGCCTCAAGCGCTTCATGCCGAACGGGACGACGCACACCGTGCTGCTCGACGACGCGATGTATACGCTGGAGCTGCGCGGCACGCGGGTCGACGAGTGGGTGGCCGGGTTCCTGGCCGACTCCGCTGCCTGGGTCGACGTCGTCGCCGATCCGTTCGAGGGCCATGAGAGCGAGCTCTACGCCGACGACGATCTGTGGCTGTGCAAGCCCGGCCTCGAGAACGACCAGTGCCTGACCGACGTCCTCGACCGCACCGTGGTCTTCAGCGATGGCTCGATCGAGGTGCGTGAGTTCGAGGGAAGCCAGGACCACGACTTCGACTGCTTCTACGTCTACCCGACCGTCAATCTCTCGGCCGAGCCCGGCAACGACACCGACTTCTCCAACATCGATCTGCAGCTCGATCCGCTGCTCAGCCAAGCCGCCCGGTTCACCGAAGTCTGCCGCGTCTTCGCTCCGCTCTACCGGCAGGCGACGATCGGGACGAATTCGGCGCCACCCGCGGTCCTCGCTCCCATCCTCCAACTCGCCTACGGCGACGTGCGCGACGCCTTCGCGCACTACATGGGCCAGTACAATGAAGGTCGCAACTTCGCGATCATCGCCCACTCCCAGGGAACGTCCATGACCACCCGGCTGGTGCAGGACTTCATCGACCGCTCCGATTTCCTGCGGTCGCGGTTGGTCTCGGCGCTGCTGATCGGCGGCGGCGTGACCGTGCCCGAGGGCGAGCTGGTGGGCGGATCGTTCGAAAACCTGCCGTTGTGCACGAGCATCCTGCAGAGCGGCTGCGTCATCGCCTATCGCAGCTACGCCGACGGCTACCCGCCTGTCGGGGGGTCGAACGTCTTCGGACCGGAGGGTTTCGACACTGCCTGCACCAACCCCTCGAACGGATTCCGCGGCGGAGTCGGGACGTTCACCGGCTCGTACTTCCAGCTGTTCTCGTACCAGCCGCTCTACCGCCCGCTGATTGCCGAGAACGACTTCACGACCGGATTCGTGCTCTACCCGACCTTCTACACCGGTGAGTGCGTGAAGGACGATCGCAATCGAAGCTACCTGCGCATCGGAGTCGCCGGCGATCCGGAAGACGTACGCCCGGACTCCGTTCCGTACGACAACGTGGTGCTCGACCCGTCGTTTCTCGGAACCCACGTTCTCGATTTTCAGTTCGCGCTACGCGACCTGATCGACATCGTCCAAACACAGGCTGCGAACATGCAGTAAAACGCCGCGGCTCACACTTCTTCGCCCCACGCTCGGGTCGAGCCACGCATGACCCGGGATGTGGATGCAGTAGTCGCCGTGAAGGATGACGCAGAGGCCGGGCGAACGAATCGCGCAGCTACGAAGTGCACGAGCAGACTGCGACGGGACGGATGGCGACGGCTCGACTCCTCCCGCCGGGAGGCAGTGGCGCTGGCGTGGTAGTCGATATCCTCTTCGCCTCGTCAGGTATCGAATGGGATTCGAAAGGATCGGGGCTTATCGAGGGATGCCGAGACGCCTGAGATCGGCCGGCGCCGAGCGCTCGAACAATCCCGCACGCTGCTCGCCGGCAACGAAGATGCCTATTGCGCACCCAGGCCTCAGCCGTGGTTGCGCTGCCAGGCTTCCTTGAACGCCTTCTGGACATCGAGGCCGACGCCGATCTGCTCGAGGCCCCAGTACAACGTCACGAGGTATACGCCGAGGAAGAGAAAGTCGGACGGCAGCGTGATGTCGTGCTTCTTGAGATGGAGGAAGAGCGAGTGGAACGATTCGCGAAACGACGCGAGATCGAACTCGACCTTGGAATTCGACGCTTCGCCGAAATGGGAGAAGAGGAGGTCGATCGTTTCCTCGAAAACTGCCTGCGACGTGTTGCCATCGATCAGTCCCGTGCTGAGCATGCCGGCTCGCATCCGCTCCGGATCCTCGAAGTAGAAGCCGGCATAGATGTCCAGCATTCCGGCGCGAAACGGCTCGTCGAACTGATATCGCAAGCGTTCAGGAATCCACACAAGCTTGTTCCCTTTGCGCCGAAAGCGACTCAGCCTGAGATCGAGAAACATCCCCTGCCGAGAAAAGAACTGGCTGAAGTAGACGTCGAGAATCAGCTGACCGGTCCTCGCCGTCTTGGCCACTTCCTTGCCGTCGGACGGCTCGGCGCTGATCGATACTGCCGGCTCGAGCAGGAGCTCGTTCTCCCGGATCAGCGCCGCCGCCGCTTCCTCGTCGAACAGCGACCTCGATAGCGAACGAAAATCGCCGAGGAGGCTCTTCCAGTCGATAACCTTGAAAGCCGCCGGCGATACGAAGTCGAGTAGGTCTCGGTACTCCTTGGGAACGAAACGCGCGATCATTTGGCACCTCTCGGAAAACCAGTATACCCGCTCGAAGGACTGTCAAGGTTGCGTGAGAGGACCAACGCAACCGTTCGACTCAGAAGGGATCGCCCGGATTCTGGTCGGCTTGGACGTCCCAGTGGTCGGCTACGGCTGGGGGCGGTGACGCGCGATGCGCGGGACTCCCAACGGAATCGGAAGATCGGAAACTAGGCCCCTAATTCTCGAGTGGGAAGTTGACGGACTTCTCGCAAGGAACTACTCTAGTCCGAATTCTGACTATCCCCAATCAGGAACCGATCATGAAGACGCTGCCACTATCCGAAGTCAAGATGAAGCTGAGCAGCCTCGTAGATGCCGTCGAGGGCACCGACGAGGAGGTCGTCATCACCCGCAATGGTCGGCCGGCAGCCGTGCTCGTCAGTCCCGACGAGTTCGAGAGCTGGAAGGAGACCGTGACGGTGCGCGGACGGCCGGAGTTCGTGGCAGAGATCAAGAAGGGGCTCGCCGCGCTCAAGGCCAAGCGCGCGCGGCTGTACACACTCGAAGAGCTGCTGGACTGAGACGCGACTCGGACCGTGCGACGACTGCGTGTCCCGCAACACGTTGCCACCCTGGTGCGCAAGCTTCACCCGGGCGTGAAGCGCAAGGTTCGCTCGGGCCTCACGGCGATCCTGGAAGACCCGGAAGTCGGAAAAGCTCTCAAGGACGACCTGGAAGGACTGCGCAGCTACAGGCTCGGCCGACTCCGAATCATCTACCGCATAGGTGCTCGCGGAGTCATCGAGATCGTCGCCGTCGGGCCGCGCGCGGCCATCTACGAGGCAACTGTTCGGCTGCTTCGGACCTGAGGAGTCATGGATCTCGGCGACATCGATCTGACCTTGCTCGACCAATACGAGTCGGGATTTCCCTACGAGACGTTCGACCGGCTGCGCGAGCAGGCGCCGGTTTGGTGGCACGAGCCGACCGAAACCTCGCCCGACGGCGAAGGGTTCTGGGTGATCAGCAGCCATGCCGCGCTGATTCAGGTGTCGCGCGACTCGGATACGTTCTCTTCGCAAACCGGACCTGGGCGCGACGGCAGGGGTGGGACGTTGATCGAGGATCTGTCGACAGACATGACAGGCGTCTACCTCCACGTCACCGACGATCCGCACCACGGACGCATGCGTCGCCTGATCAGCAGCGCCTTCTCGCCGCGCGCGGTAAAACGACTCGAGACCGACATGCGCAGGCGCTGCGCCGAGATCGTCGACGCGATCGCGGAACGCGGCGAATGCGACTTCCTGATGGACGTCGCGCGCGAGCTACCGCTGCAGGTGATCGCGGAAATGGTCGGCGTGCCACAACAGGATCGACACCAGCTCTTCGACTGGTTCAGCATCATCCTCGACTACCGCGAACGCGAGCTCGGCGAGATGACCGACGAGTTCGTGAACGCCGGCCTCGCCATGCACGAGTACGGCGCCGGGATCATCGAGCAGCGACGAGCCGATCCCACCGACGACATCTTCAGCCACATCGTCCACGCAACACTCGAGGAAGGTGGCCGACGCCACGCGCTCAGCGATGGCGAGCTGCACGGATTCTTCAACCTCCTGTTCGCCGCGGGCAGCGAGACCACCCGCAACGCAATCGCCGGCGGGCTACTGGCTCTGATGGAGCATCCGGACCAGCTGGAGCTGCTGCGCAACCAGCCGGCCCTGATGCCGTCTGCCGTCGAGGAGGTTCTGCGCTGGACCAGTCCGGTGTACTACAACCGACGCACCGCCACCGCCGACGTCGAGCTCGCCGGCCAGCGGATTCGCGCCGGACAGAAGACGACGCACTGGTACCCCTCGGCAAACCGCGACTCCGCGGTGTTCGACGAACCTTACCGATTCGACATCCGCCGCCAGCCGAATCCGCATGTTTCGTTCAACGTCGGCAACCACTTTTGCCTGGGCGCCAACCTCGCCCGGCAAGAGATCGCGATGATGCTCGAGGAGGTCCTGCGCCGGCTCGACGACTTCCAACCCTCCGGGCCGGTCGTATACTCGCGGAGCAACAAACACGCCGGCATGCAGACCATGCCGATCTCGTTCCGCGCGCGGGCGAGTTGACTCGCGAACTCTTCAAGCCGCTGAGTGCCACCCCTCAACTCCGCGCGAGCCATCACCCGTGCCTTTCGCTCGACGGGAATCCGTATGCTATGCGTATCGCGTGAAGAACGAGATCAAGGTCTTTTCGTCGTTCGACGAAGCAGACGACGCGGACCGGGCCTACTATGCGTCGCTGACTCCCGCGGAACGGCTGGAACTCCTGCTCGACATAATCAATAGCCACCGAGAGTCCTTGGGTGAAGCTGCATCCCGATTTGAGAGAGTTCATCGAATTGTTGAACTCTCGAAGAGTTGACTACCTGGTCGTAGGGGGACACGCCGTCGCCTTCCACGGCTTCCCGCGGTTTACCGGCGACCTCGACTTCTTCGTGCGTCCGAGCCCCGCGAACGCGAGGCGAGTCGTAGGAGTACTCTCGGATTTCGGCTTCCGAGAGTCCGGCCTTGACGAGTCGAAGCTGACTCGCGCCGATCAAGTGATCCAGCTTGGTCATCCACCCAACCGAATCGATCTTCTGACATCGATCTCGGGAGTCACCTACGACGAGGCGGAAGAACAATCGGTGGCGGCGAAGCTCGACGGACTTGCCGTGCGGTTCATCGGCAAAGAAAGCCTGGTGAAGAACAAGCGCGCCGCCGCGCGCCCTCAGGACCTTGCCGACGTCGCAAGGCTCACCGCGGAGAAGCCGAGAAGGTCCTGAGCGATCTCGGCCCACAATTCGGCCGAGACCGGAGAAGGAACAGTTTGCGGCTGGGGCTGGTGCGCGGGCTACTCGCGTTCCGACTAGGTGATGCATCCGCTAAGGCACAGCACACCGCATGGCGAGCTGCGCGCTTGGTGTGCGTTTCCCCTTTTGACTACGCAGATTTCGGGCATCATGTGGCATGCCGCAGACAGATCGGATGGAGGATTCGCAGCCTCCTGTCATCTCTGCCGATGAATGGCGGTCGATCCAGCAGCGCCATGTGGCCGAGGTCGTGCGCGTCTTCGTCTGGCTCGCACCGGTCGTCTACTACTCGGTCGCCCTCGTCAGCTACATTTTCCTGGAGGGACCGGGAGCGCGGATCGCGATCCACCACGTCATCGTCGGCAGCCTGTGGCTAGCCGCAGCGCTCTGGACCTACCGACGCCCGTTTCCAAACGAGTGGGCAATGCCGCTGTGTACACTGGGGGCACTGCTGCTCGCCGAAGCGATGTTCTGGGTCGGATTGCAGCGCCCGCAGGCACACGTCTACGCGATGGTCTTTGCTCTCATCGTCGGCACTGGCTTCGTGTTTCTAGATTGGCGCTACCTGCTCTTCACCATCTTGGGCACCATCGGCGCGGTGTGCCTGCTGGTTGCGCTCAGCCCGGACCGCCAATTCGACGCCAGCCTGGGTGTGATGAGCGCGGTCTGCACCGCATACACGTTTGGAATCTACAAGGCGCGCGTTCGTTCGGTGTGGGACCTCGAATCCATGCGGCTGCGCGAGCAGTGGCAAACCGAGCAATTGCGTATCGCCAAGGCAGCCGCGGAGGCAGCCAATCGAGCAAAGACGCAGTTCCTCGCCAACATGAGCCACGAGTTGCGCACACCGCTCAACTCGATCCTCGGCTTCGCCGAGCTGTTGGGCCACGAAGGCGAGATGTCGGACCGGCAGCGCCGGCTGCTCGAGCCGATCGGCCGCAGCGGCACCCACCTGCTGGCCCTGATCAACGACGTCATCGATCTCGCCAAGGTGGAGTCGCAGAAGCTCACGATCGACGAGACGGAATTCGACCTGCGAGGACTGCTCGAAGACCTGCGCGCGATCTACGTCGTCGACGCCGGCCGGCGAGGCCTGCAGCTGCGCTGCGAGATCGACGACTCCCTGCCCCGCTTCGTGCGCGGAGACCCCCTCAAGCTCCGCCAGACTCTCATCAACCTTCTCGGCAATGCGATTCGCTACACCGAGGAAGGCAGCGTCGCGCTGTGCGCTTGCCGCGTAGCGGCGGGCCCGGCCGGCAAGTCGGACGCCAATCGAGTCCGCTTCAGCGTCGAGGACACCGGTCCGGGAATCCCCGAGGACAAGCAACGACGCATCTTCGAGATGTTCGCTCGAGGAGATCAGCAGCACCGGGCGCCGAATGGGGCCGGCATCGGGCTCGCCATCAGTCGCGGACTGGTCGAGCTCATGGGCGGCGACCTGCGCCTCGACAGCACGGTCCGAGAGGGCTCGGTTTTCTCTTTCGAGATCGACCTACCAGTCGTCGCACAGCCCGCCGCAGAGGATGGTCGGTTTGCGCGCGGCCTCGCCCGCCTCGCACCCGAAACCGCGGAACCACCACGCGTCCTCGTCTGCGACGACGATCCCGACAACCGACGCTTCCTGAGCGAGCTTCTCGAGCCCGCCGGCGTGGTCGTGCGTACGGCGGATGGCGGCCACAACGCCGTCGCGTTGGCCAGTGAACTCGCCCCAGACCTGATCCTCATGGACCTCCGCATGCCCGATACCGACGGCTACGCGGCACTTCAGCTGTTGCAGGAGAACCATCAGGCCGTACTGCCACCGGTGGTGGCGATGACCGCGAGCACCTTCGAGGAAGACCGCGATCGCGTCTTGAACGCCGGCTTCGTCGACCTGATCCACAAACCGATTCGCGCCGAGACGATCTTCGAACTCGTCGAGCGCCACACCGACGCGCGCTTCGTCGCCGCCGACGATTCACAATCGAGTCGGCAGCGCCAATGGCAGGAGGACGAGCTGGTGAGCGCGCTGGCCGGTGTCCCCGCGCCCCTGATCGACGCACTCGAAGCGGCGACCATCCGTTGCGACATGGAAGACATCCACGGACTCGTCGTCGAGCTCGGTCGACACGACAGCGGACTCGCCGACGAGCTGACGCGGATCGCCGACGCGTTTCAGTACGACCGCCTGCAAACCCTCGCCAAAGCGACGCGCACGAGCGCCGCGGTCAACCAGTGACCAACCTGCCCTACAGAATAGAGTGCGCGGCCGAGGGCTCCACACCGGCGCGAGAACGAGAAGGCGAGGAACTTCGTTCGCAGATCCTCGTCGTCGAGGATGACGCGCAGAGCCTCGGCTACCTGACGCAAATCCTGAGGGAGCGCGGGTACAAGGTGCGCACGGCGCCAACCGCAGCGTTGGCCCTCAGCGCGGCCAAAACAGCGCCACCCGACCTGATCCTCTTGGACATTCGGATGCCCGAGAAGAACGGATACGAGATCTGCGCCGAGCTACAGGGTGACGAGGCGACCCAAGGCATCCCCGTGATCTTCGTCAGCGCGCTCGACGACGTGGTCGACAAGGTCAAGGCGTTCTCGGCCGGCGGCGTCGACTACATCACCAAGCCGATCCAGGACCTCGAGGTCCTGGCGCGCGTCGACACCCACTTGCGCCTGCATCGCATGCAGGCTGCCCTCGACGAGAAGAATCGCCGACTGAACGAGCAGAATGCCGAGCTCGATGCATTCGCGCGGACCGTCGCGCACGACCTGAAGAACCCGCTCACGGTGGTCTCGGGCTACGCCGATCTACTCGCGACCGACCTCGGCGAGACCCTGGACGACGGCGTGCGGGAATCACTCACAAAGATCGAAGAGGGCTGCGGCAAGATGGCCCAGATCATCGATGAGCTTCTGCTCTTTGCCAACGTTCGCAAGGCCGAGACCGAAGCCCTCCCCCTCGACATGCGCCAGATCGTCGAGAGCTCCTGCCAGCTCCTGGCTCGTGCCGCCTCCGAGTCCCGAGCTGAGATCATCCACCCGGACCTGTGGCCCAACGCCCTCGGGCACGCGCCGTGGATCGAACGGGTGTGGACCAACTACATCAGCAACGCGATCAAGTACGGCGGCGATCCGCCGCGGGTCGAGCTCGGCGCCGATCCGGCACGAGGCGGAAAGGTCCACTTCTGGGTGCGCGACAACGGCCCGGGAATCGATGAGTCGGAGCTCCGTCGGGTATTCGACGAGTTCTCCCGCATCGCGCCCAACGGCGTCGAGGGCCACGGACTCGGTCTCTCGATCGTCAAGCGCATCGTCGACAAGCTCGGCGGTGAAGTCACCGTGCGCAGCGCCCCCGGCGAAGGCAGCACCTTCGGCTTCACCCTTCCTGCAACGAGCGAGGCCCCCGGCCGGTAGCCTCGACCGGCGTCGCTCGTCAATCGGGTTCCGCTGGAGCGCCCGTCGGCCCTGGTAGGACGAGCACCGTTAAACCGTCCAATTTGACGGCAAAATGGACGGTTTAAGGCCGATTTTGCCCCTCTAGAAGACGAATCTTCAAGAAATTCCGACGGTTGCGCTGGTCAGACCTCCGTTTGTCCCTTCGGCGCGTCCAGTTCGGCGGGATTTGCCGGGGTATATGGGCTTGGGATATGGGTGACCCATATGAAAACGACGATCGAGATCGACGACCGCATCCTCGCACGGGCGAAACGGTTCGCGGCGCAACAGGGCACCACCCTGCGCGCGGTCGTCGAGGACGCGCTGCGGGCGCGCCTCGCGCCGAGACCGAAGAGTACAGAGGCGTATCGCTTCGCGCCCCCCACGGTGCGCGGCAGTGAGCAACCCGCCATCGACGTTGCCGATCGAAACGCCCTCTACGATCTGCTCGACGAGCCACAGTGATCGCCGTCGATACCAACATCCTGGTGTACGCGCACCGCGAAGAGATGCCGGCGCACCGGAGCGCGACCGAGCGATTGCGTCGACTCGTCGAGGGAAACGCCCCCTGGGCGCTTCCGATCTTCTGCATCGGGGAGTTCGTCCGGGTAGTGACACACCCGCGGGTATTCCGACCGCCGAGCAGCCTCGACCAGGCGTTGGGATTCGTCGAGCACGTCCTCGGGAGTCCCGCCGCGCGGCTACTGATCCCGGGGCCGGAGTTTCCCGACCGTTTCGCCAAGACTTGTCGCGACGCCGACGCCCGAGGCAACTTGGTGTTCGACGCTCAAATCGCCGCCACATGCGTCGAACACGGCGTGCGCGAGATCCTCTCCGAGGACCGGGATTTCGCTCGCTTTGGCGACGTCGACGTCGTCCGACTCGAATGAGCCGACCCGTCAACGCGTGATCTATCTCAGAGTTTCGCGCGGAGACCGATTCGACAACTCGACGTCGGCTAGAACTTCCCGGGCGCCGATCACAAAACGCCACTCGAGTTGGCGCGCATCAAACTGCAATCCGAGCTCGGTGGCCGGTTCCGAAGCTCATCGACGAATCGGGAAACCCGCGGCTGCGGCAGAGTCCGATCCCTTCCAGCTCGGACTTCCCACGAATCACCCGCCTCAGAGCTTGCAGATGTAGTTCACCGCCACGTTCGTCGGTCGGGTTTCGGTCGAGGTCCCACCGAAGCTCGGTGTGATCGAGACCGAATGGGACGGAACGGTAAAGCTGTGCGAGTGGGCGCCGTTGTCGTTGGTCGTCGGCGAGGAGAACCCCGACCCCCCTGCTTCCTGATACGTTCCGAATCCAAGGGGATCTGGAGCTCCCGAAGAACGCGACCTCAGGAGCAACGTATGAAAGTGCAGCCCACCGGTCGCCGTGCTCGCGGACACCGAGTTGGCCAACCCGGTTTGCACTACCACCGCCGACGACTGCGTGGAACCGATCTTGGATTCACCCTCGCCTCCGCTACGACCCGCGAAGTCCGGATCGACCCCGGCTCCGGCGTCGAGTCCGCGCAGGAACTGCCCACGCAAGTCGGGCACCTGGAACATGTTGCCGCCGCCGCCGAAGGCGGTGCCGATCGCGTTGAAGATACCGGCGTACTCCGGCAGCGAGCCGTCGTAGGTGGTCCCGTCACAGAGCACCCACCCCGGAGGCGCCGTGCGGCCGCCGTAGGGCATGATCGCACCAGCCGGGAGGACCGCCTCGGGCGCGATTTTTGCGACCGTGACGGCGCCGTCCGCCAGCTGCTCGGTGCCGACGCCGCCGTCGATAGTGGTGTCGGCGATTCGGGAATGGAACGAGGGAACCAACTGGTGGCGCGGCACCATCTCCTGATTGGTGTCGTCGCCGACTTTGATACCGAGGTAACGCGGCCGCAGCGCGTCGTCGAACTCGACCGCGTCGTTCGGGTTCTGGTCGCCGTTCGGATCGTCGAGCGAGACGATGCTGCCGAGCAGCACGTTGACCTGACCGCCGATGATGCTGACGTCGGTGTGCCGCTCGACGTACAGCGCGGTACCACCGGTGGCCTCGTCGTAGATTGCGAAGGTCACCCCGAACACGCCCTCGAGAGGCTGCCCCGCACCGTCGGTGACACGTCCCTGGAAGGGGATCAGACGCTGCGCCGAGGCCGGCGCTGCCAGGAGAAGCGCAAGCGCCGACGCCGTAAGGGCGGCTCGCTGAGCCGTTTGCCACTGTGTCTTCATGATCATTCCTTTACGAGCCACTACCTATCCCGCGGGGAAAACCGGGAACTGGAAGGTCGGCGGCTGGCCGAAGGTGTAGGTCAGGATGAGCTCGATGTCGTCGAGATTGTCGAGCAGGAGCGAACCGTTGCTGCCGCTGCCACCCGGGATACGGAACTGCCAGCGCGACACCGCGGGGCTACGGTTGGCGAGCTGGCAGTTTGGCTGCACGCTCCCAGCCCCGTCGATGGTCGCCTGAACCGAAAGGGCGGCGAACTGCGACTGCCCGATGTCGCGCGCCTCTTCGAGCTCGAGGGTCAGGAAGTCATCCTGGCCGCCGCTCTCGAAGCGCGAGAAGAAGGTCCGCAACACCGCCTCGTCGAAGAGGACGAGATCGACCAGCGGCGGGTTCACCGACGGCACCGACCGCAGCATGCGGCCCGGGACGGTCTTTAGATCGACGCTGATGCCGCCTTCGCACAGCCCTGCCCCCTCCCGACGGTTGAGGATCTTCAGGTTCAACCGCGGCGGCAGTAGGGTCTCGTCGGCGATCTGAATCGGAAACTCGAGAACCAGATCGTCCTGATTGGGATTGCGGCCCGGTACGCGATTGCGCGCGATCAGGTCGCGGAAAGCGAGGCGGTTGAACGCTTCGTCCGGGCTGTCGAAGCCGAAGATGTCGCGCTTGAGCGAGATGCGCACCGTTTGACCGGGCTGTCGCTGCGGGCCGCGCAGCTGGCGCATCTTGCTGTCCCACTGCTGCAGCGCCTCGACGTACGTCTGCAGCGTCGGCGAAGGGGCGCCGGGGCTGCCGGCGGACGCAACCGCGAAGACCGACTCGGCGCGCACGATCGGATCGAATTTGCTGCCGCCGCCGATCGGCTCGGCCAACCCGCCGTCCTGGCGGGCGACCGGATTCGAAACGCGCTCGACCCATTCGTACTCGAGCGCTTTCGTCGCCTGGTAGGCCGACACCATCGCCGCCTCGAACGAGGCATCCGCATCCTGCTGAGCCAGCTCGAGCTGCATGCGGTAGGCCGGATTCGTGAAGTAGGCCTGGGTGAGCTCTTCGCGCGAGCCCGCGGCATTGCGCATGAAGCGCACGAGATCACCGATCGAAGCGGTATAGTTGGCTCGCTCCTCGATCACGGAGAGCTTCGCCCGCTGCACGGCGATTGCCTGCGTGGCTTGCTCGAGCAGCAGGTTCTTGATCGTCGCGGCCGATTCGGTCTGTTCGAGCTGAATTTCCTGCGCTGCCTCGATCTGCGTGCGCTGTGCGTTGAAAATCCCCTCCACTGCCGCGGTCAGAGCGTACGACAACTCCGGACCATCGGCACCGACCGAGATGTCGGGAACGGCGGCGGTCGCAATCCCTTGCGCAACGTCGAGGACCGAGAGTCCGACTGCCCCCGACCGCACCGTGCGCGTCACGGTACCACTGCGTTCCTCCTCGATGCGGATTTGCTCGGTGAAGTTCATCAGCGTCCGCTCGGCCTCGCGCAGGTCGATTTGTGCTCCGGTGAAAGCGCGGTAGAAGTTGCAGATCGTCGCGTCGCAGGCGCCCTCCGCGGTGGTGGCGGTGCAGTCGAGCGGATCCAACGCGGCCTGCGGCCCGCACATGTACGCCGGGTCCCTGGTCAGGGCGAGAACCTTCTCTCGGTGCTCGGAGATCGCCAGATCGCACGCAGTCTGTTGCGGAGGGTCGCAGCTGACGTCGCCGGGACGCACGACGATGCCGAGCAGGATGTCGAGCTGATCGACGTACGCCTCGGTCTGCCGCCGCAGCTCCTGGGTGAGTGCCGTCTGGTCCTCGTCGTACTGCCGGTTCAACAGGCGCGCCGACTCCTCGTCGGTCTGCGCCGAGACGACCAAGTTGCGCACTCCGGCCAGCAGATTGTTGGTCGGCTGGTTGGGCACGAAGTCGCCGCTGAGCGTGAGCGGATTGAAGCCGGCGAGAATGTCGTCGAAGGTCTGCTGTGCGTCGTTGACCTGGCGTTTCACCTCGAAACCGGCGTTGTTCTGAAAGTCCTCCCGGGTCTGTGCGGCGCCCAGCAGTGCGGCGCTGAGATAGACCGTCTGCGCGGTGCGTTGAAAAACGGCAGCCGCGTTGGCGCGTTCGACCGCATCGTCGTTGCCGAAGAAGAACATGCGCTTGCCGAGCGAATTGCCGGCAAGCCCGTAGCGAACCACCAGGTCGGTGAAGCGGAAATAATCGCTCTCGACCACCTCGCCCTGGGTCCCAGCTACCGTGGGCGTATTCTGAACGAAGAACGGAAAATCGAGGTTGACGTCGCCGCGACTGCGGGCGCGCTCGGGCGCTTCGCGCAGGCGATCGGCGGTAAGCTCGACGGCGCTGCGAAATATCGATGTCGCTTCGGTGAGCAACGTGAGCTGGTCCGGGTCGAGAGGGTCCCCGATCCCCGGGTAGCGGGTGCGCAGGCCCTGCAGCAGCTTCTGGTTTCCGAGTAACGTCTCGCCCGCCATGATCTCGTTGAGCGTCTCGCGGAAGCCGCACACGGCTTCGCGCGCGACCCGTTGCCGGGGGTCGTCGAGATTCGTTGCGAACTCGTCGAGGATCGCGCGGAACTCCGCCTGCTGCAGGGGGTAGTCTTGGAGAAGCTGGTTGTACGACTTGTTGCCGCGCCGCCGGGTGATGCCGCCATCGTCGGGCTCGGCGAAGCCGCCGCGGTAGGCACGCGCGACATCGAGCCGCGACCAAATCGCGGACAGGTCGCCGCGCACGCAGTCGCGACTGGCAACCGCGGTCGCGGCACCGACCTCGCCGGCGTTGCCCAAGAGCGCCATGGCGACCGCAGTTGCCAGAGATGCAGCGAAACGCTTCATGGATTGGCTCCAACCGACAGGCGCAGGGAGCCCTGCACGCTGCTGCCGATCACCGGTTGGCCGATGGTCACGGTCAGCCGCCGTGAGCTCGGTCCGGCCGGGCCGTCGACCCGCCCGTTGATGCCGACGACGTTCGAACGGGTCAGCGGATCGACGGCCTCGAGGAAGTCGTTGGTGTCCGGCCCCTCGGGGAAGGTGCCGAGCGGCGGCCGGTCGACGTCGAAAGTGGTCGCCTCGGCGACATACTGTCGGGCCCGTGTAGGTTCGAGCGATCCAGCGCCGCCAGCTGTGGTGAGGACTACGAAGGCGGCATTCGGAGCGCTCGGCAAATCGACCGGTGTCGACACAAACGGATTCCCGGCCACCGGTTCGATCGAAATGTCCGCGACGTCGGCGCCATTCAGCACCACGTCCTGGCTGACGGTCTGGAAGCCCGATTCGAGAATGGTAATGCGGTAGACACAATCGACCAGATTCTCGAAAGAAAAGGAGCCGCCGGCGCCGGTGGTCGTGCGCTTGGCGACGCCGCAGCCGGTCAGCACCAGGTCGGCGCCCTCCGGAACACCGGAGACAGACCCGGCGAGGTCGTGAACCTCGGTGCCGCGAATCGACAGGTCCCAGTTGATCAGGGTGCCGGTTTGCCCCGCCGCCACGTCTTCGATGCGCAGCGTGTAGATCCCAGGGGCGAGCTTGCCGTTGAAGATCTCGAGACTGTCGACCGGCATCGCGATCTCGTCGTAGAGCACGCGGCCGACCGCGGCGGCACTGCGATCGCGCAACACCGCCTCGGTCGTGTCCGGAGCGACCAGCGATACCACCAGGTCCGCGGGACGCGCGTGTTGCAGCTCCACGGCCACGTCGAGCTCGGTGATCAGGATATTGCGATCGATCTGGATCGTACGCTCGAGAACGCCGCCGTCGGGAATGTTGCCCGCCAGCCCACTATCGGCCTCGGCCAAGTCGCGCGCGCTCGCCAGCGGCCCCAGCCGCTCCGCCGTGAAACGACCGGCGAGGTAAATCGGCTGGTCGGTGACGTTGCGGATGGTCTCGAAGTACTCGCCCTTGAGGTCGAGCGGCCCGAGAATATCGTCGGCTGGATCGAGCGGATCGCGGCGTTCGCCGCGCAACGTGAGATCGCGCCGCACCGCGACGCCGTACGGGTTGCCGGGATCGTCGGCCGGCATCTCGTAGCTGCCGGAAACCTCGAAACGGCTGGTACCCGTCTCATAGAAATCGCCGCGCATGCGCAGGCGCTGCGAGATGAGTAGGGTCTGCGCCTCGTTGACCACGACCTTGAGCCCGTCGCTGTCGCGATAGAGGCTGATCGTCAGTTGGGGATCGGGCAGATCGGCAGGGCGGTCGTTGATCGATTCGATCTCGGCGGTGAGCCGGTAGTCGCCGTCGAGCTCCGCGACCGACATGCGCACGGCGATGTCGCGCACCGCTTCCGACGGCGGCGGCAGATCTTCCGCGTTGGTGGTGATCCGCAGGGCGCCGGTCAGATCGCCGGGCGGCAGGCCGATACGATCGACGATGACATCGACGATGTCGGTCTCGGAAGCGACCGTGCCGCTCTTTTCGATCAACAGAGTCTGCATCCGGGTCGTGCTGTCGAGCTCGCGCAGGCGCAGCCACGGCGTCGACTCGGGGTCGAGAACTTCGATCGTCCAGGACAAGACACCCGACCGATCGTTGAAGATGCTGATCGGCTGGATCGTCTGGCGCTCGCCGAAATCGATCGCCCGCTGACTGCCGGTGCGGTCATAGAAGCCGTCGCCGGCGATATCGATGTCCCCGGCCGATCGGTTGAACGGCTTCGGAGCGAGCTCGCCGCCGGCGCCGCTGGTGACCGCATCCGCGCTGACCAACGGCGGCAGGTCGAGATCCGGCGGCAGGCCGGTGCCGAGCACGGGCGCCAGAGAAACTTCCTGGTTGGAGAAGAGCCAATACCCGCGCCCAGCTTCCAGGTCGATGAAGTCTTCGCGCAGAACCAGCCCCTGCGGATTGATGACTACGCCGACGAAGTCCCCTTGCGTGGCGTCGAAGGTCCAGATCTGGCGAATCGATGCGTTGGTGACGATTCTCTCGTAGGGGGTCGGTTCCTCGAGCGCGAAGCCGACCAGATTCCACCCGGAGGAGATCTCGCCGGGACCGGTCGCCACCTCGAAGCTGCCTTCGACGTCGATCGTCGCCGACCGCGCGACCTTGAGCCAATAACCGCGACCGCTGGCGACGGTCTCGACCGACATCCGCCCTGCCGCAGTCGGCGGAAAGCTCGCCCACTCGCCGTCCGCGGCACCGTACGCCCACAGAGCTTCGAAGTTGTCGGTCACGATCAGCGGCGCGAGCACGCTGCGCACGGTGGCATCGTCGGGCTCGACGCTGAACGAAACCAGGTTCCATCCAGCCTGGAGGAACAGCCGCTGGGTTGCGGCAAAGGCAGACAGCGGGACCGCCATCATCAGGGCTATCGCCAGGCACGCTGCAATCGGGCAACGGCGGCGGTTTCGCTGCAAAGTCATGGACCGGGGACCCCTACTGGAAATGCTGGCGGACGCGCCGAGGCGGCGAGGTCGGCTGGGCCGACGCCTCGCAAGACGTCACTGTCGATCTCGACCGCGGCCCGCTGGCGCAGCGCGGAGTACTGCTCGGCCACCGCCTGCTCCCTGCGCTCCGCGGACAAGCGGCGGCGAATCGAGTCGGTAACCAGCTCGAACGCCGCGACGTCGCCGCCTTCGCGTTCGCGCAGCTGAACGAGAACCATGCCGCGCTCGGTCTCGACGACTTCGACTCCCCCCACTTCGGGAATCTCGAACAGGGCCTCGATCACCGGCGGATCGAAGCGAAATACGGTCGTCCCCTCGACGACGAACCCCGTATCGCCAGCAGTGCGCCGGGTCGCGGGGTCGGTCGATTCTTCCTCGATCATCCGGGTGAAGACGGACGGGCGGCTGCCGGCTGCCTTCTTGGCGAGGGCCGCGGAGCGGGATCGAACCCGGTCGCGCTCGGCCGTGCCGGCGTCACGCTTCCAGCGCAGAACCAAAACCGCGCCACGCGCCCGTCGAGGCCTGCGGAATTCCTCGACGTGTCCGTCGTAGTAGGCCCTCGCGTCCTCCGCGGTCGCCGGCGCCACCTGCATTTCGGCAACGGTGCGACGCCAGTAGGCCTGGGCGAGAAGGCTTTCGATCTGGGCGGCGACGTCGGGGTCTCGATCTAGCCCTTCATCCCGCGCCTGGTCGGCCAGGATGCGGGTCCGGACCAAGCTCTCGACCAGCTCTTGCTTCTTGTCTGCCTGCGAGAATCCGGGCAGGAAGTCGGCGCCGCGTCGCACCATCGCCCGGCGTAGTGCTGCTGCGGTGATCGGGCGCCCGTCGACCGTTGCGACCGCGGCATCGTCCGGTGATGGCGCGATCTCGTCGGCCAGCGTCACCGCAGAGAACGCCATCGAGGCGGCACACCCACACAGCGCGGCACGCACGCGCACTCGGCCCGGCGCGAACATCACAGCTCGCCCTCGCAACCGTTGAGGGCATTGTTCACCGCGGCGATGAGCTCGTTGATCGCGACGTTGTCGTCGAGGTTGCGATCGAAGGACGGACACTGGTCGACCGGGGCCCTACCGAGGGCGATGTTCACGCCCTGGATGAGCTCGTTGATCGAAACCCGTCCATCGTCGTCGCAGTCGCCAACGCACCCCGAAGGATCAGGAGTAAGAGTGAAAGTCGGTGTCGGCGTATCGCCGCCACCACTCGTCGGCGTCGTGGTTGGCGTGGTCGTGGTGCCATCCGGCGTCGGCGTCGGCGAGGCGCCGGGGATCGCCGGCACCACTCGCACCGGATTCAACACTGCGTCCGGATTGGGAACCGTCACAGGATTCGGGATGTCCAGTCGGTAGACCCCGCCGCGCTCCGCCAGCGGCACCAGCCCTTGCGCGACGCCGTCGATCAGCAAAGTGGCGCTGTCGCCTACCAGGGCGTTGCCGGCAGGCGGATTCGCAGGCGCTGGATCGGCGACGGGCTGCACCATGCGCGCCACCAGGACGTACGACCCGGCGCCGGCGGAGACGCTGTCCAGCATCCCGGCGGGATGACCGATCGCGACCTGGCTGCCCGCCGGCACGTTGCCGACGTAGGTGATGTCCGGTTCCGGCAGAAAGTCCTGCGCGCCAGCCGCCGTAGTGAGCACCAGGAGCAAGAGGGCGCCGATTCCGGCGGCGGGGCAGTGGATCTTGCGAAACGTAACAGGTGACATTCGATTGGCGTCCAGTGCGATCGTGGGCTGCAACCTACGTAGCCGTGAATTGTCGTCGCAAGACGCAAGCGAGCCGTATCCGTTCAAGTTAGCGTTCAAGTTGCGTCGGCGGCCCCAGCGCCCGAGTAGACTTCGGAAACCCGCAGTCGCCTCGGAGCAGCGCACACGGCGGAAGTGTGGCTCTGCGGACCATTAATGTTAAAAGACAGGGTCCACCCACCTCCCAGAACAACCCTGATGCCGACCGCCTCCTCTCCCGACCAGATCTTCTTCGGTGACTTCCGACTGGACCCGACGCTGCGCGAGCTCCGCCACCGGGACGAAGTCCGCACGCTGCGCCCCAAGTCGTTCGCGGTCCTGCAATACCTGGCCGAGAATCCCAACCGCTTGGTGCCGGGCGACGAGGTGCGGCGCGCCGTCTGGCCCGACACGGTGGTCACTTCGACCGTGTTGCGGGTCTGCATCCGGGAGATCCGGGTCGCCCTCGGCGCCGAGGCAGACCGATTCCTCACCACCATCCCCCGTCGCGGCTATCGCTTCTCGATCGATACGCTCGCCAGCGCCGAACCCGAGAGGCGTCAGCTGACGGTGATGCGCTGCGATCTGGGCAGCCCGATCGAGCTCGCCAGGCGCCTCGACCCCGAGGATCTGCGCAGCGTCGTCCAGGCATACCAGGAGCTGGCCGCCCGGATCGTCGAACGCCATGACGGCCACGTGTCCCAATACCTGGTCGACGGCCTGGTAGCCTATTTCGGCTATCCGCGCGCCAACGAAGACGACGCCGCGCGCGCGGTGCGGGCCGGTCTCGATCTGGTTGCTGGGTTCGACGAGCTCGGCGGCAACATCGACCGCAACTTCGGAGTCAGCCTCGCCGCACGGGTTGGTCTCCACACCGGTACCGTCGTCATCGGCGACATCGGCAGCGGCGAAAAGAGCGAAGCGCTGGCGCTGGGTGACGTGCCGCACCTCGCCGCCCACGTGCAGGACGCGGCCGACCCCGGCTGCGTCTTGGTGTCGGCAACGACGCGACGGCTGATCGCCGGCCTGTTTCTCACCCAAGACGCCGGTGCGCCGCCGATCGGGGGAGGCGGAGATCCGCTGGCGCTGCACCGTGTCGTAGGGCCGAGCGGGGCACGAGGACGCCTCTCGGCCAGGGAGGGCACAGCGACTCCCTTCGTCGGTCGCGCCACCGAGCTCGCACACATTGCGCGAGCGTGGTCAGCCGTTCGCAACCAGGGTCGCAGCATCTTGGTGCGCGGCGAACCCGGCATCGGAAAGTCCCGCCTGGTCGAGGAGTGGCGCCGCCGACTACCGAAAGCCGACTATGCCTGGTTGGAGTCCGGCGCGACCCCCTACACCACCGGTACGTCCTTCTTCCCGGTCGTCGCGCTGGTCGGCCAGGGACTCCGCTTTGCTTCGGGCGATGCACCGACGGCAAAGCTGACGAAGATCGAGCGCGGTCTCGGCGAGCTCGCTTCGAGCGAAAACGTATCTCTGCTGGCCGAGCTCCTCGGAATCGCCGCGACACCTCGACTTCAGCTCAGCCCTGAGCTGCAACGACGCAAAACGATTGCTCTCTTGAGCACCTGGATCGGCCGGATCAGTGCCACCCAAGCTACCGTCTTGGTCATCGAGGATTTGCACTGGTGCGACCCCTCGACGCTGGAGCTTCTCGACAACCTCATCGCCGACGAGCCGCCCGCAGGGCTGCTGCTCTTGGCCACCGCGCGACCCGAGTTCTCGCCGCAGTGGCAGGCAACCGAGCACGCAGCGACCATCGACGTCGGCCGTCTCGGCGACACGGAAGTCAGGCAGATGCTCGAAAGCGTCGCCGCAGAGACAATGCCGAGCGGCACGCTCGACGCGCTTGCAGCTCGCTCCGACGGCGTGCCGCTCTACGCCGAAGAGCTGGTGAGGTCGATGATCGACACCGACAGTCCTCGCAGCGTCGAGGCCATCCCCGAGACGCTCGCCGACTCCTTGATGGCGCGCCTCGATCGACTCGGCCCGGCAAAGAGCGTCGCACAGACCGCGGCAGTCGTCGGACGCGAGGTCGACTTCCCGCTGCTCTCCGCAGTATCGGAGCTCGACGATTCGGCGCTGCAGCGCGAGCTTGGCCGGCTTGCCGAGGCAGGAATCGCTTTCGTCCGAAACGAGCTTCCCAACGCAACCTTCGTCTTCAAGCACGCGCTGGTCCAGGAGACCGCCTACCAATCGCTGCTCAAGCGAACCCGACGGCAACGCCATGCTCGAATCGCCGAGGTGATGGAGCGTGAGTTTCCGGAGTACGTGACGTCCCGCCCCGAGGTGATCGCGCGACACTACGACCTGGCAAACGAGCCGCGCAAAGCCGTGGAGTACTATCAGCGAGCCGGCGAGAGCGCTGCCGAGCGCTCGGCCAACGAAGAAGCGATCGGTCATTTGCAGCGAGCTCTCGCGCTGGTCGAGGCCGAGCCGAGTAGCGACGAGCGGCGACAGCACGAGCTCGCCTTACAGATGGCGCTCGCCGGGCCATTCTCCGCGGCGCGAGGATATACCAATCCCGAGTACGAGGAGATCTTCGTTCGAGCTCGCACCCTCGCCGGCAGTATCGGCAATTCGCCGGATCTGGCGCGGGTAATCGAAGGCCTGTCGGCGTCGGTTCTGATGCGCGGGGAGATCGGAACGGCACTCGAGATCGCCGACGAGGTTTTCACCGCAGCCGAACGGAGCGGAGACACCTTCGACCGGCTCATCGCGCACGTCTGCACCGGCACTCCGCTGCTGTTTCAAGGTAACTTCGTCGATGCGCTGGACCACCTCGATAAAGCCATGGCGCTGTATGACCCCACCCAGGAAGCGACCTTCGGGTACCTGGTCGGGTTCGACCGGGGCGTCGCAGCACATTCCTATGCGGCGGTCTGCCACCTCTACCTGGGCAGGGTCGACGAGGCGGTGCGACTGAGCAACCGCTCGATCGAGCTGGCGCGGACCGTCAACCACCCGCTCACCCTCGTCAACATCCTTTTCGAGGCCGGAATCATCCGCTTCGAGAGACGCGATTTCGACGAGCTGCGGGTGGTGATGGAAGAGGCGATTCAGCTGGCGAGCAACTTTGGCTTTCCGTTCTGGCTGAGCGGCGCTCGGCTGTTCCACGGCGCAGCGATGGTCGATTTAGGGCAAGCCGAGGAAGGCATCGCCCAGGTGCAAGAAGCTGTCGAGGAACTGGCTCTGATCGGCAACGGCCTCGGCACTCCGGCCGCCCTCTTCGTATTCGCCGACGCCCTCTTCAAGACCGGACGCATCGACGAGGCGATCGGCGTCATCGACCTCGCCAACGCACAGGCCGAGCTGCAAGACCAACACCTCGCCGACGCCGAGCTGATTCGACTGCGAGCCGAGATTCGGCTGACCACCGATCCCCAGGCGTTCGACGAGACCGAGGCGGAGCTCATCCGCGCCTTACGCGTCGCGCAAGGCCAGGGCGCAAAGGTTTTCGCGCTTAGGGCCGCGCACTCCTTGGCCAGTTTGTGGGCGAGGCAGGGTCGCAGGCGAGCAGCCTTCGACCTCCTCGCCGCGGCAGAAGCCGACCTGACCGAGGGGAGCGAGATGCGCGCCGTAACCGACGCTCGGGCGCTCCTCGCCGAGCTCGGCCCAACCACCGACCGAATCTATTCTTGATTTCGCCGGCGGCTCCCGACGCTTTGGGGACGCAGGAGCGACGTGGGCGACTCTAGGTAGCGCCGGACTAGCCTTCCCCCTGTTGGGCTGCGGCAGCTCGGGCGCGGGCGACCATGAAGGCGACGTGCTCGTTCATTCCGCAAGGCTCGATCTCGATCTGCGGATGGCGCAGAGCGAAGACGCGGAATACTTCGTCACAGAACCCCTGGCCGACCAGCTCGACAGATGAGAAGTCGAGGACGGCCCGTTTGAAGTTTTCCAGGCGGGCAACCACGCGCTTGGCTTGCGAGCGGGAGATCAACCTCGGCCCCATGGCCGCGAGCTTGATGGTCGTTCGCGTCTTGTCGAAGGACAGATCCTCCGCGTCGGTGTACTCGGCGAACACCTCCGTAATCCAGGGAACTCGCCCGGCGACCACCTCCAACGTGACGCGCGTGCCCTTGCGTAGATCGGATGGTCCGATCGCACTGTCGCCTACGAGATTGTCGACGAGCCATGTCACCTCCTGGCTCTCGAGTCGAAACCGAGACACGGCTTTCGACGAAAAGAAGAGCCCCTCGCCGCTGTGGTTGGCGGGGTCGCTGGTCAGCTTCCCTTTCTCCAGCTGGACGATCGCGTCGTGCGCGGAAGCATAGGAGAAGTCTTCACAGATGCGGCGGATCGCGCCGACTCCGTTGTCGCGCACCTCCACCTCGGTCGCCCCTCCCGCTCCAAACGAGGCCGACACCTCTACCCAGGTACCACCGGAGTGGTCGATCGCGTTGTTGATGATTTCACTGGCCGCGTAGGCCAGGCTGTCCGCTTCGCGGCGGCCGAGGGGTTGGATCGTGTTGATGCGCTGCTCGACTTCCTGCCAGGCAGCGGATTCGTCCAGACCGCTGCGCCGAAACCGCCGGCGCACCGTGGCAAACCGATAGCGGGCCGAACGTCCCCGGCCGAAGCGCTCCAGAACTCCGCTGGTCACCAAGGCGCTCAAGAGACGATGGCTGGTCGCCGCCGAGATCCCGAGATCGGCGGCGACCTCTCGATTGGCAACCGTGCCGCGGGCCTCGACCAGCCGGCGGAGCCTGTCGGCGCGACCTCCCATGAGGCGATTGTGCCATAATCACCTCACTCTGGCGAGGCGGTTAGTCGACGATCACCTCACTGTTGCTCCGACTAGCGTGGTCTGACCAGCACAAATGGCTGTCGGTCGGGTTCCGGCAGGCGTCCCGCCGACCCGGGTAGAACGCGCACCGTTAAACCGTCCATTTCCACGGCAAAATGGAGGGTTTAAGGTCGATTATTGCCCCTCGAGAAGACGAATCGGCAAGAAATTCAAATAGTTGCGATGGTCCGACCCCGGTCGGGTCTGACCGGCGGCGGCCCTCAACAGGCCTTGGCGTCGTCTGCGCGGTGTGCCGGCTCCAACACGAAACCGTCGTAGTCGTTGGCCGCGATCTCGGCGAGCCGCGCGTAGTAGATCGAGCCGGCCAGGTATGCCGAAAAGTAGCGGGGCTTTCCCTCGATGTTGGCGCCGGTCCACCAGGAGTCGGTGCGGGGGAAGAGCGTGGCATCGGCAATCGCACTGACTTCGCCGGCCCAGGCGGTCTCGCTGTCGGTCGTCGGCTCGGCCGCCCCCTTCCCGTTGTCGCGCAGATGGCGCATCAGGTTGCCGATCCAGTCGAGCTGTCGCTCGGCACCGAGCGGCATGTTGTAGAACACGCCGGGCGACCCGGGGCCGTGCACCATGAACAGGTTGGGGAAGCCCGCGATCGCGAGACCGAGATAGTTGTGGAAGCGGTCGCGCCACCTCTCCTTCAGACTCTCGCCGCCACGTCCTTTCGGGTTGAGCCGCAGCATCGAGCCGCTGATCGCGTCGAAGCCGGTGGCGAGGACGAGCATGTCGATGGGATGCTCGCCGGATCGGGTGATCACACTGGTTTCGGTAAACCGCTCGATCGGGTCCTCGCGCAGGTCGACCAGGGCGACGTTGTCGCGGTTGAAACACTCGAAGTAGCCGTTCTCCAGAATCGGCCGCTTGGTGATCACGAAGTGGTCCGGCATCAACTTGTCGGCGGTCTCCGGGTCGCGCACGATCGCGCGGATCTTGCCGCGCACGAAATCGGCAAGCGTGGCGTTCGCCTCCTCGCTGATCGCAATGTCGTCGTACAGCTTGAGGAAGAACCCGAACCCGCCACGCTGCCACAGCTCCTCGTAGAACGCTTGCCGCTGCTCCGGGGTGTCGTCGAGGGCGGAGCGCGAAGGGTTGGGGTCGGCCGGGAAGCCTCCGTTGCTGGCATACATCTTGGCGCGGAAGTCGTCCCAGTTCGCTCTCGCGTGCGCCATGTCCTCGGCGGTGATCGGCCGATTCCCTGCCGGGAAGGCAAATTGCGGCGTGCGCTGCAGCACCGTGACGTGCGCCGCCTCTTTGGCGATCTCGGGGATCGCCTGAATCCCCGAGGAACCGGTGCCGATCACGGCGACACGCTTCCCTTCGAACTGAACCGGCTGGTGAGGCCAATGTCCCGTGTGGTAGGTCTCGCCCGCGAAATCACGGATTCCGGGAATGTCCGGCATGTTGGCCGTCGATAGCGCGCCGACCGCGCAGATCAAAAACTGCGCGCAGGCACGAACGCCGGTACTGGTCTCTACCGTCCAGCGTTGCGCCGCCTCGTCGTAGCGGGCGTCTCGCACCCAGGTCTCGAACTGGATGTCGCGGCGCAGGTCGAACCTGTCGGCGACATGCTCGAGGTAGGCAAGCACCGCGGACTGCTCGGACTGGGTCTCCTCCCAGTCCCACTCTTCGATGAGCTCTTCGGAGAAGGTGTAGCAGTAGAAGGGACTGCCGGGGCCGTCGACCCGCGCCCCCGGGTAGCGGTTGTACCACCAGGTGCCGCCAACATCGCTGGCACCGTCATACACCCGCACCGAGAGGCCCATTTCGCGCAGATGGTGCAGCGCGTACATGCCGCTGACACCCGCTCCGATGATGACCGCGTCGTAGTGCTCGATCGATCCGCCCTCGCGCGGAGGCTGATTCTTGCTCGTCATCCCTTCTCCTGCGCACCGCCCGTCGCCGAACTCAACCCCCGGGCTGGTCTGACCAGCGCAGCAAGTGGGCGCCCATTCGTTACTTTCGCCCGAAAACCGCCCGCTTAGCCCCCGGAATCGAGCTGCTAGGCCGCCATTCCTCTCACTACACCACCATCCGCTACGGATCCTCCTCGCTTTGGGCTTTTACCATCAGTAGTAGTGGAGGCCGCATCTCGTCCTGAAATCCATGAGCACGGCGCCACTCCTCGAAATCCGCGACCTCGTCACCTCGTTCCGCAGCGAGCGCGGGGTGCTGCGCGCGGTCGATGGAATCAGCCTCGAGATCGAACGCGGGCGGACTCTCGCCCTGGTTGGAGAGTCGGGCTGCGGCAAGAGCGTTACCGCGCTGTCGATCATGCGGCTGCTCGACGAGGTCGGCTCGATCGACGGCGGCTCGATCACGCTCGACGGAACGAATCTGCTCGACTTGTCGGCGGCGCAGATGCGAGCGGTGCGCGGCAACCGAATCTCGATGATCTTTCAGGAGCCGATGACGGCGATGAATCCCGTGTTCACCGTCGGCGAGCAGATCGCCGAGGTGTTTCGCATTCACCGCTCACTGTCACGCGGGGAGGCGAATCGCGCCGCGGTCGACATCCTCGGCAAAGTCGGGATCCCGGACGCGCCGCGGCGGGCCGGGGAGTATCCGTTTCAGTTCTCGGGCGGAATGTTGCAGCGGGCGATGATCGCGATGGCGATCGCCTGCGAACCCGAGCTGTTGATCGCAGACGAGCCGACGACCGCGCTCGACGTCACCATCCAGGCGCAAATTCTCGACCTGATGGTGGCGCTGCAGCGCGAACGCGGCACCTCGATCTTGCTGATCACCCACGACCTCGGGGTGGTCGCCGAGAGCGCGCACGACGTCGCCATCATGTACGCGGGAAGAATCGCCGAACGCGGTAGCGTCGCCGAGGTATTCGCCGACCCACAGCATCCCTACACGCGCGGGCTACTAGCCTCGGTGCCACGCCTCGACAGCGACCGATCTCAACCGCTGGCGACGATCAAGGGGGTGGTGCCGAGTCTCGGCAACATGCCCGCCGCCTGCCGCTTCAACGCGCGCTGCCCGCGGGTCGAGGAGCTCTGCCGCCAGCAAACGCCGCCAATCGAACCAGTGCCGACGCGCAACGAAGGCTCGCGGCACGAGGCGGCGTGTCATCTGGTGGCCGGGAGGATCGGCGGGTGACGAAGCTACTCGAGGTCGAGTCGCTCGACATGCACTTCCCGATCACCGGGGGCGTCCTGCGCCGCCGGGTCGGCGCCGTGTACGCGGTCAGCGGCGTCACCTTCACGCTCGACGAGGGCGAGACACTGGGGATCGTCGGTGAATCGGGTTGCGGCAAGACGACGCTCGGTCGAGCGATCGTGCGGCTCTACGAACCGACGGCGGGCACGATTCGCTTCCGCGGTCACGAGATCTCCCACCTGTCGACCGAGGAGCTGAAGCAACTGCATCGCGAGATGCAAATGGTCTTCCAGGATCCGTACGGCTCGCTGAACCCGCGGATGTCCGTCCAGCGTTGCCTCGAAGAGCCGCTGGCGATTCACGGAATGGGAAGCAGCGAGGAACGTCGGAGCAAGGTTCGCGAGCTGGTCGAGCTGGTCGGCCTGCGCACCGATGATCTGCACAAGTTCCCGCACGAGTTCAGCGGCGGCCAGCGACAACGCATCGGCATCGCTCGCGCTCTCGTGCTCGAGCCGCGCCTGGTGGTGGCAGACGAACCGGTCTCGGCGCTCGACGTGTCGGTTCAGTCTCAGGTCATCAACCTGATGCGCGAGCTGCAGGAACGACTGTCGCTCACCTACATTTTCATCTCGCACGACCTGACTGTGGTGAAGTACATCGCCGACCGGATCGGCGTCATGTACCTCGGGCATCTGGTCGAGCTCGCGGCTTCGGGGCAGCTCTACGAGCGCCCGGCGCATCCGTACACGCGCGCCCTGCTCTCGGCCGTGCCGCGCCTCGAACCACAGCGCGCCGGTGGCGAACGCGAACGGCTAGAAGGCGACCTGCCGAGCCCGAAGAATCCGCCGCCGGGATGCGTCTTCCACACCCGATGCCGATTCGCCCAGGATGTCTGCCGTGTCGAGGTTCCCGAGCTGCGCCCCTTCGATGGCGACCCGAGCCACCTGGTCGCCTGCCACCTGGCAGAGGAAATCGACTAGGCGATGGACACGGTGCGCACTCGGACTCTCCCCTCCCCGAGGCCAGAGCTCGGCAGTGGCGCGGCGCGGCTGTTGCCGGCCCTGCTGGTCACGATCGCGCTCGGATGCATGGGCTCGGGCGAGCCTCGCAACCCGGCAATCGAGGACGGAGGGCGCAAGATCCTGAGGGTGGCCAGGCGCGCCGAGTACAAGTCGCTGGATCCGGCCGGGCAGTTCGACTCGGCTTCCGCCCAGATCGTCGGCAACATCTACGACACGCTGCTCGAGTACCACTACCTGCAGCGGCCCTACGAACTGGTCCCGAATCTCCTCGCCGAGATGCCGCAGCTCTCGGAAGACGGCACCACCTATCTCCTCACTCTGCGACGCGGCGTGCGCTTTCACGACGATCCGGCTTTCCCGGGGGGTGTAGGCCGCGAGTTGACCATCGACGACGTGATCTACTCGATCAAGCGCTTCGCCGACGTCAACGTGAACGTGAAGAGCTACATCTTGATCCAGAACGTCATCGTCGGGCTGGACGCGTTCCGCGATGCAACGCGGCAACACGGCCCTGGGATGGACTACGATGCGCACGACGTCGAAGGTCTGCAGCGCGACGGCGACTACCGGCTGAAGCTGCGCCTGACGCGTGAGAATCCGCTCGCCCTCTACCCGCTGGCGGCGACGCCGATGTCGATCGTGGCGCGCGAAGTCGTCGAGGCCTACGGCGAAGACTTCGCGCGGCATCCGGTCGGGACCGGCCCCTTCACGATGCACCGCAACGATCGGCGCGGTCGCGTCGTGCTGGCCAAGTACCCGCGCTACCACGGGCGCTACCCGGATCGAGGGATGGCTGGCGACCGCGAGCGCGGTTTCCTCGAGGACGCTGGAGCCCGCCTGCCACTGGTCGACGAGGTGCATCTGCCGCTGATCGAGGAATCGCAGCCGGCGATGCTGCGCTTCCGCAAGGGGGAGCTCGACCTGCACACGGTCGACCGCGACAACTTCATCAAGATGGTCGACCGGAAAGACGGAGAGTTCCGCCTCCGATCGCCCTACGCCGAGCAGTTTGAGCTGATCACCGCCGAATCCCTTGCCACCGAGTACATCGCGTTCAACATGAACGATCCGCTGGTCGGGGAGAACGTCGCGCTGCGGCAGGCGATCGCATACGCGCTCGATGTCGAAGAGTACATCGAGATCATGCTGAACGGCCGCGCCGCGCCCCTGAAGACCGTGGTGCCGCTGCCGATCGCCGGCAGCCAGCGTGACATCGGCGCCGACTACTACGAACACAACCCGGAGAGAGCGAAGCAGAAGCTCGTCGAGGCCGGATTTCCAGGAGGCGAGGGTCTGCCGGCGATCCGCTTCGACTATCGCAGCACGACCAAGGAAACGCGCCAGGGATTCGAATTCATGCGCTACAAGCTCGCGGCGGTCGGCATCAAGGCGATCGGACGCTTTCACACCTTCTCAGCGTACCTGCAGCGAATCGAATCGGGGAACTTCCAGGTCGGCTCGTCGGGGTGGTACGCCGACTATCCCGATGCCGAGAACTTCTATCAGCTGCTGTTCGGCAAGAACGGACCTCCCGGACCGAACATCTCGGCTTTCGCCGACCCCGAGTACGACCGGCTCTATCTACAGAGCCGGTTCATGACGAACGGCCCCGCCCGCTTCGCGATTTTCGAGCGGATGTCGGAGATCCTGCGCGATCGGGTTCCGGTCATCCTGCGCTACAATTCGATCTCGTTCGCCATCTACCAGAAGCGGCTGGAGAACTTCTCCGCCAACATGATGGTCGACGCGCCGTTCAAGTACGTCGACCTCGACATCCGCCTGGCCGCGGATGAGGGTGTCGAGTCAGAAAGAGAAGCCGCAGATGAACGCTGATGGGCGCAGATTTCGTATGAGCAGAGGAGCCCGCCGGTCGTGATCGCATACGTCGTCAGGCGATTGCTGTACATGATTCCGATCGTCTTCGGGGTTGCGTTGCTGGTATTCGCCCTGTTCTCGAGTGTCGGCGAGGACCCGGTGCGCAACGCTCTCGGGCCTCACGCTACGGCCGAGGCGATCGCAGATCTCGAGCGCAAGTGGGGATTGGACAAGCCCCTGCCGCTGCAGTTCGTCGACTTCCTGCGGCAGATCGTCACCTTCGACTTCGGCGAGTCGTACAACACCGGCGAAAGCCTCTCCGAGATCTTCCGCCGCGGCGCCCTGGTGTCCCTGTCCCTGACCGTGCCGCCGTTCCTGCTCGGGATCATCCTCAACATCTCGATCGCGCTGTTGATCGCCTACTTCCGCGGCAGCTGGCTCGACCAGGCATCGACCGTTCTCTTCGTCGGCTCGATGAGCGTCTCCTATCTCGTCTACATCATCGCCTTCCAGTACGTCTTCGCCTTCGAGCTCGACTGGTTCCCGATCAGTGGCTACGAGCGCGGGGTCGACGCCCTGCCCTACCTCGTACTGCCTTGGATCATCATCGTCGTGGTGTCGGCCGGGCCCGACATCCGAGTGTTGCGCACGGTCTTCCTCGACGAGACGCGGGCCGACTACGTGCGCACGGCGTTCGCCAAGGGGGCCGGCGAGGGTTCGGTCCTGTTCCGCCACATCCTGAAGAACGCGATGATACCGGTGCTGACCCACTGGGTGACGTCGGTACCGTTCTTGATTCTCGGCGCCTTCCTGATGGAGCGGTTCTTCAGCATCCCGGGGATTGGCGACACCTTGATCAACGCCGTGAACACGGGGGACCGGCCGATATTGATGAGCCTGACGGTGCTGATCGCGATCGCGTACTCGCTGTTCAACCTTCTCACCGACGTGCTCTACGCCTACGTCGACCCGCGGGTGAAGCTCTCATGAGCGCTGCCGCTCCTCCCGTGCAGCAGCCGGTCGTCGGACAGAGCCTCGGGGCGCGGGCCATGGGCATTCTGCGGCGCCGTAGATTCGTCCTGCTGTCCTTCGCGGTGATCGGTATCTACATTCTCATCGCCGTGCTCGGCTACGCCGGGCTGCTCCCCGACTTTCAGGAACGCGTCGGCGAATCGTACGAGCCGCCGTCCTGGTCCTTCGCCAAGCTGCTCGGCACCGACATCTTCGGGCGATCGGTTCTCTACAAGGTGCTGGTGGGCACGCGCACGGCGATGACGATCGGCCTCGTCGTCGCTGCGATCTCGATTCCGATCGGCGTCGGACTCGGTGCGGTCGCCGGCTACTACGGCGGCAAGATCGATGCGCTAGTCGTGTGGCTGTACTCGGTCATCACCTCGGTGCCCTCGATTCTGTTGATCATCGGCATCTCCTACGTGCTGGGAAAGGGTCTGGTGTCGGTGTGTCTCGCCCTCGGCCTGGTCGGGTGGGTGGGTCTTTGCCGTCTCATCCGCGGCGAAGTCCTGAAGCACAAGAATCGCGAGTACGTGCTCGCCGCGCGCCTCCTCGGTGCCGGCGATGGGCGAATCATCTTCCGGCACATTCTGCCGAACGTGCTGCACCTGCCGATCGTCACCGCCTCCCTGATGATTCTCGGCGCGATCAAGTCCGAGGTGATCCTCACCTTCCTCGGGGTCGGAATTCAGGACGGCGACAGCTGGGGCACGATGATTCAGGACGCAACCGGGGAACTGGCCCAGGGGATCTGGTGGCCGCTCGCCGGCGTGACCTTCGCGATGTTCGCGATCATCTACGCTCTCAACGTCGCCGGAGACGCGTTGCGCGACGCGTTGGACCCGAAGCTCATCGACTGACCAGCGACGCAAGTTCCCCAGCCCGCACGGCTCGTCGTACGTAGAATCGCGAGCCGACGGCAGGGAAAGTTTGTAGAGGAGCACAAGAAGATACTGATCGAGATCCCCTCATCAGTAGAGTTCCGAAATAGACTCGAGCGAACACTGCCCGGTACACCTCTCCTATTCCCAGAGGGGCGGAGCGATGCGGGTGGCCGGTACAGAGTCGGGCGAAGGAAGTGGAGTTGGTTCATCGTGGCGTGGTCGCGTGCCGTCGACCTCGTCATTCGCATGGCTCGTCCTGTCGATGCGGATGATCGCGGTGGCAGACGTGGGGCTCGCCGCAACGGCGAGCCCAACCGCGACGCAAGTGGAGTCGGCTTCGCCGACCGCGACCGCTTCGCAGACTGCGACATCGACCGCGACCGCAACAGAAACGGCCACCGCAACCTCGCCCCCATCGGCGACGGCGACCGCGACATCGACAGCCACCGCTTCGGCGGCGACGACTTCCGGGGAGACCTCGACCCCGACCGCGACATCGACGGCCACCGCCTCGGCGGCGACGACTTCTGGGGAAACCTCGACCCCGACCGCGACATCGACGGCCACCGCCTCGGCAACGGCAACCTCCGGCGAGACCTCGACCCCTACGGCTACTCCTTCAGAAACCGCGACCGCGACGCCGACTTCGACTTCGTCGTCGACACCGACCGCTACCTGGAACAGGGTGGGCTGCCCGGCGTTGTTGGACGACACGTGCCAAACCGGGTTCGCCAAAGCGTTCGTGCGTTCGAAGTCGGACCCGGATCGGAGCGACAAGCTGATCGCCAAGCTGATGAGAGGGCCGCGGCTGACTCAGGTGGACCTCGGCGACCCGATCAGCGGCGCAACCAGCTACGCGCTGTGCTTCTACGATGGACGAGGCCGCTTCATCGAAAACGAGCGCATCGTCGCCGCAGCGGAGGCCGGCGGCGCACTCTGCGGCGGAACGCCTTGTTGGCGGTCGATCGGACGGCCCCCACCCGACGGCAGGGGCTATCGCTATTCGTTTCGCGATGGCAACGCTGCGGGAATCACGAAGGTCATCTACAAAGGAGGCGACACCGGCCGGTCGAAGGTCATCGTCAAGGTCGATGGAGATCTGGCACAAACCGACCTCGCCGAATGGCTCGGGCAAGGCCCCCCTCTGCTGACCATGCAGTTTCGCGCGAGCGACGGGATTTGCCTGTCGGCGACGATGGACGACCTCCAGCCGAGAGCCAACGGCAGGTTCAAGGCATCCGGCTCGCTCCCTGGCCCGCCCCCTTCGCCGTATCCGACCGACATCCCGGGCACGCCAACCAACAGCCCGACGGCGACGTTCACCCCGACCCCCACGGCGACACCGATCCGCTGCGACGTCGACGGCGATTGCCCGTCCGGCCTCAGCTGCCTGGGGCGGACTTGCCGGGGCGCGGGAACGCACACTCCGACACCGTCGCACCAGCACCTCGGCCTCTGGTCTTTCCGGTGTGTACGCGAAGGGAGCACTGCCCCCGAATTGGCGGGCAAGCTGACCGGCAACTTCCGCAGCTTCAGCCGCAACGCAGTTGCGCGACTCGTGTTCGAGAGCGGCGACGCCGCGATCGACTCGTGGCTGTACCCCGGACCGACTCCGGCCGCCGACCCACTCGCGTTCAGCGAACCGCCGGCCGAGAACGACGTCGGCTACGGCGGGTTGTTCTTCGCGCCGCGGGACGCGGACGCCGACAGCTGCACGGGCGCGCAAACCGAATACGTGACGACACTGACGGCGCCGCCGGTCGGAGAGCCCGTCGCCTACCACGATCCGCTCGACGTCAGGATGGTCCGCTACAATCACCAGTCGGGCGACTGTCGTTCGCTCCAAGCCGGCATCGGCCACTGCAACTACAAGCTGCCGTACCAGAACGACTGCAATCAAGCCGACCTCTACGCGATGGTGCAGCGACTGGATGCTTGCATTGACGGACCGCCGGATTCGTTCGTGTGGCAAGATGCGGAGAACGCGGTGATGCGTTGCGACAGCGGCCCTCGCGAAGGAAAGATCTGCAAGAAACACGACGAGTGCCAGACCTGCGCCGGCGGCCCGCGAGACGGATGGCCGTGCGTGACGATCAACTGTTGCGGGGCGCATGCGGAGGGAACTTCGTGCGAGAGCGCATGCTTATACGAGGAGGACGGGGAACCCGGCGACAACGGCGCGCCGGGCGGGCAGGACTTCGAGGCCCCGCTCTACGCCGACCTCGAGAACAACTGCGAAGCGACAGGAACGATCTGCGACGACAGTGCCTTGGGACCCCGCTGCGTGAGCGACCACGAGACTTCGGCCGGTCCAGCCAATGCTCAGGTAAGCGACCTCTGCGTCCGCTTCAACAATATCGTCCACAAGGGGTTCCACGATCAGGTCCTCGTCCCCTTGCTGCAGCACCGTGTCCGCTGCAACGGCGGCGCGAACGACGGGCTGCCGTGCTCCGACAAGGGGCCCGGGTTTTGTGGAGACGGAGAGTGCGAAGCCGACGACCCAGACTTCGACAACGAGTGTCTCGCCGAGGTCATCGATCGAATTCTCGATTCGCACAATCAGATCGTCGGCCAGGCGGGATTCGACGGCAGCGATGCGTCGAAGAACAGCCTCTTCTCCTGCGACCACTCCATTGCCGGCGTCGGCGCCAAGTGCGGCGGCGCCGTCTTGCGGCCCGAATCAGCCTCCGAGGATCCGGACTACCACAACTGCATCGGAGACCCGGGCGCAGTTTCTTGTCGCCAGTGGGACGCCATGTGCGACATCTTTCGCCACATCGTACAGCCGTTCCGGATTGCGACGAGGCCGACCAGTCCGGGAGCCCCACAGCACTGCTGGGAGCTCACGGGAGCGGATGGCGCGGATCCCGACGACGAGATTCCAGCGTACCCCGACGCCGAGTGGGTCACCTGGTAACCGGACTCGGGCGATACGCTGCTGCGGCGGCTGAGCGCGCAGCAGCAATCCGTATGCGGAAAGCCGCAAAGCCGAGACGCACCCGCAATTGTTTTCTTGACAGGATTACCGCGAGGCGCGATGATCCTCCCCCGCTTCCGCTTCCAGCCCGTCCATTCCATCACTCACAACCGAAAGGTCATCGGTGATGAGACGACAGGATGTCGTCGGAGCATCGAGCTCAACACCTCGAGTGCCTCACGCGCACGCGGCGCCGAGGTCGGCATCGAGGCGGGCGCTGGTAGTCGAAGACGATCCTTTCTACGCCGGCTCGATCGGGCGGCGCCTCGCTCGAGACGGCTGGGCCGTCAGCTACGCCGATGATGGTCTCGAAGCGCGCGAGCTGTTGACGGCCGGAGCCTTCGGCCTCGTCGTTCTCGAGCTCGAGATTCCCGACCTGAACGGCTGGGAGCTCCTGCGCTACATGCGAGGCCTGTGGGAGCTCGGCGTGCCGCTGGCGAGCGAGAGCACACTGATCGTCGCGACTTCGCGCGACGCCGACGAAGAGGTTTCGAGCTTCGCGCAGCGCCTCGGGGCCGATCAGGTTCTGGGCAAGCCTTTTACCGCAACCGAGCTCGCCACGGTCGTCATCAAAGCGGGGGCGCGCGAGGCCCCGGCGAGCGGGCACGAGGAAGGAATCGAGCCACTGGCGTAGGACAGCCATCGCCAGTCAAACGCCGAGGAGACCATGGCCGAGCATGCCAACGAGCGCGTAACGTCGAGGCCCGGAGCTCGAATGCTCCCGGCCGACGCGCTGTTCTGGTATGCCGAGGAAGCGACTCCGGAGCTCAGGCCCCTGGTCGGCGCACTCTTGTTGCTGGATCGAACACCGAGGCGAGACCGGCTGCGCGCCTCGATCGATCGGTTGATCCGGCGCGTTCCGCGGTTGCGGCAGCGGGTAGAGAAGCCGTGGATGGGAATCGGCCCTCCTGCGTGGGAGAAGCAGCGCAACTTCGAACGCGACTACCACCTACGCGACGTCGTCCTGCCTGCCCCCGGAAGCCTGCGGCACGTTCTCGACTTCACCGCGGCGCTGTTCGAGAGTCCGCTCGATCACCTGCGACCGCTGTGGGAGATCTACCTGATCGAGGGCCTCGCGGAAGGCCGAGCAGCGCTCTTCTTCAAAGCGCACCACTCGATCGTCGACGGCGTGGGTTCGCTCGCCCTCTTCGAGGCGATGACCGAGCCCGGACGCAAGCCGAGCAACGGCAGGCGCGCGACAACAAAGCGCCCAGGTCGCAATGCAGCGCGATCGAGCAAGCGAGACGAACGACTCAACGGCGCGGGCAACGCCGTCGACCTCGCGGCGCGGATGTTCTCGGATCCGTGGTCGGCGGTCGAGGATCTTTCGCGAATCGCACGCGCGCTCAACGGCATGGTCGGCGATCTGCGGGCGACACAACCGATCGCCGACCCGATGGTGCGAGACTCCGACGGCATCGGGCGCCATCTCGATTGCGTCCGACTGCCGTTGCCGGAAGTGCAACGCATCAAATCCGCCCTCGGTGTTTCGCTGAACGACGTAGTGCTGACCGTGGTCGCCGGCGCTATCGGCGGCTACCACGACCGCCATCGCAAGCACGTCGAGCAACTGCACTGCATGGTGCCGATGAACCTGCGCCAGGACCATGAACGTAAGCTTCTCGGCAACCGCGTCGGGGTTTTCAACGTCACTTTGCCGGTCGGTCAGCGCAGCACTCTACTGAGGTTGGCGCAGATCCACGCTCAGACGTCCGCGGCAAAAGGCGACCGGCGCGGCAGCGCCATTCCGTTCTTCATGGGGATGGCTTCCTTGATGCCGCGCGTGGCGTTCCGTGCGCTGGCGCAGCAGGCTGTCGGAAGGTTCCACTTGATCTGCACCAACATTCCGGGCCCATCCAGCCGGCGCTATCTCGCCGGCGCGAGGGTCGAGAGCATCTATCCCTTCGCACCGCTCATGCTGGGAGCCCCCTTGTCCTTCGCTCTGCTGTCGTACGGCGACACCCTGGCGGTCGGTATCGATGCCGACCCCGCGGCCCTGCCCTGCCCGGAGCAGCTCGGCGACCACATGCGAGAGGCCGTCGCCGAGCTCTCGAGCCTGACCCAGCACGCTCAGCCGGCTTCCAATTCGAGGCGGAAGGGCCCGAAGCGCAAGTCCCGAAGCACCACTGGCCGAGCCAAGCGGGCAGCCAGCTGACCCCGGCCACCTTGATCTCCACACCCCCCGGCGTTACACACGCACGGAGATCGCCGAAAGGTCGCGGATCGAGCAAGACTAGCCCCGACAGCACAACCGGCGTGACGGGTTCCACACCGCCTCACTGACTCTCGAACCGCACCCATGACCGACGCATCGACGCTCGAGCGGGCTCTCGGCGGCGCGCTCGACCGGCGCATTGCGCTGGCGCATCGTCTCGCCAGCGAGCGAACGGACTGCTACCGCATGCTGCACGGCAGCCAGGAAGGTGCGCCCGGCACTACCCTCGACCGCTACGGCGACCTCGCCCTTCTACAGACCTTTCATCGTCCGCTGTCGGACGACGCGGTGACGGCCGTGCGCCGGGTATTGGAACAGGCACACCCCGACCTGAGCCTCGTCTACAACGATCGCAGCGAGCCCGGATCGCGGGTGCGCAACCGGCTCAGCGAAATCCAACAGGTGATCGCCGACAAGACACGCATCGTGCGCGAGCACGGAGTGCAGCTCCAAATCAAGGCGCGGCATCGCGGCAACGACCCCTGGCTGTTTCTCGACCTGCGCACGACGCGCCGGGCGATCATGACGGAGGCCGACGGCAAGTCGATGCTCAATCTCTTCGCCTACACTTGCGGCGCCGGTGTGGCCGCCGCGGTAGCAGGCGCGTGCCGCGTCCTCAACGTCGACTTCGCCGCATCCAGCCTCGCCATCGGCCGCTCCAATGCCGGACTGAACGATGTCGCCAAGCGAACCAAGGAGTTGCGCAGCGACGTCTTTCCCGCGCTGCGCCAGCTCGCCGGGGTTCGCCAGCCCCCGGTCGACCGCGGCCGGCGCCTGCCGCCGTTCCCGAGGGTCGAGCGCGAACGATTCGACCTGGTGTTGCTCGATCCACCGCCGCGCGCGAAAAGCCCCTTTGGGGTCGTCGATCTGATCCGCGACTACCAGAGTCTCCTCAAGCCCGCCCTTGCCTGCGTCGCCGACGGTGGCGCAATCTACTGCACCAACAACGTCGCCGAGGTCGACGAGTCCGACTGGCACGGCGTACTGCGACGGTGCGCGCAAAAACACGGCCGGCCGATTCGATCCCTCGACGTCGTGCGGCCCGGCGAGGACTTCCCGAGCTCCGACGGGAGGTCGCCGCTCAAAGTCGCGCGCATCGCGCTGTAACCGCCGCGGATCATTCGAAAGCTGCTCGAGGGCTCGCCTTGGCCAGCGACGGCTCGAGCGCGTCTCGGCAGGCGGCGAGGGCCGTTGCCGAAGCGAGCGCCCCGCCGCAAACCTCCGGCGCACCCTCGTCGGCGCGCAGGGCATTGCCGAATAGCTCGATCGCGCCGGGAGTGCGACGCGCCGCGAGGTTGACGGCGGCGGCGTGCATCGCGCGACGTGGATCGGCGCCAGCGGCGAGCCAGAATTCCGCGGCGTGATCGGCGTACATCTCCGGCGCTTCGAGCATGAGCGCCACGAAGCCGTCCGCGGCTACCGTTCTCCACCGCTCGCCCTCTTCCACCCTGCCCTCGGCGAGCAACATCCGCGAAAGATGGGCCGCGTAGTCGGGATCGTCCGACAGCGTCGCCAAGCGACGCAGCTCGCCGATGGCGTAGCCGGCGTTGCCCTGTTCGAATCGGATCTCGGCGAGCAGCCCAGAGCTGGCGAGGAGATCCGGGAGCAGATCGCGGGATCGCTGAAACGCCGCAGCGGCTCGATCTGCTTGGTCCAATCGCATCCACATGCGCCCGCGCGAGTGCTCGAGCCAGGCGAGTGGAATCGGCGACACATCGCGGTACTCGCCGATCGCGCGGGCGAAGAGCTCTTCCGCTTCATCGACCCGCCCCATATCGCCGAGCAGCACCGCCAGCCCGCCGAGGCTGCGCGGGGTTGCATGTCTGGCAACCTCTTCTCGCCGCAGGGCGAGACCTTCGCCGAAACGACCGAGTCCGTGCAGCGCCTGTGCCCTGAGGTTGCGCACCCGCTGCGGGGCCGTTCCATCCTCGACCAGACGATCGGCGATGGCGAGCGCTTCGTCGAAGCGGTGGAAATGAACCAGCACGGCGGCGTGACTGAGGCTGGCTCGTTGGTCGTTCGGCAAACAGCGAACGAGCACCCGCGACCGCTGCAGCGCTTCCCTCGAGTCGGCGAAGCGGCTGCGAATGCGGGCGCGGAAGGTCAGGCGTTCGATGAGCTCGATCTCGACCGACGCGTTCTTCGGACAGTCCGACTCGCTTGCAGCGCGGCGTTGCAAGCCTTCGATCTGCGCGTCCAGGTTGGCGATCGCGATGCGTGGCGAAGTCGTGAGATAACTCACCGCGGCGACCGCATCTTGCAACTGTACCGACACGAGGGCAGCTGCAACCGCAGCTGCCCTCGCGAAAGACATAGCTCGCTTCTTCGTCATGGCCGGGCCTCGTCTCAGCTCGGGTCGGCCAGAAACGGAAAGGTGCCGAGAGAGGCAGCCGCGTCGCCGTCCTCATCGACCCCGTCACCGACTCCGGTGAGAGCACCGATTGCCAGCACCGAGTACGAGGTGTCGACTGTGTCGTGCAACGGCGTGCGTCCGCCGCAGTCGCTGTTGGTGATACCCAACGCGTTCCCCTCGACCGCCAGGTACTGCTGGCAGTCGCCCGAGTCGGTGTTGACGAAGAGACGGTCGTCCGCCAGCACGCCGGCGAGCCCGTCGTAGCGCCCCTCTACGGGATCGGCTCCGGCCAAGAGCTGGTTGCCGCAGTCCGTATCGAGCGAATCGAGGATCGCGAGATTGCCCGCCATGCGACCGGCAAAGAGATCGGCCCAGGCGGTTGAGTCGTTGGCCGCGTTGTACGCGTCCTGGATTCGCCCGTGCTCCGCCGGATCGGCAAAGAACGGATCGACCACGGCGGTATTGATCGCTGAGCGACCCATGCGCTCGATCTGCAGCCCGAGCACCGGCGGAGAGGCACTCTCACAGCCGCGCAGCGCGTTGTTCACGGCAACCACCAGCTCGTGAATCCTGACCTCGCCGTCGCGATCGGCGTCACCGACACATGCACTGGCCCCAACGCTGCGGTTGGTGCTCGCCCACACTCCGAGGATCGAGCCGTCCTGCGTCACCAGCGACTTGTCGATCTCGATTGCGATCGCCAACACGTTGGCCCCGGCGAAGTCGTCAATCGCCGGATCGCCCCCCGGCTCCGTCATGAGCTGTGTCACCAGAGCCGTCGACGTACCGGAGTCGAGCGCCGGACAGCCCGCGTCGTCGAAGGTGAGACCACCGGCGGCGCCGACTACGGTCGACGTCGTGGCAACGAATCCCGAGAGATTGAAGAAGAACGGGTCGTTGCGCATGCCGGCGAAGACGCGCAAGCGGCCGTCGTTCGACATCAGCCCCGCAGGCGAGCTCGCATCTCCCATCACCGAGGTGTCACCGGCCCAACACTGGATATCCTGCGCCGAGTTGAAGATGCAGACGATTTCGCCGCTGTCCTCGACGGCGCCGAACTGTGGCCCGCTGCCGACATGGAACACATACTGGACGCTGTCCGAAAAGCGCGCGCCCTCGGTCGCGTTGGGAAAGACCGAGAGCACCATGTGCACCTTGCTGGCGTCGGGCGACATCCAGACGAACAGGTCGTTGATGTCTGCGGCTGGGTCGGCCTGAACGGCCGGGCCGTCGCCATGATCCGCAGACCAAACCGGGCTAGCCAGCAACGCTACCCCCGCAACCAGAACCAGAACCAGCACCTTGCGTAAGCTCATACAGTACCTCCGTCCGCTTCGTTTCGATCGACAAAAAGAACCCAGTTGTTCGAATTGGGAAATAATTCCCAATTCCAAGCGACGATGTCAAGCGTCCGGAGACACGGGCCCCAAGGCGAAGCCCCGACGGCGGCACCTGGCCTCGCAAAAAGTTCCCGTTGCGGGAGGGAAAAACCGATGTTCAGGAGCAAAACACCAAGACGTCCGGGGCTCCCGATCAACGGCTTGGCGATCGACCCGTAAGCGTCCCCCCGCGCGCGGGCGATCTCCCTAGCGCGCGTGCGGCTTCCCGGAGGGCCCGTTGCTTCCCGAGCAACGGGCCCTCAGTGTTCAGTCCAGTCTTTCGAGTCGGGTCGCCACCAAGTCGCCGGCTTGGCCCTCGTACCCAGCGACAGAGACATGGTCGCCAACGGCGACACTGTCGAGACGAAACGTGCGGTCGGCGGCCGCGCTCGAATCCAGATAGATGGTGGAAGCGGTCACCCGGACGGTTTGCCCGCCCAACAGTAGGGAATCTGCCGCGACGTCGACCGCACCAACCGTCGACGTCAGCACGATGTCCGCCTCGGGCACCAGGGACAAGGTATCCGCAACCAGGACGTCGCCGCGGACTCGACCTCGCACGATCACCCTCGAACCCTCGACCACCGGCAGGCCGGAATCGTCGGTGCGAGTCGCCGCCGTCGCGTCGACGCTCTGACCATTGAGGCGGAAGTCGCCGAGCCCGGCGAAGTCGGTGACCAAGGCTTCGACCGAAGCCCCCCCGCCATTGCTGCCGACGCTGCGCGAACGAGTGACGACCAATGTGGCGACCATCGGGTCGTCGGGATCGGCGCCTTGCGTGCCGGCAGCCTGAACGAAGGCGCCGACCGCCAGCGGTCCGGCTTCCTCGCGCACCTCGGCCTGGCCGTATTCGACGGTCAGACCGGCGACGCGAAACTGCCCCGCGCCGCTTTCGCGCTCGACGATGAATCCCTCGATGTCGATCGGCGTTACATCCGGCACGAACTCGGGGCCGCGCTGCAGCGAGGTGGCCTGGAGCACGTTGTCGCCGTCGAGCAGTCCGCTGACCGCAATCAAGTCGCCGACACTCAAGTCCTCGAGCGCGACATTGATGAAGCGCGTGGTGCTGTCGATTCGCACCGTCTGCCCGAGGGCGACCAGCGTTCCGACGCCGTCTTCGATGTCGAGCAGCTCGATCGGGCCGTCGACGAAGCGATCGAACTCGATCCGCGTCGCCTGCACATAGCCATCCCGCTGCACGCCGGTGAACGACACGACGTCGCCGACGCGCAGGTCTTCTTCGGTCGCGGGCATCCCGTTGAAGACGAACTCGGTGTCCTCGGTCGAGAGCTCGATGCCGTTGACGAAGACGCTACCGAAGCTCGAGACGATCCCGGTGCCTTCGATTCCCACCGAGCCGAAGCCGCCGCCACCACAGGCGACGCCGAGCAACGCGGCCGCAAATGCGCCGGCAACCATCAGCCGCCGTGTTCTACTGATCATCCCTCGCCCTCCGAGCTACCGGGTTCCCCTTCGGGGTCCTGAAAAAAATAAACTCCCACACCTGCACGCACACTTCTCCCGTCGCCCTCTCGTCCGGCGGGTACGGCATGCGCCTCCATCCAGTCGTCGAGCAGCTCGAGCAGCTTCTGGGCATGCTCGGCGGTGAGACGACGAAACAGCGGCAGGGCCGCGCGATCGAGTCGATTGTCGAACACCACACGCTGGAAGTACGGCTGCTGCTCTGGTCCACGCGACAGGTTGTGGTCGATCGTCGACAACAAGTCGTGCGTCGCCGATCCGAGCATGCGGACGCCTTCCGCCGCACCCGATTCCGGCACGTAGGCGCGCTTCAGCACCCGCACCTTTCCACCACGCGTGCGGCGCACGGCCGAGACACGCTCGAGCTCCTCGAACATCGCACTCACCGGCATATCGCCGCTGTAGCGGCGCACCAAAGCCGGGAAACCGCGCTCGGCGTCGCTCATCGACAGGTCCTTGGGGGCGCCCGAGTCGTCTGTAAAGTCGGGATCGCGGTGCCAGCCGGACAACACGCGCGTAGCCCGGTTCGCCCCGCCCCACGAGACTCTTTCGTACCCCTCGTCGCCGAGCTCGCGCAGCCGTTTTACCTCTTTGCGCGTCAGCCCGGTGACGATCGCCACCCGCGAGTCCGTCACCCGGCCACGAAGCTGCGCCAGGTCTTCGCGAGCGACGTCGCTGTAGACCTGCTTCACGACTTCCGCAAAGTCGCTGTACGCCAACCCATTGCGGAGCAGAATCCGCACCAGGGGCCTCAGCAAACGGCGGCAAGCAGCCGCGAGTCGAACTCTTGGGGATTGAGCCACTTTGGGAATTCTAACCCAAACCGCTGCAGTTTCCGAGCCAAGCTTCCGAGGAAATGGAGCGGGCTTGGCTCCCCCCTGCTCGAATCAGTCAGGCGATTTCGGCCCCTTCATCGGCTCGACGAGCGACAGGGGCGCGATCCCATCACCTTCGCCAGGATCTGTCGCTCACCTCGCCGACACCTTGGTGATGAATCCCCGAGGCAACCCGCCTTCGGAAGCGATGTGGTAGACGGCGTCGTCGCTCACCATGATGTGCGACAGAGTCGCGGTGCTGCCTGCGACTTCGACGCGGGCGAGCTCTTCGCCGTTGCTCAGATCGAGCACCACCAGGAACAGAGTGCAGCCGGTCTGGGTCTCGTCCGGACAAACCCGGTCGTCGATGTAGAGGCGGTCGGTCTCGACCACCATCGCAGAGCCGACCGCGGCGCTGAAATCGCTGGTTTCCCAGAGTCTCTCGAATGAACCGCCCTGCCCGACCCTCCAGGCCGCGAGTCGGCCGTTGACACTGTCCTGAGCGACGACGGTCCCCGACTCGACCGGATTCCCGGTGACCATGGTGAAGCTGCCTCCCGGCGCCGAGGTGCCGGTGGCGTTCACGCTGCGCGGAAGCGCCGTATCGTCGATGGTGGATTGAGAGAACAGCCCCAAAGGCGCGGATACGCCGTAGAGCACCGTGTTGTTGTTGGGAAAGAGGACCGCATTGGCGTTGCCCATATTCAAGACGCCGACCCCTGGAGTCGTCCCGTCGCCGTCGACCAGGTAGGTCTTGGACCAATCGGCATCCAGCTCGAATCCATCGTCGGTGACCTCGAACCGCAGCGTCTCCGTCTCACCCGGTATGTAGATGAACTCGACTCCATCCTGCATCGCCGTGGTCAGCCGTGCCGTTCCGAGCTCGGCCACGATCGTGTCGCGGACCTCGAAACGATCGACATCGACGCTGACGATCATCCCGGTCGGTGCCTGGGTTCCAGTTTTGAGGAACAGGTCGCCGTTCCGCGTCGAGATCTGCAGACTGTTGTAGATCGTCGAGCCGGGCCTCTCGCCGTCGAGCGGTAGGGCGAGAGAGCGGACGATTCGGAAATCGTCGGGATCGATCTCGTGCAGGGTCGCCGTCGCCGCTGCGTACAAGAAGCCGTTCCGGTGAGCGACCAACCCGCCTGGGTAGTTCGGCGTGTCCCCCTTGGGCAGCTCGAGGATCTCCACTGCCATCGTCGTCGCGTCGACCTTGGCCACATAGGGGTCGACCGCACTGTTCGCGACGAAGTTCTCGACCAGCTCGAGCAAAACGGACGGATCGCGCGTCGGCGGGGTGTTGGCCTGTGCCAATGTGAACAGCTCGAGAAGGAACGGGTTCCCCCCCAGTACGAACAGAGTGTCGTTCGAGTAGGTGAGCGAGAAGATCGGCACGGCTCCGAGGGCGGCGCTGCTTGCGATGAGATCCTCGCTTCGCACGTCGGCGGGGAGACCGCCTCGGGCAACCGAGCTCGAGCGCCATGTATCCGACGTCGGCACCGGCCAGGACGACTCGTGGAGAAAGGATCGGGCGTCACCCGTCGTCGCCGCCCCGTCGTCGTCCCCGTCGCCGCACCCTGCGGCAGCGAGCATCCCCGCGAAACCCAAGACGCCAATTCGCAAAGCTCTGGTCATGCTCCACCTCCGATTCGATCCGGCCGCGCGGCCGCCCTCGTTGCACTTGAAGCTCGCTTCCCGATCCCGGGTTGTAGCCGCCGGTTGGTAGCGCCAACCGCTCAAACCCGAGTTGCCCGTTGGTGTCGGCGGTGATCTTAGCTTCGCGCTCGCACCCGCCGAAGGTCCGCGTGCATGCCCATTCGGCCGAATCACTTGCCGAACGAGACATTCCTTGCTTGGTGTCTTCGGGATGGGGCAGAACGCTGGTTCACCGACGTCCACCATGGGCAACTGGGTGCACGCGATCATTCGCGCGCTGGACGCGCAAGGGGTTGCCGGGGCAGAGGTCGCTCGCGAGGCCGGAGTCCCGGCGGAGGCGATCCTCAACCCGGAGATTCGCGTCCCCCAACCTGCCGTCACCCAGCTGTGGCATCTGGCGGTAGATGCGACCGGCGACCCGTGCTTCGGATTGGTGGTACCGCGCCACGTCACGCCGAACACTTTTGGGGCGCTGACGTTCAGCTTGTTCGCCAGCCCTACCCTCGAGGCGGCCCTCAAGCGGATCGTTCGCTATCACGGTTTCGTAACCAGCGGCGCGCTACCTCGCTTCGAGGGCGACACGGACCAGGTGCGTTTCGTCATTCCTGTCGACGAAGATCATCATCCTGCCGACGCATCGATCGACGCCTTCGCCCTGCTGATCGTGAGGATGGCCAGGTTTCTGACCGGCGAATGGCACGTCCAGCCCGAGGCCGTGCGGTTGCGCCGCGCAGCCCCGCGGGAGGCGGAGCGATTCGCCGAGAAGTTTCGCTGTCGCGTTCACTTCGGCGCACCGGAGAACCGCCTCGAGTATTCGCGAACGGATGCCGGGCGACCGCTGCCCGACGCCAACGCAACCATCGCCCATCAGAACGACGAGATCATGGCTCGTCAGCTCGAGGCTCTCGACCAGGCAACTGTCGCCGCCCGAGTGCGCCAGGAATTGCTGCGAAGCCTGCCCGACGGGCCGACCGAGGCAACCGTTGCCAGCCAGCTCGGTCTGAGCAAGCGGCACCTGCACCGGCTGTTGGGCGAGGAAGGGACCACCTACCGAGCGCTGCTTCGCGAATCCCGGGTCGAGCTCGCCTGCAGCTACCTGCGCGAAGGGCGATACGCGATCAAGGAGATCGCCTTCCTGCTCGGTTTCGCGGATTCGACGACGTTCTCGCGGGCGTTCAAGCGGTGGACCGGGAACACCCCGGGCAACTACCCATCGGGTGGAGCCTGAGCCTCGCCATCAATCCTCCGCCGCTCGCGTGGCCGGCCCCGCCGAGGAAGGTCCAGATTGCGCGGACACCCTACGCAGCGTCTCCTTCTCGAGCTGGTCGAGGAGGATTCCGGCCTGCGAGCGCCAACCGATGCGGCTGATCCAGTCGGGCAGCGCCAAGTGGTCAGCTCGCCGTTCGCTGTGCCCGACGGGACGACGATCGGAATGCGAATCACCGAGATCGATCCAGAGGTCCATGTGGTTTTCAGCAACGGCGCCTTCGTCGCAGCCAAGCGGGCCAGAGTGCCGATCGTTCCAGTCTTGCTCGAGGGAATGGGACAAGCCTGGCCGCCCGGCACCCTGGTCGTGGAAGGGCGCCACGAGCTGCGGATCGCCGTGCTCGGCCCGATCGAGCGAGACCAGATCGAGCGCGACGCGGTCGAACAACTCTCGGCGCTCGCGCGGGCTCGAATCGAGCACGCGCGGAAGAAACCTGCAGCGACAGCACCAGCCGACACCGGGCCGGCGGCGTAGAGAACGGCCGCAAACGCTTTTCCGACGCAAGTCAACTCGTGTACAACGAACTGACCAACCCGGGTGTCTGGCACCTCTGCCGGGCCAGGCGCCGGTCGAAGAAAGAGACTGCAGAGAGCCGGTGCAACACATGACAAAGACGAGGAAGGGCGCGACGGAGCGCCACGAGGACGCGGGTGTCGGCGCCTGGATTGCGGCAATTCTTTGTGCAGTGCTGTGTCTGTCCGGGGTTGGCTGCTCGGACGACGATCCCCGAGAGTCACCAATCGTGATCGGCGCTGTCTACAATCTTACGGGCGCGCAGTCCGCGCTCGACGTTCCGTCCGCCGAAGGTGCCCGGCTCGCGGTCGCCCAAATCAACGCCGATGGCGGTGTCCTCGGTCGCCGGCTGCAACTGGCGCTGGAAGATGGGCAAACCGACACTGCGGTCGTGACCGCGCGAACCGCCGACCTGCTCACCCGCTTCCCATCGATGCCGGGTGTGATCGGCCTGTCGGACACCGATATGGTGCTGGCGGCGGCGCCGACCGCGGCAGCGGAGGAGCGGCTATTCCTCACCTCGGGCGCCACCTCGCCGCAACTGCCCGGCGAAGTTCCGGAGTGGCTCTTCCTGGCCTGCTTCGGCGACAACGTCCAAGCCGCGGCCGGGGCCGAGTGGGCCTACGAGGAGCGCGGCGCGCGTACGGTGTCCATCCTTTATAGCACCTCGTCGTCCTACACGACGCTGCTGCAGGGCTACTTTCGTTCGCGCTTCGAACAGCTCGGTGGCGAGATCGCATCGGTAACCGAGTACAGCGTCGAAGACCTCGACGAGGATACGATTCGCAACGTCGAAGCGGCAGACATCATCTATCTCTCGGCGCAACCCGACGACGGCGTGCAAGCGGCGCAGCTCCTGCGTGACGCGGGTATAGCGACGGCGATCCTCGGCGGCGACGGGCTCGACTCGGCCGATCTCTGGGAGGAGCATCCGGAGATCGGCGACGTCTTCTTCACCACCCACGCCTATCTCGGCGCCGACAATCCAGATCCGCAGGTCGTCGCCTTCCGCGAAGCCTACGCGAGCGCCTACCCCGGCGGCACTCCGGATGCCTTCACCGCCCTCGGCTACGATGCGACCCGACTCCTGGCCGGCGCCATCGAACGCGCCGGCAGCGACGATGCAGGCTCGGTCGGCGACGCCCTCGCGGCGACCACGGGCTTCGAAGGCGTCACCGGCACGATCACCTTCTCCGACGGCGACCGGATCCCGACGAAGTCAGTTACCATCCTCCGTGTCGAAGGTGGTGCGCGCAGCTTCGTCGCCGAGCTGGTGCCGTCCTTGGTCCCGCCGGCCTGAGTCCGTGAAGGCGGGCACCCCCTGTCGCGCCCGACTAATCCGAAGCGGGGATGATTCGCAACTCGTGCGTGTCGGCGACCGCGGCCAGCGTCTCGATGTCGCCCGGGTCCGCGACGTCGCGATCCACCTGGGTGAAGAAATCGGCGGCACGGCTCCCGTTGCCGGTGATCGACAACATCTCGGCATCGTCGCCTTCGAAGCGAAACCAGTGGACCGTCCCCCCGGGAACGTGAACGAACGCCCCCGGCCCGGCGGAGAACTGGTCGTCGGCGATCCCGAACTGCACCGTACCGCTCAGAATGAAGAAGGATTCATCCCATTCGTGCGAGTGAGGGGGAGGCCCGGTGTCCTTGACCCCGTCCTGAAAAAACACCTCGTGGCCACTCGTGCGATCCTGCGAGGCGAGCACGGTGATCTTTTCGCCCACGACATCCAACCCGCGCGGGCGGTCCCCTAGTTGCAGAACAAACGGCTTCTTCATGGTCGACATTCTCCGATGAAAGCGGGCGCACCGTCCAGCCAACCGCGCTACCGCACCGCGCGCCGCTTAGACGGCGGGCCGACGCTAGCCACAGAGCCTTTCAACGGGCGCTGTAGAGGAAGTTGAGCGACGCGATGTGGTTCATGGCGTCGGCACGCCCCTCGCGGTTGAGGTACTGGTTGAGGTAACCGAGCTCGATGGTAAGCCCGGGGATAGCGACCGGCTTCCAGGAAGGCCCGACGAACAATCGATTCTGCGTAAATCCCGCGTCTGCGCCCCAGTCGGTATCGTTGAGATCGAAGAAGACCTCGTCGTAGGCAGCGATTCCGAAGCGATCGATCCCCAGCGGGTGGGTGAGCTTGACGAACTCGCGGAATCGCCAGCCGGTATCCGACCCGGTCTCGACGAAGCGTTGCTCCAGGCGGGTCCGGCTCTGCGCACCGAGCGACCCAAACGAACGCGAGTACAAGAACTGCTGCCAGATTCGGTGCTCGTCGAAGCTGGACCGATTCGCCGGATCGTCGAGAATGTAGGCGTAGCCGAGCCAAAGGCTCGCGTCTCCAAAGGCGTAACCGACTCCCGGCCGAACCAGTAGTTGGTTGAAATCCGAGTCTTCGGTCAAGCGCGGCTGCAGATCGAACCACCACCGTAGTCGCGCCAGACTCAAGTTGAGGGGCTCGAAGCTGCCCTGGCCGAAGAACATGATCCAGCCTCCGGCGTCGTGCTGGATATCTCCGGCGCGCGATGGCTGCGCGCTCAGGGAACACAGCGCAAGCGCGACAAGGGCGAAGCGCGCCGCCGCTCGCCGAGCCCCGACCGACCAAAAGTTCACCAACATCCCCCAATCCCTCTCGGTGGCCGCTTTGAGTCCAGCTACCAGGCCAGAACGGCTTCTCGCACGAATCGACAGCGCCAAGCAACGACCCGGGCGCTCGTCGCGCGGGACGAAGGTTGCACTGCGAATGCCGGCCTACGGCTCGGGCGGGGAACTCGGCAGCGCGTGCGCGAGGGCGACGATCAGCTGGTCGCTGGTCACGGTGCGACGGGCGCGGCGGCGGAGCGCTGCGCGGTTCGCCCGCATAGCGGCCCGCTTCTCGATCGCCGTCGCGGTTCCCGCGGCGCGAGCGCAACCACAAGTCGCGCTCGCGCCACGGGTTACGGACGCACCTTACTCGTGCTCGTGATCGTCGTCTTCGTGTTCGTCGTCCTCGTGCTCGTGATCGTCGTCTTCGTGTTCGTGATCATCCTCGACGGCCTCGAAGTAGATCGTCAGCTCTTCCGAATCCGCGTACTCCGGCGCGTCGGTGATTAGACGGAAGGTCAGCGCAAACTCGTCTTCGAGGTGGTCGAGGTCGGTGATTCCGACGATCGATTGGGCGTCGCTGTGAAACTCTGGCGCGGCGCCGAGACCGGCAATCTGCCCCGGCGAATTCAGGGTCTCACCTTCGACCACCATCGACAGACCCTCGTCGATAGCGATCACTTCGATGCTGATCTCCGTGCCTTCGAGGAGCTCCGACAACTCTTCCCCCTCGTCGTCGTGACCATCGTCATCGTGACCGTCATCTTCGTCGTGGCCATCGTCGTGGTGGCCATCGTCGTGACCGTGGGCGACGAAGCCGGGATTCACCGCGGAATAGATCCGCGTTCCGCCCTCGCATTCCTCCCCTTCTCCACCGAGACATCGGTTGAAGAAGAGCGAGATCGGCTCGTCGTAGTCGAACTCGGCGTCGAGCTGGCCACCCCCCTCTTCGGTGGAGCCGATCTCGAAATCGCGATGATCGTGTCCCTCTTCCTCGGGCGTCGGGGTCGGAGCCGGCATACCGCCGCCATCGTCGTCGTCACTACCGCACGCAACCAGTGTGGCCACCAGACCAACCAGAATCGCGAAGCGAACCAGCGTAAAAAAGCACCGCATAACTACCTCCTCTCGAAGCTCGTCAGGACGGAGCTCCGGCCTTGATCCAGTCGCGGATCGTGTCGAGAATCGGCTCCCGACGGGGGACGACGCCCGCCGGGTGCGGCGTCGACCTGTTGAGTACCGGAAACGCTACGGCAGATTCAGTCGCCTTCGTGGTGATGGTGATCGTCGTCGTCGCCGCCGCCCTCGGCATGATGATGCTCGTGGTCGTCGGCGTGCCCGTCCTTGCCGTGGTGGTGCTCGTGCTCATCAGCGTGTTCGTCCGCCGCGGCCGAGTCCTCGGCGTACGCCGAGGTGCCGGACAGCACCCACATCGGCACCGACGAGGCCACTAGCGTCGCAACCCCGGTAGCGACTCGAAGCTGCCGCAAGATCGTTCGCATGACCGTTACCTCCAATGGTTGGCTGTCCCATCACTAACCCCCTTCACCAGACCCGGCGAGCACCAGACCCGACGAGCGCCGTCGTGTCGCCTAACCTCAAATCAGCTCTTCGTCGTCCGCCTCATCGACGAGGATGGTCAGCGTGTACTCCTCGGACTCTTCGTAGTCGGGAGAGGTGGTGGTCAGCACGAAGCTGACGAAGCGAGGCTGGAGGACGGCGTCAGGCGGGAAGCTCAGCTGCCAGGTCGGGTGGATGTCGAATGGAGCGTCGCCGATCACGACCTCGTCGCCAGGCTGCGACAACAGGCCGTTGCTGAAGACCACCTGGACCTCCGGATCGATCTCGGTGATCCGCATTCCGATCGTCGTCCCATCGGGGACCCCGAACGGTGAGCTGACTACTTGGCGCGGCCCGAAGGGAACGAAGCCGGGCTCGGTCGCGCTGTAGATCGAAAAGCCCCCGATCTCCATGTTGAAGACGACCGGGACGGGCACGCCGAAGTCGAAGTCCGTCACCAACCGTCCACCGCCCAGCTCACTCGAGCCGAAGAGAATCTCCAGCGGCTCCTCGATCGGAATCGGCCCGTCGTCCCAGCAACCAACCTGAGGCAGTAGTGCAAGAAGCAAGACAACGAGTCTCCAAGAGGATCGGTGTGCGCGCCGCATCGCAAAAGCCCAAAGCCCCGCTTGGCGCCCTGGCGTCTTGGCGCGGAAAAAAAACGGAACCCCCAAGGTGGTCAGTTTTTCAGCAACTATCGACATGCCTGCTCAGTCTCCGTGTCCAACACAATCCTGCGGTAGCGACGTCACGTGGACGATCAAAATTGAAAGAGAGCTCCCCCAGAAACGGCCACGCCGCCGAGCGGTGCGAAGTCTTTCCGCGTCGAAGTCGAGAGGCGCGCCGTCTGGTCGAGCAAGTTGGTTCCCCGCAAGAAGAGATCGAAAGTGCCGAAGCTCGTCGGCCACTGGTAGTTGGCGCCGATGTCGAGCATCACGTAGCCGTCTGTCGGCAGGATGAACTCTGGCGTGTTGTCCTGCTTGCGGTCCCACCGCAGCGAGAGCTGGGTCGTCAGCCCCTGCCAGTCGAAAACGACCTCCCCGCCCAAGCGCAGAGGCGGCAAGTACGGAAGATCCTCTCCCGTATCTCGCCGCTGCGCGAAGACCCAGTCGGCGAGCAGGTTGAGGTGGACGTCGTACGACGCCGCCTCGACGACGTGGACGGTGACGTCGGCCTCCATGCCGACGAATTCGGCCGGCACGTTCTCGAACTGAAAGATCGGGATGATGGGGTCGCCGCCGTGCGAGTGCCCGAGCTCGGACGTGTCGAAGAACTCACCGGTCGGAATCAAATCGATGAAATTGTCGATGTGGTTGTAGTAGACCCCGGCCGACCCGGTCACCCGTCCCGCGGCTTTGCGCGCGACGACCTCGAAGCCGAGCGATTCCTGCTCGTCGAGGTCACGGTCACCGACCTCGTACTGCGCCGTAGCCAAGTGCGGGCCGTCTGCATAGAGCTCCGCCGCGTTCGGCGGCCGCTGCGCGTAGGCGACGTTGACCGCCACCGAGTAGGGTTCGACCGGCGTCAACACCGCACCGAGCGATCCGCCTCCGGTGACGAAGTCTCGCGAGTCGCCGGGCCCGAAGAGCGGCGACGTCGCGGCGTCGAAGGACGAGAAGTCGATGCGTCCCGCCGCCTGGATGCGGGCGGCACCGATGACGATCTCCTCGAATGCGAAGATCGACTGCACCGAAGTCTCGGTGGGGGGGAAGAAGGCCTCGGCGCCGGTTGCGTCGAAGTCGGAGTAGTAGCTCTCGAAACCAATGCTCCCTTCGACACCAGCAATCGGTGAGTGGGTGGCATCGATTCGCAAATCGTACCCCTGATTCTCGAAGCGAGTGCCGACGACGGTTCCGCGCGTCGTCGCCTCGAGCTCCTCGTGCTCGTAGTCTACGAAACCCAATTTCGCTTCGATCGCCTCGATGCCCGGCAGCGGAGCTTGCAAGTAGCCACCGAAATCGAGCCGGCGCTGGTCGAGGTCGATGTAGGTCGCGGGCGCGCCGGGAATGCCGTAGGTGGACTTGTAGATCGCCGGGGCGACACCGATCCACCCGTTGTCCCAGTGGTACGCGGCTCCGATTCCGCCGCCCTGGTTCTCGAGCGCCGTGTTGACCAGCTCCCCCTTCTCTTCCGTCTCACCCGGCGGCAGCGGATCCACGGCGCGAAGCTCCGCCGACCGCGCGAAACCGGGAATCGACAGATTGTCCGTCTTGCGAGCGAATCCGTTGGCGTGAATCTGAAACCCCTTGTAGCCGCCTTCCAGGTACGCCGATCCGGCTCCGTCGTTGTTGACGGAGTTGCCCCGCCCCAAGATCGCCCCCTGCACGCCTTCGACTCGCGTATCCGGCAGTCCGCGCGTCTTCAGGTTGACGACGCCGCCGATCGCGTTCGGCCCGTACAACAGGGCCGACGGACCACGTACCACCTCGGCTCTCTGGATGAGCAGCGGCTCGACGCCGACGGCGTGGTCGGGGCTGATCGCGGACGCGTCGATGAGGCCGAGGCCGTTCTGGAGAATACGGATGTTGTCGCCGGCCAGGCCGCGAATCACCGGTCGGCTTGCACCCGGTCCGAAATAGCTCTGGTGGACTCCGGGGAGCCCGTCGAGAACCTCACCGATCTGTGGCGCCGCATTCTGGCGGATCTCGTCCTCGGTCATCACCACCACCGGCTTTGCCAGCTGCTTGATGCTGCGCTGCAGCGGAGCCGTGACGACGATCTCCTCGACGCTGCTGAGATGCTCGTCGTGGTGGTCGTCCGACGCGTCGCCATGGCTCGACTCGGCGGGGTGGTCCTCCGATGCCTCGCCATGGGTCGACGCATCGTGGCTGTCGCCCGTTCCCTCGACATGAGGCGGTTGGTTGGGCACCGGGGCCGCATCATCGACCGCATCGGAGACTCGGGCCAAAACGATCACGGCCGCGACGACGAGTGCGGTGGAAGTGAACAAGGCACGGAAACGAAACGGAATTCGAGATCTCATAATTCATCCAGCGAGTCGGCGGCGGGCGGGTGATCATTCTGGTCTGCACCGGCGACCATGTAGTCGGGCATGCGTGCCGCATAAGCGGCCATGTGCTCGGCCGACCGATCGGCGTCTTCGAGGCGTTGAAACACTTTGGCAGCGAACAGGTGCCGCCCGCCCTCGACGAAGCCGATCTCATCATCATCGAGCTCGGCGAGATACGGATCACCGCGCGGCGGCGCGACCCGTGCCAGCTCCGCATAGTAGGTCTCCAGCTGGCGATCGACGAACCAGGAGCCGGCCTTGCCGCGAACTTCGCGCTGTGTGATCGGCGCCGAGAACTCGATGACCGGCCAATCGTCCGTGTTGATGATGTGCTCGGCGTAGCGATCTCGGTCGGCGGTCACGTTGCCGGCGTAGAACAACGCGGTGGTGGCAAGCGCGCTCTGGCGGTCGGCGCCGGCGGCGCCCTTGCGGCGGCGAAACCCCTGCACCAAAGCCTCGACATCCAGAGGCCCCGCCTGCTGGTGGCCGACCAAAGCGGCAATCGGGCGCCCAGGATTGAAATCGCCCCGCCACAAAGTGACTTGCGGGAAGACTTCCAGCATGGTCCGCGCAATGACGAAGAACTCGTCTTTCGACAGCTGGTACAGTGGCAGCCATTGTGCAAACAGGCCTCCCTCGTTCAACCGGTCGCGTACCGTCGTGAAGTGCTCGACCGTGTACAAGCTCCCCGCGCCCGATTTCCAAGGGATGAACAGATCAGCGACCACGACATCGTAGGTCTCGTCCATCCCGCTGAGGTAGTTGCGGCCGTCCTCGGCGACCACCCGGACCCGCGCATCGTCGAACAGCCCGTTGGTATACTTGTGGAAGTAACGCCGCGAGGCCTCGACCACTTCCGGAATCAGCTCGGCAACAACGATCTTCTCGAGCGGATGCGCGACAGCTGCGCCGGCGGTGATCCCCGATCCGAGACCGAGAAAGAAAACCGACTGCGGCGCGCCGTGCACGATCAACGGCAGATCCGCCTGGGTGCGCTCATAGGTCGCCGCGGCGGTGCCACCGAGCGAGTAGTAGTTGTCGACCTTGGTCCGCAGGTGCTCGCCGCGGCGCACGACCGCGACGACCCCGTGCGCGCCTTCCCAGGTTTCGTAGATGATCTCATTCTTGGATGCATCGGTGCGTACGAGTCGTAGCCCGGCGGGGTCGAGCACAGTGGCAAAGAGAAACGTCGCCGCGATTGGCGCAACTCGCCAAGCAAAGCTGACCTCCCCTCGCTGCGCGAGCACCGCCGCCGCGGCGAGATAGAGGAGCCCCATGGTTTTGACACTCGCCCACAGGCCGAAAGTCGGCAGCAACACGAAGCCAGCAAGCCCGGCGCCAAGTATCGACCCCAGGGTATTGATCGCGACCAAGGTGCCGATCGTCTCGCCAGGGCCCAAGCCTCGCGACTCCGCCGTCTTCCAGGTGTACGGAAACACCGTCCCCATCAAGACCACTGCCGGCATCAGAACCACGGCAACCGTGCCGAACACGGTAGCGACGTAGGCCCACCAACGCGCCTCGGCAGCCACGTAGTAGAGACCGCCGGTGACACCGTGAAAAACGAAAGGAACCGCGGCGACGGCGACACCGGCAAGCGACAGCAACGCAACCAGGACACGGCGCGGCTCACCACCGCCCCGGCAGAGCCGGTGGGCGATCGCCGAGCCAAGGGCCAGCGAGACCAGAAAAACCACCAGAATCGCCGCGAACGAATAGACCGAGTTGTGCAGGACCTGGGCGAACATCTTGGTCCACAGGACTTGCAAGCAGAGCGTGGCAAACCCCGACAGCAGTGCCAGAACGCAGCTCGCCCGCAACGAAACGTCAGCATCGCCGACCGCAGCCTGCCCCGTTGCCGCCGGGGAAGCGGATTGTTCCGACGACGAGACCGGCGCTTTGCCGCGATCGAGGCTCCAGGCTACCAAAGCGACAACGACGTTGAGTGTCATCGCCGTCGCATAGGCGCCGCGGTATCCGATCGCCGCGGGCAAAAGGAACCCTGCCGCTAACGCACCGCAGGCAGCGCCCGCCGTGTTTACCCCATACAGCAGGGTCGCTGTGGTCGCCGTTTCGTCGTTGCGGCGCACCAGATACTGACCGATCACCGGTAGCGTGCCGCCCATGAGTACCGCAGCAGGGAGCAGCATCGTCATGGCCAGCAGCGCCTTGGCGGCGAGAAAGGCGACCGGGGAACCAAACAATCGATTGAACAACGATCCGTAAATCGAGTGGTATGCGCCCAGCAAGGCGAAATAGCTCAACGAAGCCAGGGCGATGCCGACTTCGAGGCCGGCGTAGGCGCGCAGCGGCCGCAGCAGCGCAGCGGCACGCCGCCCCCACCACCAGCTGCCGAGCGCCAGACCCGAGAAGAAGATCACCAGGGTCGTCGATGCCGCATAGGCCGTGCTACCAAGCAGCAACCCAAGCTGCCGCAACCAACAAACCTGATAGACCAAGCCGGCGAAGCCAGAGGCAAAGAACAAGACCAGCAGAACCCGCTGCTCGGCGCGTGCGCGCGCCACCGCAGCTGGTACCGGAGCGGCCGAACGCCGCCCGACGGTCGATTGGATCGTGTCAGCAACCATTGAGAGCGTCGTTCACCGCGCTGATCAGCTCGTTGATCGAGACCATTCCGTCGTCGTTGATGTCGAAGGCAGGACACTCACCGACCTCCAGCGACCCGAGCGCGATGTTGACGCCGCGGATCAGCTCGGCGATCGACACCGCGCCGTCGCCGTCGCAGTCGCCGTCGCAGGTTTCGTTCGGCGGCACAGTCTCGGTCGGCGTGTGGGTGTGGGTCGGCGTCGCAGTCGGCGGTTCGGTAGCCGTCGGCGGCGCGGTCGGTTGCTCGGTGGGTGAAGGTGTCGGCGTCGCTGGCGCTGCCGTCTCGGTGGGCGGAGCGTCACCGTTGGAAAGAATGAAATTTCGAACCTCCGAGTCTCCGTACTGCGGCGAGGTCGACGTCAAACGAAACGACAGCTCGAACTCGCCAACCACTCCCTCGGCCGCCTCGAGTTGGTACTCGGGATGAACGTGTAGGGCGAGCGCGTTGCCAATCCGAGTCGATTCGCCGACTGCGTCAATGACGGTCGAGCCCCACTTGACGGAAATGCCGGCATCGATCGCGACGATCTCGAAGCTCACGGGCGTTCCCGCCGTAAGCGGGTGGAGCCCGTCCTGGCCGATCGACGGTGTCCGGTATCCGGGATTGGTCGACGAATAGAAGCATTGGCCACCGGGACAAAACCCCAGACGATCTTGCACCCGGACCGGCGTCGCGAAGTCGTACTGGGCCGCCACCAACGTCCCGCCGCCGGGCTCGGTCGATAAGACAACGACGTCGACATCCTGCGCTCGGACCTCGCCCGCGACGGCGATCAGGAGCAACGCCGCCGCCGTTGCGGTCACGATCGACGATCGTGACCTTGTCCGGTCATTCGAGGTCGGGAAGGATCGAAACTTCATTCTCATTCACCTTTGTCTTTGAATTTCTGAGTCGTAGCCGTCACCGGAGGAGCGGGCAGTGAGATCTCCCAGCAGCGACCGTCCACTTCGTCGTTGATGATCTGCACCAGCGCCCGTGGCGACTGCACCAGCGGCAACGCCGGTAGCACCAACGCATCTCCCAGAGCCTTGAAGATCAGCTTGGCGCGACCGGCGTCGCCCGCGCGAAGCTTGACCGTCTTGACGCCGCCCTGCGCTGCCGAGCGGTCTCGGAACACATACCCAGAGCGCGTCTGCTTCCAGCATGGCCTGCCGTTGCAGCTGCCCCCCGGCGCCACCACCGAGCCCATCACCAGGCTGGGACTCCCGCCATCTTCCGAATAGATGCAGGCGGCGTACGAGGTCGAAACATCCGGCTCAGCGAAGTCGGCCAGATCCGTCGCCTCCCCTTTCAGCCATTTGATCACCATCTTGCGGCGCCCGCCCCCGAGATTCTTCATCAACAGCAGCGACCTCGTGGGCTGCACCGAGGTCAAACAACCGTCACGCGGCAGCAACGGGCATCCGAACTCTACCATTTCCGTAGCGGTCGGCGTAGGCGTTGCCGTCGCAGTATCGGTCGGAGGGACAGCTGGGGTCTCAGTCGGCGTCGCCGCAGCGATCGCCGTGTCGGTGGGAGTCGCAGGCGCCGTAGCGGTGCCAGTGGAAGTCGCTGTCGCTGTGGCGGTAGCGGTTGCCGGCGCTGTGTCGGTGGGGGTTACGGTGGGGTCTTCGTCAGCGTTGGTCAATACGAAGGTATAGACGGGAGAGTCCGCGTAAGCGGGCGCCGAGGTCGTCAATCGAAACGAGAGGTTGTAGTCACCGGTAACGCCATCCGGCGCGACGAGCTGATACTCGGGGTGAACGTGCAGGTCGACGGTACCGATAGTGGCCGATTCGCCGGGCGCGTCGATCACGGTGCTCCCCCATTTGACCGACACCCCCGCGTCGAGCGCGACGATCTCGAAGCTGATGGACGTCCCCGAGGCAACCGCGAACAAACTCTCCCCGGGAATGCTCCCGCTCGGCGAGCCGTATCCCGGGTTGGCGCTCGCATAGTATCGATCTCCACCGACCGGGAAGCCGAGTCGATCGCTGACCGCGATCTTCTCACCGAAGTCGTAGTCGGCCACCAGCTGGCCGCCGCCAGCCTGCGACGAATAGATGGACAAGTCCTCGTGTTGCGCGGCGGCAGGCTGGGCGTACCAGCACAGGAGTGTGGCTACGGTCGCAACGAGGTAGCGGTCGGCTCGCAACATGGTCGTGCTCCTTGGTCGCGGCGAGCGCGCCGCGACTCGCCCGAAGGCAAGACGCGGCGCGCCGGCACCGATGGAACCTTACTCGCCTGCCTGGCTCATCTTGAGGCAGGGCAGAGCCTCTTCGATGTCCTCCTCGGCCGAGCAGTCTTCATCGTCGGAACAAGCCATGCCATCGTTGATTCCGCCGTCGCAGAAACTGCTGTCGCACTCACCGCTGAAGTGTTCCTCCAGCATACCGAGCGAACCGTTGTAGAGACCGCCCACCAGCTCCTGGGTGCGGCAGGTCGCCATGCCCAGGTGGTTGTTGATCTGGCGCAGCGTGAACGGCTCCGAAGACGCCCCGAGGGTCGGATCGCCGCACTTCTTTTCGATCTTGGCAATCGCTTTCGTCAGCTTGTCATCGAGTCGGCCGACGACTCCCTTCGCACTGCTGTCCAGGCTGCACCTCGAGTCAACCTTGTCTTCCTTGCCACCCAGCTCTTCGGCGGCGACCAGCGCATCCATGCACTGGGTCATCCGCTTGTAGTGGTCGGCCGTCACCTTGCGCACTTCCTTGCCGATCGCCGCGAGGCACTTGGCGCGGGCCTTCTTTTCCTTGTCGTCGGCCGAGTCCTCGAACTCGGCGTGCGGCAGGTGGCCGTTGCTCAGGGTCAGCTTGTAGATCTCCGACTCGCCGTAGCCGGCGAGGTCGGTGTTGGTGACCTTGAACAGGACGTCGCCTTCGGCGAACTCATCCGGCTCGGCGAGAAGCAACAGCTGGAACTCGGGGTGGTTATGAATGTCGGGCGACAACGTGCTGCACTCCGAGTCTTCGGAGCAGTTGGCGCCGATGTCGCCGGCGGTGCACTGGCCCTGGTCGCACTCCTCGTCTTCGTCGCAGGACGCGCCGACCTGCCCGACAGTGCAGGTGTTGGTTCCAAGGTCGCAAACTCCCTCGACCGCCTCGAGGTCACATTCTCCGTCGGAGATCAGACCGATCACCGCGTCGTCGCCCGGGTTGGCGAGGATGGCGAGCGGGTCGACACCGTTGTCCAGGGTCAGCTGGATGCTGTCGTCGAGCGCGACGATCTCGAGCGAGATCTCGGTGCCGGAAGGCAGCTCGAATACGCCCTCGCCGGGCTCGTCCTCGGCGCGATCGAAGCCCGGATCGACGGCCGTGAACAGGCCTTCCGGAGCTCCACTGTCGGAAACGCGGACGACCGGGCGCTCGCCGAACGGATAGTCGACCAGCAGATTGCCGACCCCGGCGGAATCGCCACCGACCAGCATGTCGGCGTGGCCGTCGTCATGTCCATGTTGTGCCGCGACGACGCACGGCATTGCGAGTAGGGAAAGCATCGCCGCAATGGCGAAGTGATTGATACGTGCTTGCATTTTCTCCTCCGAGCCCCCGTCGGGGGCGGTGATTCACTCGTCAACTTCGAAATCGGTGTAGCTCTCGAGTAACGACGAGCGACGGAGGTCCGCGGCCCACTGGGCGCGGCAGCGGCCGGCTCCCGGGACGGCGGAAAACACGCGCGACGACGACCCCGGCGGGCGCCGGAGCCGGAAGAGTGACCGGCGAGACTTCGTCGCCGACCATGAACGGAGCGACCACGCAGACAGCGCAATCGACCGACTGAGCTCGGTGGATCTTCGCATGCTCCCTCGCCAGCAGAGGCACCAGGGCCGTGACGATGGCGAGTGACAGGACGACAGCGCGCGCACATGCCGCAATCAGCTTCATTGGAAGATCCGAATTCCCCAACCAACGGCGACGCCCCGGAGACAGGACCCGTCGCCTCGCGTCTCGCGCCGCGCGAGAGAGCCATCGAGGTCCTCGCGCGAGGCACAACAGCCTGGGTGAGCGCACGCGCCGGCAAAGCCAGCGGCGGGCAACTCACCCTGAGGCAGGTTCAGCTGCGGCAGCAGTCGGTGAACGCGGAGGCCGGTCGAATCCCGACCAACCGAGCGAAGACGCGCACACGCTCAACCAGCGCGCGCGGCTCCTCCTGCGGACGCAGCGCCTCTTAGACGCGTGCGGCGGGCGGACCGCGGGTGTGGAAGTCGGACGCCCAGAAGCGGAGGTCCGGCTCGGTCGAACCCGCAACGCAGGCCACCTCGACGGTCGCAACGACCGCCAGCGTGGGTGCCTCGATTACGGTGCCCGCGACGTTTTTGGACCAGTGACAGGTGCCACAGTCGACCGACTCGGCGGCAGTGTGGTGCTCGGCCGCGTGCGCGATACCAACCAGCGGAGCGACGAGCACCGCGCAGGTGAAAACCGCCACCAGCGCGCGCGTCAACAATCCGGTTCGTTGGTTGCGCATACTCCTCGCCTACCGGAAGAGAGTGAGTTGTGTCAACTGGAGCTTGCGAAACACAACCAGAGCAAGCGGGTCGCTAGGCAGCATAGGTGCCGGCGAGACCCTTGATCGTCGCAGCGAACTCGCGAACGGTCGAGCCGATGATCTGTTGGACCGGAACCACCGATTCAATCCGGCCGGCGACCTGGCCGCTGAGGGCGACGCCGGCCTCGAGGTCGCCCTCGAAGTAGACCTGGTGTTGCCCCTGGGCGAGAGCCATCATCGCGTTGCCCTCCCCCGCTTCGAGCCGATCGGTGCGTTCCGTGCGCAGCGCGCGCAACGCGGGGGCGCCCTCCGGCTTGAGCATCACGGTTCCGGTCTCGGCGGCGTCGACGATCGCCCGCTTCCAGTTCTCGTGGATCGGACTCTCGAGCGCCGACACCATGCGCGTGCCCATTTGCACACCCTCGGCGCCGAGCGCGAACGCCGCGGCCATGGACGCGCCGTCGCAGATGCCGCCGGCGGCGATGATCGGCACGTCGACCTTGGAGCGAACCAGCGGCAGCAGGACCATGGTCGAGACTTCGCTCGGGTTCTTGAAGCCGCCGCCTTCGCCTCCCTCGACCACCAGACCGTCGACACCGGCGTCGACTGCCTTGAGCGCGGCACGCAGCGTCGGCACGACGTGGAATACCGTCAGGCCAGCGTCCTTGAGCGGCATGGTGTACTTGGTCGGGCTACCTGCCGACGTCGTCACCACTTTCACACCCTGCTCGACGACGAAGTCGACGATGTTGGGATCGCGCACGAAGGCCTGCGCAATGTTGACACAGAACGGCTTGTCGGTGAGCGAGCGCATCTTGCCGATCTCTTCGTGAATCACGTCGAGCTCGCCGGACGAGGTCTCGATCATGCCGAGGGCGCCGCTGTTGGAAACCGCCGCGGCGAGCTGCGAGCGCGCGATCCATCCCATCGGCGCCTGTACGATCGGGATCTCCACACCGAGCATGCGAGTGATTCGATTGTCGAACTTCATTTCTTCCCCCTTCAGCTGGTCGCGCGGCGGCTCTCCTCGCCCCAAGTCGCTATCGGTATCGCCGTCGCTTTTCGATCCCGATACCGACTCCAGTCGCGAGCTACCTGTCACTCTTGCCTTTGCATGATCGCATCGGTGATGGTACGTCGCACGGGAATGGCGATATCGCCGCCCGCCGCACCATGAGAACCGGAACCAAACTCGGAGTCTTCGCCCTCTCGCTCGCCGTCGTCTGCGTTACCGTGTGGAACTATCACATCGAGCAGGTCGACATTCCCGAGAACCGCACCGCCTTCGTCGTGCTGTTCCTCTCCGCAGCAGCCCTCGGCATCGGCGCCTTCGTCAAGGGAACCGGTTGGCTCGGCGGCATCGCCGCCGGCCTGGCGATCGTGCTCGGCTCGCTGGTTCCGTTCACCATGGCCATCAGCCGCCAGGAAGTGGCGGCCAACGCGATTCAAGTCGGCGATACCATCCCCCATTTCACCGCCGTCGACGCACAGGGCGAGCTGTTCGACTCGCAGAGCCTGCACGGGCACCTCGTGCTGATCAAGTTCTTCCGCGCCCACTGGTGACCGTACTGTGTCGCCGAGTTGCGGCGATGGGAAGAAGAGCTCCGCCCCGAGCTCGACCGCCGGGGAGTGCAGATCGTGACCGTCAGCACCGACACTCCGGAGGACATACGCAACGGGCGCAGCGGGCACGGCCTGCAGGCACGCATGCTGTCCGACCGCGAGCTGACCGTCACCGACGCGTTCGGACTGCGCAACCAGGGGTTCGACTCGGCGCCGCCGGGTGACGGTATGGAGGCGCTGCCGGTACCGACCTCGCTGCTGGTCGACCGCAACGGCAAGGTGCTGTGGATGGACAAAGCCGAGAACTACCAGCGCCGCTCGGGCCCGGAGGTCGTGTTGGCCGCCTTGCAGACTCACCTCGACTGACCGCGCGACGCCCTGGAACTCGCTTCGCTCGTAGGCAGAGGCATGGGCATAGGCACAGGCAAAGGGTGGTGGTCGCTGACGCGACTACCCGTTTGACGGGCGTTTCTCACACCGCACAATCCGGCGGACCCGGCGGTGGCGGCGCTAGCCTGAGTAGAGTAGACCACCAGCTTTTCGCACCCGACATCCAGCGATCAGCCGATCGATGTCGAGCAGCTCTTCGCCGCGCGGCAGCGTTGTCAGCAAGTCTTCGACCGAGCCGCCAGCCCCGGCGCAGCGAGAGACGACCTCGCCGAGGCGACCGAGCATCCAGATCTGGTACGGGATCACCATCCGGCGAGACGACACCCCGCCGATCTCGAACTCGTGCGTCAGCGCGCCATCGCCGGTCTGCAAATCCTCGAAACCCGGCGTCGCCATGAAGCTGCCGCCGGGCAACGCATCGCCCTTGGTGTGCGCTTCGCTGGCAATGAAGTCCGTCAGGGTCGCGGCGCTGCGCTTCAGCACCGGCCACATCTCGTCGAAGAACACACCGAGTAGCGGCAACAAGGTCTGCGGCACCGCATCCTCGGGCAACCATTCGCCGCCGTCACTGGTAGCGGGCCGGCCGACCAGCGCGCCCCCTTCGTCGACCGAGTACAGCTTCTGCCCCCAGCAGCGCGCGTTGAGGGCGCCTTCACCGTTGGCGCGCTCGACCCACTCCGCCACCAATGGAAAACGGGTGCGCAGCTCGAAGCCAGCGACCGCGTCCCGGTAGACATGAGCGTACAATGGGCCGAGCAGAGCGAAGTCGGCCAGGCTCGGACGACCGCCGAGCACGTAGTCGTGCACCAAAAAATGATTCTCGAGAATCGCCAGCACGTTGCTCAGGCTGGCCCACCACGCCATCTCGGTGCGCTCGTCGCACCCGAGGTGCACCAGACCGGCATAGACCCCGCGCGGTGCGGACCGGCTCTGCGAGATGCCCATGGCGTCTTCGAAGAACGCCGCGCCCGCTTCCCGTCGCGCCGCGCCCAACTCGCCGGCGGCGAGCATGGCGCCCCACTGCTGCTCGTTGAAACCGCGGTGGCTGGGCTCGCGGCCGTCTTCGCTGTAGTACCAACGCTCCCAAAACCCCGGAACCAACAGCCACTCGTCGGCGAGCAGCTCGATCACGTACGACACCAAGCGCTGGCGGGGCGAAGTCGCCGCATCCGGAACCACCGCAACCTCGGGATGGGCCGCCTCGCAGAAATCGATGATCTCGCTGGAATCCTGGATCCAGGTTCCATCCGGTGCCTGCAGCTGCGGGACGGCGCTCGAGCCGGACTTCGGCAGCAGCAAGCCGACGAGAAGATCGGGAGTCGCCAGGATGTCCTCGAACCCCGGCCCAAGCGCGCCGGCGCGCTGCTTGAAACGGAGGTAGGCGCGGACCTTGCCCGAGAAGTAGCTGTGCTCCCAGGAGAAGAGTCGATACATGAAGCTGCTCCTTACCCTTTCCTCATGTCCTAGATCCGGCTCGCGCGCGAGCTTGGCGCGAAGTGCAGTGTCAGCATGCCTCCATCTGCCAACGATTGTGGGGTGTGGCCACCCATCGCGTCGCGAGTCAACCGCCGGCCGACCGCGGCGCGTAATGGAAGTACCAAGTCGTATCCCCGCGGACGAACTCTTCCGCGTCGAAGCCGTAGCGCGCGGCGACTGCCCTACCGACCCGCTCCTTCAGCTGGGGATCGGTGACCCGCTCGAGGGTTCGTTCGTAGATCTGCCCGTTCGTTCGCACGCGCACCCGCGGATCCTCGAGCGCGACCGTCGGCCAACGACGCCGGGCGGCATACCCCGAGGGTGAGTACAGCTCTCCATCGACGACGACGGCCCAGATGCTGAGCGACCAGGGCCGGGAGGGCCGGATCTCGATCTCGATCACCTCTTCGATCCCAGACCAATCGGGGTTCCTCTCCGGATTGACCGGCCCCTCGAAAGCGCCCCCGGGAATCGGCCCGAGCGGACCGTCGAACAGGTAGCCGCCGAACGTGTCCAGGATCAGCAGGCCGAGAACGACTGTCCCGATCGTCGCAGCGATCCATTTGAGAATTCTCATGTGCCCGGCGGTATCCAAACAAGCGGCGATATTGAGGTTATGTCATTGTAAATGCCATAACCCGGTTGACGGTTCAATCGGCGCGCGCGGGCACCTGTCGTAAAACTAGAGGCCTCCATAGCTGCTCAACAAAACTCGCCTAGCTTCGCACCCGCGAATGCACTCCAAGGTATCCCGAGGCCCAACCGTGAAGCTTGCCGCCGTTGTTCTGCTCTTGGTAGTCGTTGTCGTCATCGGCTGTGGCGACGACGACTCGTCGGGACAAACCGGCCCGGACGAGCCGTGCCTTCCCTCCGTCACTCTCGAGCCGGAGGGCCTACCGATTCAGCTCGAAGTCGCCGCGGTCACGCCGGAAGGTTGCGCACCGCTCGAGGGGCCGTTGGCCGCGTTCAATTGGTTCTCCTTCGCGAACCGCGATTCCTACCTGGCCTACGGTACGAGGATATCCCAGATCCTGGCGCAGCGCGGCACCACGATCCTGGCAACCGGCGAGCATCGGGCGACCTTCGAGGCGCCTTCAGGAAGCCCGTCGACCGGCGGCGTCTACGTCCACGAAGAGTTGGCGATCCCCCTCTACCCGAGCGCATCTGGGTTTATGGACATGGTCGCTTCCCCGGAGTTCCAAGAGATCATCCCCTTGCAGCAGAGCGGCGCGCGACAGGAGGACTACATCTTCGGCTTCCAGAGATGCATCGTCGGCTGCGAGTCTCGAACGACCGCCGTGGCTACCGATGACACTCCGTTGCTGCTGCACATCTTTGGCTTCGAGGGCGAGGATCTCGAGAACGCCATCCGCTCGCTTGCTGGCGCCCAAGGTGCACCGGAGATGGTTTACGGGGGCAGGCTGATTGCGCGCTTCCGGACGATCGTAGGAGGCGCGAACCTGAACAGCCAGAACGCGCCATGGGGTGAGGGAACGGTGGTGTTCCGGATCGACTCCGAGACGGCGGCGCGAGCCTGGATCGCGAGTGAAGTGTTCCGCGCCTTCCGCGACAACACCGACGAGGACGTCCTCGTGCTTCTAGGTACCGGCTTGGTCGGCGAATTGGAGTGAGGTTCGCCTCTCGGATCAACACCACCGGAAGGAAATGCAAATGAAAGTCTCGAAGCGAACCATACTGCATGCAAGGGGAGCGCGACTTCTTGTCGCAGCTTCAGTCATGCTCTCACTATTCACGGCTTGCGGCGGCGACGACGATACGACCTCCTCGGACGGCTCGGCTGACATCGAGCAAATTCAGATCGAGACCGGCGGATTCGTATTCGACGCGCTTGCAGCCGGTCCGGAAAGCGGCGAGCCGGTGCTGCTCCTGCACGGATTCCCGTCGTCGAACTGGCAATGGCGCGAACAGCTAGAAGCCCTCGGCCTGGCCGGCTACCGCGCCGTCGCACCCAATCAGCGCGGCTACTCGGCCGGGGCTCGTCCGCCGGCGATCGCAGACTACGCAATGCCGATCCTTATCTTCGACGTCGTCGGCATAGCCGACGCGCTCGGCTGGGATCGTTTCCACCTCGTCGGACACGATTGGGGTGCATCGGTCGCCTGGACCGTCGGTGTGTTCGCCCCCGACCGCCTGCTCACATTGAACCCGATCTCCGTGCCTCACATAGACGCCTTCGACGCCGAGCGGACGAAACCGGGCTCGTGCCAGTCTTCCGCATCCGGCTATATCGACGCCTTCATCCAACCGGGTTTCGAGAATGTCTTCCTCGCCAACGACAACATGCTGTTCCGCAGCATCTTCAATGGCGTTCCTGCCGCAGCGGTCGATCGACACATCGAGCTTCTCGGCAGTCGAGAAGCCATGCGCGCGGCACTGGATTGGTATCGCGCGAACAACGCCGACAGCTCGGGCTTCAGCTTGGGCACAATTCAGGTACCCACGCTATTCATGTGGAGCGACGAGGACATCGCGATCTGCCGCGAGAGCGCCGAGGCAACTGCGGACTACGTCGACGCACCGTACCGCTTCGAAGTATTCGAAGGCGTCAATCATTGGATCACCGAGATCGAGGGCGAAAGGGTCGCCGACCTTCTGCTCGACCATTTCCGCTCTGTGCAGTGATCAGGCTCAGGTACGCGACGCCTCCTCATTGACGTGATTCCACCACCGGTCCCTCGAGGCGAACCTGAAGCCCAGTCGGCTCGAGGGCCTCGTACAAAACCGACCACCCCGCGCGCTTTGCGACCTCGGTGGTGATCAGCATCCCCGTACCGGGACCGCGAGGGCGCGCGTCATCGACCAGAAACGTCTCGTTCTGCAGGCTTGCCATCGTCTTGTCCGGGAGCCCAGGACCGTCGTCGGCGACGAGAAGCTCGAATCGCCTCCCAGAATCAATCAGCGAGAGCGTAATCGCGACGTGACCGGGCTCGCGATTGTGCTCGACGGCGTTCTGAACGACGTTGGCGACAGCACGCTCCGCCAACGCCGGCCTGCAGGCGACCCAAACCTCTTCGTCGGGCGTGCTGGCGGCGACTTCGACGCCGGCGTAGCGACCGACGATTGCGAAACGCTTCTCCACGCGACGGACGAGGTCCGAAAGCTCGACGCTGTCCGAAGTGATGTCGACTTCATGACGGAGCCGCGTCGCCTCGTGCAGATTCTCCACCATGGAAGAGAGGTAGACCGCGTCGGCCAGGGCACGGCGTGCCTCTCGCTGAACCTCGCCAGCCGATTGCGTCGCCAGGGCTTCCAGTGCGAGATGCATGCTCGACAACGGAGTTCGCAGGTCGTGGGCGATGCCCGCCAGGTGTTGCTCCAGGGCTCGATTGCGCTCCTCGAGAGCGTCCTGTGCCTCGACGATCCTACCGTGGCTACGCGCCAGCACGTCGGCGATGTTCGCCAACGCATCCGATCCCCCCGGCTGCTCGGCAAACGACTCGCTGCCGACGCTTCGTGCCGCCGCCGCCAAGCCCTCGATGCGGGAGCGAAGCGGCCGCACGAGCAGCCAGAAAGTGCCGAAGACGGCGAAGATCATCGCGACGACGACCGCTACCGTCAGAGTTCCGAGCAGATGCGGAGCAACCGCCGGATCGAGGTTACTCGCGGTGACCCGGATTACGGCACACGGCCCGTCCGGCGCGTATGGGACGACGAAGACGATCCGGTTGGTCGAGCTGTCGACCGCCATCTCTCCTTCGCCAACTGCCTGCCGCAACAGTCCGCCCTCGACCGCCGGTGCTTCGGGGTTGGCCGAGCGCCCGGAGCGGTCGTAGGCGAAGAAAGACAAGTCTCCGGAGGCCCACCCCCAAGACCGGGGAGCAGCATTGCAAGCAGCGTGGCCAATCCCTTTCAGTTGGTGCTCCAAGCTCGCGATTCGAATGGCAGGGCTCGCCGCGCGCAGACCGAGCACGATCAGCACTCCGGCGACGACGCTACCCAGCGCGGCGCCGATCAGCAGCGTCCGCGGGATCGACTGGTTCACGCGTCCTCCACGTCACAGCGGTAGCCGATACCCCAAACCGTCTGTATCCGCGCGCCGGCCTCGGGACCGAGCTTCTTGCGGATGCGCGAGATGTGGCTGTCGACGGTTCGGTCGGTACACTCGCCGTCCTCCGAGAGCGCGCTGTCGGCGATCTGCGTACGGGTCTGCGCGCGCCCGGCGCGCTCGCGCAGAAAGGCGAGCACGTTGAACTCGTACCCGGTCAGGCCGAGGTCGGCGCGATCGCGAAGCACCAGCCGCGCGTCGAGGTCGAGGACCACGTCCGCCAGACGCAGCTCGCGCCGCGGCTCGGCCAGACCGAACTCGAGGCGCGAACGAATCCGCGCCACCAACTCCTCCATGAAGAAGGGCTTGGGAACGAAGTCGACGGCACCACTCTCGAAACTCTTGAGTCTCGCCGGAAGGTCGGTCAGCGCCGACAGCACGATGACCGGCACCGAAGCGCGGCTGCGCATTGCTTCGAGCACCTCGAAACCGTTGCGTCCGGGCAGCATCAGATCGAGCAGCACCAGGTCGAACGGCTCCTTGAGGATTCGCTCCAGACCACTGTCGCCAGCCATCGCCAGACTGGTACGAAAGCCCGCTTGCCTGAGCCCGCGAATCAGCCCCTGGACGACGCCGGCATCGTCCTCGACGACGAGGATGTGCGGAGAATCAGTCATGTCGTGCCATGGGGAAGTTCCAGAATTACGCCCGATGCCGATTCTGGCTCGAAAATGTTGGCCAATTCTTGAGCGGTCGAGCCGGACACGGCAGCAGAATCCGTCGCGCATGCGATTGCGAAAAAACACCGCCTCCGCAACCGCTCAACATCCTTTCGTTGTGGTAGGGGGCGTATTCTGCATCCGCACGCACTGGACCTCTGCCTGCCGGTGTCGACTTCTGATCAGCCGATGCGGGTTCAGACCCGCGCAAGCCGCTGAGCCAAACAGAGTTGCGAGGAAGACATGCCCAACGCCAACAACCGCACCAGCGCAATCCTGCTCATCCTGACACTCGCAATCACCGGCTGTGGTGACGACGACGGCGGCTCGAGCGACGGCAATGCCATTGCCTGCGATTCCGAACCGGTCGTCATGACCACCGACGCTGGCGTCGATTTCGTGCGTACGCCCGACTCCTGCTTCGATTCGCTGCCGGACTGGCCGTTCGCGCCGCACTACGTCGAGATCGACGGACTGCGGCAAGCCTATGTCGACGAAGGACCGGTCGACGGTCCGGTCGTGCTCTTGCTGCACGGGCAACCGTCGTGGTCCTACCTCTATCGCAAGATGATCCCAGTGCTCGCCGACGCCGGCTATCGGGTCATCGCCATGGATCACATCGGCATGGGGCGGTCCGACAAGCCGACCGAGGTCGGATCGTATAGCTTCCTCACCCACTACGATCGGCTGGAACGATTCGTTCAGGAGCTCGGCCTGCGTGACATCAACTTGTTCGTGCAGGATTGGGGCAGCCTGATCGGACTGCGATTCGCCGGCCTGAATCCAGACTTGTTCGCAAGAATCGCGGTGGGCAACGGGACCCTGCCGGTCTTCCCCGCGGGGTTCGAGCCGTTTCCGTCGGTCGACGACCCGGACCAGATTCAAGAGCTTCCCTCCGTCTTCGAAGGCTTTCCGGCACAGCAGATCCCTTTCTACGACGGCTGCGAGCCGCTTTTTCCATCGACATTCAGCTTTGGTGCTTGGATCGAGTACTCGCTGACCGCTGCGTCGTTTCGCGCCTCCGAGGTGGTCGAGGCGATCACGTGGTTCGATCTGTCGCCGCAAGAGGAAGCCGCATACGACGCGCCTTTTCCCAGCCGCATCTACATGGGCGGCCCGCGCACGTTCCCTTCCCTGGTCAATGAGCTAGGCGGGCTGAACGAACAGGCATGGCAGGGTCTCACCTCGTTCGAGCGGCCGTTCCTCACGCTGTGGGCTGCGAACGATCCTGGCAACCTGGGCCAATGCGCAACCCAGCAGCAGCTGATCGACTCGATCCCCGGCGCCGCGGGTCAACCGCACGACCGCCTCGAGCAGGCCAGCCACTTCCTGCAGGACGACCGGGGGCTGGAGATCGGACGCCGCCTCGCCGAGTTCTTCGGAAACCAGCGCAGCGGTTTCGAGATCATCGAAGTCCAATCACCCAATTCGCTCCGTGCATGGATCAGCCAAGAGATCACCCGAGAAGAATTCGACGCCCTCGAGCTGCCCGAGGGGTGGTTCAAGAATCAGCCGCGCACAGGGGACCCCGATGCCAGCCGGTTCCTGCGCTCTCCGGACGCCGACGCCGAGGGAGAGTATCTCGACGAGGAGCAATTCGGTTTCACCTGGAGGCATTCGGCCACCGTCACGCAGCCCAACATTCCGCTCGACGATCAGGGGCTACTGACCGGTTCGACCGTTCGCAAATTTCACGAAGTCACGTTCCGAGCTCGCCGCACGATGGTCCTCCTCGTGTCGCCCGAGGGTGAGGTCTACTTCCGCATCGGCCGCGACGCCAACCGGCAGAGCGACGAGCCCTCGCTTCCCGACGCCTGGCGATTGATCGAATACACGACCCCGGAGGAGCTCGTGATTCTGCTCGCAGAGCGGAACCTGGTGATCCGCACCGACAACGAGGATTCGTTCCAGGGGCCGGTACCGGAGCTCGCCGGAGTCTTCTGAGCTCGATCACGAGCTCGTAGCCAACGGCTTCCGCAGGGTCACCGTTCCGACCTGGCAGGAGGACGCCGTCAGATGAACGACCAGACCTCCTCTTTATGTAGATCGGCCCGGAGCTGTTCGCTCTTGCTGCTGGCAGTGGTGCAGTGCGTTGCTCTGGCCGGCTGCGGTGATGATGACGATGGCGACACGAGTCGTTCCACCCCAGCTGCTTGTCTACCTCCCGCCTCCGCATCTTTCGTTCGCCCCTTCGAAGTGGACTCCGGAGAGTACCCGTTTCGCTCGTGCGCCTTTCAGACCTCGGTCGGCCACATTCACTACTTCGACGAAGGCCCCCGCAACGCCAGCGAGACTATCCTCTTGGTCCACGGCAACCCGACGTGGTCGTTCCTGTACCGCAACATCGCCAAGGCGATGATCGAGGACGGCCACCGTGTCGTCGCGCTCGATCACATCGGCATGGGAATGAGCGACGTTCCGCCGACGTCCGATTTCGACTATCGGCCCCGCTCGCACGCCGCCCACCTGGAGCAGCTGGTCCTGGCATTAGACCTCCGCAACACTACCGTCGTCGGTCAGGACTGGGGTGGCCCGATCGGGCTCGGCATGGCGACGCGGCTACCCGAGCGGATCGCCCGCATGCTGATCATGAACACATGGGCGTGGTCGATCGACGCCGATGATCCCGGTGTGTACCACGCTGTCGCGACCTGGTACGCCCAGGCCAAGAGCTTCCCACGACTCAGCCCGACGTTCTTCTGCGATCTCCCCCTGCCCGGCCAGTCGGCGCTCAACGCCGCCGCGGCCGACCCGTCGCGCGGCGAGCTCTACGAGCGTGTTCTCGCCGCCTACACCGCTCCGGCAATCGATCCGACCACGGGCGACTATCGAACCTCCGAGCCCTGCGCGCCGATGCAGATCTTCGCCGAATCCATCGGCGACGACGACGATTTCCAGGGTGAGATCGAGGCGAGCATCGGAAGTCTTCGCGGCAAGCCCTACTCCCTGCTGTTCGGTCTCAGCGACATCCTCTTCGGGGCGCTTCGATGCGACACAGCGGCAAGCACGCCATGCCCGGGCTCCAGCACCTGCACGTGCGACACCGAGCTTCTCCCGTCGCGCCCTGGAGCCCAGTGCAGCGCCACCATCAACGAGCTCCACGTCTGCAAGGAGCCCGACGGCTCGATCATCGATCCTTACGCCGATCGCTTCGTCGAGCTGCTCGGCACCGAGTCCCTGGTCCGCAGAGAGGTCGTTCCCGACTCGGACCATATGATTCAGGAGTACGCGCCCGAGCGCGTGATCCAGGCGCTCCGCAACCTGTTGGCTCATGCCCCGGGATGACCGATACCAAGCGCACCGAGGCACGACCCGTTCCGGACCCCTTCATTGACTACGGCAAACCGGATCCCCTAGGCGACTCCCCGACCGCGGTGTCACCGACGACGAGGATGGGATCCCGGATCGCGCCGCCATCGATACGCAGAGTTGACCAAGTCCGATGACCAGGTTAGCTTGTACGCATGAAAACCATGATCGTCTCCGAGTTCAAGGCCAAGTGCATTTCGGTCCTCAAGGAAGTGCAGCGCTCTGGTGAATCCGTGGTCGTCACTCTGCGCGGCGTACCGGTGGCGCGCGTCGAGCCGCTGCGCGAGGACGCACCAAAGAAAGAGCTCGGGACACTGGCCGGCACGGTCGAGGTTGCAGCGGACATCGTGCATGCCGAGACCACGGCCGACTGGGAAACCTGAGGGTGGACCTGCTGCTCGACACCCACGTTTGGATCTGGTCGCAGAGCGATACGACGCAGCTCGGAGCGAGAGCTCGACGACTGCTGGTCGACCAACGCAACGAGAACCATGTCTGTACGATCTCGACCTTGGAGCTCGCCCGTCTACTTGCGCGGGGAAGCATCAGCCTGTCGATGCCCCTGCGCGACTGGATCGATGCCGCGCTGTTGGCGATCGCCGCCAAGACCATCGAGGTCTCACACTCGATCGCTATGGAAGCCTACGCCTTGCCCGGCGATTTTCACAAGGATCCCGCCGATCGAATCCTGGTCGCGACGGCGCGCTGCCTCTCTCTGACGTTGCTCACGGCCGACGAGAGAATTCTCGATTACTCCAAAGTCTCGACGCGCGACGCGCGACGGTGACTAGAGGAGTGGCCACCCAAGCGTGTGATGCGGGCGCTGCGCGATCTATTGGAGCAACCCGCGGGTGACCTGTATACGGGGATCAATGAACGAGGTCGAACCTCGAACCCCCGAGTGGCTCGAGCCGCTGTTCCCCTGGCAACGCAAGTCGGTCATCGTCAACGGCCGACGCATGGCTTACATTGACGAGGGCAATGCCGACGCCCCGCCGGTCTTGCTGCTGCACGGCAACCCCACCTGGGCCTTATTGTATCGCGACTTCGTCGATCCGCTCGTGGCCGCGGGCTACCGGGTCGTCGCGCCCGATTGCATCGGCTCGGGATACTCGGACAAACCGCGGCTCGATGCGGCCTACACACTCGCCCATCACATCGCCGACCACGTCTCGCTGATCGACCAGCTGGACCTCAAAAGACTGACCATCGTCGGCCAGGACTGGGGAGGCCCGCAAGGCGTCGGCTCGGCCCTGCAGCGGCTGGATCGAATCGCCGCACTCGTACTGATGAACACTTGGCTGTTCACCGATTACAAGGGCAGCTTTCACACTTCGGCAACACCATGGACGACCTGGCACGCGCCGCTCATCGGTCCGTTCTTCATGAAGCGGCTCAAGGTGCTGTCGCACGGCGGCCCGAGTGTTCTCTCACAACGCGGCATGAGCGAAATCGAGGCGCGCGGCTACCATCACGTCTACAACGAAAGGGAATCCGAGACTGTCACGCTCACCTGGCCGAGAACCATTCCGCTCACTCGCGGTGATCGCGGATGGGCGGACATGGAACACATCCAGAGCCGCCTCGGCGAGCTGCGGCACGTGCCGATCCAGCTGCTCTGGGCACCGGGCGACCCGGTGTTCCCCATCGAATATTGCACACGCCTGCAGGAGCTGCTGCCCCACGCCGAAGGCCCGGCGTGCTTCGAGCGCGCGAGTCACTTTCTGCAAGACGATCGCGGCCCCGACATCGTCGCCGCAATCATCGACTTCCTGGGCCGGCAATCGCGGGGCAACGCATGAACTGGGTGGAGCCCAGCGCAGAAGAGCTCGCAGCTCTACGCGCCGACCCGCTGCTTTTCGAGCAGGAGCTCGATGTTCGCCCGGAGGTCGCGCAGGCGCTCGAAACAACCCTGGGATTCCGCGCCGGTCGCGCCCATTGGCGTACTCAGGCCGGGACCCTGTACGCCATCGAGCTCGGCGATTTCGGCCGAGGCATGCCGTCGATGGCGATCGTCTACGGCTTCTGGCCGCGTTTCGAGCCACGCCCGCTCAACGACACTGAGATCGACGAGGACCTCGCCGATTTCTGCCTGTGGATGGCCGACGCTTGCGACGGACTCGACCTCGCCGAGGTCCGCCAGACGCTGCAATTCGCCATGCCATCGCGACAAGCCTGACCGGCAGCCCGGCTCGCCTTCGTGGCTTTGCGTCTTCGTGCCTTCGTGTTGAAGAGAAAGACCGCGCAGAGACACAGGCGACGCGCCCATACTGGTGATCGGCGCGAACGAGGCGGCTCTTGCCGGTCGCGCGCTCAGCCGTCTTCGATCACCAAACCATTGTGCCGCATGCGCTAGCGACGCCTTTCCTTGCGGTCCCCTCACCTTTAATCCTCTCCCGCCAGCAATGCGGGAGAGGGAATCTGTGCGCGCTTCGCGCGTTTCGTTCGAGAAGATCGACAGTCTCCGCAGGGAGAGGCGGAACAGGATCCCTTCTCCCTGCGGGAGAGGGAAAGGGTGAGGGCGGGCTACGATGAGGGCGTTAGCCCCACAAAGCTAAACTGACCCACTACCGACGCTTCACCAAGATTGACATGGGTGCAGACCTCCGCGTATTGTCACCGCTGGTGTCAATAGGAAGACTAGGTTCGAAGCTGCTCAGCGTCGGCCACCCGCTATTCTAGTGCGGCGGCTCCCTTCAACGGCCTGAGTATCGGCCGTCGTTCGCCCCCATAACAACGCAAGCACGAGAGGAAACCCAGATGATCACCCTGTACGGAGCAAACGCCTCGCCCTTCGTCCGCAAGGTCATGGCCGTCCTGGCCATGAAGGATCTGTCCTACGAGCACATCCCCTCGATGCCGTTCTCCGGCGACAAGGAGCTGGCACGGGTCAGCCCACTGCAGAAGGTGCCGGCCCTGATCGACGGTGACCTCAATATCGCCGACTCAAAGGTGATCTGCCGCTACCTCGAGAGCGCCTACCCGGACGTCCCGGTCTACCCGACCGATCTGAAGGATCGCGCCCGCGCCGATTGGTTCGAGGAGTACGGCGGCACCGTGCTGGCCGAGGCGGCAGCCGGCATCTTCTTCCACCGCTTCATGGTGCCCAACGTGTTCAAGCGGCCGGTCGACGAAGACGCGGTGAACAAGATCATCGACGAAAAGCTCCCGCCGATGCTGGACTACCTCGAGGGACAGGTTCCCGCCGAGGGTTTCCTTTTCGGCGACCTCAGCGTGGCCGACCTCGCCCTCGCCTCCCCTTTCGTCAATGCCGGCTACGCGCAGTACAGCGTCGACGCCGGCAAGTGGCCGAAATTCGCCGGCCTGGTCGACCGGGTGAAGGCGCACGGCGCCGTCGCCCCCCTTCTCGAGGCCGAAGCCGCAGCCTTTGGCCGCTAGCTTGAAACTCGCTTCCCCCTACGCTCTGCGAGCTTCGGAGGACGGAGTTGCTCGTAGGCAGAGGCATGGGCATAGGCACAGGCAAAGGGTCGAGCGCATGAACCGGGGCGATGCCGACCTCGTCGGGCTCGAGCGCAACGATGAGGCGTACTTGGCCAATGACGAGATCCCGGAAACACTGATCGACTTGCTCGGCGTCCTGTCGCAAGACTTCGTGCCCGAAACACTCGCGGCAGCGGAGGCGATCAACGCCTGGATCGCCGAGCAGGGTGAGCTCACGCCGGGCACCGAATGCGCCCGCGGGGTAGGGATGGGTAAATTCGATCTCCGCGGCACGACGATCAGTGCGCTTGCGCAGCCCTACCGCTTCTATCTCTTGAAGCGCGTTCAAGATCAGTACGCGGCGCTCGATGCCGACGACCGCCGGGCGATCGATGCGATCCTCGAATCGTGCAACATGGCGCCACTGCTCGGCGCGACACTCACTCGCGAGATTGGTCGCAACAACAATCTGGAGGTCTGGCTCTGACGTCGGCGACCCGCTCGAAACAGTTAGCGAATCCGCGAGCTGTTACAGATCGAACGTTTCGGAATATGGTGGAGGGAGCCCCAAATGAAGAAAGCCTTGCGCGTCCTCTCGATCGCGATCGGGCTGTTGTCGTTCGCCAGCGCGATGCAGTTCGTTTTCATGCCGGCTCGCGTCGCCGAGAGACTGGGCATGTCGGTCCTCGAGGGGATTGGCGCGAGCACCCAGCTCGGCGACATCGGCGCGCTCTTCCTTGCCGTCGCCGTTTTCGTCGGCCTGGCACAACGGCCAGGCCAGGCGCGGCTGCTACTGGCTCCGGCGATCCTGTTGGGCTGCGCCGCCGTCATGCGGACGCTCGTATTCCTGGCCGGTCACGCGCCCTTCCCGCCTCAGTATGTCGTGCCCGAACTGGTGATGCCGGCACTACTCGTCGCTGCGGCACGCGCACGCGAGGACGAGGTCAGACCGGCAAAGTAAGCAGGTCGCCGGCTACCGCGCGGACGGTCAACGGAGGAATACCATGAAGAGCGTTCTCATCACCGGAGCGTCGACAGGCATCGGGCGCGAAATCGCGCAGCATCTCGACCGGCTTGGCTGGCGGGTGTTCGCCGGCGTGCGCAAGCAGCTCGATGCCGAAACGCTGCAGCAGGACGCTTCGCCTGAGCTGCAGACGTTGATCCTCGATGTGACCGATGCGGATTCCATCCGCGCTGCAATCGCGCGGGTGGGTGAGGTCGTCGGCGATTCGGGGCTCGACGCCCTGATCAACAACGCCGGCATTTCGGTGAACGGCGCGATGGAGTTCATCACGATGGACGAGTTGCGCGAGCAGTTCGAGGTGAACTTCTTCGGCCTGGTCGCGATGACACAAGCGGCGCTGCCGCTGATCCGCAAGGCCGATCGCGGTCGAATCGTGCACATGGGCTCAATCGGCGGCCGCCAGGCGGCGCCACTGCTCGGCCCCTACTCCGCCACGAAATACGCGATCGAGGCGATCGGCGAGGCCCAGCGCCGCGAGCTACAGGTCTGGGGCATCGAGGTGATCGTGATCGAGCCTGGCGCAATCGCTACCCCGATCTGGCAGAAGGGCCTGGAGGCTGCCGACGTCAACATCAAGGGCAAGAGCGAACGCGAGCTCGAGCTCTACGGTCCGGCCTTCGACGCACTCAGGGCGGGCGCGACCATGATGGAGCGCCGAGCGGTCGGCCCAGAAGCGGTCGCGAAGGTGGTCGAACAGGCCCTCACCGCGGCGCGACCACGGCCCCGGTATGTGGTCGGCACGGACGCCAAGGTTCAGGCTCTGATGACCCGCTTTCTGCCCGATCGAATCCGCGACGCGCTGATCCTGCGCATCATGGGGTATCCGCGCGGCAACTAGCCCACCCTGCTCTTTGCGTCTTCGTGACTTCGTGTTGTACTAGCGGTCGCGCTTTTCAACACAAAGCCACGAAGACGCGAAGGGGTTTCCAGCGTCTTCTACTAGGATCTGCTGGGCCTTCGCTTGCCGCGCCGCGAAGGCTTGCCAGCCGGTGCCTGCAACACGGCCAGCATGGCTCCGCGCAGCACCCGGGTGGCCGCGGCCACTGATAGGTTCTCGTGGCGGCGCAGCTCTTCCCAGAAGTTGAAGGACAGCAGGACTCGCAGGGCGGCGACGCGGCTACTGCGTTCGACTTCGGCGAGCCCGTCGAGCTCCTCGGCGAAGACGCGTCGCACGGCACGGCGAACCTTGGAGCGCAGCCAAGAGTGGCGTTCGCGAATCACCTGCGAAAACGGCTCCGACAGCGCTGCCGCGCGCCGCACCGGCGCGATCAGCTCGTTGCGTCGGCTGGCGTTGGCAACCATTCCATCGAGGCGCTGCTCCAAGGTTCCCTCGGTAACGATCGGCGGCAGCTCCTTGAGAATCCGCTTGATGTGGAGCTCCGCTACCTCGTTGTGCAGGGCCTCGAGGTTGTCGAAGTGCCGGAACACGGCTCGCGGGGAGACACCGGCGCGTTTCGCGACTACTTCCGCGGACGGACGCAGGATCCCGTCGTCGAGACAATCCAGCATCGCTTGCGCCACCGCCGCCCGCGTCCGCTCCGAACGGGCGAATCTTCCGTCGGTCGTCTTCCTCGCCGCGTCCATTCTCAATCCTAGCTCCTCAAGAGAACCTTACACATGCACGTATCGATCTGGCCGAACAAGCAGTGCATCGCTCCGCTCGATCATTGCGAGGGACCCTCACCCTAGCCCTCTCCCACAGGGAGAGGGGACCGAGGACGCCTCTCCCTGTGGGAGAGGCCGGGCGAAGCCCGGGTGAGGGCCCCTCAAATGAGGGCGCAGCCCCACAATTGTGTTCATTCGCACCACGGCCCCTGCGTCGAAATCAGGGTCGCAGTAAGTCATCGTCGAAACCCGGCCCCCTCAGTTCGACCAGTAGATGTACTCGTCGTCCGGTGCATCCGGCTTGCTCAGATCCTTGTCGAGGTTGATCGCCGTCGAAATCTGCGCCGGCCACGCCGGTGGCGCCTGGTCCGCATTGTGCTCCGCCAACGCTGCCTCGAGCTCGGCGAGCTTGTCGGGACGCTTTGCCGCCAGGTCGTCGCGCTCGTAGGGGTCGGACTCGAGATCGAACAGCCAGCGCCGGCCCGGCGGGTCGCTGACGTCGAGCTTCCAGCCGTCGACCAGTGCGCTCTGCGAAGCGCCGCTGCGCCAGAAAAGGGATCGGTGGGGCACCCCCTCCGCCGCTCCGGTGACGAACGGCAGCAGGTCGACACCGTCCATCTTGCGATCGCCGGGTAGCGGAGCCGCGGCGGCGGCGGCCGCAGTCGCGTACATGTCGAAGTGGTGCACCGGCGCGTCGAACGTTCCGCCGGCCGGAATTCGCGCCGGCCACTTGGCGAAGTACGGCACGTGGATGCCGCCTTCGAACAGCGTGATCTTCCAGCCGCGGAACGGCCGGTTGACGTCCGGCAAGCCGATGTAGCCGGCGCCGCCGTTGTCGGACGTGAAGAGGACCAGGGTGTTGTCCTCGAGACCGTTGCGCTTCAAGGCGTCGAGAACACGCCCGACACCACGGTCGAGGGCGCGGATCATCGCCGCGTAGACGCGCTCACGGTGGCGCTCGATGTGCGACAAGGCATCGTAGTCCTCGCGCGTCGCCTGCAACGGAGTGTGCGGCGCCCAGTGCGCCAGGTAGAGAAAAAACGGTCGATCCTTGTTGGCCTCGATCACCTCGACGGCGTGATCGGTGAAGTAATCGGTGAGGTAGGCGTCGGGCTCGAACGCCTCGCCGCCGTTGAACGACACGGCAAAGCGCATCGCCGCCCACAGGAAGCGATCGATCGGGTCGAAGTCCTGTTTCGAATTGACGACGTCGGGACTGTCCTCCGGCAGGTACAGGCCGCTCGCCATCAACAGACTCTCGTCGAAGCCCTGATCCTCGGGAGCCATGCCTTTCGATCGGCCGAGGTGCCACTTGCCGATATGCGCGGTGTAGTAGCCGCGACTCGACAGCAGCTCCGCCAGGGTGATCTCGGATGCGGGCATCCCCATCTCATCGTAAGGCACCGACTCGGCGTCGTGCACGATCGTCTCGCGCAGCCGGCCCGGCGGGCGTCCGACGAGCGACGCCAGCTGCATCATCCCGGGCGGCGTCGGGGTGAACTCGAAGCCGAAGCGCGTTCCGTAGCGACCCGACATGAGGGCGGCGCGAGACGGGGCGCAGGTGCCGTTGGCGGCGTAGCCGTTGAGGAAACTCACTCCGTCGGCGGCGATCGAGTCGATGTGCGGTGTCGGCACCGTGCCGGCGGCGACTCCGCCGCCGTTGAAGGTCAGGTCGTTCCAGCCGAGATCGTCGGCGAGGATCAAGACGATATTCGGCGGACGCTCCCCCGGCGCCCTACCCTGCGGATCGGCTCCGGACGACCAGGTGACCTCGCGGTACGGGCCGACCGGGACCCGGCGCTTGACCATGCTGCCAACCAGCTTCAGCACGATCGCCTCGCGCTTCGCATAGATCAGGCTTCCGATCGCCACGACCACGACGAGCGCGATCGTCCACTTCCTGCCTCGTGTCATTATTCCCGCCTCGCCCCTATTCGGCCAACCCGCATCTTATTGGCATTCTCGGTGACAATACAACCGTCGAGTAGTGGGTCCGCTTGAAACCCGGAGAGCGTCCGAAGCGTTTCGACCGCGATCAAGACGTTGGAACGCTCCGAAGGTATATTGGTGGGGCTTCGCCCCCATTCGAGGGACCCTCATCCTGCCCTTCTCCCACAAGGTTGACAGTATGGGTTGTGACACCGCCTCGCTCGACGAAGATACGGGTGTGCACACCCTCGTGCTGACCCATATCCTGCCCGGCTTCGACAACGGCTCGCCGCAGGTCGAAGCGTTCTTCACGGCACCGATGGCCCAGATCTTCACCGGCGACCTGATCGCCGCCGACGACGGCACGACGATCGAGGTCGCGTTGTAGAGGACCACCCGAAATCAGGGCGGCGGAGTGCTAGCGCAGTACGAAGCGACTCGCGAATAGCACCAGGTTCACCGAAACGTAGACCAGCGGAAACGCCCAACGACAGAGTCGATCGAGCGCCGCGGCACTCTCGTTTTCCCCTCGGCGGCGCCGCCCGACCACGATCACGCTCGGCAGCACCGTCGCGCACATCACGAAGAAGCTCCAGCCGAGAAAGGCGTGCATCACCGTGAAGTACGAGATGTGGGGAAGCTGATCGGTGATCACGACCTGGTAGGTCACCCCGGTGAGGATGCCGATGAACGACACGCTCAGGCGGTCGCTCAGCGAAGACGACTCCTCCATCCAGAAGACGGAGAACGCGAGCAGAACGATCACCACCAGCGGCAGCACGACCAGGCGCCGCGCGTACCAGGAGCGACGCGCCACGTCGACGCTGAGCACCAGCCGGCTCGAGCCGCCTCCCCGGCCCGCGTACGGGGCGGGGTCCTCGACAACGCTGAGCTCTCGTCCGAGAACCTCCCACTGCGGAACTCGCAGGGGGTCCGAAGTGACCGGTCCGGCGGCTTCGAACACGACCTCTCCGCGATCGAATCCAAACACCTCGAACTCGGCGATCAGCCGCTGCTCATCGAAGGGGAACTGTCGCATGTCGAGGTCCACCTCGGCCGACGCGTTGATGAAACGCATCAGGGTCGCGCTGCCGTCGGCGCGGATGCGTTGCACGACTCCGGCCTCTTCGAACAGCCCCGACTGGTTGACCAGAACGACCTGCGGAAACCACGCCGCAGCCAACTCCGAGAACTGGAAGTCGCCCTGGTAGATTCGCTCGTCAGCCCCCGAGTCGCCGGGATCGAATGCCAATCGCGAATCGCGCCAGTCGAGCGTCAGCACCCCGTTGAGCTCGAACGTCTCGGTGTCGTCGTCGATGGCGTTGATGTCGTGCAGGTGGAAGCCGGCGCGCACGACCACCGGGCGTTCGCCGTTCGGCAGGCCGAGCTCGGCAACATCGAACGCCACCGGCACCTCGACCTCGGCGTACTGGCCGCTGGCCGGACGTGCCCCGCCGACCAGCACGGCGATACCCGCGAGGAAGACGACGGCGACGAGCACTCGGAAGCCACACCGACCTGACGAGCCTTGCCCCCACGTTCCGCGGGCGCATCGAGCCTTGCCGGCATCCTCTCCCAAGTTCGCTCCCCCCAAACCGGCTCGTTGCGACCGCTTCGCTTCGACCTACCGGTTCATAGCTTCCCGCGCGCCCATCCAAACACTGGCTCGAGCGGAAGCGCAAACGAGAGAGTGAAGGTCTGGCCTTGGAACCGGTCCTCCGCCCTCAGCTCGTTGAGGTACTTGAATGTGAGTCCGAAGCGAGGAATCCCGATCTGGCCCCCTATCGCGTGCGCCTCGTCGAGGTGGCGCAGCGCCGGTGGGGGCGCGTCCGACCCCGAGTCGTCGCTGACCTGCCAGCTATCGTATCCGGTCAGTCCGATCTGCAACCAGTCCGTCCAGAACGTCTTTGCGATCTCCCAGTTCAAGGTGAGGTGCGAGCCGGGAACGACGTCGGCCCCCTCCTTGTTGTGATTGATCTCCCCGGTCAACGCGAGCAACGCCAGAAACGATCGCTCCTCATCGATCGCCCAGCGCCAGGCGGTCTGCAACTGATGGCTCCAGAACCCCAAGCCGATGTTATCGGCGGCGCCGTACTGGTACTCGCCGGTCGGAGCGTAGAAACCGTAGGCGAAGGTCAGGTCGAGGCGTGAGACGCTCCACTGCAGCCAGATCGGCTGCACGTACATGTCGGCGATTCCGACGTTGGAAGTCTCCGCCTGCAACCCGAAACCGACCTCCGTCTGCAGCACCGCGCCGACCGTCGGATTGCCGAAGGGAATCAGGACCGCTGCGCCGTAGCGGCCGCCGAGGACGTCCCAGTCTGGAGCCCAGAGCAACAGGGGTGCGATCGTCCAACTGTCGACATCGAGGTCGAGGTCCACCTCACGTCCCATTCCGGGCGGCAGTGGAGTCGAGATCGAATCGACCTTCCGGCCTCTCGCGTCGCGAAAGGTATCGGTGGTGTAGAGTGCCTGGTACTGCGCATAGGCAAACTGGCCGATCTCCTTCGGCGGCATGAACAGGTCGGTCGGATTCACCAACCCCGGCATCGAGGCGTAGTGGCTCAGCTCGGCCGCATGACCGACCTGCCCCCAGGCGAGGGCGAGGCCGAGCAGCCCGGCGAGTCGCGCGATCATTCGCTTTCTCATGGTCTTTGTCCCCCTTCTTCGTCGTCCGCAATTCCACCATGCGGTCTGATCACTCGGGCTCAGCCGGCGCCGAGGCTCGGCAACCACCGCTCTCCTCGAGATGCAGGTGGAGAATCCGCCGCACCTCGGCGACCACCTCGGGTTTCGCTTGCATCGAGTGCGGATACGGCACGACCAGCTCCGACTCGACCGGCTCGATGTGGGCGCTCGTATACTTGACCACCCCATCGCCCCCCTCCTCGACCGGCCCATCGCCGACCACACCGACAATCGAATGCGGCCGCACTTGCGGAGCAATCGGGATCTGGGAGATCGTCTCGACGAACGGATGCCCGGGCGACATGTTGTCGATGCTGGTCGGCAGCTGCTGCAGGTCCGCGTACTGACGGACCTTGTCGAATCCCAACAACTCGGGCCCGGTGCGCAACGTCTCGGCGGGAAGAGTGATCAGGCGCTGGGCGAGCCTGCGCACCAGGGTCGGCCCGGCGAGATAGCTGCCGCGATGCGGTGTGGCGATGAAGACGGCGCGTTTGACGAACGGCATCGGCTCGACGAACATCGCATTGCGCAGCAACGCACGCGTCTCGTCGGTGAGCTCGACTTCATCGAGCGGCTGGTCGCTGACGTTGCGCCAGAAGCGATCGCCCGAGTCGATCACCGCCAGCTTGACCAACAAGCCACCTTGGCTGTGACCGACCAACACCATCTGGTCGAGACAGGGGTCCTCGCCGACTTCGCTGCGAAACGCCGCGACGGCCGAGGTGAGCATCTCGCGGAGGCGCATGCCGGAGTACAGGATCGGCTGGCCGCTGTCGTAGCGAAACACCCAGAAGTCGAAATGACGCCGAACGACCGGATCGCTGTCGAGGTCGTTGACCATGTTGAACCACACGCTCGGATTCGATGCCGTGCCGTGCACGAAGACGACCGGGATCTTTCCGACCTGATGCGGTTCGCGCCCAGCGAAGCGCGGGCCCATGTCCGCCTGTAGAACTCGCCCTAGAAACAATGACATCTCCTGCGACCACGGCCGCGCCTCGGCAAGCGTCAACGCCAGCGCCACCGTCGGCTCCTGCTCCAAAGGAACGTCCCAGGAGGAGATCGTCACCGATGGCGGGTCGGTCGCGGCGTGCAACTCCAGAGACCCAAACAGCTGCTCGCGCGTGAGCTGGGCACGCGCATCCGGCAAACGAAGCAAGAGCGATACGGGCACACGCACCTTGGCCCCGACAAAATCAGACTCCGGCCGCGTTGGATCGACCGGCTCCACTCCAGCCGCAAGCGGCGCGCCCACTCCCGGGCTGCGGTAGCGGTTCTCGAAGCCGACGACTTCGGTGTCGGCGGCGGCAACGAACCGCGTCAAGCGGCGATCGCCCCAGCGAAGCTCACCCGTGTCGAGAGTGAGATCGAGCTCCCCAAAAGGCAGGGCGTAGACCCCAGGAACGACTTCGACGTGCACCGAGTCGGATGCCTTGAACGCCTCGGCGAGCGACCGGTTGTAGAAATCGACGGCCTCGCGAAGCCGCGGATCGAATCGATCCGGTGCCTTCGTGGGATCGTCGGGAAAAACGTAGCCATAGGCATAGACCGCGGCGGCCAGATAGAATGGCCTGGCACCCGTTCCCTTCGCGTAGTGAAAGGAGAGCTCGGCGAGCGAGAAGAGGGCGTCCGAATCCAGTTCCCCCTGTCGAAATCGCCGATGCAGCTCCATTAGCGCGAACACCGGCTCCGCCTTATATACGCTGGTAAGGTTCTGCCGGTGGAGCAGAATCGTAGAGAAGCTGCTGACGTTGTCAGAGGATAGAGCAGTTTCGGTGAGCGCCCGCCGCACCGCTTCGGGGGACGCTCGCCGCGCCGCGAACGGCGCCCCGCATCCGGCCGCAAGCAGCACCGCCGCAACCATGCACGCAGCGAAACGGCAGCGTGCGCCCGCTGGACCGACCGCGCCACTGCGAACCCCAGGCCGGCGCCTCGCCCGGCCTCGCCATCTCATGGGTAGTACCAAATCGGCGAGGTAAAGGCTCTCTCCGTGGTCGTCACCCGTGCCTGCGCGGGCATCTCGACGCCGAAGTACGCCGCATCGTGAGCGGTCCAACGAGGCGTCGGGATCTCGATCACGCGAGCGTAGTAGAATGCGCTGCGATCAGCATCGAAATCCGGATCCCGCCAAACCGTGATCATCTCTCCCGCACCGATCGAGTTCGTCCACGTCGCGCCCTGCACGGTACTGCCGACCGGCACCGTGCAGCGCCCGTCGGCGCCGATCGCGCGTCCGTTCGATACCGCAACGTCGAACACGCGCTCGCGCGCCTCGCCCGATGCGTCGACCCACCCCTTGACGATCTGGATGCGGTCGAGGTTGGCACCGATTGGATCCTTGAGGGCAGCGACCAGAAACGTCGGCGCCTTACCAGCCGGCGCCGACAGCAATTCGCCTCCCATGGGAACCCCGCGCGTGTAGCCGACTTCGGCGGGACGATGGGTGTGCGCGTCACTCTCTTCGAAGTCCCACCCACCGAAGAACCGCACCACCATGCGCGGGCCGGTGGTGGCGTACGTCTCCTTTCGTTCCATCGCGTCCCAGATGGCCTCGCGAGTGTTCTCGGTCGCCCAGACCGCGGCGTAGCCGGAGGCCGCAACTTCCCACCCCATGATCGTGGTCGCCTCTGCTCCTTTCAGGAACGGCTCGACCGCGCGCTTCGGATTCGGCTCGTGCGCCGATGTCTTACCGAAGAAGTTGTCGTCGTCGGCACTGGACAGACCGGTGTGGGCGTCGGTCGAGCCGACCAGACCGAACGCATACGGATTGGTGCCGAGCGTGCGCCTGCTGAGGAGACCGTTCTTGAAAGCCGCGCGGGCGTACTCGAACTCCAGCATCGACTCGTCCTTGAGGACCGAGAGGTCGAGATTGCCCTTGTCCCAGATCTCGAAGTCGGCGAATTCGTCGTTCGGCGACAAAAAGGGGTGCGCTTCGCTGGTCCCCTTGGTCTGGGTCACCTCGTACAGCGGCTCCCACAGGGCCCGCGTCTCCGCGTACTCGCGATCGAGCGGCCTTCCGGTGGCCGGCTCGATCAAAGGGAACATTCTCCCGTTCGAAAGGTTGCCGTTGTGGGCGATCGCCAGAACGCGACCACCGGTTTTCTCCTCGTAGCCCGCCATCCATCGCCACAGGTCGCGCGGGTCGTCACTGCCGAGCGGCGCGATCGTGGTGTAGGGCTCGACCTGCCGGGCTCGATCACCGCCATCGCGGAAGACGACGTTGCGATGCAGATTGTTGCCACCGGTGTTCGAGGTCCACTCGAACCCAATAAAGGCCGTGAAGCGCCCCGGCGTATTGGCTTCCTCGGCGGCGGCGATGGTCTCCTCCCAGGTGCTTCGATAGGCGGCGGTGCCCGGCAGATACATGAGCGCCTTGGGAAACGTTCCGTGTGAAAACGCATCGACGATCTCGAGCGCGGCGCGCGCCCCTTCGCCCGAGCGAATCATCTCGTGCCACTTCCGCCCCGTCGGGTCGGCGAGTATGGAGGGAGTGCCGGCCAACAAGTCCGGGAAGAACCCCATGTTGTCCGAGTGATCGGCAACCACCAGAAAATCCAGCGGCCGCGCCAGGCGGACCGGCTGGCCGCTCGATGCCGATATCTCCTCCCCGCGGGCGAAGCGATACGCCTCTCTCGGACCGAGGCGGGCGCCAAACGCGCCCGCGTCGAACGAAAAGGAGGTATGCAGGTGGGTATCGCCGAAAAAGGGCTGAGTCGGAAAGCTCCGCCCGGCATAGGGGGAGTACGGGCGCTTGGCGGCGAACGCACGCGCCGCGGCTTCGGCCCTCGGCGCCGCCAGGCCGGGCTGCTCGGCAGCGTGCGAAGTCGCGGCGAGCCACGCCAACACGAGCGCCGTGCACAGGATCGTCTTCCTCATCGTCGGTATCGTCTCCATTCTGACCGCCTCCACCGGCCGTCGACCATCGAACGATGGCACCCCGTTGCGCCGGTCATTCGTCATTCGCGCCGACCTCGCGCAACAGCGTCTCGAGCACGGAGATCAGGGATTCACCCGAGGCGAAGCGCGCCCGCCGTCCGCTACCGAGATGCTCGACACGTCCGGCGAATACCTTTCCTCCAGCCGTCGCTTCACGACTGAACTGAACGACAAACGCCTTCCACGGCGGCAGGTCACCCTGTCCGTCGGGCTTGAGTTGCGATCCGCGTCGAGCGTTTGGGTCCGCCGTCATGGTTCGCCGAGGCTAGTCACGGTGCACCGACAAGTCTGGAAGGTTCCCTGAAAGTTCCTTGAAAAAGGGAGGGCAGATGCACCGCGCCGGCCGGTCGCAGACCCACGAAGACGCGCGCCCACGTACGTGTTTCCCGCAGTCGGCTGGTTGCGTTTCGTTGCCCGACGGATGAAATTGTCCCGATACCAAGCGGCGTCGATCGCCGACGCCCGCAGGCCGCGATGCCGACGGCGAGGACTTCGAGGCAAAGTGAGCGCACTCGACAGCACGGCGACCCCCTCTGACGCCTCCGACCAGCCCATCGACTTCCCACCGTTTCGGATCGACCGGCGAAGAGGTTGCCTGGTACGGAACGACCGCGCCATCGCCTTGCGGCCGAAGACGTGGGAGGTCCTCTGCTACCTGGCCCAACGTCCCGGCGTGCTGGTTTCCAAAGGCGAATTGCTCGACGCGGTCTGGGACGGTGTCGTCGTCGGCGAGGATACACTGAGCAAATCGATCAGCGAGATCCGCGTCGCCCTGGGTGACGACGCTCGCGCACCGCGCTTCGTCGAGACGGTGCACCGCCGCGGTTTTCGCTTCATCGCGCGGATCTCGCCCAAGGAAGACGCGGAGCCGATCCGGCAAGCCGCCGAGTCCCGCAACGGCGCAGTAGATATCGTCGGCCGCGCCGCCGAAACCGAGCGTCTGCAGCGAGCGCTGGACGAGGCGGCGCAAGGGCAGCGTCAATTGCTCTTCGTCACCGGCGAGCCGGGCATCGGCAAGACGGCTCTGGTGAGCGCCTTCGCCAGATCCCTTGCCGGCTCCGCCGAAAGTGGAGAGATCTGGGTCGCCAGCGGAGGCGCGGTCGGGCCCGTCACCCAGCCGGAGCCCTACTACCCCGTACTCGAGGCACTCGACCGTCTCGCGCGGATCGTACCGCAAGATCTCTTGGTCGAGCGGATGCGCCGTGTCGCACCGACCTGGTTGGTTCAATTGCCGTGGCTGCTGCAAGCCGATGACGCCGACGAGCTGCGCGCCGCACTCGGTGAGGTCCACCCGCAACGCATGCTGCGTGAGTTCGCGGCGCTGGTCGAAGAGCTGACGCAACACGGGACTCTGGTCATGATCCTCGAAGACCTACACTGGAGCGACACGGCCACGGTGGATCTTCTGTCGATCCTGGCGCAGCGGCCCGAAAAGGCGCGGCTGCTGGTAGTGGCGACCTTTCGTCCGGCGGAGGTCGCGATCACCGACCACCCGCTGGCGACGACACGTGCCCAACTTCGCTCCCGGCGGCTCTGGCAGGAAATGGCACTGCCCTTTCTGAAGGTCGAGGTCATCACCCAGTACCTCGAACGACGCTTCCCCGGCGCGACGTTCGTCGGCGAGCTCTCCGCCCTCCTGCATCGGCAAACCGACGGCAATCCGCTGTTCATCGAGGCAGTGCTCGACCAACTGCTGATGCGCGGCTGGATCGTCCACACCGACCCGGGATGGGCGCTGACGGTCCCGCTCGATCGCCTCCAGCTCGACGTCTGGGAGGACTTGCGCGAGATGATTCGCTCTCATCTCGAATCGCTGCCGCCGTCGGATCGCGCGCTCATCGAGCGCGCCGCGGTAGCGGGTATCGAGTTCGACCCGGAAGACCTGATGCACGCCAACCTCACCCGCGAAGGCGCCGAGTCGGCGTGCATGCGCCTGGCTCGCGCCCACCACTTGCTGATGCCGTGCGCGACGGATTCCCTGCGGCAGCACCACGCGAAGAAGTACGGGTTCGTGCACGCCTTGTGCCGACAGGCCATCTACGACGAGATCCCAGAGTCGCGGCGTTGCGCGGTGCACGGTGAGATCGGCGCTCACCTCGAGGCCCGTTTGGGCAACCAAGCAGCAGCTCGAGCGTCCGAGCTGGCGACACACTTCCGGCTGGCCGGTGATTTCAAGAGAGCCGTGAGCTACCTCGCGCGGTCGGCCGATCGAGCCCGACTCCGTTTCTCACCGAGAGAAGCTGCCGCGTGTCTGACCTCGGCACTCGAGCTGATTCCCTCCCTCGACGACGCCGACGAGCGAGCCCGGCGCGAGCTCGAGATACGTCTTGCGCTCGGTAATTCCGCGGCCGCAATCCACGGATACGCCGCCGACGAGGTGCGCGAGAACTGCGAAGTGACCCTGGCACTGGCAGAGCAACGGGCAGCGCCGGCGATTTTATATCGAGCCCTCTACGCCCTCTGGTACTCGCAGGGCGCGAGAGCGGAGCCGTCTGCGCGAGAGACGGCCGAACGATTGGTCGACCTCGGGCAACGAGCGGGGTCGGCCGACCTGGTCCTGCAGGCGAAGATTCTCCTCGGTCGCACGGCGTTTCATGAGGGAATGGTCGCGGAAGCGCACGACTTGCTCGCCGGCGCGCTCTCTCCGCCCTTCGACAGCGAGATCGCCACGACTACCGATTTCGGCGTCGCCCCCCTGGTCGGCGCCGAATCCCACTGCGGCTTCGCGCTCTGGCACCTCGGATTCCCAGACCAGGCTCGCCAGCGGATTCGGCGATCTCGCGCGATCGCCGACGCGATCGCCGACCCGGTGACGACCATTTCGAGCCGGCTGCAGGAAGTCTACCTCGAAGCTCACTACGGCCGGCACCAGCTCGTCTTGGAGCTGGCCGAGCGGGCGGTCGCGCTGATGGACGAAGAGGGGCTCCCCTTCTTCCGCGGCCTCGCCAACGCTCTCTACGGGTGGGCCATGGCACGCACCGGATCTCCATCGGGCATTGACCGCATCGAAGGTGCGATCGGCGAGCTGCGCGACGCGAAGGCCATCATATGGCTGCCGCACCTGCTCAGCCGGTTGGCGGATGCCCACCTCGCGAACGGCAACCTCGTCGCGGCGACCCAGGCCGTTGACCAGGGGCTCGAGATCGCCGAGTCCACGATCGATCGAATCGACGCCCCCGAGTTGTGGAGGTTGCGCGGGGCGATCGCCGCCGCCGAGGCCGACACATCGACGGGCACGGCCGCCGCGGTGGCGCGACTCGACGAGGCGGAGCGCTGCTTTGAGCGAGCGCGAACACTGGCTCAGCAGCGGTCGAGCAAAGCGTTCGAGCTGCGAGCGGCCAACGAGTTGGCCCGTCTTCACCTGATCCGCGACCGCTCGAGCGCAGCCCTGCGAGCGATCGAGCCGCTGCTGGCCGGGTTCGAGGAGGGCGGAGACTACGCCGACCTGAAGACCGCCCAGGCGCTGTGCGAGCGCGCGCGATCGGCGACGCGCTCCGAGAACGGCTAGCAGCCCGCGACGCTTCGCCCAGCGCCCCCACCCCCGACCTGCCCCCGGCTGGCGATCCTGCGGGAATTCTGGTCATCCTTGGTCGCCGAGTCTTGCATGAGCCCGAAGCCGAACAGGAAGTCGACCGATTCAATCGCCCATGTGCCGCTCGAGCGGCAGAGCGATCGGCGCCGCAGTCAGCTGGTCGAGATCACGGCTCGGCTGATCGAAGCCGAAGGTGTCGATGCGGTGACTCTCGCCCGGGTCGCGGAGCTGGCCGAGTGCTCGCGGGCCCTGGTGTACCGGTACTTCTCGAACGTGCGCGAGCTGCTCGACACCGTGCTGCTGCGCTTCGTCGAGGAGATGGGCGACTCCCTCATCTCCGACGACGTCGTCGAGGTGTTCGCCACTGCTGCTTCGGCAGACGGCGACCCGGACCCGCCGCGCCAGTTCCTGGCGCAGATCTTCGACGTCTTCGAGCGGGTCGGGATCGCCGGGATCGTCGTGCTGAACTCGTCGCTGGTCGCCGGCACCAACGACGAAGCGCAATCGATCCGGCGGCTCGCGATGCAACCCTATGAAGGTGCCCTCGAGGGCCTCGGCGCCGACGAAACCGAGGTCGACCTGCTCTTCGGGATGCTGGTCTCCAACACCTACTTCGTCGTCGACTACTGGCGGCGCGGCAGCCTGACCCGGGACGAAGCGATCGACCTGTGCCTGGCGTCGAGCTCGGCCCTGCTGCGCGCCTTCAGCGAGCGCGCGCAGCAGTAGCCACGAATCAGGGACCAGCGCTCAGGTTGGCGAAGAGAGAGAGGAACTCGCCGTTGCGCGACACCTCCACCCCGTCGATCGAAAGGCCGAAGAACTGAGGCAACGGGAAGCCGGACAGGGCGCCGGCGAGGTCCGGGATCAGGGGCGTGATGACCCCGGGCAACACGCTCTCCACGTGCGCCGCGTTCACGCCGAGCGGATTGTCGAGGATCGTCAGCGACACGTCCGCGGCGTCGGGCTCGCCGATCGCGATGTCGAGGCCGGAACCGTCGGGCAGGAACGCCAGATCCATCCCGAGAACCAGGTCGAGGCCGCCTTCCAACCAAACGACGTCGGCACCGGGCTCGACGATTTGAAGCGCGAAGTGAGCGATCTTCAGCTCCGCCACCTCGCCGGCGGGACCGTCGGCACCGGTCACGATCGGCGCCAGCGTCGGCGCGACGTCGATGCGCAGCGGCGTTGCCGGCGGCAGCTGGCCGAACTCGGGGATCAGGGCAGAGAGCAGCGTCGAATCGACCGTCAGCGAAGGGATCGGTCCGTCGCCGTCGAGATCGATGGCGGAGATCGACGACCGCATCAGACCGCACTCGGTCTGTCCCTTGAGCAGCTGGCTGAATCCACCCGTCGAGATGCAGATACCCATCCCGTAGGGCTCTCCGCCCGGCGTGTTGGGACCGAACGAGGGCACCGACTCGTCCTTGGTGTAGGACGCGGCGAAGTCGGGCGCGCCGGGCGGAGGCACGCACTCGCCGGGGCCCGTGCCGACCTGAACGGTGAAGGCGGAGTCGGCGCCGAGCGTGACTCCGTAGCTGTCCTCGGTGACCGCGAACAGCGGCGCGTACAAGTCGAGACCGAGGCCGTCGCCGACCGGGCCCGACACCGAGATCCCGGCGAGAACGTCTTCGATGCCCTGCGCGATCGGGCTGTCCGCCGGACCGGCGCCGTCCGGATCGCCGACGAAGCCGGCGATCCCGCCGACCGCCAGGTTCTCGACGTTGGGCAGCGCCGCCTGGATGATGTCGCCGATGATCGGCGCGGTGCACAGACCGGAGGTGAAGCGCGACGAGAAGCCGTTGAAGTTGACGCCGGTCGAGCCGACCAGATTGACGTCGAGCTGCGTCGGGTTGGCCGCCGGACTGAGCGCGTAGTCGCCGATCAGATGCATCGAGGAAGCGGTCATGCGCAGGCGACAGTCGGGGACCAGTCCCCACCCGTCGATGTTGACGTCGAGAAGCAAACCGTTGATGCCGACGTCGGCATTGACCACGTTGGTCCTCGAGTCGATCGCCAGCCCGAGGGCGGCGAACGACGGCGGCGGGTTGGCGATGGTCACGCGCGCTCCGCCCCAGCATCCGATCACGTTGAGGAAGCACTGGTCGGCCACCACCGTGCCCGGCGGCACCAGGGTCGACAGGTCGAACTGCCCGGCGGCCAACTCGCCGACCAGCGGCTCGATCGAAGCTAGACCCGAGTCGTTGATGCGCAGGGTCACGCTCTGCGGCGACAGATCGCCGTCGGCAACCGAGTCGCCGGCGATGACGACGACGCGGTCGCGCGCTTCGTCACCGTTCGCCGTGTTGGTCAGCGTCGCCAGAATCGGGTTGAACACGGCGCTTCGATCCAGCGCCAGCGTGTGCGAGAACGTGCGCGCCACGGGGTCGAGCGTGTCGGGCTCCTCGCCGTTGATGCGTACTTCCGATTGAGCGCCGGTCAGCAGGCTGTACTGCCCGCTGACGAGGATGCTGCTCGCCTCGCTGAACTCACCGTGGTCGGGCGTCTGGATGACGATGCCGAACTCGTTGCAGGCAGCTCCCGCAGAGCCGCAGAGCCAGCCGGATTCGTTGTGGCACGACCAGCTGCAACCGTCGCCCGACACCGAGTTCCCGTCGTCGCACTCTTCACCGGCATCGATGGTGGCGTTGCCGCAGTTGGTGATGCAGAGACTCGGCGTCCCGTAGCACGAGAAGCCGTCCTCGATGGTGCAGTTTCCAGCGCAGCCGTCGCCGTTGGCGAGGTTGCCGTCGTCGCACTCTTCGACTCCGTCGAGGTTGCCGTCGCCGCACAGGGCGACGCAGACACTGGGCTGGCCGGCGCAGTGGTGGTCGAACTCCTGCCGGCAAATCGTCGCCGAGCACCCGTCGCCGCCGGTCGAGTTGCCGTCGTCGCAGGTCTCGGGGGCGCGGATGAAGCCGTCGCCGCAGACCGGAGAGCACGAGCTCGGCTGCCCCTGGCAGGCGTAGCCCAACTCGATCTGGCACAGCAGCGAGCATCCGTCACCACTGGTCGGATTGCCGTCGTCGCAGACCTCGGTACCAGTCACCAGGCTGTCACCACAGATCGGCGCGCACGTGCTCGGCGCGCCCGAGCACGACCAGCCGGGCTCGATCCGACACAGAGCGCTGCAGCCGTCTCCCCCGATCGCGTTGTCGTCGTCACAAGTCTCGCCGCTGTTGAAGGAACCGTTGCCGCAGACGAAGGAACAAACGCTCGGCTCGCCGCTGCACTCGTAGCCGGGCTCGACGTTGCACTCGTCGGAACAGCCGTCGCCGCTCGACGGGTTGCCGTCATCGCACGCCTCGCCCGGGTCGAGCGATCCGTTGCTGCAGTCGAGCGCGCACACACTCGGCTCGCCGTCGCAGCTCCACCCGTCTTCGACCTGGCACGCGGCGTCGCAGCCGTCCTCCCCGGCGGTGCCGCCGTCGTCGCATGCTTCGTCCTCGTCGAGAGCGCCGTTGCCGCAATTCAGCGTACACACGCTGGGCTCGCCGCTGCAGTTCCAGCCAACCTCCTCGAGGCAGAAGTCGGAACAGCCGTCTCCCGCGACGCCGTTGCCATCGTCACAGGTCTCGTCGGGATGAATCAACCCGTCGGAACACTCGGCCTGGCAGCTGCCGTTGGTGTCGTCGCCGTCGTCGAAGGCGTCGCAGTCGCGAACGATGCCACCGACCTCGTTGAGGACCAGGCACATCTCACAAGCGGTTTGCTCGGAAAGGCACTCGCCGAGCTGGATCGGATCCGATTCCTCGCAGGGGGAAAAGGCCTGCCCCAGATCGGTGGTCAGACAGTAGCGCACGATCGTCGAGGTAACCCCGGCCAGACACTTGAGCCCGATTCGGTTGTTCGGGTCCGGCTGCGACTCGAGACCGGTGCCGAGGCAGACGTCCGCCATCGTCTCGGCATCGACGATCGCTCCCGACTTGGTGTTCTTCGACTGGCAGCGCGCGTACTCCTTGAGACGGGTGTCGGCGCATTTGAGCAACGCCGTGTGGACCTTGGCCTGGCAGTTGGCGTCGGCTTGCGGCGCTGCGATCAAACCGAGGTCGAGGTTCTCGCCGAGTGCGCGGTGCACGAGGTCGATTTGACTGATGACGCTGTGACCGAACGACACCGAAGGATCGCGAGCGCCGAATGAAGGGAAACCGGCGACACAGCGGATCGAAACCTTCGTCGTCTCCTTCAGGATCGTCGACGCCAATCGCCCGCGCGGATCCTCGATCACGCACTCCTCGGGAGTCTGGTTGACCAATCTTCCCTTGGCGAAATCGGAAACGCACTTCTTGATCAGCTTGCCGTGCGTCTTCGACACCTTGCGCAGGCTCTTGGTGAAGGTCGAGATACACCTGCGTTCGCGATTGTCGAGCTCGGCCCGTGCCGCCTCACTCAAGGGAACCGCGACACAGAGGATGGTCCATGCGACGGTGGTGCAGATCGAGGCTCTCGGTGCCATGCTCCCCCCTTTGACCAGCAGCTCGCCCCCGCAGTGACGCCGAGTCACCCAGAGTCGACAGGGCGTCACCGTACCCCGGCCCAGGAGCCGGGGTCAATCGAAAACAGGCTGGCAGGCCGCGGCCACTCCCCGCTTGCGACGCGCCGGGAAGCTCTGTTCTAAGTTGGCGCTCGCGGCGCGCCCTGCCCGCGCACTGCACATGGGTAGTCCCGACGAATACGGCTTCCGCGAGCCAGTCCGGCGGCATTCAGCCAGCCGACCACTGAAGCTGGCAGTCGTGTTGGTTTGCTCCGCCCTGTGGGCGGCTGCGGCAGCAAGCTTCGCCGGTGCGTCGCCATCCTCCTGCACCGGGGACTGCAACGCGGACCGGCGCGTCACCATCGACGAGCTGGTGCGCGGGGTAACCGCCGCTCTGGGCGGCGAGATCGACTGCGGGGCAATCGACCGCAATCGCGATCAGCAGGTCACCGTCGACGAGCTGGTGCACGCTGTCGGCTTCGCCCTGCGCGGATGCCCCGCCACCGTTTGCGGCGACGGTGTGCGCGAGGGCGACGAAGAGTGCGACGACGCCAACCTCGCGGACGGCGACTGTTGCTCGGCGACGTGCGAGATCGAACCGGGGGAACAGGCTTGCGACGACGGCAACCCTTGTACGCGCGATTCCTGCACCGCGACTGGAACCTGCGAGAGCGACTGGACGTGCGGCTGGGCATTCGAGGATGCGACCGCCGCGGCGGGGTTGTCGATCGCCCATCGATACGAGGACGACCCGCTGAACCTGGAACGCGAGCTGGCGATGACCAGTGGCGGCATCGCTGCCGGTGACTACGACGGAGACGGGTGGGTCGACCTCTACGCGGTCGGCGGGCCGGATGGCCGCAACCATCTCTTGCGCAATCGAGGCGATGGCACGTTCGAGGACGAGGCCGAGACCGCCGGCGTCGCGCTCGCCGGGTCCTTCGGCGCCGCGCCCATGTTCGTCGACTACGACGGAGACATGAATCTCGATCTGGTGGTCGGCGGAGTCAACGGATCTCGCGTGGCCGTGTTTCGCAATCGAGGCGACGCTACCTTCTTCGACGACACGGTCGGCTCAGGACTCGAGATCGCCCAGCCGACCTTGGGGTTCGCGTTTGGCGACTACGATCGCGACGGCGATCTCGACGCCTGCAGCGCGCATTGGTCGGTATCGCTGTCGGACGCACCGAGGCTGTGGCGGCAGGACGAAGATGGGTTCGTCCGAGTCGACGATCAGGCGGGAGTTGCCGTCCGGCGCGGAGAGGCGCCGGTCGACTTGAGCTTTGCGCCGAACTTCACCGACATCGACGACGACGGCTGGCCGGACCTGCTGATCGCCGCCGACTTCGGCAGCAGCCAAATCTTTCGCAATCAGCGCGACGGCACGTTCACCGACATCACGACGGCGACGATCGACGACGAGAATGGCATGGGAGCGGCCATCGGCGACTACGACAACGACGGCGATCTCGATTGGTTCGTAACCAGCATCTGGAATCCACCGGGATCGCCAATCGCCAATTGGGGCGAAACCGGCAACCGCCTCTACCGCAACCGCGGCGACGGGATCTTCGACGACGTCACCGACGATGCCGGGGTGCGCATCGGCTACTGGGGCTGGGCGACCTGCTTCGCCGACTTCGATCTCGACGGCCACCTCGATCTCTTCCATGTCAACGGCTGGGGCGCAGACCTGGCGGGGGCGTTTTTCGAAGATCCGTCGCGGCTCTTCGTTGCCAACGGAGACGGCACCTTCAGCGAACGCTCCGCCGAGCTCGGCCTGACCGAGAGCGACCAGGGTCGTGGGGTCGCCTGCTTCGACTACGACCGCGACGGAGACGTCGACATCTTCGTCGCCAACAACAACGGGCCCTATCGTCTGTGGAGAAACCGCGCGGAAGTGCTCGGGCGCTCCCACTTGACGATCGGGCTGGCAGGCAGCGGGCGCAACTCACAGGCGATCGGCGCGCGCATCACCGTGACCACAGGCGAGCTCACCCAAATTCGCGAGATCCGCGCCGGCAACAACTTCGTGTCTCAGGACCCGGCGCTCGCCCATTTCGGCCTGGCCGCGGCGACGACCGTCGACGAGATCCGTGTGCGCTGGCCGGACGGCTCGGAGACTTCCCTAGCCGGCGCGGCAGCCAACCAGCTCTTGCTGATCCGGCAGCCGCAAGCCGCGACCGACGAGTAGCGCAGCTTGGCGACGGGAGGGATGGAGGCCATCCATCCCTCCCGTCCGCGTCAGGTCACGGGGTGCAGGTCGACCCCGAGTACTCCGTGCACAGCAGGCCGGATGCTCCGGTACCGCCGTTGGCTCCGGTCGGCCCTGCGGTTCCGGCAGCACCGCCGCTCGCCCCGCTACCGGGCGAGCCTGCGCCGCCGCCGGCGCCACCGTTGCCGCCGGTTCCGCCGCCTGCGGCGAATGCGGATCGGGTGAGCGTGCTGGTCGCGATGCTGACCGAACCGGTGCCCTTGTGGAACACCGCGATCGATGGTCCGCCGGCGCCACCGCCGCTACCGCCACCGCCGCCGCCACCGCCGCCGCCGCCACCGCCGCCGCCGGGACCGGCCGAGCAGCAGGATTGCGAGCCGCCGTTGCCGCCGTTGCCGCCCTTGCCTGCAGCGCCGCCGTTGCCACCATTGCCGCCGGCACCGCCGGCATTGGCAACGACCGTCGAGTCCGCAACGGAAACGGTCGAGTTGAACGCGTACACACCGAACGAGCCGCCGCCGTAGGTTCCGACCCCAGTCGCCGCGCTGCCGCCGCTGCCGCCACCACCGCCGGCGCCACCGCCGCCGCCGGAAGCGGAGGCCGACTTGCCGCCGCCGCCACCGCCGCCGCCGTGGCCGATCGAGCCACTGCCGGCGCCGGCGCCGTTCTGGCCGATCCAGCCGTTGCCGGCGAGCACGGTCGAAGCGGTTCCGCCGCTGCCGGCCGGACCAGGTCCGCCAGCCGCACCACCACCGCCACCGCCGGCGTTGAGGCCACACCCGAACAAGCTGCCGCAGCCGCCGTTGCCGCCGGGGGCTCCACCGCCGCCCGAGGAACCGGCCGCTCCGCCACCGGAGTAGTTACCGCCGGTACCGCCGCCGCCGCTGTTCGCCAGGCCAGAGCCTCCGCACGAGCCCGCGCCGCCACCAGGTGACGACGGCCCGGAGGCGTTGCCGCCGTTGCTTCCGTTGCAACCGCCACCGGCCGCACCGGGAGTGCTGCCGTGGCTCGAGCCGTTGCCGCCAGTGCCGGCGGTGATCGTGCTGTCCTCGATGATGATGTTCGATCCGCCGATCACGCGCACGCCGTAGCTGCTGCCGCCGGCGCTGCCGTTGGCGGCGGCGAAGACGGTCAGCTCGCGCAGCTCGACGCCGGTGACCCCGTCGCCGAAGATCGCGCCCGATGCCGCGCCGTTGATCGTCGTCGTGCCGGTGCTCGGCGTCCAGTTGCCGTCGCTGGAGAATCCGCCGCGCAGGTTCTTGCCGGTGACCAGAGTCACCGTCTCGTTGTAGGTTCCGTTGTCGACGCAGACTTCGTCGGCGCCGGTTACGGTCGAGCGCGACAGTCCGAGTCCGATCGAATCGCAAGGATCGGCCTTGGTGCCGCAGGTCGGCGAATTGCTGCCGAGCGTGTTCGATACGAAGATCACGTTGGCCGCAACGTGGGTCGCAGTCGCCGTCGGCGTATTCGTCGCGGTCGGAGTGTTGGTCGGTGTCGACGTGCTGGTAAACGTCGCCGTCGGCGTGTCGGTCGGCGTATCAGTCGCGGTGGGCGTCGCCGTCGGCGTGTCGACCGGAGTATTGGTGACCGTCGAAGTCTCGGTCGCCGTCGCCGTTTCGGTTGCCGTCGCCGTCTCCGTCGCGGTCGGCGTCACGGTCGGCGTCGGCGTGTCGGGAGGCGGCGGGCAAGCGATGCCCGAGAAAGCCGAACAGTCGACCGACAGGCCGTCGCCGTCATTGATCGCCAAACAGACCCGGCACGAAACCAACTCGCCGAGGCAATCGCGCAGCGGCACGCCGTCGAGACCGGTACACTCGCCCGGGAACAGGCCCGCGGCGATTCCTCCCGGACACCGCTTCCCGAACTCGTCGAGCAACTGCGTGCTCGCCTTGGCGATCTTGCCCTTGGCATCCAACGCGATGCCGCCGGGAGTCACGCAGGTTTCGATATCGTCGCTGGTCTTGAGGAGATCCTTCTTGCACTTGAAGAACTCGAGGAGCTGCTTGTCGACGAGCTTCTGCAGGCGCTTGGCAACGCCGGCCTGACACTTGCCGTCGGCACTGGCGGTGCTGATCTTGCCGCTCATCGTTTCGCCGAAGACATCGGCGACGAGTCCCTCGATCGCACCCTCGGCGGCATCGTTCACCGCCGCGCCGCCGATGTAGCCGGCAACCGTTCCCGCCTCGACCGCCTTGGCCGTGCACTTCCTGGTTTCGTCGGTCAGCGTCTTGAGGGTTTGCTTCGCGATCTTCCCCTTGGGGTCGCCGTCGAAACAGACCTGCGCGTCGGCCACCTTGTTCCTGGAGCGGTCCTTCACGCACTTGGCGAAGTCCTTGGACTTGAACTTGGCCATCTTGCGCAGGTTCTTGTTCATGGTGGTGACGCACTTCTGCTCGTCTTTGGTGTGCGTGGCGAACGCCGGAGCGTGCGCTGCGGCGATGGCCAAAGCAGCGCAAGCGCCCACCAAGAGCTGGTTTCGTTTCGTCATGGAACGTCTTTCCCTTTTCACCACCGCGCAACATCGGCGCGGGCCGAACGCAATCCCCTGCCCTGATCCGGGGATGCACTGATTCCCGGTGTCACTTCTCCCCCTGCTCGACCTGCGGTGACACGGGGTCACCGTTAGTCGACAAGGCGTCACCGTAGATCACCTTTGAACCGCCGGTCAATCGAAATCTCGACCTAGCCCGCATATCTCACCAGCTTTCTGCTACGAGCGCAGATGGGCATGCGGCTCAAAGCCGTACTCCCTCGCCGTCCTCGACATACTGTTCAAGTATACCTGCGGGCGCCTCAGTCCGTGCGGCCTTGATCCACAAGCCCCTCCACGCTCTCGCTACGAAACCCGGGTGGAGAAATGCGGGCTAGTAGTGGGTCAGTTTGAAACTCGGAGAGCGTCCGACGCGTTTCGACCGCGATCGGGACGTTTGGAACGCTCCGAAGATACATTGGTGGGGCTTCGCCCCCATTCGAGGGACCCTCATCCTGCCCTTCTCCCACAGGGAGAAGGGAGTTCAGATGCCTCTCCCTGTGGGAGAGGTCGGCCGCAGGCCGGGTGAGGGACCCTCGGATGACCGAGCGCAGCGAGGCTCAGTTTCGTTCCCGAGGTCCAAACTGACCCACTGTCCTCGACCTACCCAGAAATGAGCCACGGGATCAGAATCGGGTCCGAACTCCGCAAAAACCGGGGCCGGCGGCAACACGATCAGGTTGGGCTACTCGAGTACCGACGACCGGAACGCGGCGACGTCTTCGCCGACCAAGGCCTCTACCGATGCCTTCAGGTCATCGAGACCAACCTTGCGCAGCTTCATCAGGTCTCGCGTCACGTCGTCGATCGAGGAAGCGCCGTCGCTGCGGCGCCGGATCTCGCGGTCGAGCTCGTCGATCCACACCACGGCCCGAGCGGTGACCGGCCCCTTGGAGTCGCCTTCGCGCAAGCTGCTCACTTCTTTGCCCCACTTGGACAACTTGGTCAGGATGGACTTGCGACGTGACTTGGTCATGCCGCCGGCGCGGTAGAGCAGCTCGAACGAATAGAACTCGGCGAGGCCCTCGGCGATCCAATCGTCGTTGGCGCCGTCGCCTTTGGCGCCTCGGATTCGCGTAACCATGTGAGTGAGCTCGTGGATCAACGGGCTGGTGCCGTTCTCGCTGACCAGCGGACGCTCCGCGTGCAGGAACAGGGAATTCGATGCCGACAAACCGCCACGCCACATCGGGTCGCCCATGCCGACCACCAGCAACTTCTCGGGAACCTCGCTGAATGCCTTTTTGACCTCGGGCCAGACGAAGTTGAGGAACGTCAGCACTTCCATGCGCTTCAGCGCAGAGCCCTTGGGGGCGCTGACCGCCAGGCTCGTCGTGCCGATTTTGCTGCGACGCGTGCCGAGCTTGCCGGCGATCATCCAGCCGACCGGGCGGTCGTACAGCCGATCCGGATTATCGATGCGAAAGGTCGTACCCTTCTTGCGCGGCCAACCGGTTTCGATGCTCTTCCAGCCTTTCGGCAGGGAGACATCCAGGGTGGCGATGGCATAGGCTCCGGGAACCTCCTCGGTCGCCGCCGAAGGGATGAGGTCGTCGCCCCGGAAGATGGCCCAGTCCTCGGTCATCATGGCGTCGTACGCATCCGGCCGCTTGGCGTGGGTGACTCGAACCGTCATCGACAGCCAAGCCGACTCGTCGGGCAACTTCCAAACCACCTTCTCCGGCGTGACGGTGAGGTCGCCATTGGCCTCGATGTCGGAGTAACGGTCCGGCAGGTTGGTGAACTCCATGCGGCGCAACAATCGGCCTTTGTCGATCGCGATGCGGATCGTCGCCGTATCCTTCTCCGGCTGAAACGCCAGGTCGTACTTCAGCGAATAGCTCCGTGGCTCGGCTTCGGGTTGCGCTTTCTCGGCGGACTCGGGCGTCGTCTCCGCGGCAACCGCCCCCAAGGCGACGGCGAAGAGCAACACCAGGCAGGCTCCGCAAACTTTGCCGACCCGGCCCGCCGAGCTTCGTCCAAGGTAGTCGAAACTGAGGTGCAACATTCAATCCCTACTCCGCTGCCGCCCCGGCGAGTCCCGCCACTTCGTCGCGACTGGCGCGCTCGAACGCGACCAACAAAGGCAACGCCATCAGCGACAAGGAGGCCATGACGCAGAACGCCGGGCCGTAGTCCATTCGTTCGAGCAAGAACCCCAGGGTGCGCGTCGACAATACGTAACACACATTGATTCCCGCCATGAACAGGGCGAACTGAGTCGCCGCCACGCGCTCGTCACAGCGCTCCATCAACAAGGCGTAGAGCCCGGCCGTCGCCAGGCCCATCGAAAGATAAGTCAGCGCGGTCAATCCGATGCAGAGCCACAGCCCGCTGCCCGGCGGAAGGTGCCAGGCAACGGCGCCGAGCAGGAGAACCGCAAACGCAGCGACCATCTCGCTGCCGAACGCGGCGCGGGCGCGACCCACCGCATCGGACAATCTGCCGCCCAGCACCGCCCCGCCGGCCATGCAGGCGACTGACGGCAGCAGGAAGAAGCTGCCGACCAGCTGCTCGCCGGCGCCGCGATCGAGAAGAAACGGGCCCGCCATCGCCCCCAGAGACTCGAAACCAGCACCGAGAGTCGACGCCGCGGCGAAGCCGATCCAAGTCGCGGGGCGGCGCAGGGCCCGCCGCAGAGCGCCGCGGACCGGCGCGCGTGGCCGTACCGCTATCGACCTCGCGCTCAGCAGAATCCCGGCCGGCACCAGGATGGCGACGACCAATGCCACGGCCACCGCGCGTTGGCCGACCTGCGCCGCCAGCAGAATCGCGCCGCCGCCGAAAAGCGCGCGAGCCGCCAGCATTCCGACCTGCATCGCCCCGTTTACCCGACCGAGTTGCTCGGGCGGAACGCTGCGGATGGCGAGTGCGTCGATGCCGACGTCCTGGATCGATGCGAACACGGCGTGCACGACCAGCAGCCACAGGAGAAGGTCGGCCGACAGGCGATCGTCGAGCAGAAAAGGCGCCAGCGACGCCGCCATCGCGATCTGCGCCACCAAGATCCAAGCCCGCGACTGCGCGGTGGTGCGCCCGAGCCAATCCAGCAACGGTGCCCACAAGAACTTGATCGCCCACGGCCAGCCGACCCAGGCGACGATGCGGGCGACTTCGGCGGGCGCCTCCCCCTGCGCGCGCAGCCATACCGGAAGCGCCCACCAGATGAATCCGATCGGCGCTCCTTCGGCGAAATAGAGCGCCGCGAACACACCCATGTGCGCTCGCTCGGTCGCGGTCGCGCGATCCATCTACCGCGACCGTCAGCCCCTGTCGCCCGAACCGCCTTCGACACGAAAGCGAGGATCGCCCTGCGCGCGGTCCTCGTCGGTCGCCACCTCGTCGTTCAGCCACTCGATCACCGCGGCGTAGCCGCGACTCTCCGGATCGCCCTGAAAGTAATTCTCGGCGATCGCCAGGACGCGGAACCCCTGAGTCAGCTGGAAGCTCAGCGTCGGATCCTTCAACCGGCGATGCAGGACCTCGACGACGTAGTCCTCCGGGCTCATCCGGTCGGCGTGGCGGTGATAGCCGCGCAAGCGCGAGCCCGCGAGGACCCGTTTGAGGCCGAGCTGCTTCGCCAGAGCAAAACGCCCCTGGCGGTACAGCCGCTTGCCCACCCCCCTGCCCTGCATTCCCGGACGCACCATCACATCGGCCGCGAACAGCGACTTGCCGTGCACCGGGTCGTGGTTGGCATAGGTCCCATTGGCGGTGAGCGACGCCCAGCTCTGTCCGTGGTCGTAGCGGTCCCAGTGGATGATCAGGCCCGAGCAGTAGCCGACGATCAGGCCCGACTCTTCCTCGACCGCCACCAGCTGGCCCTGCGGGAAGCGCTTGAGGTGCTCGCCGAGCTGCTCGTCGGTCCACGGGACGATGTTCGGATACACCAATCGCCCGAGCTCTCGAATGCCGGGGAAGTCGGCCTCGGTCACGTTGCGCAGCACGACCTTGCGCCGCGGCCGCGGCGGCACCGACCGAAAGGACTTGGGCAGTGGCAGAGCAACCACGTCGACGCGCGACGCGATCTCGCCGCTGTTGCGGCTGTCGCGCAGCGGCGTCACCGTGCCCCGGGTGCGACTCGCGCGCAGCACCCGGATATTGAGCTCGCCGATCACCATCGACTCCTGATTGGGGATTCCCTCGGCGAGAATTCCGTCTCGCGCGAACGGAAAGTCGCTCGGCGTCAGGATCGACGCCTGGCCGTAGTTGAGCGACACCGCCGGGACCATCGGCAACGAGCCGACGGTCCCCGAGCAAACGACGAACATCTGGTTCTCGATCGCGCGCGCGTGGGCGCAGTAGCGGACGCGCAGGAACGCCTGGCGGTCGTCGGTGTAGCTCGGCACGAGCAGAATGTTCGCGTCCTGGCGCGCCGCGGCGCGAGCGAGCTCAGGGAACTCGGCATCGTAACAAATGGCGATCGCCACCCGCCCGAGCTCGGTTTCGAACACCTGCAGCCGCTCGCGCGGGCTCACCCGCCAGACGTCGCGCTCGAAGCGGGTCATGTGCAACTTCCCCTGCGCCCCGTAGGTGCCGTCGGGCGCGAAGAAGAAGCACTCGTTGTAGATCTTGTCGGGGTCGTTCTCGTCGCGCACGACGATCGTTCCGGCGGCGATGTAACACCCCGACTCGCGCGCAAACTCGGACATCATCGCGATGAACTCGGGAGTCCAGTCGGCGAGCGCGCGAACCTGCAGATCGATCGGGCTCTCGATATCCCCGAGGGTCAGCAGCTGGACGGTGAAGTACTCGGGGAAGACGATGAGGCGGCAGTCGTAGTCGGCTGCGGTTCGCACCAGACCGTGGGTCTGGTCACGGAACTCCTGGAACTGCCGGATCGGCCGGACGAAATACTGAAGCGCCGCAGTGCGGATCCGGTCCATGAACCTCCCTTCAACCCACGATCGTGCCGCGCCGGCGACCCCGCCCGACGGAATAGTCGGGCGCCGCGCCCGCGCTCAAGTATCGCCGCCGAAGCGGCTGCGGCAAGTCGGCGAACGAAACGATCGTGCCGCGGCAATCGGCAGAGCCGCAGGCGCACTCCAGCAGCGACGGCTCCTCGAACATGCACGTCGAGTAGTCGAAGGTCACCTCCTCACCCGGCGGGATCTCGCGCAGGCTGAACAGCTCGAGCTCGCCGCCAACCGTGCGCAGCCCGGCGTTCGGGTCGCACGAATGGTTGACCAGGTCGTCGATACCGCCCGACGCTCCGATGAACCATTCGAAGTCGAGGCGGATCGCATGTGAGAAATCGCAGATCTCGGCCGCACGGATCCTCGGGCCGGTGAACCACAGCAGGTGCTCGAGCGCCGGGATCGTCGCGCCGGCAAAAACGCCGCGTCCTTTCGAACCGGCCGGGGCGACGATGAGCCGCTCCGCCAGAGCCGACGCTTTCACCTCGACCTCGCTCGAGGAAGACCGGCGGCGACGCGCTGTCGCGCCCGGCACCGCAGACGTTCGAATATCCATAGCCGCAACTACTCCGATCGGATCGGCCGAGCCCGCGCCTGCGGCTCGACCGACCAAGCCAGTGTGGGCGCCGCCGTGCCGCCAGGGTCCGTCGACCGAAAGCGCGGTCGCGACAGGCAGCAAGTCGCCGGGTGGCGCGAGTGGTGAGATGCGCCGAATGCGCTCAACACATTCGGCGGCAGAGAGGGGGTCCCGGCCTCTGGGGGAAGCGTAGTTCTCGACGCCGTCGGCGTACCCTCTTCTGTCATGTAACCGGCGATCGTCTATAGCCGGATTCCACCCCCGTCAAGGGTTTTTTTTAGTGGGTCAGTTTGATTCGCAACTGCGCTTGCTAGGGGAGCCACGGCCTGAACCCGGATACCGTCCCCCCTTGCCAAGGGGGGACTTCAGGGGGGTGAACGGAGGGCGATCGGCCCGAGGTTGGACGCTCCTTGCGTCGCGGCGTGACCTCCCCCTGGCCCCTCCTTGGCAAGGAGGGGGGATCCAAGGGCGCGTCCTCCGTCACTACCCGCAAGTCAAACGTTCCCACGACCGATTTTTTTCGTCCCGCGGGCGATTCCCCCGAAAGGCGCACCACGCCGATCCGCTGTAGTTTCGCGCCGCGTCCCTGTAGGACGTTGCCACGTCCAGCCGATCGCGTGTCCCAGTCGACGGGCAAGAGCGGCACGACCAGCGGGAACCACGACTTTCATGGCGACCAAGCCGAAGAGAATTCGCCGGGGCGCACGGCTCGGCAAGTACCGGATCGAACGCCGACTGGGCGAAGGCGGGTTCGCCACCGTCTACCAGGCACACGACCTGGTCGAAGGGATCAAGGTCGCCCTCAAGGTTCCGCACGCGGAGCTCGTCGACGACGATCTCCTCGAGGACTTCCGCAACGAGGTGCGGCTCACCAGCCGGCTCGATCACCCGAACATCCTCAAGATCAAGAACGCCTCGACGATCGGAGATCAGTTCGTCATCGCCTATCCCCTCGGCGAGCGAACGCTCGCCGACCGCCTCGCCAACCGACTCGCGGCATCCACGGCGCACGACTACTGGCTGCAAATGCTCGAGGCGTTGGCTCACGCCCATCGACGGCGCGTCATCCACTGCGACGTGAAGCCGGAGAACCTGCTGCTGTTCCCGGGCAACCGCCTGCTGCTGACCGATTTCGGAATTGCCAAGGTGGCATTGCACACCGTAGCCACCGCTTCCGGCACCTTGGGGTACATGGCGCCCGAACAGGCTATGGGGCGGACCTCGTTTCGCTCGGACGTATTCTCGGCAGGCCTCATCGCCTACCGAATGCACGCCGGCTGCCTTCCCGAGTGGCCCTTCGACTGGCCGCCGCCCGGCATCGATCGGCTGCGCGGCAAGCTCACTCCCTCCGCCGTCGAGATCCTCAGGCAGTCGCTCGCTCTCGACCCGAATCGCCGATTCGAGAGCGCCGGCCACGTCCTCACCGCGCTCAAGCAACTCGGCACCAGCAGCTTGAAAAACGGCGGCGAAGAAGCGGCGCGGCGCACCGGGGCGGGAAAACCCTGGCGCGAGATCCGCTGGCAACAATTCATCGCCGAGCACGGCGGCGGGCTCGAGCTGACCGGCAAGTGCCGTCACTGCCGCGGCCCGGTGGCGCAGGCGATGCGGCACTGTCCGTGGTGCGGCGACGAGCGCAGGAAAGTAAGAGCGAATGGCGAAACGACCCGCCGCTGTCCCCGCTGTAGTCGCGGACTGAAGCCCGATTGGCGCTATTGCCCGTGGTGCTACGGCGGCTCGGTCGCGAAACAAAGTCAGCAGCACTATCCGAACGAGAACTACCGCGCGCGCTGCAGCAACCGAGACTGCCCAAGGCGCGAGCTGATGCCGTTCATGCGCTACTGCCCGTGGTGTCGCAGGAAAGTGAGTCGCCAGTGGACGCTGGCCAACACCAAAGAGAAGTGCCGGTCCTGCCGGTGGGGGATCGCCAGCGAGTACTGGGACTTCTGCGCCTGGTGCGGCGAGCACACGTGATGCCGCGCGTCGACCTGACCGAGCCGGCGTACGTGCCGCGCGACACGGACGGCGAGCTGGCGCTGGACAGCCCGGGCGGCGAGGTCCGAGCGTTCAGCTACCGCAGCCCGAGCAAGTCGAACGGCAGCGGAGAGAACGAAGACGGCGCCGTCGTCATCCCGGTGCCGGGCGGCGTCGTGCTCGCCGTCGCCGACGGCGTCGGCGGCGCGCCCGGCGGTGCCGACGCATCGCGCACCGCGCTGCGCTCGATCGCGGAAGCGCTACACGCCCACGACCCAGCCGACGGCGAAGTACGCCCGGCGATCCTGACCGGTTTCGAAGATGCCAACCAACGGATCCTCGACGCGGGCCTGGGGAGCGCGACCACCCTGTGCGTGGCGTCGATCCAGGACGACGTCGCGCGGACCTACCACGCCGGCGACTCCCAGGTGCTGGTGGTCGGTCAGCGCGGCAGACTGCGCCACGAGACGATCAGCCATTCGCCGGTTGGCTACGCGGTGGAAGCCGGCCTGTTGAACGCCGAGGAGGCCCTCGACCACGACGAGCGTCACCTGATCTCGAACGCGGTCGGAACACGGGAAATGCGCATCGAGGTCGGTCCCGCGATCCACCTCGCGCGCCGCGACACCGTCCTCCTCGCTTCTGACGGAGTCTTCGACAATCTCACCAGGGCAGAGATCATCCAACTCGTCCGAAAGGGCCCGATCGACCGAGTCGCCCGCGAGCTGAGAGAGAAGTGCATGGCGCGCATGATCGCACCCGAGGACGGATCCCCCTCCAAGCCCGACGATACGACCGCCGTGCTGTTTCGGAGAAATCGCTAGCGCGGGTCGTTTCTCGACCGGGCCGAGCCGCCATCGAACCACGCCCGGGGCGGGAGACAAAAAATATCACCATTTTAGGGGCTTACCGCAGCCCGCACGGGGAGCCGGCAGGCTCCTCCGAGGCGTGACTCAGTTTCACGTTGAAGATGCCCAGTGGCGGGTTACCGTCTGCAGGGTCCGCCTCGGCAGCGGGGTTCGCTTGGCGCGCCCGATGCCGAGATCCGGGAGCGAGTAGCGTGCAGGCAATCGAACAAAAAATCAGAGAAGAGACCTCGGCGATGCTGCTGTCGCGAGCTCGCGTCGTCGCCGGTGTCGTCATTCTCTGCATTCTCGTCGGCGAAGCTTCGACCTTTCTTCTCGAGAGCTACACGCAACACGGGCACCGAAGGGCGGTGAGCGCTGGCGGCCTGCTCCTGATGGTCGGGTTGCTCTACGCCACGCTTCACCCGAGCCGCTTCGCTCCACCCCGTCTCGTCGCGCTCGGCGGCATCATCGGACTGCACTCGTACATGTTCGCACTGACGCTCGGCGCCGGCCCGCACGCCGAGACGGTCGCGGTCCTGTCGCACTGCTTGATCGCGCTCGGCGCGGCGGTTCTCCTGCCCTGGGGAGTCTGGGTGCAGGTGGTAGTGGCGGTCGTTGCGTTCGGCGTGCTGCACGCCAACCTCGCCGTCCTGCCCGGGCAGATCATCATCACCGACACATCTCTCGGAGTCGCGGTCGCCAACGGGCTCTGGTTGTCGGTTTTCATCGCCTACGCGATGGAACGCAGCCGGCGCTCGCTGTCGCGCAAGCGCCACGAGTTGGCCGAGCAGAAAGAGGTCGCCGAGCGGCAGCGGATCAAAGCCGAAGCTCTCGCCCAGGACCTCGACGCCTACGCGCAAGCGGTTGCCCACGACCTGCGCAACCCGGTGCACGTGATCGCCGGCTTCAGCGACCTGCTGGGCGCCGAGAAGGACAAGCTGAGTGACGACGGCCAGATGTTCCTCGACTCGATCGTTTCCGGCTGCGAGAAAATGGCCCAGATCATCAACGAGCTGCTCCTGCTCGCGACGGTCCGCAAGAACGTCGACGTCCCGATCAAGGCGCTCGACATGTCAGCCATCGTCGCCGAGGCGTTGCAGCGCCAAGCCAGTGACATCGCCCAATCCGACGCCGAGGTGGTACTACCAGACGATTGGCCGACCGCCGCAGGTTACGCTTCTTGGATCGAAGAGGTCTGGGCAAACTACATCAGCAACGCGATCAAGTACGGCGGAACCCCACCGCTGCTCGAGATCGGCGCCGAGCGCGAGAACGGCGCGGTATACTACTGGCTACGCGACAACGGTCCCGGGCTGACCAGCGAACAAATCGGCAAGCTGTTCCGCGAGTTCTCGCGCGCCTCCCCAGCCACGGGGCGGGGGTACGGTCTCGGGTTGTCGATCGTAAAGCGCATCGTCGAACAGCTCGGCGGAGAGGTACGTGTCACCAGCACCGTGGGCCGGGGCAGCACGTTCGGCTTCACCCTGCCCGCGGCGAGTCAGCCCGCGGGAAACCGGGCTTCGCGCGACGGCCAATCCGCCGCGGCCGACCACCTCGGGCACGGCCTTCGCCAGCAGCTCACGGCGGAAACTCCGCTCAACCCATAGAGATGCCGGCCGGCTCGCTCAGAAAGACCAAAGCTGGCCGCGAGCGCCTCAGGGCTTGCGCGGCTTCTCGGCGTCCGTGGGGTCGGCGGCCGGCGACTCGGCCTGACCGTCTTCCACCGAGCCCAGCTCGGCGCTGCCGAGAACCTCGGGCAGATCGATACCCGCCTGCTTGGCGAGCTCGTGCATCGGCGGCAGCGAACCGATCAGTCCGCGCATGAAGCGGGCCGTCGAACCGGAGCCGTCGGCCGACCCGTTGCCGGCCGAATCCCAGACCGTGATCTTGTCGATCTTGAGGTTGCTGATCGCCTTGACCTGCTCGGCAACGAGCTCGGGCAGCTTCTCGATGATGAGCAGGCTCGGTGCCAGGTCGCGGCGATCGCCGCAGGCCGTCATCAGACGCTCGTAGCCGCGCGCCTTTGCCTCGAGAACCTTCTCGATTCCCTCGGCCTCGGCGAGGTACTTCGCCAGCACGGCGTCGGCGTCGCCCTTGGCGATCCGCCGCAGGCGCTCGGCCTCCGCCTCGGCGTTGATCTCGACTTGCTGGCGCTCGATCATCTCCTTGGCGATGATCTCCTTCTCCATCCGCGCCAGCTCTTGCTCCTTCTCCGCCACCAGCACATCGCGATTGGCCTTTGCCATGGCGACGTCACCGCGGCGGGTGGCATCGGCTCGGCGTTCGGCGAGAGTCGCCTCCGAGTCGGCGATCTCGGCCCGCGAGGAGTTCTCCCCCTGCACGGCGTTCGCCTCGAGATCCGCAACCTTGATCCGCTTCTCGGCCTCGACCTGCTTGGTCCCCTCGGCCGCCCGCGCCGATTGCGTGGCGACGGCGATCTCCTGGTCGCGGCCAGCCTCGGCCTCGCCGGCAACACCCTCCGCCTCGAGCGACGAGACCATGATCCGCTGATCGCGCTCGGCTTGCTTGCGTCCAACCGCCGCCTGCGCCTGCTGCTCGGCTACCTTCACCTCGCGCTCGCGATCCGCCGTCGAAGTGCCGATGGCCCCTTCGCGATCGGCCTGCGCCGTGTCGATCTTGGCTTGGTTGATCGCCTCGGCCGCGGCCTTCTTGCCGAGCGCGTCGATGTACCCCGACTCGTCGGTGATGTCGCGGATGTTGACGTTGATCATGTACAGACCAACCTTGGAGAGCTCGTAGTTGACGTTCTTGTTGACCAGGTCGAGGAACTTCTCGCGGTCCTGGTTGATCTCCTCGATCGTCAGCATGGCGATGACCAAGCGCATCTGCCCGAGAATGATGTCTCGCGCCTGCGCCGCGATCTCGCGCTCGTTCAAACCCAACAGGCGCTCGGCGGCGTTGTTCATGACGTCGGGCTCGGTGCTGATACCGATCGTGAACGTGCTCGGGACCGCGACCCGGATGTTCTTCTTGCTGAGCGCCGAGCTCAGCTCGATCTCGATCGTGATCGGCTCCAGTGAGAGGTACTCGTAGTCCTGGATGATCGGCCAAACGAAGGCGCCACCACCGTGATAGGCACGGGCGGCGCGCTCGCCGCCGACCTGACCGTAGACCACCAGGATCCGGTTGGATGGGCAGCGCTTGTAGCGGCGACTGGCGATCGACAGCACCAGCAACGGGATGGCGATCACCACCAGAATCAGGATGAAGGGTCCCATCGACACGTCGAACAGCCCGAATAGATTCATTGCCCGGCTCCCTCAGCGACGGCGCGCATCACACGCGCTCGACCAACAGCAGATCATCATCTCGCACCTCGACGACACGAACGTCCGCAAACGCCTCGATCGCCGGCCCCGTACTGCCGGCGGGCAGCACCATGCTGCGCCCGGACACACTCACCCGAACCTGTCCGGCGCCCTCGCCGCGCGCCGGGATCGCCGCGTACACGGTCCCCGTACGACCAACTGCGGTCGCGGTGTCGTAGGTCACCTGTCGGCCGAGGCGGCGCATCGCAAGCAACAAGAACGAGGCGAACAGCATCAGCGCCGCACCGAAACCGGCCGCGGCGAGCGCGGCGCCGGTCGGCCCGAGGCCCCAGTCGATCCGAGCGGTGAGCCCCATCCATCCCGAGCCCATCATGAAGGCGGTCACCGACAGCAACGAGACCACCTGCATGCCGTCGCCGTCGTCGATTCCGGCGACGTCGTCCTCGCCGCCGGCGCCGAGGGTCACCAACAGGACGCGCAGAGCAAACAGCGCGGTACCGGCCAACGCCAGCGCGGCGTAAAGGACACCATCCAGTCCGATCCGCGCCGTCATCTCGGCCCAGTCGAAGATCAGCTCACCCATGACTACACCACCGTGCTTCGACGACACTCCCCTGCGCAGCTCCGAGCGATCCCTTTAGAGCACGCACGGTCGGGGCTCAAACGGATGTCGTCTTGGCGGGAACCTCGATCCAGGTACCAAGGCCGACGCCGCGCGTCTCTCCCGACTCCCCGAACAAGGCGGTCCCGGTCACGTGTTTTCTTCCGTCGCGGGAGACCTCCCATCCGACGACGACGCAACGTTCGCCCACGGCGACCTCGCCGAGGGTCGCAACCGCCAGCTCGCCGAGCAGGAGCTTGGTCGCCTCCGGCCAGGGGAAGGACAGTCCGCCAGGGCAATCGAGCGCGGCCCAGAGGAACTCATCGGCGACGACTCCACCGGGTGAGCGCGCCAGGGACGCGTCGGGCACCCAAGGGCTCGCGACCAACTCTCGGCCGGGAACCTTTCCGGGAAAGATCAGCAACCCGTCCCCGGCCTCTCGATTGGGACCGCAAACGAAGCAGGTGCGGAACGCATGCGAAGTAAAGCCGACGTAGGTCGTCGAGGCGGCTTCGGCCTCGGCGAAGCTGGGCGGCCGGGGAGGGTCGAGCGACACCTCCGTCGGACGCGCAACGGCAACCACCGTGTCCCGGTCGAGCAGCAGCTTGCCCTCGTCGGACTCGCGGACGGTCAGCGGGGTGTCGAGTGGGGGCGGCACCTTCAAGCGGACCGACACTCCCGGTGCGTCGACGTAGCCAGCCAGCATTCCGCATACGTAGCCGCCATTTCCCGAGCGCGGCGGCCCGCAAAACCGCTGGTCGACGAAGAAGGTATCGCTCATCCTGGGAAGACCGCGGCAGGACGGCGCAGCGGGGAAGGCGAACCGAGGTCGAGTTTCATCGCGTCGAGCCGCGCCTGGTTCTCAACCGCCCCACTGCGCCGGCCGCAATCGCTCAGGGGGTATTGGCCTTCTTCAGCGCTTCCCAGCTCTTGAAGACCTTTGCCGCCGGGTCCTCGAAGTCGAGGGAGTCGCCCTGCACTCGCGACAAGGCGCCCGCGTCTTCGGACAACTGCATCGCCGCCTTGGCGAACTCGGTGTTGCCCTCAGGCGGCACCTTGGCGGCTCGTTTCGCTTCGTCGTGGAGCTCGAAGGCGACCCGCTTGGCGATCCCGGTGCGCTGGCCGCCCTGGTCGGCGGTCAAGACAGTGCGGATGGTGTCGACGCTGCCCTGCATCGCCTTCATCAGGATGCGGCGTTGTGCGTCGTTCTCGCTCTCCGCCGGCATCGCGTCGCCGGCGTGCGCCTGGCCGACTACGAATCCATCCCCCAGGCCGCTGCCGATCAGGCAGAGAACGCCCAAAACCATCACCAAGCTTGTCTGTCGCATCGACTCCTCCTCTCGAGGAACGCGTCCCGTGCGTCTCCCCCGTTTGCGAACCGCGATACCACGATCGAATCGAAACCAAAAACTCCGGGCTGGGAACGGCTCGCGGACGCTCGACCGCCCGCCCCCCCGGAGGCACTGCCTCATTTCACTTTGTGCAAAGTCCCGGTGACGATGTAGCCCTCGTCCACCGCGCGCTCACTCAGCGGTTTGCCCTGCTTGACCCACACCTTCGACGCCTCGAAATCGAAGCAGTCGCCAGGCTGAACTTCGTGCTCGTCCTTGTCGTACTCGACGATGACTGGGACCGCCGGCTCGCCCTTGGCGATACAAAGCCGGAAGTGCTTGGGCGACTTCACATGGGCGACCATCTTGCGCATCGGCCCGTCGAGAAAGAACTCGCCAGGTCGCTCGTAGGCGCGGATCAGCTCGTCCTGCGCCCCGGCAGTGGAAGCGGCGAGCAAGAGCACAACCAAACTGGAGAGCACAACCATCGTAGTCTTCATCGGGACGCCCCTTTCTGAGTCGGGGCGCAGAGCTGACCACTTCAGCTCCCCGCCCGACCAGCAGTCGTGAGATCGGCGCTCGGGCCGAGCAGCCGTCCTCTTAACCTCCGATCCCGCCAGCGGTCAACGGCAGGACGACCCGGCCAGCTGGCGCCGCTCGAGCTATCGAACAGAAGCGCGGCGTGGAGCCCGGTCGATCGAATATCAGTCCGGCAGGACCGCGACCTGGCCGCCGAGCTTCTCACCGGCGCGGTGCGGCACCTCGGCCTGGAAGGATCGCTCGACCCGCCTGAGCACGCGATAGTAGCGAGCGAAGAGGCTCGCTGCGCCGACGAAGCTACGCACCGTGGTCCAGAGGTACCGCGGGTAGAAAGCCAGCGGACTCTCGATCGGCAACCCGGAGCGCCGGTCGTGACGATACTTGAGTCTGAGGATCCCGCCCTCGAGCGGGTGCACCCGCTCGACGCTGGCACAGTAGTGGAAAGAGAAGAGCTTCATCATCATGTTGCGGGGAGAGTAGCCCCATTCTTTGGCGCGTCGAATGACCCGCTCGGCGTGCTCGAGCGAGTAGTACGCGTCCCACGCGCGATGATAGATGTCCTGCCACTCCTCTTTCGACATTTGCGCGTGTGCGGTGGTGACGTGACTCAAGTCGTAGTTGTTCATGTCCGGGTCCATCGCGACGCCCTTGTCGTACAGCTCGCGATGGTCCTGCGACCCGGGAAGCGGCGTCAAGATGAAGAACTCGAGCAGGTCGATGGGTAGCTCGCGCTGGATCGTCTCGATGTCGCGCAGGATCGATTCCGGTGTATCGGCGGGGAAGCCGAGAATGTAGCCGGCGATCGTCACCGCGCCGACGCCGTGCCATGCGTCCAGCATCTCCCGGTACTCACCGATGCGATTCTGCCTCTTTTGCGCCCCCTTGAGCGACTCCGGGTTGATGTTTTCGAGGCCGATGAAGACGCGGTCGACTCCGGCGCGCCCCGCTTTCTCGACGAAGCGGGGAATCCGGTGGCAAAGAGTGTCGACCTGGATGATCAGGCGAATCGGAATCCCGTCGACTTCGCGCAGGCGAATGATGCGATCGAAGATCGGCTCCCACTCTTTGTTGCGCGCGAAGTTGTCGTCGGTGATGAAGTAGTTGGTGACGCCCTGCTCGAGATTCATGCGCACCAGACGCTCGACGTCCTCGGGCGTGCGCGAGCGGGACTTCCTCCCCTGGACGTTGATGATGGTGCAGAAGCTGCACTGGAACGGACAGCCCCGCCCGGCGTCGAAGCTGGTGCGGGAGCCGGTTCGGCGATCGATGATGTCCGCCGGCAAGTACGGCACCGCCGCCCCTTCGAGGCACTGCAGGTCGTTCATGTAATTGTAGAGGGGCTTCATCTCGCCGCGCACCGCCGCCTGCAGCAAAAGGTCGAGTCTCCCCTCGAGCTCGCCGGCGAAGAGCGACACGCCGAGATCCATCGCCGCTTGGAGATCGGCAGGTAGCTCCGGCAGCATCGAAAGGCAGCCGCTCACGTGAAAGCCGCCGATGCAGACCTGGATCCCCGCTTCGCGGAGCTCGCCCGCCAGATCGAGCGCGCGCGGGTACTGGTTCGATTGGACACCGACCATCGCCACCAGACCCCCGGCCGTCGCCGCCCGGACCGTCTCGATGATCTCCTTGGGCCTGACACGCGTATTGGTCTCGTCGAATGCCGTGACCGCGATGTCGACGTCGTCGCCGAGCACCTTGCGAGCGTCGGCGTCGAGAACCAGACCGTAGAGCGTGGCGAGGCTGTTCGACGGAATCGTCGATCGCGACCATTGAATCACGTAGCCGTCGTCGTCGTAGTGCGACGGTTTGACGAGGACAACCTGGAAGGTTCGTTTCGACGCGCCGCCACTTCCACTCATACGATCTACCTCTCCGTCCGCCGGACCTTCGTCGGCTAGCCGACCCGTTGGAGGAGAGAAGAAGGTCTGCCTCCGAGATCGCGGACATTGCGCGACGGGGTGAGCTGGCGTCACCTTACGCCGGGCGCGGATCCCTGGCTATCCCTCCCGCCCGATAGTTGCGCGCCTACCCCGGAAAAATCGGGCACGCCATCGGCTTTTCTTATCGCGCGCGCCACCCAACCTTCTAGGCGAGGGGCGCCACCGCCCGGTCTCCCTTGTAACGAAAGGCGTGAAAGCGCATTCTCCGTCGCGCGGGCGGAAAAGATCGCCACCGCCCGATCAGACACGGAGACTCGAGTGAGCAGCGCAAGCGGTGAACAACCCGGCCACCCCCTGTTCGAGGATTATCAAACACTTCCCGGAACCTTTGACGAATTCTACGAGCCCAGCGGCGAGCTCCGGCCGCAGGTCCGATCGGTAGTCGAGCAGCTCGACCGGATCGGCAAGCGCGAGTTCGCGCGGCGGCGCAAAGTCGCGGACGCAAACTTCTTCAAGGGAGGCGTCACCTTCGCCGTCTACTCCGACCAGCGCGGCTCGGAGAAGATCTTCCCGTTCGACCTCATCCCGCGAATCATCCCGGCGTCGGATTGGCGGCGGGTCGAGACCGGCCTCAAGCAGAGGGTCACCGCGCTCAACGCGTTTTTGACGGACGTGTACGGCGACCAACGGGCGATCGCCGAGGGCGTTGTACCGGCGTTCATGGTCGAAGGAGCGAGCGGCTACCTGCGCCAGCTGCGCGGGGTTCGCCCACCCAAGGGCGTCTACATCCACATCGCCGGCATCGACCTGATCCGCGAGCCCGACGGCACCTTCGTCGTCCTCGAGGACAACGCTCGAACCCCCTCCGGAGTCTCCTACGTCCTCGAGAACCGCACCGTCATGAAGCGGGTCTACCCGAGGATCTTCCGCGACGCCGGCGTGCGCGGCGTCGAGGAGTACCCGGTGCGCCTGCGCAAGGCGCTCGCCGCAGTTCGCCCCGAGTCGACCGACGAGCACCACGCAGTGGTCCTGACTCCCGGTTCCTTCAACTCCGCCTACTTCGAGCACGGTTTCCTGGCGCGGCGGATGGGATGCGACCTGGTCGAAGGTCGCGATCTCTTCGTCGACGACGATCGGGTGTACGCCAAGACCACTCGCGGCCCCGCCCGGGTGGACGTCATCTACCGGCGCATCGACGATGCTTTCCTCGATCCGGAAGTCTTCAACCCGTCGAGCGTGCTCGGGGTTCCGGGGTTGGTTCGCGCCTACGCCAAGGGCAACGTCGCCCTCGCCAACGCCATCGGCAACGGAGTCGCCGACGACAAGGGGATCTACCCCTTCGTACCCGATCTGATTCGCTTCTACCTCGGCGAGGACCCCATCCTCGGTCAGGTCACGACCTATGTCTGTGCACGGGACGACGACCGAGCGTACGTGATGGAGAACCTCGACAAGCTGGTCGTCAAAGCCGTCAACGAAGCCGGCGGGTACGGAATGCTGGTCGGGCCCAAGGCGACCAAGAAGCAACACGCCGAATTCGCCGAGCGCATTCGCAGCAACCCCCGAAACTACATCGCCCAACCTCTGATCGAGCTGTCGACCTGCCCGACCTCGGTATCCGGCCACGTCGAGCCGAGACGGGTCGACTTGCGCCCCTATGTCGTCACCGGCGATCAGCCGTGGGTGCTTCCCGGCGGGCTGACCCGCGTCGCCCTCGTCAAGGGGTCGTATGTCGTCAACTCGAGCCAGGGCGGCGGCTCCAAAGACACCTGGATTCTGGCTAAACGATGATCTCCCGAGTCGCCGAGAGCTGCTTCTGGCTGAGCCGTTACTCCGAGCGTGCCGACACGCTGGCCCGATTGATCGACGTCAATCTGGCGTTCATCCTCGACGTCGACCTACCGGCGGAACAGCATTGGCTGCCGCTGGTGACCGTGGTCGGCGAAGGCGAACGCTTCGCCGAGCTCGTAGGGGCATCCGCCGACCCCGACACGACCCAGGGGTACCTGGTCTGGGACGAGCGAAACCCCACCTCGCTGAGCAATTCGATCTACTGGGCGCGGGAAAACGCTCGCACCATCCGCGAAACCATCAGTCTCGAAATGTGGGAGGCGATCAACGACCTTTGGCACTGGTTGCAGAGCGACGAGTCGCGCGAGATCTACAAGGACGACGCGCACGCCTTCTTCGCCCACGTCACCAGCGCCAGCATGCTGTTCCACGGCCTGTGCCTGACGACGATGTCGCACGACGAGGCGTTCGACTTCATGCGCCTGGGGACCGCTCTCGAACGGGCGCAGCAGGTCGCCCGCATCATGGACGTGAAGTACCACAGCCTCGGGCCGACCGGCCCCGGACCGGAGACGTCGCTCGAGTCCGCCCAATGGTTGGCGATCCTGCGCTCCTGCTCCGCCGTCGAATCGTTCCACAAGCGCTCGGCGAGTAGCTTCGACGGCCCATCGGTCGCCGCTTTCCTCGCGCTCGACGTCACCTTCCCCAGATCGATTCGGCACAACGTCGAGCGCGCTCTCAACTTTCTGTCGCGGATTCAGGACGCCGGCGGACTCCAGGGGCGGACGTCGGAAGCCGAGGTCATCCTCGAGGACTTGCGTGTTGTCCTCGCCGGGCACGACAAGGCGAGCTTGGTCGCGGCGGGTCTGCACGAGATGCTGACCGAGATCGTCAACCAGGTCGCGAACGCCAGCGCGGCGGTCGAACGGCAGTTCTTCTCCAGCGCCGTCCTGTCCGAAGACGGCGCGACCCAAACCCAGTGAGCCGATCTCTGCGATCAGCGCAGTAGGCGTTTCAGGCCGTCGCCGGCGGCGCCGAGACCTTTGCCGACGGCATCGCCAACCGTACGAGCCGAGTCGGCAACCTCGCCGGCGACCGACTTCTTCTTGGGAGTCAGCCCCTTGGCGATCTGGCACGGTGAGTGATCGTCGGGATCGTAGCGCAGGAGCCCCTCGCCGAGGAGCGAGAGTCCGCCGGTCATCACCGCACCGCCGACCCGAATCGCGGCGCCGGCGGTTCCCATCGGATCGATGCGCACTTTCGGATCGGCAAGCGTGCCGCGGAGGCGGATCAGCTTGTCCACCACCGAGGTGACGCTGATCCCGGTCACCCCCTTCGGATCCGAGCGGAAAGCCAGGTCGATCTCCGTCGTAGTCGCATCGACAGACCCGGCGCCGAGAATCCTGACGTTCTCGGTCTCCATCGCCAGCCCGGTCGGGAACTCGATGATTCCCTTGTCGACCTTGCCGCGCACCACGCCGCAGATGAACTGGGTCGGCCCGCTCTGCCAATCGACTGGATTCACGAGATCGATCAGCTGCCCGACGATGTCGCCGGAGATGCGGTCGAGGAAGGGTTCGCTGAACGTGCCGCGTCCCACATCGATGCGAATCTCTCCGGCGAGCGTGCGGCGAACCGTATCGATACTGGGGCCGACTCCCGACAACCGGATATCGGCCGTCGCCTTCGCCTGACGAACCGTTCCTTGCCCGAACAGGTTCTCCATCGGGATCTCTCTCGCGCGTACACCCAGATCCGCCCTTTCGGTCTTTTGGTCGGCCGCCAACTCGATGGCGATCTTTTCTTGTCCGCCCCGGGTCGTGTGCGAGCGCAAATCGAGCTCCCCGTCTTCCAGCCGAACCTGCAACAGAACACCTTCGAGATCACCGCCGGTGTGCAACCCCAGCGATTCGACCTCGATCGACAGGTCGAGGTTGGCGAGCGACAGACTCCCCCACGGCAGTGGCGCCGCATCGCCCGAACGGTGCTCGTCGTCCGCGACCAATCGCTCCGAACCGCCGGGAAACAGCTCCTCGAGATCGAGACGATCGGAGCGCAGCGCCGCCTTCACCCGAGGGCGGTCCTCCGCGCGCGACAGCGACAGTTGTCCGCTCAAGTCACTGCCGCCGAGCCGCGCGTCGATGCCGTCAGCCTCGAGGGTCTGGCGCGTCGCCGACAACTGGCCGGCCAGGTTCACCGCGGGAAACCGCGGCGGCAGCTCGATGCCCAGGGTCGTGGCAATCGACGATGGCTTCGCTGCTTGCAACTCGACCTGCGCCCGCAGCTCGGGCGAACCCTCCTCCGAGAACCAGGAACGGAGCGGACTCGCGTCGCCGGAGGCCACCAATCGGGCTCCGGTCATCGCCACCGTAGCCGCAAACTTCGGCGACGATCCGGCGGCAAACGACCGCAGATCGAGCTGCTCGACCTGCAGCACCGTCGCCTGGTCGGCGCTCGCGGGCCGATAGGCAAAGCGGGAGTCGCGCACCTGGATGCGCTCGATGCGCGGCACCGACCCGCCGCCACCACGCTTGCCGGCACCATCCGACCGGGGTCGCTCGATCTGCCAATTCCCCCTGCCACTCAAGTCCCACTCGACCAACACATCCGCGCCCTCGATGACCACGGCGGCGATGCCGATCTCCCCCCGCAGCAGCGGCAACAGCGGCAGCGACACGACGACACGCTCGGCGCCCGCCATCTCCAAACGGCTGCCCCAAGCAGAGTTGGCAACCCCGACGTCGTAGGCGACGAGATGCAGGGCTCGACCGATTCGCAGCTGGACCGCTCCGTCGACGCGAACCCGGCGACCGACGATCTCGCTCAGCTCGTCGGTGACGAAGTGACGATAGGCACGAAAGTCGGCGAAGTAGAGCACCGTCACCACGACCCCGATCAACACGATCGAGAGAATGCCCAGAGTCTTCAAGGCTGCTCGCATACGACCATCTCTCACCGCCGGCATCCGCCCACACGGCGAAGCCACGGCAACATACAGAACCGGCTCCAGACTGCCACTTTGGCGAACGGAAAGGGACTCCCCGGTCGGACCGTACTCGGACGCAGATGCCACGTCAGGTCAACGGCCCGGGGAGACCCGGTGCGGCCGGACGCGACCGGGGACTCCTGCCCAGCAATGTGCTAGTGGAGAAAAATGGATTCGGTCGCACAGCAAGCGACTGCTTCGTTGGCGGTCTTGCCGTTCGAGAGCCTGTCGGACGACTCGGCGCAGGACTACTTCTCGCGTGGCTTCGTCGACGATCTCATCACCGATCTGTCGCGGTTCCCCGAGCTGTTCGTCTTTGCCCCGCGAACCGCCGAATCCCTCGGCGAAGCCGCGCCAACCGGCGGCGCCGCGCCAAAGGTGGACTACCTTCTCAAAGGCAGCATACGGCGGGATGCTGATACCCTGCGACTCACCGCGCAGCTCTTCCGAGCCGAGGACGGCCGGGTGGCTTGGTCGGGTCGATTCGACACGCCACTGGCCGAGCTATTCGAAGTACAGGACGAGATCGTCGCCAAGGTGGTCGGAGCGCTGTCGAGTCGAATCCACGCCAACCGTCTCGCCCAGGCGCGCCGCAAGGCCACCAGCGAGCTCGAGGTCTACGACTGTTGGCTTCGCGGTTTCGATCAGTTGCGGGCGGGAACACTGTCGGCCGACGAACGAGCCCGCGAGTACTTCAACGAGGCGCTGCAACGCGACCCGAACTTCGCGCGCGCGCATCTCGGACTGTCGCTCTCGTACTTCAACGAGTGGAGCTGTCAGCTGTGGAGCCGCTGGGACGACAACGAATGCCAGGCCTACGAGCACGCCTCGCGCGCGGTCGCGCTCGACGACAACGACCATTTCGCGCACATGGTTCTCGGGCGCGTGCTGCTGTTCCGACGCCAGTTCGAACGAGCCGAGCAGCACATCGACCGCTCGCTCACCCTCAACTCCAACGACGCCGACTGCCTCGTCCAGATCGCCATGTCGCTCGCCTATCTCGGCCGGATCGACGAGGCGCGCGCGACGTTCGATCGCGCGGTGGACCTCAATCCCTACCACGACCCGTGGTACTACGCGTTCGGCGGCGTCGTCGCGTTCAGCGAAGAGAACTACCGGGAGATCCTCACCCACCAGACACGCTGTCCGATCGACACGACCGTCGACACACCGGCCTACCTCGCCGTCGCCTACCAGGCGACCGAGCAACCCGAACGAGCGAGGGAGCATCTCGACCTCTACCTCGAGCTCTTCGGCCGCAAGATTCTCGGCGGTCGCGACGCCGAGCCGGGCGAAGCGCTGCGCTGGGTCTGTCACGTCAACCCGTTTCGGCGGCGCGCCGACGAACAACGACTGATCGACGGGCTGCGGGCGGCGGCATCGGGGCTCGGCCTCGACGTGTCGACACCGATCGAGCCGGTCCGCGAGCTGCGCGCCTTTCGCCAGGTGGGTTCGCTGTGGCAGCTGAGCTTCGACGGGCGCGACGTTCACCTGCCGCATCTCAAGGGCATGGGTGACATCGCAACGTTGCTACGACGCCCCAACCAAGAGGTACACTGCACCGAGCTGATGGCAAGCGGCGACGCCAGCCCGGTCGCCGGCGGCGCCGATGAGGCGATCGATTCGAGCGCGCTCGCCGCCTACCGAGCTCGCATCGAAGAGCTCCGCGAGGCCGTCGCGGAAGCGAGCACGAACCAGGACGAAGGCCGGCGCGAGGCGGCGCAGATCGAGCTCGAGACGCTGCTCGAGCACGTCGGCCGCGACCTCGGAATCGGCGGGCGACCACGCAAGCTGAAGGACCCCGTGGAACGCGCCCGCTCGGCCGTCACCTGGCGCATTCGCAGCGCGATTCGCAAGATCGACGAGGCCCACGAGGCACTCGGCCGCCACCTGTCGGTCGCCGTCCGCACCGGCACCTTCTGTAGCTACACCCCCGAGCGCGAGCTCGATTGGCGCACCTGACCGGGAACTCGCCTGCTCCGGCGGGCTCGTAGGCATGGGCAGGGGCATAGGCAGAGGCACAGGGTGGTGTGGCTTCGCCCAGTTTTGTCGAGATTCCGTTGGATTTCGGGATTGCAGAGTTTCTCCGGCGGCAGCCTCACGTCGTGAGGCGAGAACTTACGCCTTCTTGGTAGCTCAACGGACCAACCAAGGAGGTTTGTCATGCCCACTCCGATCGAGATCCTGCTCGACCCGATTTCCCTCACGATTTTAGCCATGTACGGGCTTCTCATGGCCTGGGAGGCGGGGTTGCCCGGGCGCCCCTTGCCGGTCGTCGCCGGCTGGCGCTGGCGCGGACTGGTCGCCTTCACGGGTTACTTTTACTTGTCGTCGTATCTGCCCCTGCTCTGGGACCAATACCTCGCGCCCTACCAACTGCTCGATCTCTCCGGCCTCGGAGTCGCCGGCGGCGCCGCGGTCGGTCTGGTCGTCTACGAGCTCGGCGTCTACGCCTGGCATCGCGCCCTGCACGGCAGCACCACGCTGTGGCGCGGCTTCCACCAGATGCATCACAGCGCCGAGAGACTCGACACCTTCGGTGCATTCTACTTCAGCCCGCTCGACATGGTCGGCTGGACGGCGCTGTCGAGCCTGTGTTTGACCCTCGGCGTCGGCGTCGTACCGCAGGCGGCAACCATCATCCTGCTGGCGACGACGTGGATGGCGTTCTTCCAGCACGCCAACATCCGCACACCACAGTGGCTCGGGTACGCGCTGCAGCGCCCCGAGAGTCACACCGTCCACCACGCCCGCGGCATCCACGACAAGAACTACAGCGACCTGCCGCTGATCGACATCCTCTTCGGCACCTTCGAGAACCCCCGCGGCTACGAGCTCGACACCGGATTCTACGACGGCGCGTCGGCGCGCGTGTGGGACATGCTGTGCCTGCGCGACATCACCGAGCCGGCCCCGACCGTTCCGCCGATGCGAGCAGAGACGCGCCTGGAGCACCACCCGATCCACACGTAGGCGCAGGTTGCCTGAGCTGCTAGCGTGCGCCGATGGGACCCCGCGGCCACGCGCCGGCTGAGAAGAACATCGACAAGGCGGCGGTAGTTGCCGCGTTGCGCACTCGCCTGCGCGAGAGGCTCGCTGCGCTGAACGGCGCGCAGGGAGCCGCGCAGTCGGGGGCGATCCACGAGGAAACCCGGCAGGAAGATCCGAAAGACACCCGGGCCATCGAGGCGAGCTACCTGGCGCGCGGTCTGGCCGAACGCGTCGAAACGCTGAAGGACGAAATCGCGGCGGTCGGAGCAATGACGGCTGCGGCTTTCGCACCCGACGATACCATCGCAGTCGGCGCCCTGGTCGGGGTCGAGGACGAGGATGGGGTCGAGACCGTCTACTTCCTGACCCGACACGGTGGCGGCGAAAAAATCATGGTCGACGGGACGAGCATCCAAGTCCTCAACACCACCTCGCCGTTGGGGCGCGCCCTCATCGAGAAGACCGCGGGCGACGAGATCGAGGTCGACCTGCCGACCCGCCACCTCGAGGTCGCCGTGGCCTGGATCGCCTAGAGGTTTGGCCGGATCGCCGGGCCGGTCGCTTGCGGGCGGCTCGACGGAAGTGCTTTGTTCCCCTCCTCCGAAGCATCGGGGGTGGTCGCGGGTCGCGAGACAGACAACGTCCCTGCTCCGGCGGCGTAGGTGAGGAGGTCGAAATTGAAGCTTCTAGTTTCAGTGCTAGCGATCGGGACGCTGGCCGCCCCGCCGGCCGTTTGGTCGGCTGACAGCTCCACCTACCGGCAGTGGGTCGGCGAGATGAAAGAGGCGCCGCGCGGTCCCTTCGCGCGGCTGCGTTGGTTCTGCAGCGACGGCACGGTTCATCCGCCGAAACCGTACCCGTGCCAGGAGCGCGGCGGCGGGCACCAGCACGGTGAATGGAGCGAGCGCACGCGCGAGATGCGCGGCGATGGATATCTCGTCGCCAATCTCCTGGCCGGCGTCGACCCGGCGGCAATGACCGCGCGGCCGTCGTTCGACGACGCCTACGCACAACTGCTGATCGAACGCTATCTGATCGCCGCCGACGACGGCTGGATCCTGCGCCGCGCACTGTTCTACCGCGGCGCGATTCAGGAAGAGGACGAGCGCGAGGGCGCAAAAGCGCTGCTCGAAAACCTGGCGGCGCGGCCGCAGTGGCTGACCACTCGCTTCGCCGCCCTGCGCGCCGGCGCCCAGCTGCTGCCACACGGAGAAGAGGAGGCGTCGGCACGCAAAGTCCGCCAGGTGTCCGCCGCGCTGTCCGACAGCGACACGGGGTTCGTAGCGATTCGCGCCAAGATCCACGGCTCGCCGGACGCCGGCGATGCCGAACGCGTGCGAGAGTACGCCAAGGGAGTCGACGACAGCACCCTGCGAGCGCGCTACGAGGCGCTGGCGGCCGCCATCGATCAGGTCTACCTCGCCAAGCCGCTCGCCCAGGATCTCGAGTCCTACGCCGAATGGTTCAGCGGCGGGCCCTGGCTGCAGGACATGCTACGCAGCGCCGCGGCGGCGCTGCGCGCCGACGAGTCGGCCGCCGGCCGTTACCGCGTCACCGCCAAGCTGATGTCGGACCTGCGCGATGCCCTCGGCAAGATCCGTAGCCCGAGGGCTCGCCTGCGCGCCCTCGACGTCAGCCTGCGCACCGAAAGCGAGAATTTCCGCGCCAGCGCCGAGCTGCGCTCTTCGCTCGACACGATGACACGGGCGCAACGGCTGGCCCTGCTGGGCACGGCCGCGGACGCGGCCTACGGAAGCGGCGTGATCAAGGCACGCGAGCACGGTGCGCTGCGCGAGACTCTCGCGCGCGTATCCGGATCCGAGGTCGCGCTGGGGACGTACCTCGACGCGCTGCGCTACGCCGGACGCGTTCCCGGTTGGGCGACGCAGAACCTGCGTTTCTTCTTCTTCGAATCGATGCAGAAGCTGGCCGAGATCGAGCCCAAGGCACTGCTGTTCATCCAAGATCAGCTGCGCGGCAGCCCCCTCCTGTTCTACTCGCAGGTGCTCGACGGTTTGTCGCAAGACGGCAACCGCCTCGCCGGGGTTCGCCACAAGGTCTTCGGCGAGGAGATCGGCGTCGGCTTCCAGGCGCTCAACCCCGGCCTCGCGGTCGGCGTCCTGCACGGCGAGCCGGCCGCGGGAGAGCTCGAGGATCTCGATGCCGAAGGCATCTACCTCCTGCCCGAAACCGTGTCGGACCTTCCGCCGATCGCCGGCATCCTGACCGCCGGCGAGGGCAACCCGCTGTCGCACGTGCAACTGCTCGCTCGCAACCTCGGCATTCCCAACGTGTCGGTCGGCGACGGCGTCGTCGCCAAGCTCGAGCCGCAGGTCGGCCGACAGATCGTCATGGCGGTGAGCCCGGCCGGATTGGTCGAGCTCTCCGCCTTCGACGACAGCTGGCAGAGCCGGCTGGGCAGTGACGACGGCGGCAGCGGGGTCGTGATCCGGCCCGACCTGGAGAAACTAGATCTGTCGGCGCGCAAGCCGATCGATCTCGACGAGCTGCGCGCCGCCGATTCGGGCCGTACGGTCGGCCCCAAGGCGGCCAAGCTGGGCGAGCTGCGGCGCAGCTTTCCGGGGGCGGTCGCGCCGGGGGTCGCCATCCCATTCGGCATCTTCAAGGCGGAAGTGCTCGACCGGCCGCATCGCAGCGGCTCGAGCGTCTTCGATTGGATGGTCGAGCAGTATCGCATGCTGGCCACCCTCGAGCCCGGATCGAAAGAACGCGCCGAGAAGACCGAGGCATTCCGCGCCGAGCTCTACCAGACGATCCTCGACACCAAGCCGAGCGCCGATTTCCGCAACCAGCTGAGAGCGACGATGACCCGGACCTTCGGCAGCGCCAACACCGGTGTCTTCGTCCGCTCCGACACCAACGTCGAGGACCTCGCCGGCTTCACCGGCGCCGGGCTCAATCTCACTCTCCCCAACGTGGTCGGGTTCAGCGAGCTGATGCAGGCGATCACCCGGGTCTGGGCCTCGCCGTTCACCGCGCGCGCCTTTGCCTGGCGCCAATCGCACATGGAGGATCCGGAGCACGTCTACACTTCGATCCTCCTCCTGCAGTCGGTCGCGTCCGACAAGTCGGGCGTCCTGGTGACACAAGACCTCGACACCGGCGACCGCGAGGTGCTGTCGGTCGCGATCAACGAAGGGGTCGGCGGCGCGGTCGACGGCCAGGCCGCAGAGTCGCTGCGCATCGACACCCGAACCGGCGCCGTCCGCGTGATGGCAACCGCCACCGCGCCCTGGCGCCGCCGCCCGGCGGCCGGCGGTGGTATCGAGAAGCTGCCCGCCTCGGGAAGCGATTCGGTCCTGCAGCCGGGCGAAGTCGAGCAGTTGATCGAATTCGCCCGCACCGACCTGCCGCAGCGCTTCCCGGCGATCACCGACGACGCCGGCAGGCCGGCCGCCGCCGACGTCGAATTCGGCTTCGTCGACGGGCGACTGCGGCTGTTCCAGATTCGCCCCTTCCTCGAAAGCAGCAGCGCCCGCGGCAACGCCTACCTGATCGGCATGGACCAATCGCTGGCGGGCAGCATGAACCGACCGGTGCAACTCGACGAGGTACCCAAACGATGACGCAGCGAGCGACGATCGCACTCCTTTGCCTCACGGTTCTGCTTCCCGCAGCCGGCTCGGCCTACCCCCTCGACGCGTACCCGGAGACGGGAATCCGGCGCCTCGAGGAATCGCGCCTCGCCCATGAAGGGGTGATCAAGGGGTCGAAACAGCCGGCCGGCGCCCTGCTGCCGACCAAGGACGTGGACCTGCGCCTGCTCGACCACCCGCAGCTCGAGCTGCCCGCGCCGGACCCCGCGTTCACCAAACAGATCACTCGTTTGCTAGGCGGCAACGCCAGTCGCTACGGCATCGCGGTTCTCGACCTCTCCGATCCCGATCACCCGCGCTACGCCGAGCACCGCGGCGACTACAAGCAGAACGTCGGCAGCGTCGGCAAGCTCGTCGTCATGCTCGCGATCTTCCAGGCGCTCGCCGACAACTGGCCGAGCGTCGACGACCGCCTGCGCGTGATGAAGGAGACCGTCATCACCGCAGACGGATTCTCGCACACCGACCACCACACGGTGCGCATCTTCGACGTCGAGTCCAGAAAGCTGATCCGCAGGTCGATCAAGGACGGCGACCGCGCCACGCTCTACGAGTATCTCGACTGGATGGTGTCGCCGAGCTCGAATTCGGCCGCCGGCATGCTGATGCGCGATGCGATGCTGATGCGCCAGTACGGCACCAGCTATCCGCCGTCCGAAGAAGAGATCCGCCGCTTCTTCAAAGAAACCCCGAAGAAGGAGCTGACTGCCCTCTTCGAGCGCACCTTTCTCGAGCCGCTCACCCGCAACGGCTTCGATCTGGAGCAGTTTCGCCAGGCCAGCTTCCTCACCCACCAGGGCAAGATCAACGTGCCCGGGGTCGGCAACAGCTACGCGACGGCCCGATCGCTGATGCAGTTCGGCCTGCGCATGGAGCAGGGGCGGCTGGTCGACGAGTTTTCGAGCCGGGAGATGAAGCGCCTGCTGTACGTGACCGAGCGCCGCATCCGCTACGCCTGGTCACCGCTCCTCAGGGACTCGGCGGTCTACTTCAAGTCGGGCTCTCTCTACAGCTGCAAGAAGGAAGAAGGTTTCTCCTGCGGCAAGTACAAGGGCAACGTCAAGAACTACATGAACTCGTTCGCCCTCATCGAGAGCCCCGCCGGCGAGCGGCGACTCGACTACATGGTGATGCTGATCTCCAACGTGCTGCGCAAGAACTCGGCGAACGACCACCAGCTGCTCGCCGGGGAGATCCACAAGCTGATCGACGCGGCACACCCGGCGCCGCCGCCGCCGACCGCCGCGCCGCCGCCTCCCACCGCAGCAGCGCCGTAGCGATCACCGCGCCGCGCGCGCGGTGGTCGGCGAAGTCGAAGTGGCGACGATCAAGTCGTGCATCGGTGCCGCGAGTCGGGCCAGCCACTTGCCTCCGCTGGGGTGGCGGACGAGACCGACGATCACGTAGCGCCGGTCGCCGTGCTCGACCAGTGCCGCGTCCGAATGAAAATCGCGCCAGGTGCCGGACTTGCGGTAGATCTCGACTCCGGGGCGCTCGCTCAGGCCGGCGACGAACTTGTGAGAGATCCCGGGCTTCGAGAGGATCTCTTTCATCTCTTCACAGGCGTCGGGATCGACGAGATCGCCGCGCTCGAGCAAGTAGAAGTAGCGCAGCACCTGGTGCACGGTCGCGCCGTGGGAGAGGTTGTGCAGCGGGTCACGCCGGTAGGCGTTGTTACGCGCGTAGTCCTTGCCGACCCACAGTCCACCGGCGCCGTCGGCGTCGTACAGCCGCAGTCGATCCGATGTCAGGATCTTGATCAGATCGCGGCGGCCGACTTTGTCGAGCACGCTGGTCGCGCAGGCGTTGTCGGAGTAGCGAATCATGCGGACCATCTCGTCGCGCAGCTCGTCGTCGAGCTCGAGGTCGCCGTCCGCAATCTTGACGTAGGCGCCGAGCAGGATCGCGATCTTCGGAAGACTGGCGGCGTACATCATTCGATGCGCGTTGAGAGCCGCGTAGCGCGGGGCATCGAGATCGGTGATGTCGAGGAGGCCGACGGCCAGGCGCTCGGACTCGACATAGCGCCAGAGTCGCTGGTTGCGGACCAGCTGTTCGAGGCCGATCTGCAGAGTCAGATCCTCGACCCCGAGCGTCATGTCGGTGGAATCGTGCGGATCGGGATCCGGCTCGTCGAGAACCGAATCGGCGTGGGCCGGCCCGACCGGCGCGCAGACCAGGAGCAGCGCGCAAAGCCAAGCCACGACCCAATGTGTACAGCTCATGACCCGAAACGAGTGTTGGGGCATCTCCGCCTCTGACGACTTCATCGTATTGCCACCCTCCGAGCGCCGCTCGGATCCCTTTGGGGGACAGTATATAGTCCTCCCCTTCCCACTGCGTTGCAAATCAGGCGATGGCCCAACCCAAAAACGACAGCTCCCTACTGACCGCGGTCTCGATGCTTGCGGCGACCGTGATGATCGCCCAACACATCGCCGGCAAGGCCGCCCGGGATGCCCTTTTCCTTACGTATTTCGACGTTTCCAGACTGCCCACCCTGATGATGGTCAGCGCGGCGCTGTCGGTTGCCTCGGTGCTGCTGATGTCGCGGCTGCTGACCCGATTCGGCCCCGCCAGGCTGATTCCACCACTGTATCTTCTCAGCGCTGGCTTGCTCGCCGCGCAGTGGGTGTTCTCGGAGACCGTTCCGCAGGTCTCCGCGGTCGCCCTGTACCTCCACGTGGCGGCGCTCAACAGCATCTTGATCAGCGGCTTCTGGTCGGTCGTCAACGAGCGCTTCGACCCCTATACGGCGAAGCAGATCGTGCCCAAGCTGACCGCGGCGACCACCTTCGGCGGGGTGCTCGGCGGAGTCGCGGCGAGCGCGGTCGCCGCCGCGGCCAACACCAATGCCATCCTTCTGATGTTGAGCGCCATGCACCTGGTGTGCGGCCTCGCCGTCGGCATGCTCGCGCGCGGGCGGCAAGCGACCGATCGTCAGGCGACACCGCGCGACGAGCCGGCCGCGGTCCACTTCCTCGCGCCGCTCAAGGACAGTCCGCTGATTCGCCGGATGGCAATCCTAGCGCTGCTGGTGGCGATCACCGCCGGGGTGCTCGACTACATCCTCAAGGCCGAGGCCTCGGCGAGCCTATCGTCGAGCGAGCTGATCACGTTCTTTTCGTATTTCTACACCTCGGTCGGTCTCGGCACCTTTTTGCTGCAGTCGGCGTTCGGCAAAGGGGCGCTACGCTGGCTGGGATTGGGCGGCACGATGGCGGCATGGCCGCTGGCCATCCTGACCACCGGAGGTCTGGCGCTGGTCGTGCGCTCGCTCGCCACCGCCACCATGCTGCGCGGCAGCGCGATGCTCCTCTACAACTCGTTCTTTCGCTCCGGTTTCGAGTTGCTCTACACGCCCATCTCGCCGGCCGACAAACGCGCCGGCAAGGTGCTGATCGACGTCGGCGCCGACCGCGCCGGCGACCTGGTCAGTGGGCTGATCCTCACCGCCATCCTGGCGCTGCCGGTGGCGAGCGAGAGCGTCCTGCTGGTTGCCGCGCTGGTGCTGGCCCTCATCTGCCTGGCGTTTCTTCTGGTCATCCACCGCGGCTACGTCACGCAGCTGGCGACCAACCTGCGCAGCGGAGCGCTGCAAGCGAGCGAGCTCGAGGCGATCGACGCGACCACGGTGCGCACGATCGCGGTGACGCAGACCTCGATCGAGCGCGGCAAGTTGCTGCGCGACATCTCCGCCTACGGCGACTCCGCCGGCGCCCCGGCAGCGCAACCGCAACCGCAAGCGCCGGCGCCGCGACCGTCCGGCCCGAGAGACGTCGTCGCAGAAGCCGTCGCCGACTTGAGTAGCGGCGACGAAGCGCGCATCCGCCGCGTGCTGACCGGACGCAAGCTGACCGCCGCGCTGCTACCGCACGCGATCCCCCTGCTCGCCGACGGACGCGTGCTCGAAGAGGCGCTGAGGGCGATACGCCGCGCCGCCACACAGGCGCCGGGGCAGCTCGTCGACGCGCTCCTCGACCCCGTGCAACACCCGCTGGTGCGGCGGCGGCTACCGCTGATCCTCGGCCACTCCGACAGTCCGCTGGCAGTGCTGGGCCTCACCATGGGCCTCGACCACTCGGATTGGAACGTTCGCTTCCGCTGCGCGCGCGGCTTGCAAACCCTGAAGCGCCGCCACCCTCATCTCGAGGCCGACGAGGACAAACTGCTTCAGGCGATCGACGAGGAGCTCCGTTCTCTGGCGAAACCGAGCCCCGACCCGGATGCAAAGGAGCGCCGCATTCAGTACCTCTTCCAACTCTTCGCCGCGCTCTACGACCCCGAGACCCTCGAGCTGTGCGAGCACGCCCTGGAGAGCGGTGACCGCGGTCTGCAGGGAACCGCGCTCGAGTACCTCGAGAACCTGCTGCCGAGTGAGATCTGGACACGCTTCCGTCCGTTCGTCGCGACGGCGGTTCCACACACCGAGTCGAAGCGGTCGCTGCAGCAGGCGGCGCGCGCCCTGCTCGCTTCGGCGCCGCACCTGAAGGCCAAGCACCCGCGACCCGACGCGACGAACACCCCAACCGAGCCGTTGGACTAAGCCGGCCCGGATTCCGTATCCTCTTCAGGACCGACCAACCCCATGCCCAGCTCGCTCGACAGTCTCACCGGAACGCTCACCCTCGACACCCGGTTTTCCCACCTCTACCGTCCGCTGCTGCGCAATCTCACGATCATCGTCGTTCTGACGATCGTCGCCGCGGCCGCCGCGCTGATGTACTTCGACGAGCGCCTGGTTCGCTCGCTCTCGGAGGATCTCATCGAGATGAACGCGCAGGGCACTCGCGAGCAGCTGGTGCGCGTGTTCCAGGTGGCCGACCGAGCGCTGCGGATCGCACAACCCCAGATCGAGCACATCGACATCGGCTCGAGTGAGAGCTCGGCGGAGCTGTTCAACCTGCTCGAGCCGTTTCTCACCGGCATCCACTTGCTCGACTCGATCAATGTCGCCGACTCCAGCGGCAGCGAGTTCGTCCTGATCAAGAAGTCCAAGGGCATCCTCACCCGTCAGATCGACGGCAACACCCCCGGAGTCGCGCGCTGGCGACGCTTCGTCGGCGGCGAGGTGGTCGAGTCCTGGGAGCGCCAAACCGAAGTGTCGCCGCTCGACCGGCCCTGGTACCAGGGCGCCCTCGAGCGCGAATCGGGCGGACACTTCTGGACCGATCCCTACACCTTCCTGACGACCAAAGAGCCAGGCATCTCCGTCGCCAGTCGGCATCCGCGAGTGGAGCGCGAAGGCGAGTACGTGGTCGCCCTCAACATGAGCTTGATGGAGATCTCCGAGTACACCACCAGCAACCGGCCGAGCGACCACGGCATGCACACGGTGTTTACCGACGACGGCAAGGCGATCGGCCTTCCTCCCGACCCGCGTTACGCGGACCGCAACCGTCTGCTCGCGGCGGTGCTGTCGCCGCTCGCCGAGCTCGGAGTCGCGCCGGTCGACGACGCGCTCGAGGCGTGGGCGGCGCGCGGACGCAAGGCTCTGATCTTCCGCTACACGACCGGCGGAAGCCCCTGGTGGGCCGGGTTCACGGCGACCGAGGGGCGACGCCTGTGGTCGGCGGTGTTGATACCGGAGTCGGATTTCCTCGGTACGCTGGCACAACAACGAAACCTCGCCCTCGCCGCCATCGGGCTACTCTCGCTTCTGATCTGCGGCGCCGTCCTCGCGGTGTCGATGCGCTCCATCCGCCGGCAGGTGAAGCAGGCGGTCGACGAAGCCGAGCAGCGCTACGGTCAGTACCAGCTGAAGCACAAGATCGGCGAAGGCGGCAACGGCACGGTGTACCAGGCGCAGCACTGTCTGCTGCGCCGACCGACCGCCATCAAGCTGATGAATCCGGACTTCATGCGCTCGCCGTCGTGCCGCGAGCGCTTCGAGCACGAGGTCCAGATCACCAGCAGCCTGAGCCACCCCAACACGATCGCCATCTACGACTACGGACAGACGCCCGAAGGCAAGTTGTTCTACGCCATGGAGCTACTCGACGGCGGCACCCTCGAGCAGTTGGTCTCGTGCAGCGGTCCGCTTCCTGCCGGGCGGGTGATCCACCTGCTGGAGCAGATGGCCGGCTCGCTATCCGAAGCGCACTCCAAGGGGCTCATCCACCGGGACGTCAAGCCGTCGAACGCGATCGTCTGCGAACGAGGCGGGATCTTCGACGTGGTCAAGGTGCTCGACTTCGGACTGGTCAAGGAGATCGAAGACAGCGACGCCAACGTGACGCGCGCCGACGTTTTGGTCGGCACGCCCCACTACATGGCGCCGGAAGTCATTCGCGGCCCCGGCGGAGGCCCGCAGAGCGATCTCTACGCACTCGGCGCCGTCGGCTACTTCCTGCTGACCGGGTACAGCGTGTTCGAGGGCGCGAGCGCGGTGGAGATCTGCGCCAAGCATCTCAACGAAGCGCCGGTCCCGCCGTCGCAGCGCGTCGGCCTGGACATCCCCGAAGACCTGGAGGCGATCATTCTCTGGTGCCTCGAGAAGGACCCGGCGGCTCGCCCGGCCGATGCCCAGTCTCTGCAGGAGCGGCTGATGAGCTGCCGCGACGCGGGGGCGTGGTCGCAGCAAGACGCGCGCGCATGGTGGCAGGCCTACCGAGCTACGTTCGTCGGCGGCGCATCCGCGGAAGACGCTACGCCGATGTCGAACACCGAAATCCTCGTCGACCTCGACGAGCGCCTGGGATCGGCCGGGAGCGGTTCGGCGTAGTCTTGGCGGCGGCGCGGCTGCGCGCGAGTACTCAGGAGCCCTGCGGCTCGCTGCCGCCGCCCGGAGGCCCGGAACGTTGCTCGTGACCGGCGCCGATGTGCTTGCCGATATCCCAACCCAGCGGACCGAGGTTGGCCTTGGCCCAATCGACCGATTCGGCGTCGGTGACCGTCGCCAGCGCATCGTTGTACCGGTTCATGAAGCCACCCACGGCGACCACCGCGATCAAGGTCCGCGCTTCTTCGTCGGAGAAGTGTTCCCGGATGGCTGCGTGGTGCTCGGCACCCACCGCGCTCGGCGTGATGCCGGCGGCCATCGCGAAGGCCAGCGCCGCCCGCTCGCGCTCGTCGAAGAGGTCCGAAGACTCGAAGGTCCACAGCGCCTGGATCTTCTCGAGTGGAATGCCGAGTCGGTCGAGGCCGTACGCACCGTGTGCCTGGCAGTGGCGGCAACCGGCCACCAGGCTGGCAATGGTGAAGACCATCATGTTGAGGTGGACTCCGGGTGGGCTGAGGAAAACCAGCGCCTGCAGCTCCTTGAGCTTGCCGTACATCTCGGGCCAGGCATCGAGGTCCCAACGCTGGCGGTTCTCGAATTCGATCGTCATCGATCAACTCCTTGCTTCGTTTCGACGTCGAGAGAGACTAGGGTGTCTCAGTCGACCCGGAGAAGCTGTTTGCCGAGGTTCTGCCCCTGGTAGAGGCGGCGTAACGCCGAAGGAAGGTTCTCGAAGCCGGTCTGCACATCGGCCTCGTAGGCAAGCTCGCCGGACTCCACCAGCTTGGCGAGCTCGGAGCGAACCTCGGCGACGCGATCCAGGTAGTCGAGCACGACGAAACCTTCGATGCGCGCCCGCTTCTGGATGATCTTCCAGTAGTTGACCGGTCCTGGCGCCGGGCCGCTGTCGCCGAACCGAACGATCGCTCCGCAGACGACGACCCGGGCTCGCAAAGCCAGCCGGTCGAGCACCAGATCGAGCAGCGGGCCGCCGACGTTGTCGAAGAAAACGTCGATCCCCTCCGGGCACAGCTCGTCGAGACGCGCCGCGACATCCTCACCCCGGTAGTCGATCGCCGCGTCGAGGCGAGCGGTTTCGGTCAGCCAACGACACTTGCGCTCGCCACCGGCGATACCGATGACGCGGCAGCCCTGGATGCGCGCCAGCTGGGCGGCGACCGAGCCGGTAGCTCCAGCGGCGCCGGAAACGACCACCGTCTGCCCCGCCTGCGGTTTGCCGATCTCGTTGAGGCCGATGAAGGCCGTCATGCCGGTCATTCCGAGGGCGGACAGCACCAGCTCCGGCGCCAGGTCCGGGTCGATCTTGGCGGCGGTTCCCTGGTCGACCGCATACTCCTGCCACCCCGAAAACGAGGTGACGACGTCTCCGGGAGAGAAGCCGGGCGCAGCCGACTCGACGACCTCGCCATACGCCATGCCGCGCATGACCGCGCCGATCTCCACAGGCGGCAGGTAGTTCGGCTCGTCGGCGATCCAGCCGCGCATCGCCGGCTCGAGCGGAAACCAGGTCTGGCGGATCAAGATCTGGCCCGGCTCGATCGCCGGGACAGCGGACTCCTCGAGGCGGAAGTCCTCCTGCGCTACCGCCCCGCTCGGCCGGCGCGCGAGTACCCACTTTCGGTTGATCTTCATTCTGGCCCCTTCTCCCACAGCCCCCCGAAGAAGAAGGCTCGGTCTCGAGCCGGCCCCGACGCGTCGAGGCCGCCCGTCAGCTTCCGTTTGCATTATCGATCGATAATAGAATAATCACCCGATAATGGAACGGTCAAGCGAAGAGGCACGCGAGCACCCCGCCGGCGGGGTCCGGGCCGCCGTCTCGGCGCAGTTGCGCGAGCGACTGATCGAGTCTGCGATCAAGGAGTTCGCCGATCACGGCTTCGAGGGCGCATCGACCCGCGCCATCGCGGCCGGCGCCGGGGCGCACCAACCACAGATCAACTACCACTTCGCCTCCAAGGAGGAGCTGTGGAAGGCGGCGCTGCTCAAGCTGCTCAGCGAGCTCGATGCCGAGATCCTCACCACCCCCGAAATGACCAACCGCGAGACGATGGAGGCGGTCATCGCCGGGGTGGTCGCGATGGCGGCGAAACGGCCGGAGCTGAACCGAATCATGATCCACGAGGGGACGCATCCCAGCGAGCGTCTCGAGTGGCTCGTCGAAACCCAGACGCGGCCGCGCACCGACGCCCTGTTCGGAGTGTGGGACGATCTCGTCGAGGCGGGCGAGGCGACGCCGATCCCGCCCCGACTGCTCTACCACGTTCTCGTCGGCGCGGCGTCGTTGCTCTACGCCAACGCTCCGGAAGCCCGCCTCCTGTTTGGCGTCGAGCCGTCCGACCCGGCGATCGTCGAGTCCCACTCACAGGCACTCGTAACCATGTTCCTCGGCGCCAAGCCCAAGAAACGCCGCACAAGGAAGAAGGGACGGCGATGAGTCCGATTCTACGCCGCGCCGCCATATTGACGACGATCCTCGTGTCGACCACCGCCGCTCAGGAGGTCACGGCGCAGTCCCGAGAGGCAGAGGCAGCCCCGCAGATCGAAGAGATCGTCGTCCGGGCACGCAAACGCGCCGAGCTGCTCGAGGACACTCCGATCTCGGTGACGGCTCTCGGCGAAACCCAGTTGCGACAAATCGGCGCCACCCGCCTCGACGATATCCAGGGTCGGGTTCCCAACCTGGTATTCGCCACCCCGGACGACGGCGCGGCCGTCGATATCCGGATTCGCGGAATCGGAACACCACAAACCGTATCCATCGCCTTCGACCCGGGTGTCGGCGTGTACGTCGACGGCGTCTTCCTGCCGCGCACCATCGGCACCCTCGTCGACGTGATCGACGTCGAGCAGATCGAGGTGTTGCGCGGGCCGCAGGGGACCTTGTTCGGCAAGAACACGGTCGGCGGCGCCATCAACATCACCACCGTCAAGCCCAGCCCCGATCTCGAGGGCATGGCAATGGTGCGCGCCGGCAACTTCGACACGGTTCAGTCGCGCGCCATGCTCAACGTCCCGATCCCGTGGGGTGCTCTCGAAGACCGCGTCTTCACCCGCTTCGCCGTATCCCAGGACTACAATGAAGGGTACACGCGAAACACCAACCTCGGCGAGAGACAGAGCGATCGCAACTCGCTGAGCTTCCTCGGCAGCGTTCGCCTCCTGCCGCGCGAGGACATCACCATCGATCTCAGCGGAACCTGGTCGCGCTCCCACACCAAAGGCCGCGGCGGTGAGTGCGTGGTCGTCGACGAAAAGGGTCCGCCCTTCGGCTCGGACGACTTCTACGACGCATGCCGCAGCACTCGCCCGTTCGAGAACAACGCCGACGTGTCACAGCTGGTCGACGTCGAGAGTTACGGCGCCTGGGGAACGTTGGCTTGGGATCTAGGGGAGCTCAGCGTCTTCGACGACACGGAGCTCAAGACGATCGCATCCTGGCGCGAGCAGAATCCCCGCATCCGAGTCGACGTCGACATGACGAGAGTGCCCAATCTGCGCCGCTCGAGCGCCGGCGGCGCCCCGGACCAGGGAACGCCCGGCGAGCAACGTCAGATCAGCATCGAGGAGCAGGTCAACACCACCACCTGGGACGGACGGCTGCAGATCGTCACCGGCGCCTTCGGCTTCTGGGAACAGGCGGACGAATCGGTGGTTCTCGCCGCCGACACGGTTGGGGCGTTCATCGACAACAAGCGCACCATCCACAACTGGACCTGGGCGCTCTACGGACAGGCCACCGCGGAATTGACCGACTGGGCGAGCCTGACCGCGGGCCTGCGCTACACCCAGGACAAGAAGGGCCTGTCGCTGACGACGCAAACGACGCCCGGGCCCGTGGCAGAGCCGATGAACGAATCCAAGGTGTTCAGCGCCTGGACCCCAATGGCGAGCCTCGCCCTGTTCGCCCCGGACAGCTGGATCGAGGACACGCCGGTCGACCATCTGATGGGCTACTTCACCTACTCCCGCGGGTTTCGCGGCGGCGGCTTCAACGGCATCGCGCTATCGACCGACCCGACGGAGTTCGAACCCGAATTTCTCGATTCCTTTGAGATCGGCTTCAAGAGCATCGGCTTCGACCAGCGCGCGACACTCAACCTGGCCGCATTTCTCGGCAAGTACGACGACATCCAGGTCACCGGAGTGCGGGACCTCGGCGACCTCAATGGCGACGGAATCCCCGATTTCGACCAGACGACTCTCAACGCCGCCGAAGCGACGACCTACGGCGCCGAGATCGAGCTCACCGCCCTCCCCTACGAAGGATTCCGGCTCGACGGCTCGCTCGGCCTGCTCGAGACCGAGTACGACCGGTTCGACAACGCGGTGAGCGACCTCGACAGCTCGAGAATCGATCGATCCGGTCAGTCCTTCGACAACGCACCCGAGATCCAAGCTCACGTCGGACTGCAGTACGCTCGTTTCCTCGCAACCGGCGGCCCCACCTGGCTCGAAGGTATCCTCACACCCAGGATCGACTGGTCCTACCAGAGCCAGGTCCACTTGCGCGGGCCGGAAGTCGCCGCGGCGGTGCAGCACGGCTACAATCGAATCGACGCGCGCTTGTCCTACACGTTCAACGAAGAACGGACCCAAGTCGCCCTCTGGGGCCGCAACCTCACCGACGAACACTACTTCGACAACGCGACGCCGACGGTATCGAGCCTCGGCACCACCAGCCGATTCTACGCGGCCCCACGCACCTACGGATGCGAGATCAGCCACCGCTTCCACTGACGACCAAAGCGGCCGGTGCGGACGTTCGTTCGCGAATTACTCGCGCGCGCTGACCAGCCAGCGCTTGATCTTGGATCGGTACACGTCCCAATAGAAGCCCAGCGTGCGCTCGGGCTCGTCGAGAGGCCCCCGGTAGGGCTGCCCGCGACGCAAGTAGTGGCGACCGAAGGTAGCCGATGTCATGCCCCACTTGCGCAGGAAAGTCGCCGAGCCGGAGTTCTTTTTGACCCTGCCGGTCGAAACGGAGGTGAAATGATACACCCGGCTCGCCGCAATGCCTCGAAAATCGCGCACCCCCAGGTTCCACAGCTTCATCGAGAAATCCGGGTCGGAATACATCCCCGGGCTGAACTCGACGCTGTATCCGCCGACCTGGTCCCACAGATCGACGTGGACAAGGCTGGGCGGCCAGGTCGCCCCACTCCAATCGCGAAACTCGCGGTCGTTCCACGTTCGCAGCAACCGCTCCTCGTCGAAGTCCTCGAGGCGCCGACCGTAGTTGCACTCCGAGAGCACGCTGGGGTCGTTGAACGGTCCGGGCTGCATCAGCGTCGCCGAGAAATAGAACATCTTCGACGGAGCCCGCTCGACCGCGCCCCACAACGGCTCGTCCCAGCCAGGACAGACGTACATGTCGTCGTTCATGTAGAGCAGATAGTCCGTCTTCATCAGCCGGCGCGCGTAGTTCAGCGCATGACAGATGCCGACGTTCTCTTCGCTGAGACAAACGTCGCCGTCGAAGTTGTCCGCCAGCCACTCCGCGGTGCCGTCGGCGCCCTGGTTGACGTGCAGGATGACTTGGTGGCGCCGCCTCGAATGCGTCGCCAGACTTCGCAAACAGAGCTTCAGGTACTCCAAGTTGTTCCAGGTCGGAATCACGATCGAGAACGTGAGGTCGCCGGCCGCTTCGCATCGCTCGAATAGGGTACGAATCTCCATCTGCTCCATCCCGGCGGAGCGCGCCTCGCTGCCAGCGCGGTTGCCGCCCGACCTGAAGGTTTCTATAGGACTGGACCTTTCCCCACCAACGGAGATGACCCGATGACCACAGGGACCGCCCAGCCCAGCGCGCCGCCGCCGCGCGCGAGACCGGAAATCCACACCAAGGTCCTCGAGCTCGTCGACCAGCTCGGCCAGCCGAACGGTCGCAAAGTGCTGGACGCTCCACTCGGCCCCGGAGCCTTGGCGCGGGAGCTGCTCGACCGCGGCTGGAGCGTTTGCGGAGTCGATATCGATCTCACTCAATCGGACCACCTCGGAGATCGCGCCGAGCGAGCACGGGCCAACCTCAACGGCCCCCTTCCCTACGCCGACGCCTCGTTCGATCTGGTGACCTCCCTCGAAGGCATCGAGCACGTCGAAAATCACTTCCACGTGTTGCGCGAATTCGCCCGCGTCACCAAGCCGGGCGGGGTCCTCGTCATTACCACCCCCAACATCGGCAACATCGAGGAGCGACTGAACTTCCTGCTTCGAGGGTCATTCTACAAATACATCACGGCGGAGGACCAGGAGAAGTACGGCTCAGGCTTCAGCCACCAGAACCTCCTCACCTACCTCGAGTTGCGGCAGGTCGTCGACTGGGCCGGCTTCGAGATCACGGCTATCGAGAAGGATCGGCCCAAGTGGAAGCAGAACGTCTTCTTGTTTCCGTTCTACTGCCTGATCCGGGCCTATCAGGCGTTTCAATCGGCCAAGCGAGTGGCAAAATATAGGATCGACGAAGCCAACTGCGACAATGTCCTCATGGGAGGCCCGACCGTCATCCTCGTCGCCAGGAAGCGCCGTTGACGGGCGGAGCAGTTGTCGTTACGTCCACCCCCGTGTGGCGCAAGATTCCGCGATACGCCGGCCTGCTGCTCCTCTGGACTCTCTTCGTCTTCGGCCTGCTCGAGACGGCGGGCTACCTCGCCTTCGAGAAAGCCGGCCTGCAGTCCTTTGGCAGATATGGGTATCCGAGCGGCCTCATCGTACCGGACACGCGGCTTGGCTGGCGCTACCAACCCGGCTACGAGGGCTACTTCAAGGGCGGTCTCGACTACCTGCAGATCCCGATCCAGATCAACTCCGATGGCTTCCGCGACGCCGAATTCCGCCCCAAAGATGCCGCCCGCCCCAGACTCGTCGTGGTCGGCGACTCGGTCGTGTTCGGCTCGGGAGTCGCCGCCGGGGAGCGCTTCGGCGAGAAGCTGCAAGCACGTGCCGAGCGCGCCGGCTGGCCGATCGAGGTTCGCAATCTCGGCATCAACCACTACACCTTCAAACAGTATCTGGCGCTGGCAGAGATGGATTTTGCAGGACTGCGGCCGGACGCGCTGCTCATCGGGTTTACGCTCAACGACATCGAGCCGTGGGACCCGCAGCCACAGCCTGCCGAAAACGACGCGGGGGGTCCGGCGCTACGCGACACACTGGGACGCCTCGTCGACCGCTTCGAACGGTCCTGGGCGTCGCGCTTCCTCGACGAGATTGCGATCCGGGTCAAGTACGCCGCCATGGGAGTCGAAGAGGAAGCGGCATACCACACGCGCTGGATGGCATCGGTGACCGAATACTGGCAGCGCGAGGAGAACCGGCGGCGCCTGGCGGCCGAGCTCGACGAGCTACTCTCCCTGGTCGCCGACCGCGGGCTCGCCGTGGCGGTCGTCCTCTTGCCGGAGAAGAACGACCTCCTCGAGCCCGAACGCTTCGCCTTTCCGCGCCAAGCCGTCGCCGCAATGCTCGAGAGCCGAGGCGTCCCCTTGTGCGACCCCTACGCCGCCTTTGCCGCGGACGACGACATCTCCCACCTGTTCCTCGAGCACGACAGCATCCACCTGACACCGCGCGGACACGACCTGCTGGCGCAGACCTTGTTCGACTGCCTCCGCGCGGGCCCGCTGCGGACCTACGCGAGCGCCCTCGCAGCTCCGCCCGATTCGCGCACGGCGCGAACGGGCGACGCCGTCGGCCGCTCGCTCGGGTACGCGCAATGATGCCGCTCACACACAACGGGCGATCGACTCGCCCGGGCGCCGTCACCGCCGATCCTCGACCGTGTCGCGTCTGCGGAAACTCGGACCTTCACTTGTTCTACACACAAGGCAACTCGGACCAATATCGCTTCTATCGCTGCGAGAATTGCGGGTTGGTCAACCTCGACCTGTCGGGACTGGACCATCGCGAGAACCAGGAGAAGTACGCTCGCGAGTACCCCGATCCGCACGACCCCCGCGTCAACCGCGGTCCGTTCGGGAGCTACGCCTTCATCCAGAAGATGCTACCCGCCAAAGGCCGCTTCCTCGACGTCGGATGCGGCAACGGCGCGCTACTCGCCCGTGCCCGCGACCGCGGATGGGACGTGCGGGGATTGGAGCTCTCGCCGTTTCTCGCCGAGCAGGTCGAGCAGCACCTCCAGATCGAGGTCGAGGTCGCCGACTTCATGTCCTACGAGCCGACCGGAACCCAATTCGACCTGGTCGCGCTGCGCCACGTGCTCGAGCACCTCCCCGACTCCAACTGCGCATTGCGCAGCATCGGAAAGCTCCTCAAACCCGGCGGGCACGCCCTGCTCGAGTTCCCCAACATCGACGGCCTCAGCTTCCGCCTGCGCCGCGCGAGGCAACGGTTGGGTTGGCGCAAGAGATACGCAGCCGACTACCGCCCCGGACACTGCAACGAATTCTCCCGAAGCTCGTTCGAGTTTCTCCTCGGGCAAACCGGGTTCGAGCTGGTCGTCTGGCAAACCTACACCTACCGGCCGCTCAAGAATTTTTTGTACAACCACATCCACATCGGCACCAAGGCGCGCGCGCTGATCCGTAAAGTCGGCGAGTCCGCCGCTGTACCACCCGGGCACTGAACCGCGTCGAGCGCGCGGCCGTCACCGCAGTCACCGATTTTCGATCGACTCGTCGCCAAAGCACGAGATCTAGACTTTGCGAGAGAGGGGCTCATCGTCGTCGAACACACGGGAAGCAACTTCGCCGACGACGACAGCGGGTGACCGCCGCTCGAGCAATCGCCGCGCCGGGAATTCGAGCGCGAGGGTCGACCTCGGCCGAGCCGTGGTATTGAATGACTCGCCTATGGTATCCCCGCAAACCACGATCTGGCTCGATGCGGACGCCGCGCCGCGCGCACTCAAGGAGCTCTGTTACCAAGTCGGCGAGCGCCGGCGCCTGAGGGTCGTCGTCGTTGCAAATCAGCAACAGCGCATTCCCGACTCCCACCTGATCGAGCAGTTCACGGTAGGCTCGGGCTTCGACGCCGCCGACGACCACATCGCCGACCAATGCCGCTCCGGAGATCTGGTCGTCACAGCCGACATCCCGCTGGCTGCGCGCGCGGTCGAAAAGGGGGCCATCGCGCTCGACCACAGAGGGCGAGTGCTCGACGAGGAAAACGTCCAGGAGTGCCTGGCGATGCGCAATTTGTCGCACGCGCTGCGCGAGGACGGGGTCGCTACCGGAGGCCCTCCCCCCTTCGGCAAGGCGGACCGGCAACGTTTCGCCAACGCCGTCGATCGCACGCTGACGGCACTCATCAAGCGGCTCGGTTGATCGAACGCTGATGACAGTCGTCGGCATCATCGCCAATCCGATGTCCGGACTCGACGTGCGGCGGCGCGCCGCGCGGGCGCGCCGCGAGAGCCCGCACGACAAGCAGAACCAGATCGCGCGCGCCGTCATCGGCGCCGCCGCGGCGGGAACGACTCGCTTTCTCCTGGTACCGGATCTGTTCCGCATCACCCAGTCGGCGGTCGAGAACATCAACGTCGGCGCCGAATTCGATGTACTCGATATCGGACCGCTGGCCACCAAGCCGGCCGACACCGAGCGGGCGGTCGCCGCAATGCGCGACGCCGGGGCGCAGGCACTGCTGGTCCTCGGCGGCGACGGCACCAATCGGCTGGTTGCGCGGGCCTGGCCCGACGCCGCCATCGTGCCGATGTCGACCGGCACCAACAACGTGTTTCCGGTGATGCAGGAAGCGACGATCTCCGGCGCCTCGGCCGGGGTGGTCGCCTCAGGCGCGGTGCCGTTGGAGCGAGCGGCGCGGCGCGCCAAGGTCGTTCACGTCGAGTACAGTGACGGCGCGCGCGACCTCGCGGTGATCGATGCCGTCGCACTCGCCGACGACAGCCTCGGCAACCTGCTCCCATTCGAGCCCGAGAAGCTGCGCTGCCTGGTGCTGGCGCGGGCCGAGCCGGCAGCGGTCGGAATGTCGCCGATCGGCGGGCTGCTTCAGCCATGCGGGATGGCGGACGACTTTGCGGTCGAAGTGCGCTGCACCGAACCGGACCAACCGGGGTCGACTCCCCTACTGACCGCGGTCTCCCCCGGACTCTACCGCCGCGCCCACGTCAGCGCCGCGCGCAAGCTGGCATTCGGCGAGCGCGTGACCATCACGGGACCGTGTATCCTCGCCTACGACGGCGACCGCACCCGCGCCCTCGAAGCTGACGAACCCGCCGGGCTCTGGGTGGAGCGTTCGGGGCCGTGGGTGATCGACGCGGCCCGCGCCCTGACAGCGGCTGGACAGCAGGGGGTCTTCACCAACCGCCACTTCCACGACGGCTTCGACCAGGACGGACACGGCGGCAGCTGTTGCTGAGCCGCGTACTCCCGAGCGTAGCAGATCACGATCGATCGAGACCAAGACACCGAAACAGACGAGCAAGGGCTACTCTGAGATGATCGCAGCTTACTGCTGGCCGCAGAGCGTCAGCCCCGGAGAATCCGTCGACTTGCACTGTTCCACCTCCGCGGCGGCCTTCGACGTCGCGGTCGTTCGCCAGGGGCTAGACGACGAGACCGTCTACACGTCGACCGATCTGACCGGCATCGAGCGGGCGACCCCTGCCGACGCCGCGGCAAACGGCTGCGGCTGGCCCTCCTCGCTGAAAATCGCGACGGGCGACGATTGGCGGTCGGGCCTCTACCTCGTTCGACTGACCACGCCGGACGGCGAGTCGACCGAAGCCTTCTTCGTCGTGCGCGCGAAGCGGCCGGGACGAAGCTTGCTGGTGCTGTCGACGTCGACCTGGGCCGCCTATAACGACTGGGGCGGACCGAGCTACTACACCGGAGGGCATCAATCGTCCCTGCTGCGCCCGCTCCCCAAAGGCTTCCTCGCCCGCCCCGACCCGATGCGGCTGCGCGCGGCGCGAGCCGACGAGCTGCAAGCGAGCGAAATCGATTTGTTTCTCAGCGACGGCTACTCGCTTTGGCTGGTCTCCGCCGGCTGGTCTTCATGGGAGCTGCTGTTCGTTCGCTGGGCAGAGCGCGAAGGAATCGATCTCGACTACGCGGTGAGCAGCGACCTCGAATCGATCCCCGGCCTGCTCGCCCCCTATCGGCTCTACCTCAGCGTCGGCCACGACGAGTACTGGTCGGCGCCGATGCGCGACGCGGTCGAGTCCTTCGTCGACGGCGGCGGCCACGCCGCCTTTTTCTCCGGAAACACGGCCTTCTGGCAGATCCGCCATGAGGAGGATTTCCGGCGCCAGATCTCCTACAAGATGGACCTCGAACGAGACCCGGTGTGGGGCACCGACCGCAAACATCTGCTGACGACGATGTGGTCGGATCCAGCGGTCGGCCGCCCCGAAAACCATATGACCGGGGTCAGCTTTACGCGCGGCGGCTACGCCCACGTCGACAACGCGCCACGCGGCACCGGCGGCTATCAGGTCCACCGCCCGGGGCATTGGGCCTTCGCCGGCCTCGACCTTCGCGCCGGCGACGGCTTCGGTGAAGAACCGGTGGTGGTCGGCTACGAGTGCGACGGCTGCGAGCTCGAGCTCGCCGACGGCTTGCCGCGCCCGACCGGGACCGACGGCACACCGCGCGACTTTCAAGTCATCGCCAGCGCCCCGGCGCATCTCTGGGAAAGCGACGAGCGTCCCGCCACCCTTCCGCTGCTCGGTGTCGGCGAGCTCAACTGGGTCGCCGAGCGCTTCGCCGGCGCCGACACCACGGCCAACCGCGAACGATTCGCGCACGGCCGTGCCGTCATGGGAAGCTTCACCCGCGGCAGCGGCGAGGTATTCACTACCGGCTGCACCGACTGGGCGTTCGGCCTCGACGACCCGACGGTGTCGCGGATCACCCGCAACGTGATCGATCGTTTTCTCAGCGATTGATCCGGTCCTAGCCCGCAGTCGACGCGGCGAGCGCGTCCTTGACGGCGAGCGGCCCGTCGGCGCGCAGGGTCTCACCGAGGGCAGCCGGTAACTCGGCGCTCAACTCCCCGCGCAGGCGCGCGTAGACCACCGTGCGCGGCCCCGATCCGACCAGCACCAGGTCACCGATGCGGCCGCCGCAGGATCGCGTCAGGACTACACCGGAACGAGTCGAATCGAGGAAGCGCAGGGTCGTCTCCCACCCGCGCGCCGAGATCTCGGTGGCGTCGAGCGCCGGGCCGCGCGCCCCCGACGCCTCGTAGACCGCCAGCTCGAGCCGATCGACGCCGGCGAGCTCGAGATCGGCGTCCGCCCCCCGGTCGAGCAGGGCCGACTGGATCAGGCTGGTCGCGATGCGCCCGAGCTGGAGCTCGAAGGCAATCCGCGGCTCGTCACCGTTCTGCCGCGCGATTTCGTCGCGAACCGTCGCCGGGCTGAATCGGGCGACGCAACCCGCAAGTACCAGGAAGGCGAGCAGGAGTGCGGCATGGCGGTTCGGTGGGCACATCGTCCAACGACGATAGCGAACGCGCGCAAATTGCCCAACAGCCGGCACGCCGGCAGTCGCGTGACGATTCGGTTTGCCATCCGGGTTGGGCCGGTGCGATGATCCACACCAGTCAGACAACTCGCAAAAAGAAGGAGTGATCGATGGCAATCGCCAGAGTTACAGAGATCGTCTCTTCGTCCCCCGCGAGCTTCGAAGACGCGGTGCAGAAGGGCATCGAGCGCGCCAACGAGACCCTGCAGAACGTCCGCGGCGCCTGGATCCAGGATCAGAAGGTCGAGGTCGTCAACGGCCGCGTGACCGAGTACCGGGTCAACCTCAAGGTCACGTTCGTCCTCAACGACTAGGCGCTCGGGCGCCTACGCCCGAGATCCCGACCAATAAACGCAACACCGTCGGCGCGCCCCGGGCACGCAACGCTATCCCCGGGCCCTCGACTCTGACAGCAGGCAGTGGTTCCGAAGTTCAAACAGTCGCGCCGAGCATTGTAGAATTCGCAAGCGCCGCGGCCATCTTGGCGTGAAACCGCATTAGCCAACCCCGGAGCGACGGCTGCGGACCCGGCATGGCACACTTGTTGCGCTCCATTCTCATGCAACTGCGGGGATCAATTCCCCGAGAAAGGAGCACAATCGCATGCCGATCATCGAAACAGGAATCGAAGTTGGGGTTCCGGCCAGCGTCGCCTACGACCAGTGGACGCAGTTCGAGGAGTTTCCGAATTTCATGGAGGACGTCGAGGAGGTGCGTCAGGTCGACGCGCGTCATCTGCGTTGGCGCGCCCAGGTCGCCGGTCAGGTCGAAGAATGGGACGCCGAGATCACCGAGCAGATCCCGGACAAGCGGATCGCATGGTGCGCGACCTCGGGTGCGAAGAACGCGGGTTGCGTGACGTTTCACCGAATCTCCGACGACACATCGCGAGTCATGTTGCAGCTCGAGTACCAACCGGAAGGGCCGATGGAGAAGGCGGGAGGCTTTCTCGGCGTCTTCAAGGGACGCGTGCAACAGGACCTCGCCAACTTCAAGCGCTTCATCGAGCGGCGCGGAGTCGCCACCGGCGGGTGGCGCGGCGAAGTCGCCGCACCGCCGGAAGCAACGCCGCAGCCACGCAAGGACCCGCTGCCCGACGCGATGCACAACCCCGGCATGTAGCCGGCAGGCATCAGCCGCGTCGGTTCGCTCATCCGACGGCAGAGCCGGCGCGGCAACTTCGGGGAGGCGCTCGGATCAGAGCGCGCGGTCGGCGAACTCGCGCACCCGGGCGAGGGCGTCCGGGATGTTGGGCAAGAATCCCATGTGACTGGTGTCGTACCAGCGAATCGCCGGCTCTCCCCAGTCGCGCCACATCCGATCGACTACGTCGGGGTCGAAGAAGCGGTCGTCGGAGGCAGCGAAGATGTGGATCTTCTCCGGCGGTAGGACGGGATGCAGGTCGCCCCAGCCGAGATCGTCGACCAACTCGGCGAAGTCGTCGCGTCGCCAACCGAAGCGACGCAGGTCGCGTCGCGTCCCCGACATCACCGGCGCATCCGCCACCAACGCGTCCAGATCCATGTGCGCGATCAGCGGGAAGGACAAGGCGAAGCGCGGTTCGACGCACGTCAGAATCGAGGTCAGCGCACCTCCCAAGCTCAAGCCCATCAGGATCACCGGGCGATCGTCGTCGTGCAGTAGCCAGCTGAGCAACGCCCGCGTGTCGAGCACATGCTGGCGCATTGCTTCGATGCTGCGCACCAGGTCGGCGGTCCAGTAGAGCTCGCCACCGAGGCGGGCCGCGGTCGGCGAACGCCGACCGTGGTAGGGAGGCTGCGGTTGGATCACTTCGACGTTCAGGTACGAAGCCATCCCCGCCAGCAGAGTCAGCTCCTCGGCGTAGGTCTCCGGCTGCATGTAGCCGTGCAGGTAGAGCAGCCGTGGGCGTCCGCGCGCCCCGCGCGGACGCACGCGGCGCGCGAAGACCGTGTGATTGGCCGACGCGTACTCTTTCTCGTAGCGCCGCCGGAAGCGCGGCTCGAGGGGCCGGTGCGGCGACTCGAAGATGATGTCTTCGCTGACCACCCCCGGCACCCTCCACCGCTGCTGGATGCGCACCCGAGGAACCCGGGTCGGCGCCGGGAACAACTTCTCTTGCGCAATGCCGCGGTAGACACCTAGATCGTCGAGCGTGTTCGCGACCGGCGCGGCGAAGGCCCTACCGATCAGGCTCAGGCCACCGACCACGTCGTCGGCGTGCGGCAACGAGAAGATACTGCGTCCGCCCAATCGTGCACCCATGACCTGACGTTGAGCATCGATGCCATCGTCGCGGCAACCCCGCGGCTCCGACCACCCCGCCATCGGGATCGGGACCTCCTTCCAATGCCGACGGTGGTCGGTTTCCAAGCGAAAGCGCGCTATCACGAATTGTCAGACCAGTTGACAAACAGATCAGTTGCTGCGAAGGACTGCCGGCATGGAGACACCGAATCCGCCCCTCACCCCGGTACGAAAACAAGCTCTGTCCGACGCGGTGTTCGAGCAGCTGCGGTCGCGAATCGTCAGCGGAGAGCTCGCCGCCGGATCGCCGTTGCCCGCCGAACGAGTTCTCTGCGAGGCCCTCGGGGTCAACCGATCCTCGGTCCGCGAGGCCTTGCGGCGCCTCGAACAAGCGCGCTTGGTATCGATCCGTCACGGCGGCACTTCGCGCATTCTCGACTACCGCGAGTCGGCGGGCCTCGACCTGCTCCCCGCCCTGGTGATGACCGGCGACGGCCGCATCGACGCCACGGTGGTGCGCGGCATCCTCGAGATGCGATCGGCGATTGCCGCCGATGCGGCCCGCCTGGCGGCGGCCGCGACGGACCAGTCGGTAAAGCAAAAGCTGGTCGCGACCTGCGCCGCCATGCGCGCCGCCGACGGTGAGCTGACCACCCTACAGGACCTGGCGATCGACTACTGGTCGGCAATCGTCGATGCCTCGGGCAACATCGCCTACCGGTTGGCCTACAACTCGCTGCGCGACACCTACGACACCTGCCGCGCGATTCTCGCCAGCGCGCTCGCCGACGAGCTGTGCGACGCCGACGGCTACACGGCGCTCGCCGACGCGATCGGTTCGGGCGACGCGAAGTCCGCCGAAGCGCTCGCCCGCCAGCTGGTGCAACGCGGTGAGATGGGGATCAAGCAGGTGCTCGACGCGCTCGACTCGACGGCGGTGGAAAAACAATGAGCGCGGCAATCCACTCGCTCGGCAATGTTCGCCTCGAGAAGAGACGCGGCGCCGCGCAGTCGCCGTCCGACCTACCCAGCGCCTTTCGCTACTTCGTCGGCCGCGCCAGCCCGCGCCTGCTGATCGCCGCAACCCTGATCACCGGCGGCCTGCGCCTCGCCCTCGGCCACTGGACCGACTGGGACCTCATCGTCGTCGCGATCCTGTTCGCCTTCTGGCCGATCCAGGAGTGGCTGATCCACGTCTACATCCTGCACTTCAAACCCTTCGAGTGGCGCGGGCGGCGCATCGACTTCGCAGTTCCGCGCAAGCACCGCCAACACCACCGCGACCCCAACAACCTCGACATCCTCTTCATCCCGCTGCAGTCGTACCTCTACACCGTGCCGTTCCTGGTCTTCTTCTGGTTCGCGGTGACGCCGACCACCGAGCTCGCCCTCACCGGTTTGGGCACGCACTTCCTGTTCTCGCTCAACTACGAGTGGATCCACTTTCTGGTGCACACTCGGGTCGTTCCCAAGACGGTCGCCTACCGGCGCTTGTGGAAGAGCCACCGGTTGCACCACTTCAAGAACGAGCACTATTGGATGGGCGTCTCTCGGCTCGGAGCCGACTGGCTGCTCGACACCACGCCGATCCCGCAATCGGTGCCCATCTCACCCACCTGCCGCGACCTGATCGGCGAAGGCGCCGGCGCGCCGCCCGCCTGAACGATCGCGACGCCACCTTCGCACCCCAAAGGGTCGCTCAGGGTGCCGGCTTGGTCGGCGTTGCCAGGCTGCTCCACGGTGCCATGGCGGAACCGAGGCTCCACACCGAGGAGGTCTCCAGCATCGACAGGTAGTCTCTGGCGGCGCGGTTGGTCGGGTCGATGGCGAGGGTGGCATTTGCGGCATCCCGCACGCAGGGCTTGCGCAGCGAGAGCATGCAGGCGAGGCCCAGAGCTACGTGCTCGTTGACCCGCAACTCCGGTTGCTGGGCATAGACCCGATCGACCGGCGTCTCCTGCCAAGTTCCGGGGCCCCACTCGACGCCAGGGAAGACGTCTTGCTCGCGAATCGTCGCGGCGATCGCCCTCGCCATCATCTGGTGTGCCTCGATGTTAGGGTGAACGAAGTCGACGAAGAAGTTGGATCCGACGAGCCGATGGGGACTCGCCTGCTCGAGGACTGCTGCTGTATCGACGAGGATCGCGTCCTCACTCAGCGCGACACGGCGAATGACCTCGTTGAAGATCGAGGAAGCACCCTGCGGGATCTGGTCGAGATCGCTGGCCCGCGCGAAGTGTTGCCGCGCCTCGTCGTATCTCCCGGCTTTCCGTAGACAGGTGGCCAGCTGATAATGGGTAAGCGCATAGCCCTCGTCTATTGCGAGACTCGTTCGCAGGTGCCGGGTGGCGGCTTCGCAGTCGGTGGCCAGTTTCGCTTCGGCGGTGCTCGAGTGAGTCTCCCATGCGTGGATCGCGCGTTCGTCGAGGTCTTTGCCGTGAGCCGAAGCACCGGGTTCCCAGTCGGCGAGGTTTTGCGACAGAGTCAGCAGCATGGTCGGCACACCGGCCTCGTGCATGATCCGTACGATCTGGCGCAGGTTGTACTCGAAGTGAATCTCACCGAAGGCCCGCTCCCGACCGGTCGGGTAGACGCCGCCGCCGGCGCGCTCCGCCATCACCGCAAACATTTCGAAGGCGCGATAGTGCTCGTCGATCTCGAGCTTCGGAGGCTGCTCCACCTCGGCATCGGCATACCACCAACGGTAGATGTGAGTCTGGGCGACCAGCTCCATCCAGCGAAAGAGACGCGGGTCGCGATCGAGCAAATGGCGGTAGAAACGCTGCTCCGCGAACTCGTTGTGACCGCCGTAGATAATCAGAAGATCGGGCGAATAGCGCGTGATCTCCCTGGCAACGTGAATGATTCGACGGGTCGCGTACCCGGAAAAGGCCGCGTTGACCACCTCCCATTCGACGCCGGTCGTCGTCGCGTTCAGACGCTGCTCGAGCCAGGCGCCGAAGCTGTATTCGGTCCCGTACGGCGTACCCTCCGCCGAGGACCCGCCGACCACGAATATACGAAACGTGTTCGGGGCTTTTTCGGCCTCGAAGACGCGTGACGGGTCAGCCGACGAGCCGGCGCGGCGCCGTCTCTGGTCGGGGCGTGGCCGGTATACCAATGTCCCGTCACGCAGCGTCACCGGGACGAACTTCGACTGGGTGCTGGAAAACCCGGCAAACGGGTCCGGAGGAGGTTCGCCGACATCGAACCCACCGTGCTCGAGCACGAAATCGAAACTCACCAGCGCCAACAAGCCGATGCCGGCACCGAAGGCGACCAGCCCGAGTCGAGACACGATCCACAAAATCGCTCTCTTCGCCATTCGAGATCGCTCAGACGAATCGACAACTAGCGTCAAGGACCAGAGCTCGGAACGACTCGGTTCTCGAGGCGCCTACCCCTCCGAGACTCCGAGACTCCACTGTTCGCCCACATCGCGCTCTAGGATTCATCCGCAACCGTGCGCTACTTCCTCCAGCCGGCAACTGCAAACCGGCACGGCCGTGGTGGGTCAGTTTGATGGGCAGCTGCGTTTTAAAGGGGGTAGCACGGCCCGAACCCGCATTCCGTCCCCCCTTGGCAAGGGGGGACTTCAGGGGGGTCAAGTGGAGCCGACGCTGGCCCGCAAACAGAAGCTTCTTGCGGCGCGGCGTGACCTCCCCCTCCCCCCCCTAACCCCCTGCTTTGGTAAGGAGGGGGAATCCCACTGTCAGGTGGTCGCCACCTCGGCGCCACCCGAGCGCTGAGCTCCGCCGAAGGCACGGGCGCGCCGGCCTGACAGATCGTTGCGCGCCTCCCCGGAACCCACTATAGGCATTGCCTCTAGTGGGATCCGGATGGTGCTCCTTCACGCAATTCTCGCCCTGCTCGCCCGCGGGCGGCGGCATGGTTATCGGCTGCGGGCCGAGCTCGAGCAGGAGCTCGGGCCGGACTGGGCGCTCGACGCGGGGCAGCTCTACAAGCTGCTGGCCAAGCTCGAAGGTCGAGGCTGGGCGCGCTCGCGGCGAGAGTCGGGCGGGCTCGGGCCGAGCCGCAAGGTCTACCGGATCACCGCCGCCGGCCGGCGCGAGCTGCGCGACTGGGTGCGGTCGGCCGACGACAAGCGCGAGCGCGGCCGCGACCCGTTCGCCGTCAAGCAACTGGCAGCCGCCGAGGACGCGCCGCTGCGTCTGCTCGGCAGCGACGATCTGCTGCTGTCGATGCTGCGCCAGCGCGCCGCCGAGCGGCGCGGCGGGCCAACCATCAGCGCGGCGGCGATCGGCAGTCTCGGCGGCCTCCTGGCGTTGCGAGATCGCCGCGCCGACCTCGCCGGCGTCCACCTGCTCGACGTCGATTCCGGCGCCTACAACATCCCCTTCATCCGCTCGTTGATGCCCGAGGAACCGGTGCTGTTGCTGCATCTGGCGCGGCGCGAGCAAGGCCTCTTCGTCGCCCCTGGGAATCCCAAGCGGGTGCGCGGCGTGCGCGATCTGGCGCGGCGCGGCGTGCGCTACATCAACCGCCAGCGCGACGCGGGAACCAGGCTCTTCCTGTTCCACGCCTTGCGCGGCGCCGGGGTGAGCCCCGACGACATCTGCGGATACCGGCACGAAGTCTCGACCCACGACGCGGTCGCCACTGCGGTCGCCAACGGCAGCGCCGACGTCGGCCCGGGGATCCGCGCCGTTGCCGAACAGCGCGGACTCGACTTCGTTCCGCTCGGCGAGGAGAGCTTCGAGCTGGCCATCCCCGAGGGAGCCTTCGACTCGAAACGCTTGCGCCCCTTCCTCGAGCTGATCCACGACCCGGACTCATTGCGTTGCGGCGCCGCGCTGGCCGGCTACGACACGACGCGCATGAACCAGGTCGTCGCGCGGGTGCGATGAGATGACGGTTCGCGCCCTTCTCGGCATCGACGACACCGACGTGCTCGGTCACAAACCGGGCACCGGCCGCCTGGCGCGCGAGCTGGCGGCGGCACTGTCGACGCCGCGGGTGCGCATGTCCGCAGTCGTCCGCCACCAGCTGCTGGTCGATCCGCGCGTCCCCTACACCAGCCACAACAGCCCGGCTTGCGTGGTCTTCGATCTCGACGATCCGACCGACGCCGACGGCGTGTTCGACCGCGCCGCCGACTACGTCGGCGATCGTTCCGCCCTCGGTTCCGATCCAGGGGTCTGCCTGGCGCTGGCCGACGAAATCGGCGACGACGTGGTCGACTGGGGACTGCGAGCTGGCGCCGAGGTGCTCGACAAGCGCTCCGCCTTCGTCCTCGCCGCGCGCAGCAAGACTCGCTTGCGCGAGCTCGGCGGCAGTGGCGACGGCGTGATCGGCGCTCTCGCCGCGGTCGGTCTGACGCGCTACGGCAACGCCGGACGCTTCCTCGACCTCGGCGGCGGCGGCCTACGCGAGCTCGACGATCCGATCGACGCCGAGAAGTTGCTGAAACGTGGCATCACCCTGGTGTCGTCGGCACGCAACAGCGAGCCGGTGCCGCCGACCGCGTCGATCTCGACCGGCGACTGGCTGCGACCGCGGCTGATCGGCGGGAGACCGGTGCTGCTCGTCGAGCCGGCCGAGGACGGCTGGCGCTGCAGCGACCGCAAGAAGCCCAAGGCCGACGCGGAGCCGACCACCGACAGATGACGAGCGCGGCCGGATTGCTACGGGCCGAAGGCACTTCGTTCACCTATCCAAACGGGGACGAGCGCGTCGGCCCCTTCGATTTCGCGGCGGCCGGCGGGGAGGTTACGCTGGTGCAGGGCCCGTCGGGCTGCGGCAAGAGCACGCTGGCGCGTCTCCTCTGCGGCGTCATCCCGCATCTCTACCAGGGCAACCTCGAAGGCGGAGTGTTTCTCGGCGACAGGCGAACGACCGAGCTAGCACTGCCCGAGATCACATCGCGCGTCGGCGCGGTCTTCCAGAACCCGGAGACCCAACTGCTCGCCGGCACGGTGAGCGACGAGATCGACTTTGCCCTCGAGCGCTGCGCCGACGAGCGGACACCGATCGAGCGACGCCGGCGCGCTTTGTTCGACCGCTTCGACCTCGGAGCTCTCGCCGAGCGCGAGCCACGCACGCTGAGCGGAGGCGAGCAGCAACGGGTCCTGATCGCGGCGGCGGCGGCGCGCCAGCCCGACGTCCTGCTGCTCGACGAGCCCTTCTCGATGCTCGACCGGGATGCCGCCGAGGCGGTCGCCGACAACGTCGCCGAGCTGTGCCGCGCCGGCACCGCGGTGGTCGCCTTCGAGCACCGTGCCACCGCCTTCGACTCGAAGATCGCCACCAAGCGGATCGAGCTCGCGCCCGCCGCGATTCCTGCCGCGGTGCCGCGGTTGCCGGCAAGGAGCGGCGATCTCGCGGTGCGGGTCGAGGGCCTGCGCGTCGCGCTCGGCGGTCGGGCGGTGCTACGCGATCTCGACCTGGAGCTGCGCGGCGGATCCGCGGTCGCCCTGCTCGGGCCGAACGGCGCCGGCAAGACGACCTTGCTGCGCGCGCTGTGCGGGCTGCTCCGCCACGAGGGACGAATCTCCCGGCGCGTCGACGGGATCGAGCGACGCGGCGTCGTCGGCCTGTGCTTCCAGAATGCCGACCACCAGATCTTCAACGGCAGCGTGCGCGAAGAGCTGCGCTACGCGGTCGACCGGGTGGACGAAGACCACTACCGCGGACTGCTCGAGCTGCTCGCGCTCTCCCATCTCGAACGGCGTCAACCGCTGCTGCTCAGCGAAGGCGAGAAGAAACGGCTCGCCATCGGGCTTCTCCTCATGCGTCCGGGCCTGCACGGTATCTGCCTCGACGAGCCGACGCTCGGCCAGGACGCCGCACACCGCCGCTCGCTCGGCCAAACGATCCGCCGCCTGGTCGAGGCCGGATACCTGTGCGTGGTGGCGACCCACGACGAGGAGTGGACCGCGCAGTGGTGCGACGCATCGCTCCGTCTCGAAGGTGGCCGCATCACCGGGGGCGACTCGTGATCGGCCGCCGGCACAACTTGCAGCCTCTCGCGGAGGATTCCTTTCTGCGCGCAGTCGATCCACGCACCAAGCTGGCGATCGCGCTGCTCGCATCCTTCGCCCTGATGCTGGAGCTGCCGGGGTTGGCGATCTTCTCGCTCGCCTTCGCCACCCTGATCGGTCTCGCCGGAATCGGACCCTACGCCTGGGCGCAGATTCGCCGCATCCGCTGGCTGTTGATCATTCTCTTCGCCCTCGACTGGTTCCTGGTGTCGCCGCGCACCGCGGTCGAAGTCACGCTGCGGTTGGCACTGCTGGTGTCGGCATTCCAGTTGCTGACCGCGACCACGCATCCCGACGAGCTGCGCCGAGCCCTCGAACGTCTCGGCCTCCCCGAGCCGATTGCGCTCAGTCTCGCGGTGGCGCAGCGCACTCTCGCCGACCTCGAGCTCGAGCTGCGCCGCATCGTCGACGCCCAGCGGGCACGCGGGATCGACTTCGACGGCGGTCGGCGCAGCGGTCGCCTGCGTCGCTGGTGGTCGCAGTCGATCGCGGTCGCGGTGCCCGCCGTCGTCATGGCCACCAAGCGGGCGTGGTCGGCTCACGAAGCCGCCGCCGTGCGCGGCTTCGGCGCCCCGCGGTACCACGACGCGACGAGCGATGCCCTGCCGCCGCGCGACCGCGCCCTGCTGCTGGGCTCGGTCGCCCTCTTCGTCGTCCTGGCTTGGTGGCGATGAGCGGTGCCGGCGATGAGCTCCGAACCCGCAGATCGCAACACAGAGAATGCCGGGACGAGGCAGAACCGGTTCTCGACGTTCGATTGGCTGTTGATCGGTATGTTCGCCGCGCTCCTGATCGCAGCGCGCGTCGCCCTCCACATGCCGTTGAAGATCCCGGGCCACTCGGGCCTGTTCTGGATGGCCATCCTGGTCACCGCCAGCGCGGTCGTGCCGCGCCCGGGAGCGGCGACCGCGACCGGATTGGTCGCCGGGATCCTCGCCATCTTCGTCGGCCTCGGCGACCACGGCGCCCTGGTGACCGTGCTCGGCTACGCGGCGTCTGGCTTTGGGGTGGACGCCGTGCGCTGGACGACCAAGCGCCGCGAGTCGCTGGCGACCTTCGCCGTCGCCGGGCTGGTCGGCCACCTCGGCAAGCTGGCGGTCAAGGTCGGGCTCGAGCTGATGGCGGGAATCCCCGTCGGCTTCGTCGTCTTTGGGCGGGCCTATGCGATCCTGACCTACACCGTCTTCGGTCTGCTCGGCGGCGCACTCGGCTTCGCGATCGTCGGCGCTCTGCGCCGCGCCGGGTACTTCGCCTACTTGGCGGGGCGGCGCTAGTGAGCCTGGCGCTGGTCGCCGCGGCGGTGGCCAACGACAAGCCGGCCGGTGTTCCGGAGAACGTGGTCTACGCGACGCCGGTCGACCGCTCCCTGGCGGCGCGAACCCTGATCGACCAGACCGATGTCGGCAACCTGGGCAAGAGCGATCTCGCCGACGTCGTCGACTTCGCTCCGGGAATGAACGTTCGCTACGGCGGCCGCGGCCAGCCGCGCATCGACATGCGCGGCTTCGACCAGCGCGCCACCCTGTTCACACTCGACGGGGTGCCGATCTACGAACCGTACAACGGCATCATCAATTTCAATCTCTTCCCCGCCGAGCTGCTCGACAGCATCGAGATCGTGCGCGGCTCGACTTCGTCCCTCTACGGCCCCAACGGCATGGCCGGTGCGATCCGGCTGCGCAGCGCGCAACCGCGCGGCGGAATCTCCGGCGACGTTTCGACGACGTGGCGCGACTCGAACACCTGGGATGCGCGCGCCAGCGCCGCGGCGGGCAACCCGCTCGGCCGCTTGCTGATCGGCGGTCGCTACCTCGACAGCGGCGGATTCCCGCTGTCGGAGGACTTCGACGATCGCCCCCCACCGCAGCGTCGACTCGAGGGAGGCGGCCAGCGCAACCACAGCGATCGCCGCGAGTGGAGCGTCTTCGCCAACGGGTCGTACGCGATCTCCGATGCGCTGCAGGTGCGCGCCACGGTCCTCGAGTCGAAGGCAGAGGCGGCGATCCCCTCGCGCACCACGTCGTTCAATCCCCGCATCCGACGCTACGAGCCGCAGGAGCTGACCCACGCGCATCTCGCCCTCGAAGTCGCCGAGTGGCTCGGCAACGAGCTCGCCGCGGCGTTCTTCTACTCGCGCTACCGCGAGGAGGAACGAGAGCTCGACCCCGACGACCTCGAAACTGTCCTGGCCACCATTGAGGCCGAGAGCGACGAAGTCGGCGGACTGCTGCGCGGCGAGCGCCGCATCACGGACAGCATCACCCTCGCCCTGGCGACCCAGCTGCGCTACTCGCGCGCCGATGTCCGCGACAGCCTCAGCCGCTCGCAGGTCGAACCGTACTTCACGACATTCAGCGCCGCGATCGAGGGAAAGTGGGAGGCGACCGAACATCTGGCGCTGGTCGGCGGCATCAGCGCCGACCTGCAGGCCGGAGGCGACCGCAGCGACGAATGGCAACCCAACCCGCAGCTCGGCGCCACCTACGACTTCGAACGCTGGGGCGTCACCCGGGTATCGGTCAGCCGCAAGACGCGCTTTCCCACCCTGCGCGAGCTGTACGACCCGCTGCAGGGGAATCCCGACCTCGACGCCGAGAGCAGCTGGAGCTACGAGATCGGCCACGCGGCACGCTTCGCCGACGTCGGCGTCAACCTCGCCCTGTTCCGCTCCGACGTCGACGATCTGATCGAATCGAGCGGCGGGCGCAACGGCGACCCTCAGCCGGCGCGCAACCTGAGCGACGCGGTTCTGCAGGGGGCCGAAGTCGCACTCGACTGGACGCCGCTCGACGCCCTCGCCCTGCGCGCCAACTACACCTATCTCGACGCGAAGGCGGACAACCGCCTGACCGAAACCGCCGGCGACCGCGCCGAGATCCAACACCGGCCGCGGCATCGCGCCAACGCCATCGCCCAGGCGTCGCTACCGCTCGGTTTCACGGCGCGTTTCGAAACCCAGTACATATCGGGGCAGGTCGACCGATTCGGCACCGCGGTCGACCTCGACGACGCATTCTTGATCAACGCCCAGGCCGGATTCGACCTCGATCGCTGGCTCAGCATCGTCGTCGGCGCCGACAACCTGCTCGACGAAGACTACGAAGAGGCGATCGGCATGCCGCGACCGGGCCGGTGGTTCTACACCGGAATCCGCGCGCGGCTCCCATCGAGCTTCGAATAGACCTCAAGCACAGGAGAATCAGCATGCGAACCATCATTCTGCAGATTTCGATCGCCCTCTGCTTCGCCGCCGCTGGCTGCGGCGGTAGCGACGACAGCGGCGGCGGCGACGAGGGGCGAACCCTGGCGATCGGCGAGATCGTCGCCCGCGACGCCGACGGCAATGCACTCAGGCTCGACGAGACCGTCACCACCGAAGGAATCGCCATCGCCGACGCCGGGCTGTTCGCCAACAACAAGGTACGCCAGTTCATCCAGGACGGCGGCGACGGCGTCATGGTCTTCCACGCCACGTCGGGGGAAGTCCCCTCTTTCAGCGAAGGCGACCGGCTGAGAATCAGCGGCCGAGTCGGCCAGCGCGACCCCTCGACCGAGGACAACCGCGTCGAGGGCACCGTGCTCATAGACACCACCTCCGGCAGCGTCGAAGTGCTCGGCGGCGGCAACCCGGTTCCCGCCCCGGTCGAGGTCACTCTGGCCGAGCTGGTCGCGACCGGCGACCAGTACGTCGCGACGTTGGTGCGCATCCGCGGCGCGCGGCGAACTTCGGGCGACTGGCCAGAGCCGGGCGCGCGCTCGAGTGAGCTCACCATCACCGACGACGACGGGGCCAGCCAGTTGATCCTGCGGCTCCAGCGCAACACCATCGACGACGAGATGATCGAAGCGACGGCCGATCTCGGTGACGCCCCTTTCGACCTCGTCGCCATCGTCGTCCAGGACGACACCGACGACGACGGAGACCTCCTCGACGGCTACGAGCTCTGGCCGCGCGGCGGAAAGGACGTCACCCCGGAGTGAATCGACACAAAAGCTGGAGCACCGGGTCCACACATTAGCCGCGCCGGTGTCGGAGCCGCATCAGGCTGAGGCCACCAGCTCCGACGAGGACGAGCAAGGCGGCGAATCCGCCGAACGGCGAAGTTGCCGGTGCGGTCGCGGCGAAGGACATGCAGGTTCCCTCAGAACCGGGAAAGTCGCAGCGGTCGACGCTGGAGCTGCACGCGAGGTTGCAGCAGACGCCGTCGCTGCAGTGCGCCGACGAGCATTGAGCTGGGTCGTCGCAATCCGAACCGTCCGGTTGCGGGGTCGGAGTATCGGTCCCTACCGACGTCGCGGTCGCGGTGTTCGTCGCGGTGTTGGTCGCCGTCGCGGTGTTGGTCGCTGTCGCCGTGCTGGTTGCGGTCGGCGTGGGCGACTGCTCGGAGCCGAGGATCTGGGCGAAGATCTCGTTGTCGCCGTCCTCCGGTTGCATTCCGGACAAGGTCGCCAGCAGCATCTGTTCGCCGGGCCCGTGCCAGGCGACGACGAAGTTGCCGGTGTTGCCCAGGGAGGCCACGGCGGGCCGAGCCTGATCGCCTTCCACCAGAGTGTTGACCTGGAAGTCGGCGCCGAGCGGCATTGCCGAGGCCGTGAAGTTCTTGCCGAAGATTCCGCCGCCGTCGCCGTCGAGTCCGCTTTCTTCTTCCCAGACCACCTGGAAGTTGCCGCCGCTCGACGCGCCGATCGCGGGGTATTCCTGGTCTCCGACGACGTACGAGTTTACCGCGAACTCGCCGCCGGCGGTCGCGCCGGAGTCGTCGTAGCGCTGGCCGAACACGTCAAATCCCGCGACCTGGTCGTTGCTGCCCCAAGCGACGACGAAGCGGCCATCGGCGGCGCTGGTAACAGTGGCGTGAGATTGCTCGTCGGTGGTGTAGGAATTGACGGCGAGCTCGCCTGACAGTGGTGCCCCGTCGCTGTCGTAGCGCCGTGCAAACACGCCGTGTTGGTCACCGTCGCCGTCGATGCTGGCCCAGGTGACGACGAAGCGGCCGTCGGGGGTCGACGCGATCCACGGGTTGATCTGGTCGTTGGTGGTGGCGATGTTTACCTGGAACTCGTTGACATCCTTGGCGACGCCATCCGCCTGGAAGCGCCGGGCGAAGATTCCGTCCGCATCGCCGTCGCCGTTGACGAGGTCGTTCGATTCCCAAGTGACGACGAAGTCCCCGTTGCTCGCGGCGGCGATGCGCGGGTCCTGCTGGTTGTCGCTGGTGTAGGTGTTGATGACGAACTCGTTTCCGAGTGGATCGCCGTTGCTGTCGTAGAGACGACCGACGATACCGTCGCCGTCGCCATCCTGCTCGGCACTCTCCCATACGATGAAAATGGCCCCCGCCGCGGAGCGCGCGACGCTCGCGTCGTCCTGATCGCCGGCCGTGAACTGATTGACCTGGATCTCGCCAGTCAGGGGCGCGCCAGTGCTATCGTACAACCGTGCAAAGATGTCCCCGTCGTCTTCTTCCTCCAGCTCACCCCGATCCCACACGATGACGAAATTGCCGGCCGCGTCGGCGGCGACGTCGGGATCCTCGTCGAGGCGGGCGTTGGGCCCGCTGACCTGGATCTCGTCGCCGACCTTCGGCGGTTCGCCCCCTACGAAGGGAGTCTCGGTGGAAGTCGCAGTCGCCGAGGCCGTCGGGGTCGGTGTAGGCGGAGCGTCGAAGAAGATGGTTATGCGGACTGCATCGAGGACCGTGGCTTCGCTGCTGGTGAGAATGACACCGAACGTCGAGCTCTCGATCTCATTCTGTGTCCAGGTCGTGCCCCACAGGTCGGCGCCGCCCCCGGAACTGGCGAATTGGGTGTCGACGCAGGTGGTCTCCTCGATGACCGAGACGTTGCGGTTCGCGCCGACACCAGTGGCCCCGTCCTTCGTCAACTGAACTCCGATGGTCGTGCCGTTCTCCGATCCGGTCCGCGGCTCGACCTGGATCCCCTCGATGGTCGCCATCGGAGGCAGCGCAAAGCCGAAGTTCGTCAAGCGCAGAACCTGGGAGAAGCTCGTCGCGACAGCGCACTGGTTGTCGTTCGCTCCATCCGACTGTTCGGGGAAGTTCCATGCCTGGCCGGCGTTGCCGTTGACGAAGCTGCCGGCAAAATTGGGGCCGGCAGTGATCGCCGGCGCTCCGCCGGCGGCGAGGACGAGAGTAACGAGAACGACCAACCAGCGGGAGAACGGCATCGAGTTTGCCTAGCACGTGCCGCGACGGTCGACAAAGAGAAATTTAGACCGGCAATCGACGACTTGGGATTTCAAGGCGCCATTTATTGCATCGAGGGATTCGCTCGCTGCAAGCTACCAGTTCCTCGGCGTCTCCTTGGAGTTCTGAGACTGACTTTGGCGAGCTCGTGCTCATGAGTGTGGCACGGAAGATCACGGTGGAGGTGCCCGACGACCTGTTGCGGCGGGCGCAGGAATCCACCGGCGAGGGGTTCACGGCGACAGTGCGTCGCGGTCTCGAGTTGGTGGCAGCGGCCAGCACGTTCGACGAGCTGCGAGACTTGCGCGGTGGGGTCGAAGTGTCCCTCGACTTGGAAGAGTTGCGCAAGGATCGGGCTTGATCGCGATCGATTCTAGCTCGCTGATCGCCTTCTTCTCGGGAGCCGGGCGGCGCCACGTTCCAAGCCGAGACCGGTGTCAGTGGCTTCGAGACCAACCGCAGATGACGCTGATGGCCGCAGATTGTTGCTTGATCGAGACCGAGCCCTATCGGTAGGAGGCTCCCATCCACATTGCGATCACCAGCATCAGCAACCATACGAACCACCACAAACTCGCCAAGCCGAAACCCGAGCCTTCGCGACCCGCACCTGCGTCATCTTGGGTCCCCGCCGCCGGCACATCGGGGAATGGGGTTCGGGGCACGGACTGCTTCCAACGTGTCTATCATTCGCGGAAGAACGGTCGCCCCGGGCGGTAGCCTTGCGGGAACTACCGCGCTTGAACGGGATGAAATCGCAGCACCGCCGCGTACTTTTCTCAGCCAGCGCACGGCGAAGTCGCGCAGCTGAACCGCGAGCGGCGGACTTCCCTTCATCGAGCACCCCGCCGCGGCGCGTCGACACCCGGCGCGCCCGCGGGGTCCGCCGCGGTACCGGCGACCTCCCGCATCAGCGAGAGATAACGCTGGGCTACTTCGCTCCAACTCTGCGCCGACGAGCTCGCCGCGATGGCGGACGCATCCCACGACCGCGTCATGACACGCGTCAGCGCATCGGCCAGGTCGTCGGCATCGCCCGGCGCTGCGAGTGCGCCGCGAGTCTCGTCGACCAACGACGGGATCGGCCCAACCCGGCTGGCGACCACCGGCAAGCCGCAGGCGGTTGCCTCGAGAACGACGTTGGGCGTTCCCTCGCGAAGGCTCGGCAAGCACAAGGCGTGAGCGCACGCCATCCATTCGGGGATCTCGGCGTGCCCGACCTCGCCGACGACACGCACGCAAGACGCCAGACCGTGCGCGACGATGTCGCGCTCGATGTAGCGTCGCTGCGGTCCGTCTCCAACCAGAACGGTGTCGAAGCCGAGGCGACCGCTGCGATCGAGCCGCGCCAACGCTTGCAGCAACGTCCGCACTGCCTTCTCCGGCGCGAGGCGCCCGACGTACAGCAGCTGTGGTCGCTGCAAAGGCAGTCCGCGTTGCGCGCGCAACGCCGAACGCTCGGCGTCGGGACGCACGTAGAATTGGCCGGCGTCGACCCCATTGGCGATCCAGTGGGCACGTTCGGCGTCGATGCCGAGGGCGACGATCCGGTCGACGAGCTGCGGGCTCACCGCCGACACCGCGTCGCAATGCGCCAGCGCCCAAAAGATCTGTCTTCGTCGCAGCGCATACCTCGGGTATTCGTTGATATCGCAACCCAAAGCGGTGAGCACCACCGGAATGCCCAGTCGGCGGCCCATCCGCACCGCCGCGACACCGTCGGGAAAGACCCAGTGCGCGTTGATCACGTCGATCGGCCGCCGCTGATGCATTCGCTCGATCAGGGCCTGTACCGCGGCCGCCTGCAAGCGCGGCTGCACCGCTCCGCCAAACTTCGGCAGCATCGGGTACCGCGGGTAGCGCGCCATGCCCCCGTCGAAGGGATGACTGTGCGGCGTCTGTGCCAGCGCGCGCCAATCGGGGAAGTGTTCGAGGAGACGCAGGTCCGGACACCACGGCACCGGACAAACCACCTCGACCTCGGCGCGGCGCGCCATCTCGACCGCCAGCTGCCGGGTGAACTGCCCCCGCGACGGCTGGGTGGGGCTCGGAAATACGCTCGAATACAGGAGCACCCGAAGCCGGCTGTCGGCGGATGCTTCGCCCGGGTCGGCAGCGCTCGGGAGTGCGCCTGCCGACGCGTCACCTGCCTCCGGCATCGCCCTCTGGGCCACCGCGGGAGCCGAGACCTCCGGCTATCGGCTCTCGCCCCCCTCGCCTCATCCAGCCGCACTATCAGGACCGCAACAGAGCCAGCAACTCCATCCGAGACACCGAGGTGCGACCAAGCACCCAGATCGCGTGGATTTTGATGCGATGGATCCGCATAATCGCCCGTCGCTACACTGCGGAGCGTGTAGGCGGACGACGGACGGGGATTGGCAGACCGGCAATGAGCGACATCGATACAGACGGGCGGCACCCCGCGGTTTCGGTCATCATGCCGGCGTACAACGCCGCGCAACTGATCGAGCAAGCGATTCAGTCGGTGCGCGAGCAGACCTTCACCGACTGGGAGCTCGTCGTCGCCGACGATTGCTCGGCGGACGAAACCCGCGCCATCGTCGAGCGACACCAGCGCCAAGACCCGCGCATCCGGCTGGTCGCGCTCGACACCAACCTCGGGACGGCAGGCGCCAGGAACCAGGCGATCCAGAACTCTCGAGGCAAGTACCTCGCCTTCCTCGACAGCGACGACCGCTGGAGCGCCGACAAACTCGCGATCCAGATCCCGGTAATGGAGCGCGAGGGTCTCGATCTGTGCTTCGGCTCTTACGAGGTTTGCGACGAGGCCGGGCGGACGATAAGCGAGCGGGTCTGCGCCGACCGGGACGTCTCGTATCGAGAGATGTTGTTCGACAACCCAGCCGGCTGCCTGACTGTCGTCGTCAACCATGAGAAGCACCCGTCGATTCGTTTTTCCGACCGCATCCAGGTGGGCGAAGACCTCGCCGCCTGGCTGTCCATCGCCCGCAACGGCGGCAAGGTGCGATCGGTTTCGCAGACGCTCGGTGCCTACCGGCTGCGCCGCGGGGGCAACAGCTTCAACAAGTTGCGCGCGGCGCGAGATCGCTGGATCCTGCTCCGCCAGATCGAGAAGTTGCCCCGACGCAGCGCGTGGTTCTGCCTCGCCGGCTACGCCCAGGCGTCGCTGCCGCGCTGGCTCGCCAACGTCGCTCGGCTCGCTTGGAACGAGCGGGGAGAAGGCCGGGCAGAACGCAGCACCGGTTGAGCCGGTGGCGCAGCGCAGGAAGATCCTCCAGGTCGTTCTGAACCTGGAGACGGGCGGGCTGGAAAGCGGCATCGTCAACATCGCTCGCCTGATCGACCAGCGGCGCTTCGAGCTGCACGTCGTTTGCCTGCGCGGACGGGGCGAGCTGCTCGATCGGATCGACCAGACAACAACCCGCGTTTTCCACTCGCCGCGCGCAACCGGCTCGATCGCCGCACAGATCGCAGAGACCCGGCGCCTGTGCCGACGCCACCGCTACGACGTCGTCCACACCCACGGGTACGCCACCCAACTGATCGGGCTGGTCGCGGCCCGGCTCGCCGCCGTGCCATACGTCATCAACAGCGAGCACGGCACCCTGTACGACGAGACCGCGCGCCAGCGCTTTCTGCAGCGATGGATGTTCCCAGCGCTGGATGGGCACTACGCAGTCTCCGAGGCGCTGCGGCAAAAGATCGGCAGAAGCTTCGGCGTCGACGCCGGCGTCATCGAAGTCGTCTTCAACGGCGTCGACACCGAGCGTTTCACCTGCGATCAGCGCGACGGCGAGCGACTGCGCCACGACCTCGGCCTGACCCGGGCGGACTTCGTCATCGGCAGCGTAGGCCGGCTCGTCTGGGAGAAGGACTACCCCACCCTGCTGCGCGGGTTCGCCGCATTCGCACCGACACGCATACCGCCGCCCGTGCTGCTCCTCGCCGGCGAAGGCCCGGAGCGCGCGGCCCTGCACGCGCTCGCAAGCGAGCTCGGGATCGCCGAGCGCGTGCGATTCCTCGGACGGCGCGACGACATCCCGACGATTCTCAACGCCCTGGACGTGTTCGCTCTAACCTCGGTCAGCGAAGGCCTGCCCAACACCCTGCTCGAGGCGATGTCCTGCGAACGCGCGGTCGTGGCCAGCGACATCGCCCCTGTCCTCGAGCTGGTCGAGGATGGCATCACCGGCACCCTCTTCCCGGCCGGCGACTCCGAGCAACTCGCGAAGGCCTTGCTTCAGTTCGTCGACAACGGCGCATGCAGCACGAAGATCGGCGCCGCGGCGCGGCGCGCCGTCGTAGACCGATTCTCGGCCCGGCGCATGGTCGACCACTACCAGGCAGTCTACGCCCGGCTGATCGGCCGCGCTGCATGAGCACCGCGCAGAACGCCGCCACGCGGCTCGATCGACGACGGCAGCTCCCGCCCGGATCCACGCGATGTGCGCGATAGCAGGCGTCTTCCGCTTCAAATCGGGTCGCCCGGTCACCCGCGACGAGATCCTGTCGATGTGCTCGGTGATGGCGCACCGGGGCCCCGACGACGAAGGCGTATTCCTCGACGGCGCGGTAGGACTCGGGCACCGGCGGCTCAGCGTAATCGACCCGTCGCCGCGCGGGCACCAGCCGATGCTCGACGCCAGCGAGGACTTGGTGATTTCCTTCAACGGCGAGGTCTACAACCACGTCGAGCTGCGCCGGTCGTTGGCGGAGGATGGCGTTCGTTTCCGCTCCGACACGGATACCGAAGTCATCCTGGAGTTGTATCGACGACACGGTGCGGACTGCGTCCATCACCTGATCGGCATGTTCGCCTTCGCCATCTGGGACCGAAGAGACCGGTCGATCCTCATCGTTCGCGATCGGCTCGGCATCAAGCCGCTCTACATCGCCGAGAACGCCGACGGCATCGCCGTCGCTTCGGAGGCCAAGGCCCTTCTCGAGATCCTCGGACGCCCGTGCCAGGTCGACCGCCCGATGCTCGACCTCTACATGTCGCTCGGTTACACGCCTGCGTCGGCCACCCTGATTTCCGGCATCGCCAGGCTCGAGCCCGGGCACTACCTGCAGATCCGCAACGGCAGCACCCATCTGGTTCGCTACTGGGACATCCCGTACCGACGCGAGCAGAATCGCGGCGCGCGCCACTATCAGGAGCGGGTCGAGGAGCTACTGCGCGAAGCGGTGCGACTGCGCCTGCGCAGCGACGTCCCGCTCGGCGTCCTGCTGAGCGGCGGGATCGACTCGAGCGCGATCGTCGCCTTGATGCGCTCCCTCGGCGTGTGCGACCTCAAAACTTTCTCGGTCGCCTGGGACGCCGGCGACGAGTACGACGAAAGCCGCTTTGCGAGGCTGGTCGCGGAGCGATTCGACACCGATCACCAGCAGCACTTCATCACCAGCGACGAGTATCTCGGTTTTCTTCCGCGCTACGTCCACTACATGGACGAACCGGTCGCCGATCCTGCCGCGCCGACCCTGCACCAGATCGCCCGGGTCGCCAGGCAGAGCGTCACGGTCGCCCTCTCCGGCGAGGGTTCCGACGAAGCCTTCACTGGGTATCCAATCTATTTCTACATGAAGGCGATCGAACAGTACCGGCGCTTGCCCGGGTCGCTGCGCCAGCGCGGTCTCGCGCCACTGCTACGCCTGCTGGGCGACAAGGCGCGTCGCTACGTCGCCTTGAGCGAGCTACCGATCGAGCGCAGGTACCTCGGTGTCTCGTTCTACGACCTCGCTTTCAAGCGCTCATTGTACAGCCGCGAGCTCGCCGAGGCGTGCTCGCCGGAAGGGGTCTACGAAGCTCTCGCGCCCTATTACGCCGAAACCACCGAGCAGCCGGTCGAGGCCCGCATGCAGCACCTGGACTTCAAGACCTGGTTACCCAATGATCTGCTCGCCAAGGCGGACCGAATGAGCATGGCCTGCTCGCTCGAGCTCAGGGTGCCGTTTCTCGACCACCGCCTGGTCGAGCTCGCCGCGAACATTCCGAGCCGCCACCGAATCGTCCGCGGCCAGACCAAGCACACGCTGAAGAAAGCGATGCAGAGCATTCTGCCCAAAGAGATCGTGCACCGTCCAAAGATGGGCTTCCCGACTCCCCTGCCCGCGCTCTTGCGCGGACCGATGCGCGACCACGCGCGAGACCTCCTCGACGCGGATCGACTCGAGAAGCGCGGCTACTTCGATCGGCGACGGATTCGCACCATGCTCGACCAGCACGAGACCGGCGCGTACGACCATCATCGCGCCATCTGGCAATTGATGGTGCTCGAGGAATGGCATCGGTGTTTCGCCGACTGATCCGACCAACCGAGCCCCTACACGAAGGAACATGATCGGATCACTGGCGTTTCTGGTTTCGTGCTTCCTACTCGCCGCGCTCTCTCCGTTCTGGGGATACGTCGGCCTGCTCGGCAACACGATCTTCCGGGTACAGGATCGCGAGCCGTCGATGGCCGGTTGGCCGGTCTTCAGTATTCTCTTCCTGCCCCTACTCGTCACCACCGTTCGAGCCTACGACGTCCCGCCCAAGCTGAAGTACCGCCAGGACGCGATCGCGTGGCTCTTCGTCGCAATCGTCGCCGCGGGCCTGTTGGTCAACAACCCGGGCGCCTTGCCCCGCGAAATGTTGGGGCTGGTCGCCTGCCTCTCCTACTACTACTTCGCTTCGCGGGCGGTCACTTCGCGGCGCAAGCTGAGCATCCTGCTGGCGAGCGTCGCGCTGCTCGTGCTCGTCGCCGGAGCCGAATCCCTGTCCGCGTTCTACTTCAGCGGCGATCCTCGTTTCTTGAACCACCACGGGCGCCTGCAGGGCGTCGGCTACTGGGACAACCCGAACCAGTTCGGCAACTTGATGCTGCTCGGCATCGCCTTCGCCGTCGGCCTGACGCTCGCGGCGGGAAACGTCGCAGCGCGACTCGCCGGCTGTGCCGCGGTCCTGGTCATGGCCTGGGTGGTGGTTCTCTCGATGTCGCGAACCTGTGCCGTCACCCTCGCGATCATGGCAGTCTTGTTCGGGATCACCAACGCGCGCAATGGCATCGCCGCAAAGCTGCTCGCCGCCGCCGCGACGGCGGCGCTGCTCGGCCTGGCACTGAGCCTCGCCCCGGCCGACTTCCGGGAGCGCCTGTACTCGATCCAGGAGCGCGGCACCGACCCGTCCTATCTGGGCCGCACCGAGGCCTGGCGGATCGGCTCCGAGCTCGCCCTGGCATCGCCGCTGACGGGGGTCGGTAAGGGCCAGTGGTCCAACCACCACGACCTGGCGCCGCACAACACCCTGGTCCACGTGGCCGCCGAGACCGGATTCGCCGGCCTGGCCTGCTATCTGGCTCTCTTGTCGCTCGGCCTGTGGCCGTACCTTCGCCTCTACCGCGCGCGCGGTCGAGTCGACCGTTCGTATTGGCATCTGGCGACGGCCGTCGTCATCGCCACCATCGGTCTTCAGATCTACGGCTTGTTCGGCGTCGAGGCATGGGCTCCGATCAGCTACTTCCTGTTCGGTCTGCTAGCCGCGCTGTTCACGTTACCAGCGGCACACCAAGAGCGCTCGGTATCGAAGGTCCGTGCGGGCGACCAACCGAGCGGTCGCGATCCCCGGCAGGCCCGGGCAGCGAGGGACTTCGTATTCCTCTCCTCCGACGACTGGGGATGGAAGACCAGCAAGTATCACCTGGCGACGCGCCTGGCGCGGCACAACCGGGTGTTGTTCGTATCCTCGATCGGCTTTAGGCCGCCCGACGTCTCGGCGCGGGACGCGCGGCGAATCGTCGCCAAGCTGGCGTCCTTTCTCGACGGGCCACGCCAGGTGCGCGACAACCTCCACGTCTTGACCCCCCTGGCCCTTCCGTTTGCCCCCGGCCCAATCGAGGGCTTGAACCGACGACTCGTGGGAATCCAACTGCGCCGCGCGATCGAGCGCCTCGACCTGCGCGCCCCGTGCGTCCTCGCGTTCTCGCAAAACTGGCTGCCCCACCTCGAAGAACTGCAGCGAAGCAGCCTGATCTACTACTGCGTCGACGAGCACTCCGCCTTCTCGCGAGTCGACCGCCAGCGCTTCCAGGCATTGGACGACCGGATGGCGCGCGCGGCCGATGCCGTCGTCTGCGCGTCGCATCGCCTCTACGAGAAGAACGCAGCACGCAACGCCAACACGCACCTCGTGCCGCATGGCGTCGACTGGTCGCTGTTCGCCAGCGCACTCGATGCCTCGCCGGGGCCGCCGAGCGAGCTCAAAGGACTGCAACGGCCGATCCTGCTCTTCTTCGGACACATCTCAGACGACTGGGTCGACCTGCGACTGCTCGAGCACATCGCGCGAGAGCAACCCGAATGGTCGATCGTGCTAGTCGGTCGCAGCGCGATCGAACCGCGAGCGTTCCCGCAACTCGCCAACGTCCATTGGTTGGGCGAGAGGGACATCGAGTCTCTCCCCGCGCTCTGTCGGGAGGCAGACGTCGGCCTGGTTCCGTTCGTTGACAGCGAGCTCACCCGAGCCAGCCATCCGCTCAAGGTTCTCGAGTACCTCGCCGCCGGCCTCCCTGTCGTCAGCACCGAGATCCCCGAGATTCGCCGGCTCTACTCCGACCAAGTTCGCCTCGCATCCGACCCGCGGGAGTTCGTCGCGCAATGCGAAGCCGCGCTCGGCGAAGGCTCGAGCGACGATCGCCAACGCCGATCTGCCAACGTCCGCGACCAAGACTGGGAGCGAACCGTCGAGTCGCTGCTGGCGATCGTCGAGAAGTCCGATGACCACCCCTAGCAACGCCGAGACCGGAGCCGCAGTCTCCGCCGCGGACCACCGCAAGCAATCCAACTCCGCCGCGGACCACCGCAAGCAATCCAACTCCGACGCTGCGACAACCGTCGCCGTGTCCGCCGGACTCGTCCTCCTGGGGCTCGCGGTGCGACTCACCGGGTTGCCCAAAGACTCCTTCTGGATGGACGAGATGTGGTCCGCCGTGTGCGCGGCGCAGCCACTCTTCGACGCCCTGCTGACGATCCTCCGATTCGACCTGCATCCGCCCCTCTACTACCTGCAGCTCAGCGCCTGGGGCGTGTTCGGCACCAACGACACCTGGCTGGTCGCCAACTCGGTGACCTGGTCGATCCTGTCGGTCGTCGCGCTGTACCTGACCGCGCGGCGCGTCTACTCCGAGCGAGTCGCCCGCACCGCCGCCCTCTTCCTCTCGGTTCTGCCGATCTCGGTCTACTATTCGCTCGAGCTGCGGATGTACGCGTTGATCTCGTTCCTCGCGGTGTGGGCCTGGTACTTCAACTACCGATGCGCCGCATCGGCGAACGACCGGCGCGCTCTGATCGCCACGGCAGTGGCGGAGCTGACGCTCGTCTACAGCCACAGTCTCGGGCCGTTCATGCTCTCCTTCTTCCTGCTCTACAGCCTGACACTGCAGCTCGAGCGACGATCAGTCGGACGAAGCCTGGCTCGCTGGATCGCGGTCCAGCTCGTCGTCTGCGTCGCCACGCTCCCAGTCGCACTCAACTCGATCTACCGCAGCTCCTCCAACTACCCGACCCCGGGATTCGAGCGAATCGGCGAGCTGATCGCCTCGCTGTTCGGAGTCGAGCCGCTCGCCGGCCTGCTCGGCAGCTGGGTCGGCCATGCCATCGTCGTCGGGGTGCTGCTGGGGATGTGGCGGACGCCGTCGGCGCGGGCAATCGGGCTCACTCTGGTGGCCGCGCCCCTGGCGACAGCGATCGGGCTGAGCTACGCGGTGAAGCCGATTTGGATCGGCCGGGTCTTCATCTTCACCGCCCCCTTCATCTGTTTGCTGTGCTCGCTGTTGCTGTGGAACCTGATCACGTCGCGGCGGCTCGCCTGGGGTCTCGCCGGCGCCGCGGTCGCAGTGCTGATCTGGTCGAGCTCAGTGGCAATCGCCCATCCGATGTATCCGGAGAACTACCGCGCCGTCGCCGAAAAACTGGCCGGGCGCCTGCAGCCCGGAGATCGCGTCTACATGCCGGAGTTCCCCGAGTTCTGGGGAATCGCCTGGTACCTGGTCGGACCGGACTGGTCGAGCATGGAGATCCAGGGCTCGATTCCGACCCCACGCTGGCAATCGATCCTGCGCCACATCGACGCGCGCTGGAAAGCGCGGCTGAAGCTCGAGCCGCGGACCCAGCATCTCGCCTACGGCGACGCGCGGCTGGTGATCGGCAGGACTCCCCTGGTCGACTTCGTTGGCGACGGACGGCTCTGGGTCATCGATCTCACCGGCGACGAACGCCACCCGGAGCTAGGCGCCGAGCTCGCCGCACTCGAGCTCCGCGAAGCGGAGCTGAGCCTTGAGCACGGCCTGCGGATCCGACTCTTCACCACCCACGTCCAGCCCGCTAGCTAGCAACATTTCCAGACCGCTCGTCAGCTCTTCCTGGGAGCAAAACGGGCGAGATCGGCTCGCAGGGTGTCGAACATTCCTACTCCTCCGAATCGGCCGCGCCGACGTCCAGCGCCTGCCAATCGATCCGCCAGGCGACGACGCGCTCGCCAAGCGCCTGCTCGGCGAAAGCTTGGCCGAACAGGCGGCCGTAGCGGCCGTCGAGCAACATCAGTTGCACGTAGGTCGACCGGATGTAGGCCGGCGAGCCGATCGCGGCCCTGTTCGTCGACGGATCGAAGAGAACAGCCCAGCCGCCGTTCGCGTCCGCAACCTTCTCCTCGACTGCATCGGCGGCGGCAATCCGCGCGAACGCCGGCGGTCCCCAATCGACCGGCCCCGCCAGACGGCTCGCTCCCGGATCATCGAGTCGGAGTTCGAGTCCGTTCACACCGCGTGCGCGCACCGGACAGGTCCGCGCGGCACCCGAGCCGTCGCAGGACACCCACGCCGTCGACGGCACGCCAGCCATCGCCGAGCCGAACCATTGCAGCCGACCGGCTCCTCGCGCCGCCTGCGCCGCCGCGACCAGATCGGCTGCAGCCTGCGGCGCCAACCCGTACGAGGACTGCAGCTCGGCGGCAATCGACTCGGCCGATTGTCCGGCGATCGCCGACGCGGCAAACGCCCTGGCGAAGTCCCAGGTCGCCATCCACTGCCACGAAGGGCTGCGCGCCATGCGGTCGCTCAGCACCAGAAACGACTCATCCGGGCGACAGTGGCTGACGTCGACCAGATCGGTGATCGCGCCCCAATCGAGGCCGAGCCGGCGCAGCAACTCACGCGCCTCCGCCTCGTCCGACCGCACCAGCTGGTTGACCGTGCCCATCGCCGAAAGCGAGCGACCGTCGGAGCCGAGGCGACGCCAGTGGTCGGGATCGTTGCCATCCAGCCCCGGCGCTGGCGCGACGCCGCAATGCAGCCAGCGCAGAATCCCGGCACTCTCTCGCTCGCTCGGCGCCATCAACGCTCGCGCCAACCAGTAGGCACGCGGCGAGTCCAGCAAGCCGCCATCTACGGTGACCGGGCGCTCCGAGAAATAGCTCGCGAGGTATCCCCGGTCCCACCAAACGCTGACCCCGGCGTCGGCCGGCGAAGTATCGCGGATGCCGATCAGAACCTGGTACCACGCATCGTGAACCTGCGGCAGGTAATCGCGCGCAATCGCCCAAGCCGGTCGCAACGGCACGTAGAGGGCGGCGCAAATCAGCACCGTCGCAGCGATCGACATCGAGCCACGCGCCGCCGGCGCCGCCGCGGCGGCGAGCCCGACGACCCAACCGCGCAATCGGTCGGCGGCCACCGCCACGGCGACAGCGAGCGGCAACGCCAACAGGAGCAAGTGGCGAATCGCGCCGAGCCCGAGAAACAGCGCAGCCAGGAACCAGACCGCAATCGCGATCGCAGCGCGGCGGCGCGCTCCCTCTCGCGGGTCGGCTGCATAGGACACCACGGCGGCAACCAGAGTGCTCGCCAGAACCAAGGCGATGAACCAGCGCGACTGATCGCTCGCCAACAGCAACAGTCGGTAGGAAACCACGCCGGCGAGAAAGATCGCGTAGTGGAACGTCCGCCAGTCGCGCCGCGGCAGGAGCATCAGGACGACACCGAGCCAGCCGACCATCAGGTAAGGCTGCCCTCCCATCCAGCCCGCAACGTCGCCGAGAGTCATCGAGCGCAGCTCGCCGACCGAGGCGTACACATCCGGCCACGAGAGTGTGTCCGAGGCCGCCGCGATCGCCGGCGAGACCAGCAGGCGATGATCGAACAACAGAGGCAGGGCGTCGAGATAGGACGGCGAAGCGCCAGCGACCGATGTCGACACGCCGGCGACGACGACGAACGCCACCACCGGAAGCAGTGCGGCGCCGGCCGATGACGCCTGGCGATCTCCCGCCCAGGCGGCCGCCGACAGTAGCACCGGGTTGGCGAGCAACCCCACCACCGAGATCGCCCAGGCGAACGGCCAACCGTTCCAAGATGCCGAGTACGGTCCGATCAGGGCTCCGGCAAGAACGGCGTGCACAATCGCCCTGGTGCGCGTCGGAGCGAGAATCGACTCCACCGACAACCACACCAGCAACGTCGGGAAAAAGACGTTCCACGCATCGTTGTCACCGCCAATCGTCCGATAGAGCAGAAGCGGATTGAGCGTCGACAAGAGCGCCGTCATCCAGCCACCGAGCAATCCACACAGTCGGTAGCCGATCGCGAACGCCGGGACGACCGAGAGGACGGAGACGACCAATGGCAGCAGGAACGCCGTGTAGAGAAGCGGTCGGTTCGGCGACAGCCAGCTCACCAGGCGGTGCAGCCAAGCAGTCGAATACACTTGGATCGAGCGCGGATAACGCACCGGTCGGGACTTGCGCACCGTCGACGACCAGTCGCGGCAGACACCGTCGGCGACGTCGTCGCACAACGAGCCCGATGCCAGCAGCTTGCGCGCAGCCCGCGCCCAGGCGTAGCCATCGAAGCCACCGAGGTAGACGTAGTGCCTGCCGTCATCGCCCTCGAACCGATAAGCCTCGCGTAACTGCTCGATCGAGCCGCCTGATCCGGCGCCGCGTACCCCGCGCAACTCCGTCGGAAGCATGTGCACCCGCCCTACCGCGATTGCCGCTGCTCCGATGCAAAGCGCGACCAAGAACCATTTTCTTTCGCGGGTCACGAGTGGGACTTCTCCAACAGCCGGCCGTCTTCGCGAACGGCTTCAACGGCAACCGCGGTTTGCGTCGCTCGCGATCGTCCGATAGCACGTTGCATGCGGGAGAAACAAAAGTCATGCCTCAGCGGTCGCCCAGCCCAAGGACAGGATCGACCGGCGCACGACCGGATCCAGGTAGCCGCTCGACCTGCGGCAGCCGACTGGTTGCAAACCGAGCGGCGGCGCTGCTCCTGCTGGTCGTCGCGACCCCGGTGCTGGCGCTTCTATCCCTGCTGATCCGCCTCACCTCGCCGGGGCCCGTGTTGTTCCGCCAGGTTCGCCTCGGACTGCACGGGCAGCGCTTCGCAATGCTCAAGCTGCGAACCATGATCGACGGCGCGGAGTCGATGCAGCCGCACTCGTGGACGCAGAAGAACGACCCTCGGATCACGCCCGTCGGAGCGATTCTGCGCCGCTGGCACCTCGATGAGCTGCCGCAACTGATCAACGTCGTGCGCGGAGAGATGGCTCTGGTCGGCCCGCGCCCGGAGACCCCGGAGATCGCCGCCAGGTTGCGCCCCTTGATCCCCGACTACGACCGCCGGCTGGAAGTCATGCCGGGAATCGTCGGCCTCGCCCAGATCAACCTACCAGCCGACAGCGGAGTCGAGAGCGTTCGCAAGAAGCTCCATCTCGACCTCGAATACATCCGCACCGCGACGCCGTGGCTCGACCTGCGCATGCTCGCCTGGAGCTGCCTGCGCATCGCCGGGCTGCCTTCCGCGCCGACCAGCCGCTGGCTCGCCCTCGACCGCACGGTCGAACCCGACCAACCGCGGCGGACGCGTCCCGAGCACGTCGTCGCACGACAATCCGTGGCGACCGCCAGCGAAGCGCCGCAACACACCACCACCGCCTGAGTCGGCTTGCTGGCCGCCGACAAAATAGTCGCCGCTGTAGGCAGTAGGCCACGTCGGCGCGATCGGAGTCGAGGATGAGCAACGCCTCGCCAGAACCAAGTCGATCGTCGGCGCCCGATTGGTCCAAAGACTCCCGGTTCTGGGACAAGACCGCGCGCAAGTACGCGGCGTCGCCGATCAAGAACGCGAACGCCTACCAGCAGACCCTGGACCACACGCGGCGCTATCTGTCGCCCTCCGATCGGGTTCTCGAAGTCGGTTGCGGCACTGGCAGCACGGCGCTGCTACTGGCGCCCGATGTCGCCCACATCACCGCCACCGATTTCTCCGCCGAGATGATCGCGATCGGCGTGGCCAAGGCGAGCGAGCAGCAGATCGACAACGTCGACTTCGCGCGCGCGGCGCTGCCGAACGACGACTGGCAGAACGAAGCCTACGACGAGATACTCGCGTTCAACGCTCTGCACCTGGTGCGCGAGCTCGAGGCGGCACTGGGCGCGCTGCACCGGGCGTTGAAGCCAGGCGGCGTGTTCATTTCCAAGACCGTTTGCCTCGCCGAGCAGACCCGCCTGTGGGCGCTGCCGCTGTCGCTCATGCGCCTGCTCGGCTTTGCCCCCTACGTCAACCTGCTGACCTTCGCCGACCTCGAGCAGACCATCAGCAGCGCCGGATTCCGCATCGAGGAAACCGAGCTCTACCCGCCACCGATCAGCCGCTTCATCGTCGCCCGCAAGGACTGAGCCGCCGGCACTTGGCGCGAATCGTTCTCCTGAACGCCACCGACTGGCAGTGCACCGTCTGTCTTAGTATCGATCGCTGAGCAGAGGTCGCTCCATGACGAAGATCCCCGAAGGCGTCGATATCGAAGCGGTGTCGAAGTGGATGGATGCACAGGGCCTGGCGCCAGGTCCAATCGAAGACATCCAGCCGCTCACCGGCGGCACGCAGAACATCATGGTCCGCTTCGCACGCGGCGGAGCCGAGTACGTGCTGCGCCGCCCTCCCCTGCACAAGCGGCGCAACAGCGACGCCACCATGGGTCGCGAGGCGCGCGTGCTCGCCGCTTTGGCGGGCAGCGACGTGCCACATCCGACGCTGATCGCAGCGTGCGAGGACATCGACGTCATTGGCGCCGCCTTCTACCTGATGCAGCCGATCGACGGCTTCAATCCGAGCGAGGGCCTGCCGCCGCTGCACGCCGAGAGCGAGCAGATCCGCCACGACATGGGCCTGTCGATGGCGACTGCCATCGCGCGGCTCGGCGAGGTCGATTTCCGCGCGGTCGGCCTCGGCGACTTCGGCAAGCCCGACGGCTACCTCGAACGACAGGTCGAGCGCTGGCAGAGCCAGCTCGATTCGTACAGCGAGCTCTCCGGCTACCCCGGCCCCGACATCCCCGGCGTGAAGGAGGTCGGCGTCTGGCTCGGTCGCAATCTACCGTCCGACTACAGGCCCGGAATCCTGCACGGCGACTACCACTCGGCAAACGTCATGTTCCGCCGCGACGGTGCAGAGCTGGCGGCGATCGTCGACTGGGAGCTGGCCACCATCGGCGACCCGCTGCTCGATCTCGGCGCGCTGCTCGCCTTTCCGACGTCGAGCGAAGGAGAGCCGCAACCACTGCCGGCCTGGGCGGGCTTCCCAACCCGCACCGAGCTACTCGAGCAGTACCGAGCCCATTCGACGCGCAATCTCGAAGCCGTCGAATGGTACGAGGTGCTCGCCTGCTACCGACTCGGCATCATCCTCGAAGGCAGCCACGCCCGCGCCTGCGCCGGCAAGGCCCCCAAAGAAATCGGCGACCTCCTGCACGACCGCACCCTCGTCCTCTTCGAAAAGGCGCTGTGCCGCGTGGGATAGCACGGAGAACACGGGTTCGTTTTAGGCACGGAGGACACGGATGACCGCGCTCTCCGTGTCCTCCGTGTTCACCCGTGTCTCCAAGCTCCCGCCGGACGGTCCTGGCGACGAACTGGGGCTATGGCACCGGAGTAGGATCCGGATCGGGCAGCTGGGGCTGCGGCGTCGACGACAGGATGACCCGCAGATCTTCGGTCAGCTCAGTCCCGTCGGCGTCGATCAACGTGATGCTGAGATTCGCCTCCGACTCCTCGAGGTCGAAGAAGGGCGCGCCGGGAATCGGCACCGCCACCCCCAGGCGTTCGTAGAAACCGTCGTCGCGCTCGCCGAAGAACAGGCTCAGCCCGGGGGTTTCGTAATCGAATACGACCCCCCGGGTCGGATTCTCCAGGCGCGCGCGAAAGCCGAGCCCGGCGGTGGTGCGCAGGCAACGCATCTCGAGGTTGAAGCGCAGCGCGGCGCCCTGCTGGCCGGTGACGAACATGCGCATCGTGTCGCAGTTCTGCACCCGGCCGAACGAACCGTCGGTATTGCGACCGACGAACATCACCAGGCCGCCGGGACAATCGACGTCCGGCTCGGCAACCCGCGCCACCGGACCTGCGGCGCAACACTCGGTGTCGACCGACGGTAACTCGCTGGTGCAGCCGACAGCGGGGTCGCAGGTGACGATCGCGCAGTCATCCTCTTCAGACACCTTGATCGCAACCTCCCCCTCGGCGACCTGTGGCGGTATGCCATCGTCGGCACAGGTGAAGGGTATCGCGAAGGCCCCGAGCTGGTCCTCGGCGGGAGTCCACAGCAGCGTCGCAGGCTCGTCGTCGATGTCGGCGCCGACCGGCGGGGCGGTCAGCTCGCAGGCGAGCGCGGCTCCCTCCGGGTCGCTGACCGGCAAGGGCAACGCTATCGGGTATCCGGGGAAGGTCCGGTAGATCGCAATCGGCGACACGACCGGCGGCAGGTTGGGAGTCGGCGACGGCGTCGCGCTCGGCGTGAAGGTCGACGACGGCGTAGCCGCCGGAGTCGGACAGGCATTCAGCGCGGAGCGCACCGCGGTCAACAGCTCGTTGATCTGCACTTGCCCATCGCCGTTGGTGTCGAGCACCTCGCAGTCGGTGACAGGCAGGGTGCCGAGCGCGATGTTGACGCCGATGACGAGCTCGCCGATCACCACTCTTCCATCACCGTTGCAGTCACCGGGGCACTGCGCCTCCGCCGCCGGGGCGAGCGTCCATCCGCAAGCCAACGCGCAAAGGACTGCGGCCAGCCAGCCGTTCGGCCGGCGCGCGCGGGACGCGGATGTCACTTCGATTCTTCCTTGCCGAGAGCGGCGTCGATCTCGTCTGCGCTCAACCCGGCGTCACGCAGCACCGATTCGCTGTCCGCGCCCAGCGCCGGTGCCGGTCGCTCGCCACGCATCGGGTGGCGCGACATCCGCACCGGCGGAGCGACGGTCTCGAACCTGCCCGCCGTCGGGTGATCGACCTCCTGAAAAGCACCGGCGGCACGCGCCTGCGGGTCGTGAATCGCCTCGCCCAGCGTGCGCACCGGCGCCCAGATGATCGGCTTGCCGCGCAGCAGCTCCTCCCACTCGGCGAGCGTGCGTTGGGCGAACGTCTCACTGAGAATCGAGGCGAGCTCGCCGGCGTGGGCCATGCGCTCGAAGAAGCCGGCAAAACGCTCGTCTTCGATGAGGTCTTCGCGGCCGAGGGTCTCGCACAGCGGGCGCCAGTAGCGCACCGAGTCGATCATCACCAGGAACAGCCAGCGCCCGTCCTTGGTCGGATACTGGTTCCACAGCGGATTGAACGGCTTGCGCCGGTCGTGGCGGGTCGGCGTGTCGCGCACCACCAGGGCCATCGCCGCGTCGTTGCCGTTGATGTAGTGGCCGATGTGCTGCAGCGCGACGTCGACCACCTGGCCGATCCCGTCGCGGTCGCGCACCCGCAAGGCGCCGAGGATGCCGCTGACCAGAGCCAGGGCGGCGGCGTGGTCGCCGACCCCGGCGCGCTGGAAAGCCGGCGGCGAATCGGGCTCGCGCATCATGTCCATCAGCCCGGTGCGCGCCCAGTAGGCGGTGTAGTCGAAGGCCGGCGTCTTCGCTTCTTCGCCATCGGGCCCGTAGCCGCTCAAGCGGCCGATCACCAGCCGCGGACACCGCTCCTGCAGAGCCGCGGCGTCCATTCCGTGGCGCTCGAGTCGATGCGGCAGCATGTTGGTGAGAAAGACGTCGGCCCCGTCGATCAAGCGCTCGAGCGCGGCGCGCGCCGCCGGTCGCTCGATGTCGAGCACGAGCGAGCGCTTGCCGCGGTTGTCCATCTGGAACGCGGGCCCCTCGGAAAACTCGCTCGCCATGCCGAAGACCTTCGGCATCGAATAGCGGTATACCTCACCGCCGGGGACCTCGATCTTGACGACATCGGCGCCCATGTCCGCCAGCAGCGCCCCCGCCGCCGGCGCGGCCACGAAGCTCGCCAGCTCGACGACACGGATTCCTTCCAACGGAGCGCCCATATCCGCCACGTTTCACTTGGGCCGCGTATAGTCAAGGTTCCCCCGGAGTCCCGGGAGGAAGGTGTGGGTCAAATCTTCAGCTTCTTCAGCTTGTACCAGAGGGTCCGCTCGCTCATCTGAAGCAGGCGCGCCGCTTGCGCCTTGTTGTCACCCGTCTGCTTGAGCGCGCGCAGGATGAAGCTGCGCTCCAAGTTCTCGATCGCTTCGTCCAACGAACCGAGCTCGGTCTCGGCCACTGCGACCTCGTCGCCGGATTGCGGCAGCAGGGAGGAAAGGAATCTCGGGCCAACTTCGTCGCCTTCGCAGAGCACTGCGGCGCGCTCCATGACGTTGCGCAGCTCGCGGATGTTCCCCGGCCAATGGTAGCCGCGCAAAGTGGCGAGGGCGTCGTCCGAGAGGGCCGGCACCGGCTTGCCGAGCTCGGAGCAGTAGCGGGACAAGAACACCTGCCCCAGCTCGACGACATCCGCTCCGCGGTCGCGCAGAGGCGGCATCTCGACCTGGAACACGTTGAGTCGATAGTACAGATCCTCGCGGAAGAGGCCCTCGCGAATCGCGGCGCCGAGGTCTCGATTGGTCGAGGAAACGATCCGCGCATCGACCTCGACCTGGCGGTTCGATCCGACCGGCTCGAACACCCCTTCCTGCAAAACCCGAAGCAGCTTGGCCTGCAACTCGAACGGCATGTCGCCGATCTCGTCGAGAAACAAGGTCCCGCCGTCGGCCACTTCGAACTTGCCGGTTCGATTGCTCTCGGCCCCGGTAAAGGCGCCGCGCACGTGGCCGAAGAGCTCGCTCTCGAGCAGCTGAGGTGGGATCGCCGCGCAGTTGATCGCGACGAACAGCTGGTCGCGGCGCGGGCTACCGCGGTGGATGGCACGCGCCGCGAGCTCCTTGCCGGTACCGGTCTCGCCGGTGATCAGCACCGGACTGCGCGTCGGCGCGAACTTCGCGATCAACTGCGTAATCTCGGTCATCGCCGGCGAGGAGCCGAGTAGGCCGCGGTCCGGCTCCAGTCGCTGCTCGAGGTGCTCGCGCAGAAAGTGATTCTCCAGCTCGATCCGGCGAAAAGCGAGCGCCCTGCGGATCGTCGTTTCCAAGGCATCCGCATCGAAGGGGCGCACCACGTAGTCGAATGCACCCTTCTTCATCGCATCCACCGCCGTTTGCACCGTCCCGTATGCGGTCAAGATGATCACCGGCAACTCGCGATCCGTCTCGCGGATCGCCGCGAGCAGCTCGATTCCGCTCATCCCGGGCATCTTGAGATCGGTCAGCACCAGGTCCACCCGCTGCTCCGAGAGGCGGGCCAGCGCTTCGTCGCCGTTCTCGGCGACCAGCGAAGCGAAGCCGAGATCCTCGACCATGATCTGCAACACGCGGCGCCCGCGGCGATCGTCGTCGACGATGAGAATTCTCTTCATACAACCTCCTGGGCAACCGGCAGAACGACGCGGAAGGCCGCGCCCTCCCCGGGGCGGCTCGTCACCGAGATCGCTCCGCCATGCGATGCGACGATTCTCTCCACCAGGGCCAGCCCGAGGCCGGTGCCAGACTCTCGTGTGGTGAAGAACGGGGCGAAGATACTCTCCTGGATGTCCTCCGGGATGCCCGGACCGTCATCGGTGATCTCGAATCCGACCATGGTCGAATCGACGTCGGCGAGACGAACCGTGGCGCTTCCGCCGCTTTCCAGGCTCTGGACCGCGTTGATCACCAGATTCAGCGCGACCTGGTAGATCTGCTCGGTGTCGCACCAGGCCGGCGATGCGTCGGGATCGATATCCAGGCGAAGTTGCACGCCTTTCTCCTCCGCCTGCGCCCGCACGAACTCGACCGCACGTTCGAGCACGGGCCCGAGCGGAGTGCTGCGCGACGAAGGCGAGCGCGGTCGGGCGAGGTCGAGAAGCTCGCTCACCACGCGTGACAAGCGGTCGGTTTCGTCGACCAACATGTCGGCGAGCTCGACCTCCTTCGGGTCTCGGTCGCCGATCGAGCGCTTCAAGACCTGCGCCGAGGTCCTCAGGATTCCCAGCGGTGTGCGCACCTCGTGCGCGATTCCAGCCGCCATCTCGCCGACCAACGCCAACCGTGCCGCGTTGATCAGCTCACGGCGAGCGCCGCGCAGCTCCTCCGACATCTTGTTGAAAGCCCGAGTCAGCTCACCGGTCTCGTCACTGGTGGTGACCGGAAGCAGCTCGACGTCGCCAGCGGTGAGACGCAGGTTGCGAGCAGCCTCGGTCAACGCCTGCAGGGGGCGGACCATCCTCTCGGCGAGCAGGCGGGCGAGCAGCAGTGCGACGATGATGATCACGACCAGGGCGACGATCCAGCGGCGCCGCAGACCAGAGACCGGCGCGAGCGCCTGGTCGACCGGCTGGGCCACCAAGACGCGCCAGCCGCCGACCTGCGGCGCGACCTCGGAGTGACCGGCAAAAACGCCGGCACTCGCCTCCTCGACGAACCCACGACCATGCGGCAAGGAGACGGCCGCAGTCTGCCAGCCCTCATCCCGCAGATTGCGGCCGCGCAGGTCGCGGCCACTGGCCTGCCAGGCTCCACCGATGACCGTCCCCGTCGAGTCGATCACCAGGACATCGACCATGGCGCCGAGCTCGGCGAGATTGGCCTGCAGCGCGGCCGCCGACTCGTCGATCACGCCGAGGTCGTACCACGCCGCCAGCGTGCCGATCCGCGCATTGGGTTGATCCGGATCCGAAATCGACTCGATCGCCTCGACGAAGGCCCGCGGGTACGGGTCGCGCAAAAGCGGCCCGCGAAAGCCAACTGCCGGGAGATCGGCCCGGGTCGCCTCGAGGCGATGCCCAATCCATTCGGGACCGCTCGCGGCGACGACCCGCCCCCCGTCACCGAGGCAAAATAGCTCGAAGTATCGCTCGTCTTCCCTCTTTACCGACCACAGGAGACGCGACACCCGTTTGTCGATGTCGCCGATCAAGAGCTCTCGCATGGTCTCGTTTGCCGACAAACGGTGCAGATCCTCGCGCAGGCGATCGAGCTCCATCGAGATCGCATCGGCCTGATCGCGGGCCGCTTCGACCAGCTGTGATCCTGCCGCGTCTCTCAGCGCATCGTGGGCAGTCGAGAATGCGAGAAAGGCAAAAGTCAGCCCGGGAACGACGACCAGGAACAGAGAAAAGGCGAGCAGCTTGGCGCGCAACGATACCGCGAACGGCAGACCCCGCGATTGTGTCGCTCGTCGCGATGCGGATAATCGACGCGGTCGCATGGAGCGCATTGGATTGCAGCAGGCGTGCCAGCGGGTCAAGGTCGCCATCGCCGTCGTTTCGACCCTGGCTCTGTCGCCGCTGCTGATCGGCCCTGGCCCAGCCGAGGCGGCGGAGGCACCAACTCGAGCGGAGATCGAGGCCCAGGCCGCAGACGCGGGCACGCCGCCGAGCGGCGTCGCCGACGCAGAGGTCACCAGACCGGGGTTTCTCGAGTCGCTCGCCTATACCCCCGGCCGCGGACTGCGAATTGGCGACTCCGGCCTGGTTCTCGGCGGCTATTCGAGCATCGAGCTTTCCAAAGACGAGGGCGAGCCGGCCGAGCTCCTGTTCGAGGACCTGAGCTTCTTCATCATCTACGACGCGTTTGATCGCTTCTCCTTCTTCTCGGAGCTCGAGCTCGAAGACCTGATCTCGGTCGACACCAACGGGGACGTGCGCACCGACGGGCGCTTCGAAGTCGAGCGCCTTTACGGGGACATCCGCTTCAGCGACCAACTCCAGTTGCGGGTCGGCAAGTTCCTGACCCCGGTCGGTCGCTGGAACGTAATCCACGCGCAACCGTTGGTCTGGACCACATCGCGACCAATCGTCACCGAGGATCAGTTCGACGAGAACACGACCGGCCTGATGCTCGGCGGTGAAGCGCTGCGCGGCCGGCTTTCCTACGCAATCTACGGGCAATTCACCGACCAGTTCGAACCGACGCCGCAGACGGTGCAGAGCGATCGCAGCGGCGGCACACGGATCGAACTGGAGATCCTGCCGCGGCTATCGGTCGGTGGGTCGTACCTCGCCTTCCGCAGCGAAGACGAATGGTTCCACCTGGTCGGCGCCGACGCCCTCTGGCAGCGGGGACGTTTCGAATGGATGACCGAGGTCTCGTTCGATACCGGCGCCGGTTCGTCCGGCAGCCAGTGGGGTTTGTACTCGCAACTCGTCGCCGAGGTGGCCCCACGTCTCTACGCGGTCGGGCGCTACGAATTCTTCTCACCACGCGGCGCGGAGCGCCGCCTGAACCAGGTCGTCGTCGGCGGGGCCTACCGCGTTCGGCCCTACGCCATTTTCAAGCTCGAGTATCTGTTCGCCGATCACAGCTCGAACCTCTCGCAACCCGGCTTTCGGACGTCGTTTGCCCTCCTGTTCTGAGATGCGTCTTCTGGCACTCGCATTCCTGTTCGCCATGCTCGCCGGCGAAGCCGTTCTCGGCCAATCGAGCCTGGTCGTAATCGTGCACCCGAGTCGGACCGAGTCCCTGACCGCGGACGAGTTGGCGCGAATCTACTTGAAGAAAAAGAACTTTTGGACAGACGGCGCGGCAATTCGACCGATCAATCGCGAATCGGGGAGCCCTTCGCGAGAGCTCTTCGATCGAATCGTCGTCGCCGGCGACGAGCCGGATCTCGTCAACTACTGGAACCAGCGCTATTTTCACGGAGTGTTCCCCCCGGCAACGCTAGCTTCCGACGCCGCCGTCATCCGCTACGTGGCTTCCGAAGCGAGAGCGATCGGCTACGTCGCCGCCGATGCCGTCGACGACTCGGTCCGCGTCCTGATGCCCCTGCCTCGGGACTGACCCTGCAACTAGTTGCAGACCGCCCTGCACCGAGCGTAGGGCCGGACAGTCCGCCCCTGCCTCCTGCCGGTCCGGGGTACTCCGGCGCAAACAACGCCTCGCGGTCCGGGCACCGCGCGCCCGCCAGCGACGCACCCGACACCGAAACACGCTGCTTCAAGACCGCCGTCGCACCGGCCCGACGGGACGAACGCTGTCATGCTTGGCAGCCTTCGCCAGCCCCACCGCGCAAAGTTCTGCGCGATTCCATGGATTGGCCCTCAGGCCGCTATTCGCAAGAGCCAGCCCGCGCCGGCGGCCCGGTTATTGATAGCGGTGCGGGGCATGATCGAAGCGCTCAATACCGACCAGAAGAGAACCAGCAAGCTGCGCACGCTGCTCCACTCGACTGAGCTCGGATTCCTGCTGGAAGCGCACAACGGCATCAGTGCACGGATCGTCGAAGAGGCGGGTTTCGAAGGCATCTGGGCGAGCGGGCTCGCCGTGTCGGCGCAGTTCGGCGTACGCGACAGCAACGAGGCCAGCTGGACGCAGGTCATGGAAATGGTCGAGTTCATGGCGGACGCGACCCGCCTGCCGATCCTTCTCGACGGAGACACGGGCTACGGCAACTTCAACAACCTGCGGCGACTCGTGCGCAAGCTCGAGCAGCGAGGAGTCTCCGGGGTTTGCGTCGAGGACAAGCTGTTCCCGAAAACCAACAGCTTCATCAACGGCGAGCGACAACAGCTCGCCGACATCGACGAGTTTTGCGGAAAGATCGCGGCCGGTAAGGATTGTCAACTAGACGACGATTTCTGCATCGTCGCTCGAGTCGAAGCCTACATCGCGGGATGGGATACGGCAGAGGCGTTGCGGCGCGCGGAGGCCTATCGCCGCGCCGGCGCCGACGCGATCCTGATCCACAGCGCTCGCTCGACCCCCGAGCAGATCTCGGAATTTGCCCGAGAGTGGGCCAACCGGGCGCCGCTGGTGATCGTCCCCACCACATACTACGGGACACCCACCCATGTGTTCCGAGAGCTCGGCATCGGCGTCGTGATTTGGGCGAACCACATGATTCGGTCCGCGGTCAGTGCAATGCAGAATACCGCCCGCCTCATCCACCGACAGCAAAATCTGACTTGCGTCGAAGACACGATCGCGCCGGTTGGCGAGATCTTTCGCTTGCAGGGGGCCGATGAGCTCGTCGCCGCCGAACGTCGATATCTCACCGAGGCGCATCTCGACACGCGCGCCATCATTCTCGCTGCGAGCCGCGGGCGGGATCTCGGTGATCTGACCGATCATCGTCCGAAGGCGATGTTGCCGATCAATGGCAAGCCCTTACTGTGTCGCCTGGTTGACCATTTCCGCAAGCAGCAGATCAACGACATTACGGTCGTCGCCGGATACCGCGCCGACGCAATCCCCGCAGTGGGAATCGAGCTGCTGGTGAACGACGCTTTCGAGACGACGGGCGAGCTTGCGTCGCTGCGCTGCGCCGTTCCCAACTTTTGCGACGACATGGTGATCATGTACGGCGATCTGATCATCCGAGACTACGTTCTTCGCGGCTTGCTCGATTCGGACCACGAGTTGACCATCGTGGTCGATTCGCGGGCGTCCCGCCGGTGTGTCAGCGGCGACCCCGACTACGCCTACTCCTCTGCCCCCGACGATCGCGGGTCGTGGGACGAAGAGGTATTGCTCGAATCTCTGTCCGGGAGGATGGACACGGGTCATCGCCGCCGTGCCGATGGGCTTTGGATCGGAATGCTGAGGACGCGCGGTCAGGGGCGTCGTTGGCTGCAAGACTGTCTCGACGCGCTTTCCGAGCGCGAGGACTTTTCGGCGCTGACCATGCGCGAGCTGATCAACCAAGTCGTGCGGGCCGGTCACCCGGTTCACGTCCTCTACATCCAGGGGCATTGGCTCGACGTGAACTCCCTGCGCGATCTGGAGCATGCGGGGGCCATGACGGCCGGACCGAACGATCGATGATCCACGCCAAGGACTTCGTCGATGCCGCCAGCGCCCACGGGTTCGATTTTTACGCGGGCGTGCCCTGTTCCTACCTGAAGCCGTTCATCAACTACGTCATCAACGAGCCCAACCTCTGCTACTTGTCGGCTGCTAACGAAGGGGATGCGGTGGCAACCGCCGCAGGCGCTGTGCTGGGCGGTCGCCGAGCCGTCGCCATGATGCAGAACTCGGGCCTCGGCAACGCGGTAAGCCCGCTGACCTCCCTGACCTACACGTTCCGCATCCCGATCCTCGTCGTCTGCACCCACAGGGGCGCCCCGGGCACGTGGGACGAGCCGCAGCATGCCTTGATGGGGCGGATCACCGGACAGTTGTTCGACACGATGAGCGTACCGCGCTCTCCCTTTCCCGATACCGCGGCTGGAATCCCGGGCGCACTCGAGCGGGTCGAAGAGGCGCACAGGAACGAGGGCCTGCCCTATGCACTGATCATGCAGAAGGGTACATGCCAGCCGCACCCTCTCGCGGTGCAACCACCGCACCAGTCGAAGGCGGCGATCGAGATCCTCGGCGCGGGGCACACGCGGTCGGCGGCGGAACGGCCGACCAGGCAGGCAGTGTTGTCCGAGCTTCTCGCCGCCACCGACCCGGCTGATTCCGCCGTCGTCGCCACCACCGGATATACCGGGCGGGAGCTCTACGCTCTCGACGACCGTCCCAACCACTTCTACATGGTCGGCTCGATGGGATGCGCGTCTTCGCTCGGCCTCGGCCTCGCGCTGGCCCGTCCGGAACTGAGAGTGATCGTAGTCGACGGCGACGGCGCCGCTCTGATGCGCATGGGGAATCTGGCCACCATAGGCGCGTACCACCCTCGCAATCTGGTTCATCTATTGCTCGACAACGAAGCGCACGACTCGACCGGTGGCCAGCATACGGTGTCGCCGGGGACCGACTTTGCCAAGATCGCCGTGGCCACCGGCTATGGTCAAGCGTGGGCAACGGATGACCTGACCGACATGAATGCGATCCTGAACGAGCGTGGTGTCGCTGGTCCGGTTTTCGCCCATCTGAAAACACGAACCGGAACGATCGAGAATCTACCTAGACCTTCCATCCCCCCGGTCGAGATTCGGGCGAGATTCATGTCACATATCGAGACGGCGGGCCGACGATGAGAACGGTCTTGCTCAACCCGGGACCGGTCAACCTCAGCGGGCGCGTACGAGCGGCCCTCGCGCAACCCGACATCTGTCACCGAGAGCCCGAGTTTGCACGACTGCAGCATGCAGTGCGCCGAGGTTTGCTGGCAGTCTATGGCCTAGACGACGCGGTGTGGGGGTCTGTGTTGCTCACCGGATCGGGTACCGCGGCAGTCGAGGCGATGATTTCCAGCTGCGTACCGCGGGGCGGGCGCCTCCTGTCGATCGAGAACGGGGTATATGGGGAGCGAATGAGCCTCATCGCCGAGGCCAACGGGATCGAGCTCGACCGACTTACCACCGACTGGCTTGCCGCTCCCGATGCGGACGCTCTCGACGCCGCGCTCGGAGAGAAGAGCTACACGCATGTGAGCGTGGTGCACCACGAGACGACAACCGGGCGATTGAACCGAATCGCGCTACTTGCCGAGGTCTGCAAGAGGCACGGCGTGTCCCTCCTGCTCGATGCCGTCAGCAGCTTTGGCGCCGAAGAGATCGACTTCGGCGACTGGCCAATCGCTGCATGCGCGGGCACTGCCAACAAATGCCTACACGGAGCACCCGGCGTGGCGTTCGTCATCGTGAGGAGATCTGGATTGGCGGAGAGCGCGAAGCGTTCCGTCTACCTCGACTTGGCGACGTACCTGAATCATCAGGATGCTGGCAGCACTCCCTTTACGCAATCGATCCAGACTCTGTACGCACTCGAGGCCGCATTGGACGAATTCTTCGATGCTGGCGGGTGGCGCGCGCGCAACGCGCTGTTCGCCGAGCGGATGGGGGCGATCCACGCAGCCTTGAGTGAGATTGGAGTCGAGTCCTTGCTGCCGGAGAGCGAGAGATCATGCGTGCTCGAGGCGTTCAACTTGCAGGGGCGGCTTGCCTATAGCAAGTTGCACGATGCTCTCAAGGCTCGGGGGTTTGTCATCTACGCCGGGCGAGGGAAGCTTGCGGCGGAGGCGTTTCGAATCTCAGCGATGGGAGACATCACCACTGCCGATCTCGAGCGCCTTGGCGAGGAACTGCGCAAGATCCTCGCCAAGGCGGGCGCTCGGTGAGCCCGCTGGGCGAGAATCTTCCCCTCCGAGTAGCTGAGCACGCTATGAAAGTTGAACGTCTCCCCCGCGGCCCCGCGACACCATGAAACGGTTGTGGCCCCTCGTCATCGGCCTCGCCCTGGCGGCAGCCGTCCTTGCTCTCGCGCCGATCGATCTCCATGTCGTCGCCGATCACTTTCGAACCCTGGGAGTCCTCGGGGTCTCGTGTCTGTTGTTGGTGTATTGGACAGGGCGCCTGGCGGGGATCCTGTCCTGGTTCCTGGTCATTCCCTCTATCGCTGCGACGCCGATCTGGTTTGCCCGTGTGTGCCGGATTCACCTGATTGGCGTAGCGGTCGAACGGCTCACGCCGCTCGCCGGTCTGGGGGGCGAGCCGGTCAAAGCCGGACTGCTCAAGCGCGACTATGGGCTACGGCTGCGTGATGTCGCGGCATCGTTGGTCGTGACGCGCATGACCGACCTCTTCGCGGTCCTCGGCTTTTGTACGATTGGGCTAGCCTCTCTCTGGGTGAACGAAAGCGGCGACTCCAGCGTCCGGGTTCCGGCTTTGGCCACACTGGCGATCTTTGCCTTGTCGGCGCTCGGATTCTTTGCCGTGCAGAAGCTCCGACTGTTGTCGAGAACGGCCCGTCTGCTGAGCCGGCGCTGGCCCGCTCGCCTCCAGACACAACCCTCCGAAGCCCTGCGTCAGCTCGGCGAGATCGAAGACCTCATCCTGTCGTACTACGGCGCAAACCGCGGGCGCTTCCTGCTGTCGGTATTGTCGACGTTTGGAGAATGGTGCGCTGAGGGCGCCATCGTGTGGCTGACCTTCTATTTTCTCGGCTCGCAGGTCGGGATCGCCGACGCGGCAGGCATCGCGGCGTTCGCGCTGCTCGTCCGCTCAGCGCTCTTCTTCGTCCCAGCCGATCTCGGCACCCAGGAAGGTGCCCTGGTCGCTGTCGGCAAGCTAGTTGCCGGTGACCCTGCGGCGGGATTGGTGATCGCGTCCATCCTACGCGGCGGTGACATTCTGGTCGCTCTCGTCGGATTGGCTCTTGGCGCAGGCTCTCTGCGCGAGCTCGGCCGTGGGTCGGAGCAGGCGCTTGGTAGCGGCGGAGATCCCGACCAGCGCGACGTCGCGAACCGTGTATGCGCAGCAGCGGGCGATCACAGGAGGAACGAGCCATGACGCCTTTGTATCTCGGGGTCGCGCGAGCCCTTCGAGCCACAGCCGCTGAGGCAGAATGACGAACGCACTCATCCTCGCTGCCGGCGTGGGACGCCGGCTCGGCACTTCCCTTCGCGGCGAGCCCAAGTGCCTGGTGCGGATAGGAGAGCACACGGTTCTGGATCGGATGCTCGGCGCCTTGGCCGAAGCCGGGATCGAGCGGACGACCATCGTCGTCGGCCACGAAGCCGCATCGCTCGAGGCCCATGCCGGCAACGCGGTCGGCCGCATGCCGGTCAGTTACGTACACAACCCAGACTACCGAGAAGGGTCGATCGTGTCGCTGGCGCACGGGCTGCGTGGAGTCGGCGCGGGCGATCTTCTCATCCTCGATGCCGACGTGCTGTTCCACCCGGAGGTGCTTGGTCGGCTCGTCGGATCCGGCGCGAGGAACTGCGCCTTGCTCGACGGTCGGGTCACGGGCAGCGGGGAAGAAATGATCCTTTGCGCCAACGACGGACGGATCTGGGACATCGTGCGGCGGCGAGCGGGCGAAGCGCTCGTGCCACCGCAGGGCGTCGCTGCGTACGATGCGATTGGCGAGTCGGTGGGGTTCTGGAAAGTCGGCGCGCAAGCGAGAGTCGCCCTGCAGGAGCTCACGACTTCGGTGTTGGCGAGCGGCGGGCGTGGCAGGGAGTACGAATCCGTATTCCCCGCGCTGTTCGCGCGCGCCAACTTCGGCTTCGAGCACGTCGACGATCTGGCATGGATCGAGATCGACTTTCCGGACGATGTCGAGCGCGCCCGCAATGAGATCCTGCCGCGCATCGAGGCATGCACGTGAGGAGGTCGATGCGCGAAGACTGGGAAGCGTTGCAACGTCTCAGCAACCCCCGGGACGGCTACGTCGACCGCTATTTCAATCGATACCTCTCACGCCCCATCACCTTGGTGCTGGCGCAGACGCAGATCACCCCGAACCAGGTGACCATCGCGTCTGGGTGCCTCGGTCTTCTCGCAGGCGCGATGATTGCGCAAGGCGGCTACTGGGATGCCGTCCAGGGCGGCCTTCTCCTACAGCTCTCCGTCGTACTCGACGACGTCGACGGTGAGCTGGCGCGCTTGAAGAGCCAGTTCTCGGAGTGGGGCGAGATGCTCGACAACACGACGGACACGCTTTCCCACATCGCCGTGTTCGTCGGCATCGCGGTCGCCGTGAGCCGCAACCAAGGCACCGCAGCAGCAGTCGTTCCGGGATTCGTACTGGTGATCGGGGTGCTCGTCACGTTCGCGATCGTTACCTATCTCGAGCGGCGGGTGTTCACGCAGGACGACGTATCTCCCCTCATGGCGCGCATCCAAACCTACGTGGAGGTCCTGAGCGGACGCGACTCCTCGGTGATCGTCCTGGCCTTCGCACTCGCCGACCGACTGCGTTGGTTTCTGTACGGAGCGGCGGCGGGAGCCCAACTGTTTTGGATGTCGCTCCTGGTCTTGTGGTGGCGCGCGACCACAAGCGGCGCCAAGTCCGGTCAAACGCGAAACGAGTAACTGCGTCCGGGCTCGCGTTCGCAGTCGGGAGGATAACTGCGTCGCTTGTCGGCGAAGTAGCGACGACGGTGATCGCCGTCGGAGGCTCGGTTGAACGTCAGGTAGAGGTTGCGCCGCGCCGTGTCGCCTGGGTTCGGCGCCGATCGGTGCGGCACGAAACAGTCGAAAAAGACCACGTCGCCGGGCTCTGTGGCATAGGGTTCGAATACCACCCCCTCGAGTTGCGACTCGGTGAGCGGCTTCCACTTCTCACCGAGCATGCCGCGCCTGTGATGGCCCGCCGCCAGCTCGAGACAACCGTTGATCTCCGTGCTCGGATCGATCGTCACCAGTGCGGAGAGAAAGAATGGCGCGTAGTCGTCCCAGCCCGGCTGGATGTCCTGGTGAGCCTCGAAACCACCGGCGCCCCCGAGCTTGAAGTTGATTTTGTCCTTGAAAAGAACCGGTGTCTCGCCGAGGAGGGCCTCGACTCTGGAGAACATCGCGGGTGCGTAGACGAGCGCGCGCAAGTCCTCGTGCTCGTCGACGAAATTCTCGATTCGCGACAGAATTCTCTTTCCGGGAACCTTGCGGTCGTCCTCGAGATACACCATCAATGCGCCGGGTTGGACGGGACGCGACGCCAACTCGTCCACCCACCCTGCCAAGCGCCCGATCTCGTCACGGTCATACATGGAACGGACGACCAGAAAGCCATCGCGCGCGTAAGCATCGCTCTCGGCAGCGGTGATCAGACTCATCGCGGAAACCATAAGCGAACCAAGCGCCATCTACCAGTTTCAGTTCGACTGGGCTCTAATACGCCTGCCTCCCAAAAAGACCCTGCAACCAATTGCAGACCGCCCCGCATCGAGCGTAGGGCGGCCGGGGGAGTGCCAACCGTCAGCGGACCGAGCCCCACTCGCCGCCCCTGGCACGACGGTTGCTCTTCGAGTCCTCAAAACCGATCCCACGCGGGTCCGAGAGGGAACACGAGAGCGATCCATGCAAATTCAATCCGTAGGCCGGGCGCTGCCGGCACACTACTATTCGCAGGACAAGCTCCTGGCGGCTCTTCAGGGGGCGTGGAGGCCGGACCGCCGAACCAACGGCCGGCTCGCCCGGCTGCACGACGCCGTTCGCGTCCGCGGACGCCACTTGGCACTACCGCTCGACCAGTACGAAACGTTGTCGAGCTTCAGCGCGACCAACGATGCGTACATCCGTTGCGCCACCGAGCTCGCCGAGGAGGCGTTGTGGGACGGCCTCGGCCAAGCCCGCATTCTACCCGAGCAAATCGATCACATCTTCTTCACCTCGGTCACCGGAATCGCCGTACCCTCGATCGACACCGCCCTGGTAAATCGAATGGGATTGCGCAGCGACGTCAAACGCACCCCAATGTTCGGGCTGGGCTGCGTCGCCGGAGCCGCCGGAGTCGCCCGCGTCGGCGACTATCTCAAAGCGTTTCCAGATCAGATCGCGGTCCTCGTCGCCGTCGAGCTGTGCAGTCTGACTCTGCAACGCGACGACCATTCGGTGGCCAACATGATCGCCAGCGGGCTGTTCGGCGACGGCGCCGCAGCGGTGGTCATGGCCGGAGCCGAACGCACCGGCAACGGCGCACGGGTGGTCGCCAGTCGCTCGGTACTGTTTCCTCAGACCGAGTCGGTCATGGGCTGGAAAGTGGGCGACGAAGGGTTCCGGATCGTCCTCAACGCGGGTGTTCCCAATCTGGTTCGCGAACAGATCCGTTCGAACGTCGACCTCTTTCTCGCCGAGCACGAGCTCGAGCTCAGCGACATCGATCACTTCGTCTTCCACTCGGGCGGACCAAAGGTACTGGAAGCATTCGAAGATGCGCTCGACCTGGCGCCCGATGCATTGGAGCTGACCTGGAAGAGCCTGGAACGCCACGGAAACTTGTCGAGCGTCTCGGTGCTCATGGTGCTCCAGGACACGATCGCGCAACGCCGGCCGCGGCGCGGCGACTTCGGGCTCATGCTGGCGATGGGACCGGGGTTCTGCGCCGAAATGGTTCTGCTGCAATGGTAGCCCCGTATTTCGCGCTACTCACCGCGGTTGCGGTCGAGCGCCTGATCGAGCTCCGCATCAGTCGCCGCAACCGCGAATGGGCGCTCGCCCACGGCGGCTTCGAGGTCGGTCAACAGCACTTCGGCTGGATGAGAGTCCTGCACATCGCGTTTCTGGTGGCGTGCGCCGCCGAGGTCTGGTGGCTGCAAAGACCGTTCGACCCGGCTGTGGGATATCCGATGCTTGCAATAGCCGGCCTCGCCCAGGCGTTGCGCTACTGGGCAATTCGCACGCTCGGCAATCGGTGGAACGTGCGCGTCGTCGTCGTCCCGGGGGAGCCGGTGATCACCAGCGGCCCCTACCGTTTCGTACGCCACCCCAACTATCTGGCGGTCATTCTCGAGGGTATCGCCCTGCCGATGATCCATGGCGCCTGGTGGACCGCGGTCAGCTTTTCGCTGCTCAACGCCTGCCTACTCGCGGTCCGAATCCGCTGTGAGGAAAACGCACTGCGCCGGTTCAGCGAGCTGGAAGAGCAGCTCGGCGACCGCCGGCGGCTGCTGCCGATGCTGCCGCGGAGCACCAGCTGAGACCGATGGATTGCGATCTCGTCATCGCCGGAGCCGGGCCAATCGGGTTGGCAACCGCGATCCACGCCTGCTCGCGCGGGCTATCGGCGGTGGTGCTCGATCGCCGCAGCTCGCCCGAGGCGAAGGCTTGCGGAGAAGGAATCATGCCACGCGGTCGAGCAGCTCTCGACGCCATGGGCGTCAGCCTGCCACCTCTGTCTTTCGCCGCGTTTCCAGGGATCCGCTTCATCGACGGCGCTAGCGTCGCCGAGGCGCGCTTTCACTCCGGCCCCGGAGCGGGAATCCCCCGGACAACGCTGTGGCGCGCCCTGGCGGCGCGCGCCGAGGCGGTCGGCGGTACCGTCGAGCTCGGCGCAGCAGTGCGCAATTGGACGTCGGGCCGCGACGGTATCCGCGTCGAGACCGATCGCGGCTCATTGAACGCACGATTGCTGGTCGGAGCAGACGGCCTGCACAGCCGGATTCGCAAGCTGGCCAGATTGGAGCGGCCCGCCAGCCGCAGGCGTCGATTCGGTGTTCGCCAACACTTCGACATCGAGCCCTGGACGCCATTCGTCGAGGTGCACTGGTCCGACGGATGCGAAGCCTACGTCACCCCTGTCGGACCGCGCAGCGTCGGCGTCGCATTCCTGGCGAGCGGACACGGCCTGCGCTTCGCCGACCTGCGCAAGCGGTTTCCCTTGCTCGACGAGCGGCTTGCCGGAGCGACGCCGCGGGACCGCGAACGCGGCGCCGGCCCGTTCGACCAGCGGACCGTCCGCCGCTACGCGGCGCGGGTCGCGCTGGTCGGAGACGCCGCTGGCTACGTCGACCCGCTGACCGGCGAAGGCCTCTCGCTCGGGTTCGAATCGGCCCGGGAGCTCGTACGCACCTTCACGGTGGGCGAGTCTCTCGCCGCCTACGACCGCGCCTACCGCCGCGCTGCACGCATCCACGTGCTTCTTACCAAGGCGATGTTGTCGATCTCTGCCCGCCCGACACTGCGCCGCTGGGCGATCCGACAGCTCGCGCTACGACCACGCCTCTTCGAAATGTTCCTGGCGATCCACAGCAACGGCACCGCAGCACACATCGGCACCCCCTCGTGGCCGGCGACACGCAATGCGCCAGCCGGCGGCGGTCGGAGCGCGGCCGGCAAGCCGCTGCATCATTCCAGCGCGCGGGGGCCTGCACGATGAAGTGGATCGTCCTCATGTTGACCGTCGCCATCGCTGGCGCACCGGCCGGGGCGGCGGAGTTGCACGGCACCATTCAGGTTCGCTTCGCCGCAAGCTCCACGCTGCATGATTTCGACGGCGTCGCTCCTCCGGTCGACTATGTGGCCAAGCAAGAACCCGACGGCGGTTGGAATGCCAGCATAGCCGTACCGGTCGATCTGCTCGACACGGGAAACGCGCTCCGCGACAGCAACATGCGCAAGATGTTGGACGCGGAGCACTACCCTACGATCGGCGGAAGTCTCCACGGCGTTCGAGTCGAGACGCTGCGCGCCGCGGAGCCGACGCCGCTGGAGATCGAGCTGACGATTCGCGACGTGACTCGCCGACTCCAGGTCCCCGCAAGCAACTGGCGGGAGAGCGCGGACGGGAAGGCGACGTTCGAGCTGAGCTTCGAGATCTCCCTCCACCAGTTCGGACTCGAGCCGCCGTCGATTCTCTTCGTCGAGGTCGCCGACGGCGTACACGTCGACATTCGGGTCAGCGGAAGCATCGGCCCGCCGGCACATGCAGATCGCTCCGCCGAAACGGTCGAGGAGGAGACATCGGGATGAACACACGCACACCTGCCATGGGCGAACGCACCGCCGGGTATCCGCAAGCGCACCGGCTGCTGGCGGCCGCCTACGGCCTCGTCTGCCATTCGATCTTCGCAGTCGCGATCGCCTCAATGATGATCGGTCTGTATTGCGGGATGGCCAGCGGACTCGGCCAGCTCGACGGTTGGCCGGCAATCGCCGTCAATCTGCTTCTATTGGCGCAGTTTCCCGCGCTGCACTCCTTTCTACTGGGCCGCACCGGCGCGAAGTGGCTCGACCGACTGGCCCCGGCGCAACTGAGCCGCCCGCTCGCAACCACCACCTTCGCAACCGTCGCATCGATCCAGATCCTGTTGGTGTTCGCCTTCTGGAACCCGATCGGGACGATCTGGTGGTACCCGCGCGGCGCACTCCTCGCGGTCTGGTCTCTCGCTTTCGCGGCGTCGTGGTTGTTTCTCCTGAAGGCGATGTGGGACTCGGGCCTGGCGGTACAAACCGGCTTCCACGGTTGGGCCGCAGTAGCGCGCAACCTGGAGCCACCTCGCATCCCGTTCCGCCCAAAAGGATCGTTCCGCTACGTTCGTCAGCCCATCTACCTGGCGTTTGCCCTGACCCTGTGGACCGGCCCGGTGTGGACATCCGACCACCTGCTGATCGCCCTCACGTGGACCCTCTACTGTCTGTTCGGCCCACTGCTGAAAGAGCAGCGCTATCTCCGCATCTACGGCGACACGTTCCGTGAATACCGCCGCTCGGTGCCCTACTGGCTGCCGACCGAGCTCTCGCCCCAGCAAACGAGAACACCCCGAGGAGACCATCGATGATCAATCACAGCGCAAGTTTCGCCGGCATGGCCGGTCTGGTTCTGCTGGCAGCTCAAACAGCACTCGCAGTGTGTCCGGGCGACTTCGATGGCGACAACGCAGTATCGATCAGCGAGCTCATCACCGCGGTGCGCAGCGCTCTCGACGGCTGTCCACCGCCCGACACTCCCACCCCCACCAGTACTCCGACCAGTACTCCGACCGCCACTGCGACGCCGACCGCGACGAACACGCCGACGAGCACCTTCACCGCGACCGCGACTCCGACCGAGACACCGCTACCCCGCTGCGGCGACGGCATCAGCGACGGATTGGAGCAGTGCGACGGAAACGACTTGAACAACCTCAGCTGCGCCGAAGTCGCTGGAGCCCCTTTCGGAGAGCTCGCTTGCGATTCCGGATGCAGCTTCGACGCTTCGGGCTGCTCGATGGAGCGGTTCACCGACAATCTCGACGGCTCGATCAGCGATCACGCGACTGGACTCGTCTGGGAGAAGAAGTGCGCAACTTGCGCCGGCCCCCACGACGTCACCAACACCTACCCCTGGGCCGGCACCTGCTCGAACGGCGTAGCGCAGTGCGAAACCGCTGCCCAGTGCCCGACCGGCGAGTCCTGCGACGCCGATGACGACCAGGGCACCGGGCTCACCGTCTTCGCTTGGGTCGAGGGCCTGAACGCCGATGAGTTTGCCGGGCGCACGGACTGGCGGGTGCCGACCATCGCCGAGCTCGAAACTCTCCGCGACCTGAGCAGCTTCGATCCGGCGATCGCGCCGATCTTCCACCGGTCGGCATGCAGCGACGTCACCAACCCCACGTGCAGTCGCACGCGTTCATCCAACTACTGGTCGGCAAGCGCGCTGTCGAAAGACGGGACCAGCGCCTGGAACGTCAACTTCGACGACGGCAGCGTCGGCGACGGCGGAGTCGAAGGGACCAACCACGTGCGCGCCGTTGCCGGCGAAATGTGACGGCGAAGCAAAGGAAAGGCGATTCCGCCGAGCTCCAACTCGCGCCGCGGGTTCCGAGCCGCGTACTTCGTGCTAGGCGTAGCGCATGCAGCAGGACGCCGAGCGATTGCGCGACTGCTTCGCCCAAGCGATCGGCATTCCGTTCCTCGAGGGCAACGCGGTTCGCAAGCTGGTCAACGGAGCTCAGATCTTTCCCGCGCTGGAGCAAGCGATCGCGGCAAGCCGTGAGACGATCGACTTCGTCACCTTCGTTTATTGGCCCGGCGATTGGGCGAATCGGCTGGCGCGAGCCCTGGCCGAGCGGGCCGCGGCGGGCGTCGACGTGCGGATCGTGCTCGACTCGTTCGGCGCCGCATCGATCGCCGCTGCCGACCTGGAAGCACTCGAGCAGTCGGGGTGCCGTGTCCAATGGTACCGGCCGATTCGTCGCCTGCGCCCGTGGCGCTACGTCCACCGCACCCATCGCAAGATCCTGATCTGCGACCGCAAGATCGCCTTCACCGGCGGCGTCGGCATCGCCGCCGAGTGGGAGGGGGACGCTGCCGACCCGAGCCAGTGGCGCGACTCGCACTTCGCCCTCACCGGCCCGGCGATCGCCGGACTCGAGGCAGCTTTCCTCGACAACTGGATCGAGACGACCGGCCGCGCCGCCGGCGAGTTGCCTGCGCCCCGCCAACACCCCGAAACGGGCGATGCCATCGTGCAGGTGGTGCGCGCCGCCGGCAGGCCGGGGCGCAACGACTGCTCGCGCCTGATGCAAGCGGCAATCGAATCGGCACGCTCGCGGCTGCGCATCGCCAGCGCCTACTTCGTCCCCGACGACGCGATGATCGAGTTGCTCACCCGGGCGGCGCGGCGCGGAGTCGACGTCGAGATCCTCGTGCCGGGTCCGCACACGGACTCGAGGATTTCCCAGCTGGCCGGCCAGTCCCGCTATTCAGCGCTTCTCGCCGCCGGGGTTCGCATCCACCGGTTTCAGCCGACGATGATGCACCTGAAGGTCGCCATCGTCGACGACGTCTGCAGCATCATCGGTTCGGCCAATTTCAACCAGAGATCGATGCGACAGGATGACGAGGTGGTGGCGACGGTCATCGACGCGGCGTTGGCCGCTTCTCTGAATGCAGACTTCGACCACGACCGAGACCGCAGCCGTCTGGTCGACGGCGCCGCACACGCGCAACGCCCGTGGACCGAGCGTTGCGCGGAGAAACTCGCCGACTGGGTTCGCTTCCTCGTGTGACCCCGGCTAGCCGGCGGCTGCGCGATGCTTGGCTCCGAGGCCGCGCGTCTCGGCGACCTGGTCGAAGTTGCGCTCGGCGAACTGCCAGTTGATCAGCCCGTCGAGAATCGCCGCGACGTAGCGGTCGCGCTCGTTCTGGTAGTCGAGGTAGTAGGCGTGCTCCCAGACGTCGATCGTCAGCAGCGGCACGTGATCGGTGGTCAGCGGATTCTCCGCGTCCGAGCTCGACATGGCGCGCACCGAGCCGTCGGGGGCGACCACCAGCCATGCCCACCCGGAGCCGAACTCCCCTTTCGCCGCCTCCGCGAGTTGCTGCCGGCACGCGGCGAAGTCGCCGAAGCTGGTCTGAATCGCGTCGAGCAACGGCCCGGTCGGCTTGCCGCCGCCGTCGGGACGCAAGCTGCCCCAGTAGAAGTCGTGGTTCCAGATCTGCGCGGCGTAGTTGAACACTTTGCCCTCGGTCGATCGGATCAGTCCGACCAGGCCATCTTCGACGTCGGCCTTGTCGGCGACGACGTCGTTGAGCTTGTTCACGTAACCGCCGTGGTGCTTCTGGTGGTGAATCTTCAACGTGCGCTCGCCAATGTGCGGGCTCAGCGCAGCGTACCCATATGGCAGAGGTTTGAGCTCGAATTTCATTGCGACAGACTCCTTTCAGATCGCGGAGCGGGAGAGAACGATTGCGCATGCTTCGCGGCCAGTTGGGCGCGAGCTTCACTCACCCCGCGCGATCCTTGCCTGGCTCCTCGTCGTACCCGGGTTCTCCGGGAACCTTGATGTCGACATCCACGTCGGGCACCGGGATTTCGACTTTTTTGGTGTCGACGTCCACGTCGACGTCGGGGACGTCCACGTCGTACGACGGAAGCTTTCCGGCCTTGACCTCGACGTCGACCTCCGGCAGCTTGCCGTCCGCCTTCTTCTCGACGTCGTAATCCGGCATCTGCCCAGCCTTGACGTCGATATCGACCTCCGGAAGCTTGGCCTCCTTCTTCTGCTCGACTTCGTACACGGGGAGCTTGCCCTCCTCGACCGCTACGTCGACGTCGGGCATTTCTCCTTCTTCGGTCTTCTCGACCCGGCACGCTCCGACGACGAGCAAGCCCGCCATCGCGACATACACCAGTGCTCCAGCTGTTCGGGACATGTGGCTACCTCCTCCGAGCGTCACGCTCGTTGATTTTGTACGGGGAATAGAGTGCGATCCGGTCGACGGAGTCAGTCCGTCATCTCCTCCCCGGCTTCCTCGATCTCGTCGCCAAGGTCGTCCACCGCTTCGTTCGTCTCTTCCGCCGTCTCCTCGAGCGCGCTGTCGCCGTCGACCTTGTCGGTCATATCGTCGACGCCATCGGCGACCGCGTCAGCGGCGTCATCCATTTTCTCCGCGGCCTTGTCCATCGCACCGTCTTCGGCGAGCACCGACGGCGCGGCAGCAAAGGTCATCATCAGAGCGGCGCACACCGCCGCGAATCTACATCGATCCATCATGTTCGAATTCCTCCTTCGTCGTTTGCCCCTCGGTGTGGCGACCAGCATGGCGCCAGGGGCGTTGGCCCGAGAAGAACGCAAGCTTCGGGCCAAGTCCGCCTGGATCCCCCGGCCTGCGCTGTAAGAACTGCCGCGCTTCGACTTTTGTAGAAGTTGCCTGGCCGCGGAAATCTCGAGCATGGTGCCTGCGGAATCCAAGACAGGCCGGACGATACCTGCTCCGGGGCGGCGTTCGCCCGTTTGTAAGGACGGATCGGAGCTGCCGTCACGGGCGCATGATTCTGGCATCGGCAGGTCATGGCACAGTCCTGGCTGTCTCATGGGGGAAAAGGAGGTAAATCCAATGTTGGGATGGGCCATTACATTCTTCTTAGTCGCGCTAGTCGCCGCATTCTTCGGCTTCGGCGGCGTTGCCGCTCTCTCCGCCGATATCGCGTATCTGCTGCTCGCAGTCTTCTTGGTTCTGCTGGTCGCGGGCGTGGTCGTATCGGGGGTGCGCAGAACCTCTAAGGGGCGAATGCCTTAGCCTTCAGCAGTGACACTAGCGCAGAGCCGCCGAGGCGCAGAGCAGAGAGGCTTTGAAGTCCTCGGCGCCTCTGAGCGATGCAGTTCTTTCGGCGAAGACTCCCGCTCACTCGAGCTCGGCGTCTTCGTCCAGCAAATCGCCGTCGGGAGAGGTCGCTCTCTCGGCGGCGATTCTGCGATCGAGGTCGTCGACCTTGCCGATGTCGTGGGCAACGCTCGACTCCTCGCCGGAGGCACGCTGCGGCACCGGGGTGTCCGCACCGCTCTCGATGCGCAACCTTTGAATCGGCTCGGGCATGTCGATGCTCGCAGCATCGAAAGCCCGCTTTACCAAGCGGATCGCTTCGCTCTTCACCCGGAAGAAGTCGTGGCTCGATTGGTCGACCCAGGCGTAGAAGCGGATGGTGACGCTGAAATCGCCGAGCGGCTCGATCGTCGAGAAAGGCTCGGGCTCAGCCAGTACGCCCTGCATATCCTGCAGAATGCCGACACCGAGACGGCGCACTTCGACCAGGTTCTCCTGCATTCCCACGCCAACGCCGAAATCGAACCGGCGCTCCGGGTTGCGGGTGTAGTTGAGGATCGTCTCCTTGAACACGGTCGCGTTGGGAATACGCAGGTGGTTCCCTTCGGCGGTCATCAGCACCGTAGCTCGCGACGTCAGGCGCACGACCTTGCCTTCGTTGGAGCCGATGCGAACGAAATCGAGCGGCGCAAAGGGCTGACGCACGCTCAACAGAATACCGGCGACGTAGTTCTCGATGATGTCGCGAAACGCGAAACCGATGGCGAGACCGGCCACACCGGCAGTCCCGAGGACGGCGCCGACGAGCGCGGTCGCATCGAGCACTTCCAGCGCCAGGAGCAGGCCGACGACCAGTACCGACAGGCGCACCAGGCGCTCGAGCAGCTCGCCGAGGAGAGGATTTCCCGCCACCCGTGTGTACAGCCGTTGCGGCCGCGCGGCGAGACGGGACACCCCCCAGAACAGAGCCACGATCGCCATCGCGATGCCGAACAGCGGCAACGACGACACGAAGTCGTCGACGTACGCTCGCAGCCTGGAAACCACCGGAGCCAGCCGCGCCGCGACATCGCGCTCGACTTCGATCTCGTCGTCGACCACGGTCACGCCCTCGATCCCGCGCGCCAACTCGACCACCTCCGATCGCGCGCTCTCGCTCAGCACGCGACCGCGCAGGCGCACCGCACCCGATTCGACCCGCGCTTCGACGCCGGCGTACTCCTCCAAGTTGTCGAACGCGGCTTCGAGCTTGCGTTTGATCTCGCCGTCCGTCGCAGCCGAGGCCGCCAGGGCACAACACGCCGCGAGGCACAAAGCCGCGCAGATCGACCGGATCGGACCGATCTTCAGCACCTCAGGAGGGCGACTTCGCACGGTCCTCGACCGCAGTGATCGCTTGCGACGCCTGCTCCTTGAGACCTTCGACACGGTCCGCCAGATCGTCGCGCAGCTCTTTGCCGGACTCCGGTGCAAACAAGAGGGCGACTCCGGCCCCGACCAGCAGGCCGACACCGAATGCACTGATCAGCGGCAGGCTGTCGCCCACCCGGTCGGTCCTCGACGAGCTTCTTTCGTCGAGAAATTTGCGCAGGATCTCCTCGGCATTGACGTTCATTGATTGACCTCCGTATCGAAATTGTCAGTGGGGCGCGTCTGGTGTGGGTGCTGCTCGTTCGGCATCACGGCCTTGGCAAGCTCGCTGCCAAAGTGCTCGGTGAGCTGACGCGCCAAGAGCAGTAAAACGGTGCGACCGGCGACGCTGGTGCCAGTTCGCAACACCGCCGGCGCCAACCCGCCACCGAGCACGAAACCCGTGCCCAGTGCGATCGACAGCGCGGTGTAGGGGTTGTCCGCGATCAGCCGCTTCAAATCGCGCCCGGCGCGACTGGCGTCGTCCACCAGAGACGCGGCATCGCGCACCAGGCGCCGCGCGTCGGCTGCGATCTCGGCCGCATCTCTCTGCAAAGAAACCTCCTCGGTCATCGATACACCCCTCTTTGGTCAGGTTCGCGAAACCACCCGGCCGGCCAGATAGCCGAGCGCGAGCGCTACGCCGCAGGCGAGCAGCGGACGCGTCTTGGTGATCCTGTCCAGGCGCCGCTCCGCGCGGCCGATCTCCGTCCGGAGAAACTCGAGCAGCTCCTCCTGGCTCGTCTCTTCAGACTTGCGACTCGTATCCGTCATCCAATCCTCCAGATCAGCCCGATCGCGAGCTGTCACGGGTCACCCGCGCGACAGCGAAACCGACCACCGCCGCCCCCACCATCCAAACGAGCGGGCGGCGCCGAATCCGGTCGGCGATCGCGAAGGGTTCGCGCAGCGAGCGAGCCAGCGCTTCGACCGCTCGAGCCAGCTCGGCGTCGCTCTCTGCGACCGCGCGCTCGGCCGCGGCGACACGCCGCGGTCTGCCATCTCCATTCTCACTCGCCGCCATCGTCGCCACCGCTCCGCGACAGGGCCGCCAACGCCGCCGCGCCGCTGGTCGCAGCCACCGCGAGAAGCGCCGGAGCCAGACCGATGACAGGCGCCGCAAAGGCGACCAGGGCGGCGACGAACAGCAGCCAAGCCGTCGCCGCCAGAATCGCCGCCACTCCCAACGAAACGACCTCGCGACGCAGTCGAATCGCGCTCTGGCGCAGCTCGGCCCGCACCAACTCGATACGGGCGAGCACGGAACGGTGTCCGGACTCGACGACGCGGCTCAGGGCGGTCACGGGGGTCGGCGTTGGTTCGGCTGGGCGTTCGCTCATCTCGGCTCAATGTGCGGTTCCTCGTCATCACGGCCGGCGGGTTGCGCCGGGCAGAACACAAGAGAGCAAGAGGCGGACCAACCGCCGGCAGCGAGGCACAGCCTCCCCTGAGCAATTCGACCGCGCCGTCCCTTGAAAATTCTACAAGGATCGCCCCGGCCCGCGTCTGGCCGCCGGCAAACCTCACCGTGGCACGAGATTTCCTGAACCGGACCGGGTATTGAGGAAGGCCGAGCAAATGGAAACGAAATCGGAGACTACCAGCGAACCTGAGGGCGAACGCAGCGCCCGGCCGCTCGACGTCCGGTCGGTGGCGCTGACCGGCCTGTTCACGCTGGCCCTCTTCCACACCCTGCACGTCGCGCGCAGCCTGGTGTTCCCCATTCTCGTTGCGCTTCTCGCCAACTTTCTGCTGACGCCGGCGGTTCGCCTGCTCGAGCGACTTCGCTTGCCGCGGGCGATCGCCGCCGCCTTCGTTGTGATTTGTACAATTGGGGCACTGGTGGGCGTGGTGAGCTATCTGGCGGAACCGGCCGCCGAGTGGGCGGAGCGCCTGCCGCAGAGCGTGCGGCAAATGGAGCGCAAGCTGCGCCCGGTGCGCCAGCCGCTCGAAGAAGTCGTCGCCGCCACAGACCAGGTCGAGCAGATGACCGAAATGCCGTCGTCGGCCCAGAAGGTCCAGGTCAAGAACGTCAGCTTGGCGGAAAGCCTGCTGACACAGACGCGCACCATCGTCACCCTGGTGGTGACCGTCGTCGTTCTCCTCTACTTCCTGCTCGCCTCCGGGGACGCGTTCATCGGCAAGCTGATCCGAACCAGCCCGAGGCTAGCCGACAAGCGCGCGGCGTCGCGGATCATTCGCCGTACGGAATCCGAGATCTCGCGCTACCTGCTGACGATTTCGATCATCAACACCACGCTCGGCTTGCTCACCTGGGTAGTCTTGCTGGTTCTCGGCCTCCCCAACGCCGCGCTGTGGGGCGCTTCGGCGGCCCTGCTCAACTTCATTCCCTTCGTCGGCGGCGTGGTCAATTGCGGCATCCTGTTCGCAGTCGGCGTGTTCCATTTCGACCACGTGTCGCAAGCCTTCGCCGCGCCGCTGCTATTCGGCGCGTTGTCGGCGACCGAGGGCCTGCTCGTCACCCCTGCGATTCTCGGTCAGAGACTCGCCCTGAGCCCGGTCGCGGTATTCGTCAGCCTGATGATCTGGTCCTGGCTGTGGGGCATTCCCGGCGCGATCATCGCGGTGCCGACGACCGCGGCGCTGAAGCTGGTCTGCGACCAGATACCGTCACTGCGCCTGGTCGGCGCCATCCTCGGCCGCTGACCGGCGGCACGCCGCGAGGCCATCGGCCTTGAGCGGCGCCGCAGGGTTCGATATCGCGACTCCACTGAGAGAGGCTGAGGCGGCTGGCTCGAGTCCGTTCTCGAATATCGGAAGCCCGGCCAATCGCGGTCGGCATCGCTATCGGTATCGGTCTCGGTATCGAAAAGCGACGGCGACACCGATTCGAAGAAATCGACTGCCGCAAGATAGGGGGAAGCAAACCATGACCGATCAAGCCGGAGAGAACCTCGACGCGGCGAACCTGTGCGAGGCATTTCAGAACACGGTATCGCGCTGCGGCGACCGCATCGCGTTGCGCAACTCCGGGTCCGACAGCGGGATCACCTGGAACGAATACGGGCGCAGGGTCGAGCGCATCGCCGCTGGGCTGGCGGCCCTCGGTATCGGTCGCGGCGACACGGTGGCGATGATGATGACCAATCGCCCCGAGTTCCATCTCATCGACAGCGCGGCGCTACACCTCGGCGCGACTCCGTTCTCGATCTACAACACCTCGGCCCCGGAGCAGATCGAGTATCTGTTCGGCAACGCCGCCAACCGGGTCGTGTTCTGCGAAGAGCAGTTCGTCCCGCGCATCGCGGAAGTGCGCGGCAATACCGAGATCGAGCACATCGTCTGTGTCGACGCCGCACCGCAGGGAACGACGACACTCGACCAGCTCGAGTCATCCCCCGCCACCGGCTTCGAATTCGAGAAGAGTTGGCGCGCAGTCGAAGGCTCCGATGTCGCCACCCTGATCTACACCTCCGGCACCACCGGTCCGCCCAAGGGGGTCGAGCTCACCCACGACAACCTGCTGGCCGAGATGAGCGCCCTGAGCGAGTTCTTTCCCGCCGGCCCGGAAGACCGCGTGCTCTCGTTCCTGCCGTCGGCGCACATCGCCGACCGCGCCCTGTCCCACTACAGCGCGATCGTAAACGGCATTCAGGTGACGTCGCTGGCCGACATGAAACAACTGGCCGCGGCGCTTGCCGACGCGCGCCCTACGATCTTCAGCGGCGTGCCGCGCGTCTGGGAGAAGCTGATGGCCGGCCTGCAGGCGGCCGGCGTCACCGACCCCGCCGCGGTCCCAGACGACAAACGCCGCGCCCTGCTCGGTCACCTCGGCCTCGACGAGGTCCATGCCTCTGCCTGCGGCGCGGCGCCGGTCGCCGCCGAGACCCTCGAGTTCTTCATGCAACTCGGGCTGCCGATTCAGGAAGTGTGGGGCATGTCGGAGCTCTCCGCCGTGGCGACCATGAACCCGCGCGACAAGATCAAGGTCGGCACCGTCGGCATCCCCATCCGCGGGGTCGAGGTCTCGCTGGCCGACGACGGCGAGCTCCTCTGCCGCGGGCCGATCGTCATGCGCGGTTACCGCAACCAGCCCGACAAGACCGCCGAGACGATCGACGCCGACGGCTGGCTGCACACCGGTGACATCGCCGAGATCGACGCCGAGGGATACGTCAAGATCGTCGATCGCAAGAAGGAGCTGATCATCAACGCCGCCGGCAAGAACATGTCGCCCGCCAACATCGAGCAAAAGATCAAGGCGGCCAGTCCGCTGATCGGCCAGGCGATCGCGATCGGCGACAACCGCCCCTACAACGTCGCCCTGGTGGTGCTCGATCCGGACGCCGCGCGCGCCTATGCGGCGGAACACGGCCTGAAGGACGCATCGACCGCGGCCCTGGCGGGCGACTCGTCGGTCGCCGCAGCAGTCGCCGAGGCAATCGACGCAGCCAACCAGCGCATGGCGCGGGTCGAACAGATCAAGCGGCACACGATCCTTCCGACCGAGTGGGAACCCGGCGGCGACGAGCTGACTCCGACCTCGAAGCTGAAGCGAAAACCGATCGCCACGAAGTACGCCTCGGAGATCGAAGCCCTCTACGCATGAGGGCGGGTAACGCCGGCGTTCGATCGGTGCTCAGGCTTCGTCGAGAGATGAGGCGGTCGATATGCTATCGGGCCCTGCTGCTCGCCTGCTGGGCGATCCTCGCCGCGGGCTGCTCGGACGACGATCAGGGCGGCGCTCCTCGGGCGATCGTGCCGACCACCGAGACGATCTACGGCTGGATCGAGGAGGTCTTCGAGCAAGGGGTTCGCCGCCCGGGGTATCCGGCCGACGACTGGGCGATCGAGTGGACGCGCGACCACTTCGTCGCCATGGGTCTCGAGCAGGTCACCTTGCATCCCATCGACGTCGAGCGCTGGCAGCCGTTGTCGTGGTCGCTCGAGGTCTGGCACCCCGACACGCCCGCCGACGTGGTGACGATTCCGTCGTACGCGATGCCGTTCTCGGCCGATGTCGAAGCGCTCGACGGCGAGCTCGTCCTGGCGACGGAAGATGAAACGACCGAGCTCGACGGAGCCATCGCCGTCGTCGAGAACCAGATCATCGACCTGCCCCAGCTCGCCACTCGCGCCTTCGCCACCTGGGAGTACGACCCGAGCGGCGAGCTGCAGACACACGTCCAGACGCTGCCGTTCAGCGCCAGCTTCAACCAACCGATGGAACCCTACGTCGAGGCTGGGGCGATCGGTTTCATCGGCATCCTGCGCGGCTTCCCCTGGGACACCGACCGGTACTACGTGCCGTACGACGCAGAAGAGCGGCCGATCCCCGGGCTGTGGCTGAGCTCCAGCAACGGCGACCGTCTGCTCCAGATCATCGAACAGGGACCGACGCGCGGCCGCATCGTCTTGCGCCGCGAGCTCGAAACGGTGCGCTCGTACAACGTCACCGGGGTGCTGCCCGGCGCCGGCGACGATTGGGTCATCATCGGCTCGCACCACGACGGCCCGTGGGCGTCGGCGGTCGAGGATGCTTCCGGGATCGCGCTGGTTCTCGCGCAAGCGCAGTACTGGGCGAGCGTGCCGCGCGAGCAGCGGCCGCACAACCTGATGTTTCTGCTCAACGGCGGACACATGGCCGGCGGCGCCGGCTTGCGCAGCTTCGTCGCCAACAACCGCGACCTGATCGCCGAGGACGTGGTCGTCGAGATCCATCTCGAGCACGCCGCCCGCGAGGCGCGCGGCGTCGACGGAGAGCTGGTGCCGACCGACGCGCCGGAAGTGCGCTGGTGGTTCACCAGCTTCATCCCCGACCTCGAGCAGGCGGTCGCCGACACAATCTGCCGCCGCGACTTGATTCGCTCGTTCATCATGCCGCCCGAGGGCTTCCCCCCGGGCAGCTCAAATCCACCGACCGACGCGGCGTTCTTCCACCCGCTGTCGCCGATCGTCAGTTTCCTGACCGCGCCGATGTACCTCTTCGACGAGCAGGACACCCTCGACAAGATCCACCAACCCAGCCTGGTTCCCCTGACCCTGGCGACGATCGACATCGTCGAAGCGTTGCGCGACCAGACAGCCGCCTCCCTGCGCGCGCAGATCTACCAGCCGCCGCGCGCCACTCCCCTGGACTGCACCCCTGAAGAGGACCCGCAATGAGAAAATTCTCTGCCATCGCCATCCCCCTCGCACTCTGTTTCGCCGCCTGCGGCAGCGACGACGACGCCTCCCCTTCCCTATGCGCCGGAAAGAACGGCGCCGCGGGCGAGCGCAGCATCTCGATCGAGTCGGGCGGGCTCGAACGCACCTTCCTGCTGAGCGCGCCGGAGTCGGCGCTGAACGGCGGTCCGGTCCCGCTGGTGCTGGTATTCCACGGCGTCCTCGCCGACGGCAACGCGATCCAAACCGTCACCGGTTTTCCCGAGAAGGCCGCGCAAGAGGGGTTCATCACCGTCGCCGGCGACGGCATCGAGCGTTCGTGGAACGCCGGACTTTGTTGCGATCCGGCGATGCGCCTCGGCATCGACGACGTCACCTTCGCGCGCGACATGGTCGCGGCCGTCGAGGCGGAGTACTGTATCGACCCGGAACGAATCTTCGTCACCGGCTTTTCCAACGGCGCGGCGATGGCGTTCAAGCTGACCTGCGACGCCAGCGATTTGTTCGCCGGCTTCGCCCCGGTCGGCGGCACCATTGCCCAGTTCCCCTGCGAACCGTCGCAGCCGCGGCCGGTCGAGACGATCAACAACCTCGAAGACCCGGTGGTTCCGTTCCGCGCCGGCGAGGAAGTCGCCTTTCCCCTGTCACTGGAGTGGAACGGCTGCGCCGACGACCTCGTCGTCGAGCAAGTCGCCGACAACGCCGAGTGCCGCTCGACGACGACCTGCGACGACTCGGTTCACACCGGCTTCTGCGCCGTCGGCGGCCTCGGCCACGTCTGGCCGGGAGGCGCTACCGATCCGAACGGAGACTTCAGCGCCACCGATCACATCTGGGATTTCTTTGCTGCAGTCGGCGGGGAATAGAAGACACGGGTGAACACGGGGGACACGGATCCGATTGCGGTCGCGAACCGGCGATAGGGCGCATACTCGCCGAGTGCGTCCCCTCCCCATACACTCGACGCGCGTAGTACCGACTCAACTCGCCCAAGTCGCGTCCTTACGTCCCCCACTACCATCAGTATGCCCCGCAAAGTGACCAGCGGGGGCCAGGTCATCAGGCGGCGCGCCCGCGTCGTTGCTCGGCTGCGTTCAGATCCCACGTTGCTTGGAGATTCATCCAAAGCTTTGCAGATGTACCCAAGGCGTCCGCCAGGTCCAATGCAGCATCGGCCGTGACTCCACGCTTGCCGCGGATCAGCTCGTTCAGCCGCGTCCTCGTCCAGCCGAGCTTCTCGGCGAGCGCGGCCTGCGTCATCCCGGCAGGATCGAGGAACTCCTCCTTCAGGATTTCCCCAGGATGGAAGGGGTTGCGTGGCTGCTTCATCTCCGTTGCTCCTGTTCTCCCTACCTCAGTGGTAATCGATCACATGGACCTCAGCCGCATTGCCATCGCGCCAGTGAAAAACGACTCGCCATTGGTCGTTGATTCGAATCGAGTAAGCCCCCTTCAACTTGCCCTTCAGTGCCTCGAGTCGGTTGCCAGGCGGCACACGCAAGTCACCAAGCTCCGCGGCGTCGTGTAGGTACAAGAGTTTCCGCCGCGCGGCTCGGCGCAGGTTTTGCGGGAATGCTCGAACGGCTTTGCTCTGTCGGTCATCAAAGAGATCCTCAGCCAAACGATTGCCGAAGCTGACGATCATGTTCCGAGGTTACGGTAAATCGATAATCCGCGCAAATCCCAACCCGGCAGGGAACTCGAAATCAAACGTGGCCATGGCCGAAGAGCGGGCTAACAGCCCGACTCCAGCCAGTCCTCGAATGCGAATCCGTCGATCAGTCTGAGGGTGGGATCATGCTGGAGCGGCCGGGGGTGCGGTGTTCGGCAGGCGATCCAGTGCTCGCTGGCGGCGCGCTTTCCGAGAGCTTCGCGCACGCGGGATAGGGGGGCGAGTGCCCTGCGGCCGGAATCGGCTTCTGTCCATTTCGCTTCGATTAGGCGAACCCGGCCGGCCTGCTCGATGACGAAATCCACCTCGGTTCCGTGAGCGTCTCGCCAGAAAAAGATACCTGCGGCCGACCCGGTGGACTCCTTG